>NZ_CP150248.1:3257500-3981416 GCF_037975285.1 Ornithinibacillus sp. FSL M8-0202
TTATATAGAAAAAGCACGCCCATCTTGAAGGCGTGCTTACTAAAATTGGTTATGCCATGCCGAAAGGTCCAAGCTTCTGAGTGTTTCCTCCACCATTTCCACTCATGCCCGCCACGAATGGGAGCATTTTTGAAATGGCTTGGCCGAAATTTTGGTTGTTTTTAGTCATCGTATAATACGTTGCCGCTCCAACTCCAACGGAAGCGAGAATTGGTAACCATTTTCCTTTTGTTTGCACTCGAAACCAACCCTTTCTGTGCTAAAGTATTTGTCCCCAATACATGATTAGAATTCCCTAATAGAGTAAAAAAATAAGAGGAATCAACTACCAGGTGAAGACGTTTCGAATGCAGCATTCATTCCAGCAAGCCTACCGGTGACTAACGCAGATGTAATATTATATCCCCCAGTATAACCATGTATATCTAAAATCTCCCCACAGAAATATAATCGGTCCATCATTTTCGATTGCATTGTATTAGGGACGATTTCCTTAATCGAAACACCTCCGCCTGTTACGAATGCTTTTTCCAGTGGTAGAGACCCGTTTACTGTATAGGTGAAATGTTTAAAACCTTGTACAATGGAACGGAGTGTTTCCTTTCCAATATTTGCTGCCTTCTGATCCTCTTTAACGTTATTCTTTTCGAGGATAAAGTTTAGAAATCTTTCTGGAACTATTCCCTTTAATATATTTTTAATTGCTTTTTTAGGATTTTCTGCAATCGTTTCAAGAAGTTCCTGGTACAGTTCTTCCTCATGCTTGTCTGGCAATACATCTAGGTGCATGGTTACTAATTTTTCCCCTTTCATAAGCTCTTTGACAACAAATTGAGAGCATCGTAAAACTGCTGGTCCCGATACACCGAAATGAGTAAAAATCATGTCCATTTTATGTGTGATGATCGGTTTATTTTTATCGTTTAGAACAGAAAGGGCAATACTTCTTAAAGAAAGACCTTGTAATTTCTTTTGTTTAATAAATTCTTCAGTAGAGGTTAAGGCGACTTCTGTTGGGTATAATTCTGTAATCGTATGACCTGCCTTTTTTGCCCATGCATAGCCATCTCCAGTTGACCCTGTATGAGGAACGGCTTTTCCACCAGCTGCAATTACAATCGCACCTGTTTCGATTTTATCACCATTTTCAAGAATGACGGTATGTGCACTTTCTCCATAGTGTATCGCTTTCACAGGTGTATTTAGCTTTACTTCTACACCAAGCTGGTCCATTTTATTGATTAATGCTTGGACGACATCTTTTGCAGAGTTAGATACCGGGAACATACGTCCATGATCTTCTTCCTTTAGTGCAACACCAAGTCCTTCGAAAAAGTCGATAATGTCGTAATTATTAAAGACTGAAAAAGCACTATATAAAAACCGACCATTTCCCGGGATATGCTTAATAACTTCGTCTTGAGGAAGGCGGTTGGTAACGTTACATCGACCACCACCAGATATAGCGAGTTTTTTTCCTAATTTATTTCCTTTTTCAATTAGCATGGTTCTAGCACCATGTTCAGCTGCAGCGATAGAAGCCATTAATCCTGATGGTCCACCACCAATTACTATTACGTCATAATTCAAGCGTACTCATTCCTTTCAACTGTTAATTTTAACACTTAACACTTGATGTACTCAATTTTTAGCTGGAAAAATGTCATGTTTTGCAGCTTTGTTATCGTTAAAACTGATATTTTTGATATGGAAGAAGGTTTAAGTGCTTTTCTATCCTTTTTAATAATATAATGGTAAACGAAATGTATATAATTGTAAGTTAAGGTTATCTATCGGAACGGTAGTATGTTAAAATAGGCTTATTGTGATATTTTAAATTGTAGATGCAGGTGAAAAAATGTCAAAATCAACAATCGTAAGGGGTGCTTTCCTGTTAACGGGGGCGTCTTTTTTATCGAAGTTTTTAGGAATGATATATGTAATACCCTTTAATGCAATGGTAGGGCCAGAAGGTGTTGCTCTTTATTCATATGCTTACCTCCCGTATAGTATTTTAATTACCATAGCTACGGTCGGTATTCCGTTAGCAGTATCGAAGTTCATATCGAAATATAATTCCTTAGGGGATTATTATACTGGAATGCGAATGTTTAAAACCGGTATGTCACTAATGGCAGTTACAGGTATTATTACATTTCTTGCTCTCTTCTTTAGTGCGGAGCTAATTGCAAATCTAATCATTTCAGACGATGAGTTACATAATACTGTGGAAGATGTTACGATGGTCATTCGTATGGTTAGCTTTGCTTTAATTATTACTCCTTCTATGAGTATTATGCGAGGCTTTTTTCAAGGAAATCAATCGATGGGACCAACAGCAGTTTCCCAAGTTATAGAGCAAATTGCCAGAATCGTGTTTTTATTGGTAGCAGCGTTTCTTATTATCTATATATTTAATGGAACAACGACCACTGCAGTAGGCTATGCAACATTTGCTGCATTCATAGGTGCCATTTTCTCTTATGGTGTCTTGTTAATCTATTGGAAAAAACGTAAACCTTTTATCGATAAGAAACTCGCGGAACAAAAATCGGTACATGATATACCAAAAAAAGAGTTAATGCGAGAATTATTACGTTATGCGGGACCTTTTGTTATTGTTTCTCTTGCTATTCCACTGTTTCAAATAGTTGATACAGTTACGTTTAATCGAACAATGGTAACAATTGGACAGGGGGAAATCTCTGAGGCGCTATTTGGATCGATTTATTCGTTAAGTCATAAGCTAGTCATTATACCAGTTACAATAGCAACAGGGTTATCTTTAGCTGTAATGCCAGTTGTCACGTCCTCCTTCACCCAAGGACAAAAGCCGCTATTAAATAATCAAATTAACCAGGCACTCCAAATTATACTGGTACTGGTTATTCCAGCATCATTTGGATTAACCATGCTCTCATCAGAAGCGTATGGTACCTTGTTTGGCGGATTAGAAACATTGAATCTAACTGGACCTTTACTCGGTTGGTATGCACCTGTGGGCATTTTATTTGCATTATTGACTGTTACAGCGTCCATTTTACAAGGAATCAATCAACAAAATCATGCAGTATTTAATTTATGTGCTGGATTTTTATTTAAAGTGCTCTTTAATATACAGTTCATTCATATGTTTGGTGCAAAAGGATCTATTTTTGCTACTGCCGTTGGTTTAACTATTGCAGTAGTGTTGAATCTCATCCGTATAAGAAGTTCAGTAGGATTCCAATTTAAACCAATCGTTAAACGCACCATGCTTACGGGGATTTTTGTTATTCTCATGTGGATTGTCATCATATTGGTTAAACTAATTGTCGGAGCAATATTCCCATATGAAGAAACGAGACTGGGATTAATGCTTATGCTATTCCTTGGTGTTTCAATTGGTGGCTATGTATACCTATGGTTTGCATACAAGTCTACATTATTAGAGCGGGTATTTGGAGAGAGAGTACGTATTTTAGGGAAGATTTTCAGGTAGCTTTGAGGTGTTAATATGAGAATAGATAAATTACTTTCCAATATGGGTTACGGTTCCCGTAAAGATGTGAAAGCATTAGTGAAGAAGAAACGGGTTACGTTAAATGAACTAGTTGTTAAGGATAGTGGTCTAAAGGTTGATCCGCAGAAAGACATAGTCAAAGTGGACGATCAGGTTGTCATCTATAAACCATTCATTTATCTGATGATGAATAAGCCTCCTGGAGTGGTCTCAGCGACCGAGGATCAGCGTGATAGGACGGTAATTGATTTACTGACACCAGAGTTACAACATTTTAACCCCTTTCCTGTTGGACGATTAGATAAAGATACAGAAGGGTTATTATTACTAACCAATGATGGTCAATTAGCTCATCAATTACTTTCACCAAAAAAAGATGTGGGAAAAACATATTATGCTAAAATATCGGGGATGGTAACCGATAAAGAGGTTGAGCTGTTTTCAAATGGAGTTACATTAGATGATGGCTATAAGACTAAACCAGCAAAGTTAACCATCATTGCTTCTGGTGATATTTCCGAAATTGAAATAATCATTACAGAGGGGAAATTTCACCAGGTGAAGCGAATGTTCGAAGCTGTCGGAATGAAAGTTGTCTATTTGAAGCGATTAAGTATGGGGGAGCTAAAGCTGGATTCTTCTTTAAGCTTAGGGGAATATCGTGAGTTGACTGAAGAAGAACTTTCTTATTGTCAATTTATTAAGTGAGGGATATAAATGGGACAAATTCCACATTATTTTATCGCTATACCGGTTTCAACTGAATTAAAAGAGACATTCTTCACCTGGCAAGAAACGTTGAAGCAAAATGTGTCATATAAAGTATGGCCACATCAAGAAGACCTACACATTACATTGAAGTTTCTCGGCGCTGTTGAGGAGCAGCAGCTAAAACAGTTGCGAAATAATTTAGCGACCATTACCCATCCTACATTTACCTTATCCGTAGGCGGGGTTGGAACCTTTGGAAAGCATGATACCCCTCGTGTAGTTTGGGCTGGTGTAGAAAAAAATACAGAACTAGAAGGGTTATTTCGAAAAATTGAATCCGTTGTAACGGAAATTGGATTTCCAAGCGAAAATAGACCTTACAGACCGCATATTACACTAGCGAAGAAATGGTTAGAATCGTATCATGCAAGCGCTCTAGATGAAGTGAAGGAACAATTTGCAGCCGATTATTTTCAAATGAATGTAGATGAGTTTGTATTGTATCAAATTCATCCGTCTAAATCACCAAAATACCAGATTGTGGAACGTTATCGGTTGAAAAGGGGGTAATCCATTGGCCCAGTTAATTAAATTACAAAATTACATTACACGATATGAATGGGATATTTATCGTTATCCGAGTCAATTTATTCGATATAAACAAGATAATTGGAAGAAGCTTTTAAACTTATGGAACAATCCTGAGCTCTTGGCTACGTTGTCTGACATAGAAGAAGAGCAAAAAAAACCATCGAAATGGAATTTGTTCCAAAGAAAAAAAGAACAAGTAGAAGTAGTAGAAGATACAGAGCACGACGTTATTCTTCCAAATACGGAAGAAGAGCTTAAGCATTATTTCTTGAATCAACTTATTCCATTTCAGTTTAAATGGGCTACATCAACTATATCTAATGTTTCTTTTGTTGCCCCAAAATATTATAAAGACGAATTGCTTCACTATTTTTTAAAACGATTTCCAGATACCTATTTCGTAATGTATTATCCTGTTTTCGAGATACGGAAGGCGCCAGTTGAAGGGGAGATTATACTTATTAGTCCATTAGGTATCGAAATCATTTATGTATTGGAAGAAAATCAGAATACAATGATTACCGCATCGGATGATAGAAGCTGGGTCTTGGAGAACGGTGTCAAAAGCAAGAAGCAGTTAAGTCCAATCTTTGCACTAAAGCGGACGGAGAAGATTGTGAAAGGCATATTAGATAAATATGGTATTTCATTTCCTGTACATAAGGTCGTCCTCTCCCGGACAAATATCATCAATTTTTTAAAAGAACCATATCATACTAGAATTATAGGAAAACATGAATATGATCAATGGTTTCAGCAAAAAAGATCGCTTAATTCCCCATTAAAAAGTGTTCAATTAAAGGCAGCAGAGGCATTGTTAAAACATTGCCAATCATCGTATGTAAAGCGGCCGGAATGGGTGGACGAGGATGAATTTGACGGTGGAATGAAGGAAGAAGAGGGTTAATATTTTCATGGAAGGATGTATCTGAAGTAGATGCGCCCAAACGGGAGAAGGATAAGCCTAATAAGTAGAAGTATGTACCCGGGTGAGTAGTAGATGTGCCCAAGGGAGAGCAAGATGCCCCCGAATGGGAATTAGATGAGCCCAATAAGTGGAAAGATGCCCCCGAATGGGAATTAGATGAGCCCAATAAGTGGAAAGATGCCCCCGAATGGGAATTAGATGCGCCCAAGCGAGAGCAAGATGAGCCCAAAAAGTGAAAGGATGCGCCCGAATGGGAATTAGATACGCCCAAACGAGAGCAAGATGAGCCCAATAAGTAGAAACATGTACCCGAGTGAGAAATACATGCGCCCAAACGGGAGCAAGATAAGCCCAATAAGTGGAAAGATGCCCCCGAATGGGAATTAGATGCGCCCAAGTGAGAGCAAGATGAGCCCAATAAGTGGAAAGATGCGCCCGAATGGGAATTAGATGCGCCCAAACAAGAGATAGATAAGCCCAATAAGTAGAAACATGTACCCGAGTGGAAAATACATGCGCCCAAACAAGAGAAAGATAGTCCCATAAAGCTGAAACATGTAATGCAAAAATTCAACCCAATGTCCAGCCGTTGTTAGTTATTCGTGGTATTTCTAAATGGAAAGTGTTAGGATTGTTTTTAACTGTTTTTATTGGGCATATTTCATTTAAAAAAGTAGATTTATATCATGTGAGTCTCAATAAAAGCGAAAAAGGCAATTAGTTTTCAAGTTGATGGGCAAATAGAAGTATGTAGTTCGTGTGAAATTGCTAAAGATTAACAAGCTATCCAAATAATGGGGACTATTTTTTCTTAATAAATAGGATAGACAACTTGAAAATAATGATAGAATTCGATAATCTATTAACATGTTTGTAATTTTTGTCGATTATTTTTTGATATGGGGAATGTATGATGGAATGGTTTAAGAAGGTTTTTGGTGAAGAATGGGAAATTACGCCTGCTGGTGGACTAACTGGGGAGGCTTATTTTGCCAAAAAAGATTCGAAGCAACTTTTTCTTAAACGAAATTCATCCCCATTTTTAGCAGTATTATCAGCTGAAGGGATTGTTCCTAAGCTCGTATGGACAAAACGTTTAAACAATGGTGATGTGGTAACTGCTCAAAAATGGTTAGAGGGAAGGGAACTTAGACCAGCCGAAATGCAATATCAACGTGTAGCTGATCTACTTCATAAAATTCACCATTCCACTGAATTATTGCATATGTTGCTACGCTTAGGAAAAAAACCTATTACAGCCGATGATTATATACAATCAATTGAAAAGCGTTTAAATGCTAATCGAATCGAGAATGCCACAGTAGAAATTAAAGATGGTTTAGCTTATTTAAATAACTATTTACCGATTGCTAGACAACATAATCAAACGGTTTGTCATGGAGATATGAACCATCATAACTTACTGCTAACGGATGATGGTCAGTTATATTTAATAGACTGGGATAATGCTATGATTGCCGATCCGATTTTAGATTATGGTAAGGTTCTGAATTCCTATATTCCAAAAGAGAACTGGAAAGAATGGCTAGAGCAGTATGGTATGGAACTAGATAAACCGTTTTTAATTAGAATGTATTGGTACTTAATTGTTGACGCGCTTTCTTTCTTAGCCTTTCATTATGAGCGAAATGAAATGGATAAGTATGAAGAGCGTCTGATTGCGTTAAAAGAACTTAATTTACAAATGAGATTATTGTAAATTATTTTGTTCAATGGTGGAAATCCAATTAGTAATATTATCCTTATTGGTCAGAATATGCTCCTCTTGATTTTGAACACTTTCTCCTTGTCTACCGTAATTGTAGATTTCCGGTAAAAGCTGTAAGAGTTGTTCATTAGATATGGAGTTATTTGCTATCATGGATTTTACTAACCTTTTTATTTGTTGATATTCAGATACTTGAGCACAACATTCAGTTTGTTGCTCATCTAAAATGTCTAATAATAATTCTAGTTGATGATTTACTGTCAATGACATGTGACTTCACCTCATGGAATAGTATTCGATGATTTAATAAAAATATGTAAAAGTAGTAGAAAGAGGTGTCCTCTATTGCGTCAGCGTAATAAACCTTGGGCCGATGATTTTTTGCGTGAAAATACGCATTTAGTAATTCCTAATCCAAGTGAACATAAAAATAAATGGAAGGAACTTTTTGGAAATGACAATCCAATTCACGTCGAAGTTGGTACAGGAAAAGGTCAATTTATTGTAGGGATGGCCAAACAATACCCTAATATTAACTTTATCGGTATTGAACTTTCCAAAAGTGTTATCGTAACGGCTGCAGAGAAGGTTCAAGAATCAGGGCAATCCAATATCCTGTTAATTCAAGAAAATGCAGAGAATCTTAACGACATTTTTATGGAAAATGAAGTTTCAACCATATACTTGAATTTCTCCGACCCATGGCCGAAAAATCGTCATGCCAAGAGAAGGCTCACTTTCCGTACATTTCTAAAACGATATGAAGCAGCATTGGCTTCTAATGGAGAATTAATCTTTAAAACAGATAACCGAGGTCTCTTTGAATATTCGTTAGTTAGCTTTTCCGAATATGGTATGCTATTAAAGGAAATCAGTCTTGATTTGCATAAGGATCATGATCCAGAAAATGTCATGACAGAATATGAAGAGAAATTTTCTGCAAAAGGTCAGCCAATATACCGGTGTAAGGCAGTTTTTCGAGAGGAGTAGCAACTCCTCTTTTTTTAATTATTGGACGATGGATAAATTAGAGAAAGGGTACAGGATGAAAGAGAAGCTATTTGGAAGAGGCTAGAAGTAACAGTAATTAAGCCTCATTTGATAGCGTTTGCAAGATGATGCACCTTCCTATACACTATTATTAGGAAGGATGAAGGGGGAGATTGGATGGAGAAATTACAAGTAGGCCGCGCTACTTTAACTTGGTTAAGTGGAGGAGTGAATCACTTAGATGGTGGTGCCATGTTTGGTGTTGTACCAAAGGCCTTATGGTCCAGAAAGTATCCAGTGAATGATAAAAATCAGATAGAACTAAGAACTGATCCGATTTTACTGCAAATTGATGGTCAAAATATGTTAATTGATACAGGTATGGGGATTGATAAATTAACAGAAAAACAAAAGCGAAACTTCGGTGTGCTTGAGGAGTCGATGATTGAGAAATCGTTAGCTGAACTTAATTTAACCACTAATGATATTGATACAGTATTGATGACCCATTTACATTTTGATCATGCTTGTGGATTAACAAAAAAAGTAAATGAAACATATGAATCCGTATTCCGAAATGCAAAGATTTTTACTTCACAAGTGGAATGGGATGAGATGAGAAACCCAAATATTCGCTCCGTGAATACATATTGGGAAATGAACTGGAAGCCCATCGTCGATCAGGTAGAGCCTTTTCACGAAGAAATTGAGATTGTCCCTGGCTTAAAAATGGTTCATACGGGTGGACATAGTGATGGTCATTCCATTATCGTATTCGAAGATAAAGAGGAAACGTTTATTCATATGGCCGATTTAATGGCAACGAATGCCCATCAGAACAAGCTGTGGGCGATGGCCTATGATGATTATCCAGTAGCTTCTGTCCATCAAAAAGAAAAATGGATGGAATATGGTTATCAAAAGCAGGCATGGTTTACGTTTTATCACGATGCATTTTACCGTGCTATTAAATTTAACCAACAAGGTGATCAAACAGATGTCGTGGAAAGAGAGCGATATGAGTATTAACTAAAATTCAGAAATACCACGTATTTTTAGGTATTAAAAAAGTAGCCTAGCAAAGCTGTAAGGCTACTTTTTCATGTACATTAAACCGATTCTACGACGTCAATGACGGCACCAGTGTCTGCATCTGCATAAAATTCGTATTGTTTATTCTGTCCATCAATACTACGTGTAACACCACCACGATATGCATTGTACTGTAAGCCATTTTTTTCAATTGGCTCAGGCTTCATATAAATCCAAGAACCACTAATTGGTCCTTGCTTTTTGAATGTTTCTTTGGCGTATTTCAATGCCTTTTCAGGTGTTATCTTTTGATATTGATCGATTTGCTGCTTTGCTAAGTATCCAGCAGCAAAGCCTACACCAGCTGCTACGACAGTTTTTTTCCAACTCATCTTCTCACCTCATGCTTTAAACTTTTTTTCACATGTTAGTCTAGTTTTTAGTATACCGTAATTAGAACAAAATAGAAAATATTATTGAATTGTGGAAACAATTTAGTCCTTTCGGTATACTTAAGAAGTAGTGAGAAGGAATGGAGGGTTACATAGATGAATCAGGAAACATTACAATTATTTAAAACGTTAACAGAATTACAAGGTGCACCTGGTAACGAACATCCAGTTCGTGCTTTCATGAAAAGTGAGCTTGAAAAATATGCAGATGAAGTAATTCAAGATAACCTTGGTGGTGTATTTGGAGTTAAAAAAGGAAGCGGCCCTCGTGTAATGGTTGCAGGACATATGGACGAAGTGGGCTTTATGGTAACACAAATTACGAAAGCTGGACTTATTCGCTTCCAAACATTAGGTGGCTGGTGGAGTCAAGTATTACTTGCTCAGCGAGTACAAATTATGACAGAGAATGGACCAATAATAGGTGTTATTAGTTCCATCCCTCCACATAATTTAACACCAGAACAACGTAATAAACCTATGGATATTAAAAATATGTTAATTGACATAGGTGCTGATGATAAAGAGGACGCAGAAAAAATCGGAATTAAACCAGGACAAACCATCGTGCCAATTTGCCCATTTACACCGATGGCGAATGAAAAGAAGATTTTAGCTAAAGCATGGGATAATCGTTATGGTTGTGGACTTTCTATTGAACTATTAAAAGAATTACAAGGTGAAACACTCCCTAACGAATTGTATTCTGGAGCAACCGTACAAGAAGAAGTAGGATTAAGAGGCGCGAAAGTTGCAGCGAATATGATTAATCCCGACATCTTCTACGCACTGGATGCATCGCCTGCCAATGATATGACAGGAAGTGAAAGTGAATTTGGTAAATTAGGCAAAGGTGCTTTATTACGTATCTTTGATCGTTCGATGATTACACATCGGGGAATGCGAGAATTCATTTTAGATACGGCGGAATCTAATAATATTCCATATCAATATTTCATCTCCCAAGGGGGAACTGATGCAGGGAGTGTACATCTTTCAGGTAATGGCGTACCATCTGCAGTTGTCGGTATTTGCTCACGCTATATCCATACAGCAGCATCTATTATTCATGTGGATGATTACGCTGCTGCAAAAGAACTGTTAGTAAAACTAGTAAAATCTACTGATCAAAATACGGTCGATACGATCCGCAAACAATAATGAAATAGCAAACCAGCTACTCGTCCTAATGAGTAGCTGGTTTTTTTTGATTAAAAAGGTCATTACAAGTTTATATTTACATGTTTAAACGTATGGTAGCTTACATAAAGCAGTGAATAATTGCATTTCTTCTTGATAAAGCTAGGTACATAAGTATGCATATTTGTACCATCCTTCGAGAAAAAACAGCCATGTCATCCATACCGCGACAAAGTTAGTTTTCAAGTATCTTGAAGTGAAGATAATTGTAGCATATGATTTTAAGTGGAAGTTAGACACATATAACAATGAAAGGGAGAGATATAATGGCAAAGTCAACCATTAAAGTTAAGGTTCAACAATTTGGTAACTTCCTAAGCTCTATGGTATTGCCAAACATAGGTGCATTTATTGCATGGGGACTAATTACCGCATTATTTATAGCAGATGGCTTCTTTCCAAATGAAAGCCTTGCCAAACTAGTTGACCCAATGGTCTTTTACTTACTACCATTATTAATTGGTTATACAGGTGGTAAATTGATTCATGATCAACGAGGTGGTGTCGTAGGTGCAATTGCAACAATGGGAGTTATTGTAGGGGCACCAGATACACCGATGTTTTTAGGAGCAATGATTATGGGACCGCTTGGTGGTTTCGTAATTAAAAAGTTTGACCAAGCAATCGAAGGTAAAGTCAAATCAGGATTTGAAATGCTAATCAATAACTTTTCAGCTGGTATTCTTGGTGGATTACTTGCAATTCTTTCATTTTTAGCTATCGGCCCAGCTGTAAACGGATTCACACAATTGCTTGTTTCGGGAGTAGATTGGTTAATCGGTGTAGGTCTGTTACCATTAACTAGTATCTTCATCGAACCTGCAAAAATTCTATTCTTAAATAATGCAATCAACCATGGAATCCTTTCTCCAATTGGTTTAGAACAGGCGAGAACTGTAGGACAATCCATTCTGTTCCTATTAGAAGCAAACCCAGGACCAGGTCTTGGTGTGCTATTAGCCTTTATGCTGTTTGGGAAAGGTACTGCAAAGCAATCAGCACCAGGGGCTGGAATCATTCATTTCTTTGGGGGTATTCATGAAATATACTTCCCATATGTACTGATGAAACCTATGCTGTTAATTTCCGTTATTCTAGGTGGTATGAGTGGTATTTTCACACTAGTATTATTAGGCGGAGGTCTACAGGCTCCTGCTTCTCCAGGTAGTATCTTTGCTATAGCAGCTGTTACACCAGGGAAAGCAAGTGTTTATTTTGCCAACTTTGCAGCAGTATTCGTAGCAACAGCCGTTTCCTTTATTATTTCTTCATTTGTGCTAAAATCAAGTAAACAAGATGAGGATAATATTGAAGAGGCAACGAATAAAATGCAAGAAATGAAAGGGAAGAAAAGCTCTGTTGCAGGAGCATTGCAATCTAAAGCAGGAACTCTTCCAGAAAAAGTAAATAAAATTGTTTTCGCTTGTGATGCTGGTATGGGATCAAGTGCAATGGGGGCTTCCTTACTACGTAAAAAAGTAAAAGAAGCAAATCTAGATGTGACAGTTACCAATTCAGCTATTAGTAATTTAACCAATGACGCACAAATTGTTATTACACAAAATGAGTTAACACCACGTGCTAAAAGTAAACTGCCAGATGCTTATCATATTTCGGTAGATAACTTCTTATCCAGTCCAGAATACGATAAGTTGATTGACCAATTACAAAATGGTGTTACGAAAGAGCAAACAGAGTTAGTCGAAGAAACCGTAGCAGAGGTAACAGATGTAGATCATAATCAAGATGATGATGATTTATTACGAGAGGAAAATATTTTCCTAAATCAAGAATTTGCTACGAAGGAAGAGGCAATTCGTTTCGCAGGTGAAGTATTAGTGAAAGCTGGTTACGTTGAAGAAAGCTATGTTGATGCGATGATTGATCGTGAAAAGCTAACATCAACGTACATGGGAAATAATGTTGCCATTCCACATGGTACAGAAGAGGCGAAAAAAGCTGTATTACGTTCAGGGTTTACCGTGATTCAAGTTCCTAATGGGGTTGACTTTGACGGTCAAGAAGCCAAGCTTATCTTTGGAATAGCCGGTAAGGACGGTACACATTTAGATATTCTTTCTGGTATTGCTATTGTTTGCTCCGATGAGAAAAATGTGGAACAAATGGTACAAGCCAAAACAGCTAAAGAATTGTTAACGATTATTAATAGTAAATAAAGTAGAAAATGAGTAGAAAGATGGTGAATAACTGTCTTTCTATTCGTTATTTTCGTTCAGATACATCTCAATTAATTAGAAACGAGTGGGTAGCATGTTTATTACGTCAAGAGAAAAATCGATCATTGATTTAGTAATGAAGACGTCAGGTAAGCACACACCACAATCACTTGCTAGCTATCTCCATGTAAGTGTAAGAACGATACAGCGTGATTTAAAGGCTGTCGAAAACATCTTGAAATCTTTTGAATTACTATTAAAGCGGACAACCAATGATGGATTAATGATAGAAGGAAAGAACGAACATATTTTCAAATTAATGCAGCAGCTTTATTATGTACATCCAACAGATGAAACACCTGAGGAAAAAAAGCTACAGCTGTTAATTATTTTATTACATGAAGGATCGTTTTTTAAAATTAAGGTGTTAGCACATCAGCTAGGGGTGAGTGTGACAACTCTTGCATCCTATCTAGACGACTTAACCAGCTGGCTAGACAAATTTACGATAGACTTGTCGAGAAAAAGAGGCGTTGGCGTTAGTATTACAGGAAATGAAGCAAATAAACGGCGTGCTTTAGCAACCTATCTATTGTTTCATTTTCATGAAGAATTATTAGAAAGCTTATATATTCTGATGAAGGATATGGAATTAGAGGATTCTGTTCTTGGATATTTTCCTCCTGACTATTTGATGATCATTGATGAGCTAGTGAATCGTATGTTTGAGAAAGGTAAAATGCGGTTAGCTGATAATGATTATTTAGGACTTGTCGTTCACATTGCGATTACGCTTAAGCGAGTAGAGAGCAATTTTTTACTAGATGAACCAATAGGGGAAATAGAGGAAGAAGAAACAATAAATGCTTTTCAACTCATGGATCAGCTATGTGAGGAGCTAAAATCTAAATTATCCATTCCATTAACCGAGAGAGATGTGCAATATCTAGCTGTGATACTAAAAGGTTCTAAGCTGCAAGATTCAGATACAATTGCTTATGACCGCATTATGCTCGGACAAATTATTAAAAATATCATACAGGATGTATCTAGCCAATTACATGTGGATTTAACGCGAGATTTTTCATTGTTCCAGGGGTTGTTTGCCCACATGGAGCCTTCCATATTTCGTTTAAAACATCAAACAGGCTTGTTCAATCCGTTAACAGCCCAAATAAAGAAGAAATATCCTGTATTGTTTATGGCAGTTCGAAATAGTCTCGAGAAGGAAATTCCGGAGATTCGCTTTCCGGATGACGAAGTTGCATTTATCGTTCTTCACTTCGGTTCCGCCTTATTGATGAACGAAGAGAAGCCTACTATTCATGGTGTAGTTGTCTGTCCTACAGGGATTGGTACATCTAAAATGTTGGCCAGTCGTATTAAGAAGGAATTCCAGGAGATTGATACGATTGAAGTTAAAACGATTAAAGAAATGCAACAATCAAATGTAGACGAATTTGACATTATTATATCCACTGTTCGGTTACCATTTGATGAGGTTCATTATATTCTTGTCTCTCCATTATTAAGTGATGAAGACATACAAATGATTCGTAGCTATTTACAGAGTAATCTCCAACAATTTACAGGAAAAAAAGAGTATGTAAAAATTAGGGATAAAGAAATGAGACAGGAATCATCCAGTCTATTAGATGTTTTACAGGAAATGAAGGACGTTCAAACTGGTATTGAAGCAATTCTTAACAATTTGCGTATATATCGTAAGAGTAGTCCAGACTACACATGCGTACTGAGAGAAATGGTACTAGAGCTGGAACAAGAATCCTTAATTACAGATGCTGATGTCGTGTTTCAGAAGCTTTTAGACAGAGAAAAAATGGGAGGTCTTGGGATTCCGCATACGAATATGGGACTATTCCATTGTCGGGATGACAGTATACAAGAGCTTATCTTTCAAATATGTCATTTAGACAATCCTTGTGTAATTAAGGGAATGGATGGAAAAGAAGTTACATTGAAGCACTTATTGTTAATGCTATCTCCTGACAAACTTAGCATAAAAGAACAAGAAATACTAAGTTTAATCAGCACAAGTTTAATTGAAACGGATACAGCTTTAATGATCTATTCTTCCTCTAATGAAGAAATGATAAGAGGTAAATTAGAGGATTTATTTTCAACCTACTTACAAAATAAATGGATAAAGGAATGATAGAAGTGAAACAAGCAGTTCATTTTGGTGCAGGTAATATTGGTAGAGGATTTATTGGAGCCTTATTTTCCAATTCAGGATATCATGTAACCTTCGTCGATATTGCAGATCAAATTATTAATCAATTAAATGAACAAAAAAGCTATCAAGTAATTCTTGCAACAGATCAACAAGAAACAACTACAATAAACCATGTCTCAGGACTGAACAATATGACACAGGAGCAAGAAGTCATCGAGGTTATCACGAATGCGAGCTATTTAACGACCGCAATCGGTCCAAATATCTTACCGAGAATTGCGCCGTTAATTGCACGTGGAATCTCGGAAAGAGTATACCAAACAGATGAGCCATTATATGTCATTGCATGCGAAAACCAAATTGGTGCTACTGATATTTTGAAAGAACATATCTTGGATAATCTTGATGAAGATACGAAAGAAAGGTTAGCTGGTAAAGTATTTTTCTTTAATTCTGCTGTTGACCGTATTGTTCCAATCCAAAAGAATAATACGTCACTTGATGTGTTAGTGGAGCCATATTATGAATGGGTTGTAGAAACAGAAGCTGATATTCCACACGTAGAAGGCATGACGACAGTTAAAGAGCTAGCTCCATTTATTGAAAGGAAACTATTTACGGTTAATACAGGACATGCTGTGATCGCTTATCTTGGTTACTTAAATGGAAAATCAACGATTGATAAAACATTAGCCGATGAAGCAATCGTTAATAAAGTAGAAGCAACATTAAAAGAGACCGGTGATTACTTGGTTAAACAATATGGTTTAGACAAAGAGGAACACAGTAAGTATATCCAAAAGATTATCGATCGATTTAAAAACCCGCATTTAAATGATGGTGTCACTAGAGTAGGACGTGCCCCTCTTCGTAAATTAGGGCCAGAAGATCGCCTTGTTCGTCCAGCAACAGAAGCACAAAAGGCCGGCTTACCGTATACAAATCTAGCTCAAGCAATCGCTGCAGCGCTATTATTTGATTATCAAGAGGACGAAGAAGCAGTCAAACTTCAAACGATGATTAAAGAAAGCGGAATTGCTAAAGTGTTATCAGAAGTTAGTAACTTACCAGAGGACAGTGAAATTACCCAAGAAATTATAAAACAATATGATGCACTAAAATAATAGTATACTCGGAAAAATAGTAAGATATAGTAGAGGCTGGGACAAAACGAAAACAAAGGTAATAAAAACGAACCATTACCACATTAGCCACGGAAATATACGGAGACTCCTGTGGGAGGAAAGGGTTTGATGTGCTAACTTTCATGTTCGGTTTATCCTATGTTAGAAATAGTTTTGTCCCAGGCTCTTTTTATTTAAATGGTTACATGGTATGGTAAAATAATATTTTAGGAAAAGGAAGGATAGTAAAAGGAGATTTTGACATGAAATTTATCGTCGGTTCGAAAAATCCAACCAAAGTAAATGCTGTATCCAGTATATTTCCAGACCATGAAGTAATGGGTATAGAGGTTCCTTCTCAAGTATCTACTCAACCATTTTCCGATGAAGAAACTTTAGAAGGCGCAGTCAACCGTGCAAAACAGTGTGCAAATATTGAAAATAACAGTATTGGCATTGGATTAGAAGGTGGCGTAATGTATGTCGGTGACTGGCTTTATTTATGTAATTGGGGTGCGCTAGTTACGCCAACAGGGTCTATATATACGGCTAGTGGTGCAAGGGTGCTATTACCAAAAGAAATGGAAAAACCGCTAAAGCAAGGGATAGAGCTTGGGGTAATAATGGATCAATATGCCAATAAAACTGGAGTATCTAAAAAAGAAGGTGCTATTGGTATATTTACTAATAATCAATTAACCCGCGAGGAAATGTTTGCCCAAGTCGTTACCTTACTTAAAGGTCAGTGGGGGTATTGGCAGAATAAATAGGGGGGTGCCCCCTATTTATTCATAGATATATGCTAGAACTTCTATAGCTTGTTCTACCGTTTCAACGGTTACATTCGCTTTGTTAGAAAGCTCTTTTAACGGATGAATTAGACTTTCTGGGCGAATAATAATGGTAGGCTTATTCATTGTAATTGCCGCACTTACGTCCATTGCCGTATTCCATTGTTTATATTTTTCTCCAAATAAGGCAATAACGATATCTGCTTTTTGCAGTAAGACTTGTGTTCTAAAATTATTAATACTGGAGGCGGCATCATCTCTATACAGCTTGTTAGGCTGTTTTCCTAAAATATCCTCTCCAATATCATCTGAACGATCATGGTTTGTTTGTGGACCTACAAATTTTAAAGGTAGTTTTACTTCTCTTGCTTTAGTGACAATCTCTTCTCGCCAATTATCATGAATTTGCCCAGCTAAATATACGATAAGTTCCATTCATTTTACCTCCATAATTTATTTATGTTAAGTTAATACTATCGGATTATAAGTAGAAATAAAAGTGATTCGATTAACGGTTCTACTTGAAATATCTTGAATTAATAGTAAGATAAGGGGTAGAGTGTTTGTAGGTCTATTGTAGGAGGAAACGGACATGCCGAAGATGACATATATTGTATGTATTGTATTATCCGTATTCGTCATTGCCATAACTGTATTTAGTTTTCAGTCGGAAGAGTCAATTATTACGCAAGCTGGAGAAAAAGCGGAGGAAGTTTTCTTTAGTCAAGATATTCCCGAGGATAATTATGAAGGGGAATATTTTTCTTTCTATTTACCAGCTAATATGAATGTAGAAGAAGTAGATATGTTTAATGCTATCGTACATGGTGGGGATCAGCCATTACTTGTCTTTTATAATACATTAGAAGATAATAGAAGCCAGCTGAATTTTGAAGCTGCAAAAACAGAGGATGTAGTATTATTAGAATCCTTTTCTGGGGACGATAAATTCGGCTATATTCGCCTTCTTCCTGAAGATGAAAAAATGGGGTATGAATTACAGATAGGTGTTGGAGGAGTAAAATTAACAACATTTACAAGTAAGAATAAAGCAATCACCGATTCGGAAAACCTTATGAAAATAGCGCTATCTATTGTTGAATAGATAATAGGCTGAGATATACTAGATGGTAAACTAAAAAAATCCATACGATTAATTAACATGAGCTTCAGGTTTGTAGTTCTAAAGCCTTTCGTTATCAATTTGTAATCAATTGGATTTTCTGTGTTTAAATTATCTACTATGTTTCAGTTTTTTTGTTTGTTCTTTAGGTGAAATAGTTGAACAGAAACCTAATCATAGCTATCATAAGAAAGTAAAGGCAAAAAAGTAAGCCATTATGCCGTAAGTTATAGGAGGCTTTTTTATGAAAATGACCAGTCTTAAAATGAAAAAAATCCTAGAGGAAAGGCTGTCAGATTCTAATTTTAGTATAAAATACAATAGAGAACAGGATACTTTACGTGTTGAGTGGAAGAGTTCCAATCAAGGTGTAACGATTAAACTCCCCAATATAATTGGTAAGTATAATGAGCGTGGTGAACAAGCAATCGATGAGCTTGTCGAACATATATTAGAATCCTTGAAAATAATGAATCAGTCTTATACCCTGAATGGGATGGAAAAACATATTATTCCGGTTGTTCGCTCCACTTCATTTCCAACTAGTTCTAAGTCGGGTAGTGAACTTTTATATAAAGATCATACAGCCGAAACGAGAATCTTTTATGCGATTGATTTAGGGAAGTCCTATCGATTAGTTGACCAAGCGATGCTAGAACAGGATGGCTGGACAGAAAAGCGAATTGATGAGATTGCTACTTTTAATTTACGTTCGTTAGATACGACGTATAAAGTAGATACGGTAGCAGAGAACGATTTTTATTTCTTTGCACAGCAGGATGGATATGATGCTAGTAGAATTTTAAATGAATCGCTATTAGAAGACATGAAGAGAAAGAGTAAAGGGGAATTAGCTGTTGCGGTACCACACCAAGATGTTTTGATTATAGCAGACATTCAAAACAAGACAGGGTATGATATACTGGCACAGATGACGATGAAGTTTTTTACAGAAGGTAGAATTCCCATTACCTCCTTACCATTTATTTATGAGGATAAGAAGTTAACACCGATATTTATTTTAGCTAAAAATAGATCAGAAAAATAATAGTAGAAAGAGTGAGTTTGATGGACGTATTTTATAATCCTAATGGAATTGGTGATGTATTAATCATTCCTTTAAAAGAAACCGATGATCGTTATCGTATAAGTCATGAAACAATCGGACCAGTAACAAGAATTATAGATAGCAATCAAGAAGTATTAGGCTACAATATTGCTGATGCTTCGAAGTATTTTGAACTAAAAGAAACTGGTAAGATTCCATTAACTAATGAACTATTAGATAAAGTGAAGCAAGTATTTGCAGATCATAACATCGATGATGCACTAGACTTAGACCTTAGTCCGAAGTTTGTTGTAGGTTATGTAGTAGAGAAAGCACAACATGAGAATGCGGATAAATTGAGTGTATGTCAAGTAGATGTAGGGGATGAAGTACTACAAATCGTATGTGGCGCACCAAATGTGGATAAAGGACAAAAAGTAGTTGTTGCCAAAATTGGAGCTACTATGCCTAGTGGTTTAAGAATCAAACCAACTGAGCTTCGAGGAGTACCTTCTAATGGAATGATTTGCTCGCAAAAAGAGCTAGGAATTCCCAATGCTCCAAAGGAAAAAGGAATTTATATCCTAGATGATTCCTATTCAGTTGGTCAAGCTTTTACTGTATAATAGAAAGCAACCTATGTTTGACAGCTTAGGTTGCTTTTTCATTTAAGATGAGAAAATTATTAATTTTTAATGAATAAGAAAAGTTTTTCTAGTAAAACGAGATGATATTAGAAATTCTATAAAGGAACAAGAGAAAAGAGTGAATGCAATGTGGGATAAATGGAAGAAAAGAATTGAAACATTTATTTGGAAGGAAGTAGAAGTAGAAGAAATTGACTATCAAGATGATGAATATACACCATTACAAGATTCTAAGCCTGACATTAAAACGAGGATGGTTTATCAATATCCATACAATAATTCTTACCATATTCCACAAATCTCTAATCCTAATAAAGAGATTAGAAGATCATTAGGAGACATTGAAACACCAGCATACTTACGGAAAGGTAATAGACCTAACAATACGAAGCAACCTATGCCACAACAAGCTGATGTTGCAAAAACAACAGAAGAGAAAAAGCCCTTTGAAAGGACAGATGTTCCTTCGCCGATATATGGCTTTAGAGAACGAACCAATAAAGAAGTTAACTCGATTCCAGCATATGTACGAAAAAAGAGACCAACAGAAGTTACTACTTCTGACTTACACCATCATGATGAGATAAATGCTAACTTGAATTCCTCTGAAGCTAGTAATCTAGAAGTTAATCATGCACCAATGCAAGAAGCATATGAGGAAATAACTAAACCACAACCAGCTCATGAGGAGACAGCTAACCTTCAAGAAGATAAGGTTGAATATAAGGAACCGTTACAAGGTAAAGAGGATATACAAGAACCCGAGAAAGTACAGCAAAATGCTGATGCGGATCATAATAATCAGAAATCGTCATCAATTACAACATCAGAAGGGCAGAAACAACGAAGTGTTCCATACAATGTTATTATGACACCTTCAGATAAGAGGAAAATATTACATAAGAAGGTAGAGCATAAACAACCGTCTCAGGCTGAAGTGGAACATGTTACGAATAACAATTCTAATCATACAACGGTACCTTTACATTTATTAAATGACCCAGTTGAGAAGAGTAATCTAAATGATCAATGGATACAGGAGCAACAGCAATTACTCGAACAGACTCTCAAGTATTTCCATGTTCGTGCTAAAGTTGTAAATGCAACACAAGGACCAGCCGTTACTAGATTTGAAGTGCAACCAGAATTAGGGGTAAAAGTTAGCAAGGTAAAAAACTTAAGTGATGATTTGAAGTTGAATATGTCTGCCAAGGATATTCGGATAGAAGCTCCTATCCCAGGCAAGAACACGATAGGAATAGAAGTTCCTAATCCGACCTCACAAATGGTTGGACTTTCTGAAATAATTGGTTCTAATTCGTTTAAAGATAGTTCTTCACCATTAAGCATTGCTTTAGGGTTAAATATTGAGGGAACTCCTATCGTAACGAACATTCAAAAAATGCCACACGGCTTAATTGCCGGTGCTACTGGATCTGGTAAGAGTGTATGTATTAATACAATATTGTTAAGCTTAATTTATAAGGCACATCATGACGATGTCAAATTTATACTAATCGATCCGAAGATGGTGGAGCTTGCACCGTATAACGGCATACCACATCTTGTATCTCCGGTTATTACGGATGTTAAGGCAGCAACAGCTGCCTTAAAATGGGCAGTAAATGAAATGGAAGAACGGTATGAGAAGTTTGTCCAAGAAGGTGTCCGAGATATTGAGCGTTATAATCAAAAAGTATTAAAACAAGGTCGAGGACATGAAAAAATGCCGTTTATTGTCATTGTAATAGATGAATTAGCGGATCTGATGATGGTATCGCCTCAGGATGTAGAGGATGCGATTAGTAGAATTGCGCAAAAGGCTAGGGCATGTGGTATACATTTATTATTAGCAACTCAACGTCCTTCTGTCGATGTATTAACAGGACTAATCAAAGCGAATATTCCTACTAGAATTGCATTTAGTGTGTCTTCTCAAGTTGATTCTAGGACAATTATTGATACTGGTGGTGCAGAAAAGCTGTTAGGTAAAGGTGATATGCTCTTTGTCGAAAATGGAGCTGGTAAAAGTGTCCGTCTACAAGGGCCATTTGTTTCTGATGAGGAAATCGAACGAGTTACTAGCTATGTTAGCTCTTTAGCGGAGCCAAATTATTTATTCGAACAAGAATCATTGTTAAAGCAATTTGAAGCTGATGAGGAAGAGGATGAGCTTTTAACAGAAGCAATTCAATTTGTGTATAACCATGACAGTGCAAGTACCTCCTTATTACAACGACATTTTAAAATAGGGTATAATCGAGCAGCAAGGTTAATTGATGCACTTGAATATAAAGGAATTATTTCTGGTCAAAATGGTAGTAAGCCTAGAGATGTCTTAATTACCAAGGCAGAGCTAGAAGAACTATTATCTTAAACGGATACAAGTAGCGTTTACTTGTTAAAATAGGTTACTGGATATATGATATTATAGGGAATATGTTAGAAGGAGACTACTATGAAAGAGATAGAACAAAAGCTAAGCGGTCAAATAGACCGTTTAACAAATAAAACGTTTAAATTTGATAAACGAATTAAAGAAGGCTGGTTTTCAGCAGTTTATTTTTTAAAGACGAAAGAAATAGTTGAGAAAAAGGTGCCGAATAATCATGTCACCATGCAATTCTTCCAAAAGAAGGATGCTGTACTTTGTGGAACAGACGAAGCAATTGCACTCGTTCATACCTTTGCAGATCATCCAGAAAAGCTAGAAATACATTCCTTAAAAGATGGGGATAAAATTAGCCCATTTGAAACGGTACTTACTATCTCAGGCCCTTACCAGGAGTTTGGTTACTTAGAAGGGATTATTGATGGGATTTTGGCTAGAAGAACATCTATTGCTACAAATGTATATAATGTTGTAAAAGCGGCAAGATCGTCTGGTAAGCAGAAGCCAGTTATTTTCATGGGGGACCGTGATGACCATTATACAACGCAAGCCGGGGATGGTTATGCGGCATTTATAGGTGGTTCTACTGCTCAAGCAACACACGCCATGAATGAGTGGTGGGGCAAAGAAGGTATGGGTACGATGCCACATGCACTGATTCAAATGTTTAAAGGTGATGTTGTTGCAGCGATGGAGGCATACCATGAAGTATACCCTAATGATGATTTAGTAGCACTCGTCGATTATAATAATGATGTTATTACCGATTCATTAAAAGTTGCACGTGCATTCGGTGAAAAGCTTAAAGGTGTTCGTCTGGATACTTCCAATACATTAGTGGATAAATATTTTCTCCGAAATCATCATGTTATGGGGGCGTTTGATCCAAGAGGAGTAAATCCTGAACTTGTATTTGCACTAAGAAAGGCGCTTGACGACAACGGATTTCAACATGTTGAAATCGTTGCGACAGGTGGGTTCACTGAAGAGAAAATCCGATATTTTGAATCGTTAGGTGTTCCGGTTAATACCTATGGTGTAGGTAGAAGTTTACTGCAGCAAGATATTGGCTTTACTGGTGATAATGTATTATTAAATGGGTCTCCAGAAGCAAAAAATGGCCGACGTTATCGTCCTAATCCACGACTAGAAAAAGTGGAATATCATAAGGCTTAAATACGTTCTAGTGGTTATGATACATCGAAATAACTATTTTATAACTACATTATATTTGGTATAATTATTTAATGTTATTACAATTTATTTAGTAGTAAACGACTAGGTGCTATTGTTCGGAAAGTATGCACATCCCGTGTTGTTCTTACACATATAGTTGGAGGTTCTTTTTTATGACAACTTACCATTTTATTGGTATAAAGGGTACTGGAATGAGTGCTTTAGCACAAATTCTTCATGATTCTGGAGAAAAAGTGCAAGGCTCAGATGTGGAAAAGCAATTTTTCACCCAGGAAGCTCTTGAATCAAAAAACATACCGATTTATCCTTTTTCGAAGGAGAATATTACTGATGGTTTAACGATTATTGCAGGTAATGCGTTTTCAGATGAACATGTTGAAATCCAAGAGGCAAAACGTAAAGGGTTAGTTTTCTACCGTTATCATGAATTCCTAGGAGAATGGTTGAAGCAATATACGAGTATTGCCGTAACGGGAGCTCATGGTAAAACTTCTACGACAGGATTATTAGCACATGTTCTAAATGCATCCTATCCAATTTCATATCTTATTGGTGACGGAACTGGAAATGGACATGTAGATAGCAATTACTTTGTATTTGAAGCATGTGAGTATCGAAGACATTTTCTAAGTTATGAACCAGATTATGCAATCATGACGAATATCGATTTTGATCACCCTGATTACTTTTCAAGTATCAATGATGTATTTGATGCATTTCAGTCTATGGCTGATAATGTTAAAAAGGGGATCATCGCTTGTGGAGATGATGAAAAACTACAGCAAATTCAAGCGAAGGTGCCAGTAGTTTATTACGGATTTTTACCAACAAATGATTTCCAAGCCCAAAATGTGAAGGAAACGGAAGAGGGTACAAAATTCGATGTATTTGTTCGAAATACGTATTATGATACATTTACCATTCCAATGTATGGGAATCATCATGTATTAAATGCACT
Organism: Ornithinibacillus sp. FSL M8-0202; assembly: GCF_037975285.1. Lineage (GTDB taxonomy): Bacteria > Bacillota > Bacilli > Bacillales > Amphibacillaceae > Ornithinibacillus > Ornithinibacillus massiliensis. The sequence continues at coordinate 3,282,290 of NZ_CP150248.1, forward strand.
AGCAGTTATAGCGATTTGCCATTATGAAGGTATGGATGCAGATGCGATGAAACATATTAGTACCTTTAAGGGTGTTAAACGTCGTTTTAGCGAAAAGAAAATCAGCAACCAAATCATCATTGATGATTATGCGCACCATCCTAGAGAAATTATGGCTACCATTGAATCGGCTCGGAAGAAATATCCTAATAAAGAGGTAGTTGCTATTTTCCAACCGCATACCTTTACAAGGACTAAGACTTTTTTACAAGAATTTGCCGATAGTCTGAATGAAGCGGATTCGATTTATTTATGTGAGATTTTTGCATCTGCTAGGGAAGATAGTGGACAATTAACAATTAACGATTTGCAAAAATTGATACCAAATAGTACTATTCTTGAACTCGAGAATGTTAAAGAATTAATGAAACATGAAGATAGTGTGTTAATCTTCATGGGTGCTGGTGATATTCAAAAATTCCAACATGCCTATGAGAATGCATTATCTGCTAAATAATTGGATACAACTATAAAAAGTAGGCTGAGACATAACCAAAAGAATCAAATGTAAAACTGAATGATACACGATACTAGCTCCGGAAATATACGTAGACTCCTGCGGGAGAAAAGGCATCGGTGAGACCTCGAAGTGTGAAGCACGAGGAGGCTCACCAGCCGCCCGCGAACCACAAGTATATTTCCGGAGCGGGGTCGTAGCTCATCATTCGTTTTTTACTTTAAGATAAATTCTTTTGTCCCAGGCTCTTTTTTTTTAGACAAAATCAAGGTGAAAGATAGTATTAAGTCCCCGTTCCATTTGCTTTTGATAGGAAAATAATACATCTATTAGAATTATCTGCTACAAATCAGTCGAATTTTATGATAGAAAAGCCTATAATGGAGATATACTAAGATAGAGCTAAAGATATAATGCCAATGTTTAAATGTCGAAAAATGAGGGAATCTCTTAATATGTACAAGCACATGCATATTGGCAATTATACATGGAAGGGATGGTTATCAGATGGAAGTACTATTATATATTGCTGCTCTTATTGCTGCAGTTGCTTTTGCAGTGCTAGTAGTATATTTGGCAATGACACTAAAAGCTTCAACACGCACACTAAATAATGTTGCAAGTACGCTTGAAGGTCTTGAGAAGCAAATGCAAGGTATTACAACCGAGACAACGGAATTATTACACAAAACAAATGCACTTGCAGAGGATGTCAACCAAAAAACGGCTAAACTAGATGGTTTGTTTGATGGAGTAAAGGGAATTGGAGAAACCGTGCAAGATTTTAATCAAACTTTAAAACAATTTTCATCAAGTATTTCTAGATCGATGGCAGAGAATCAAGATAAGGCATCACAAGCCGTAACATGGGGTGCCGCACTATTTGATTTCATCAAAAAGAGAAAATAAAGGGAGGAAGATTTAGATGGCAGATAATAATGGTAGAGATTTTGTAGTTGGTGCAGTAATTGGTGCAGCAGTAGGAGCTGGTCTAGCTTTATTATTCGCTCCAAAGTCTGGAAAAGAATTACGTGGGGATATAAATGAAGGGGCTCAACAAGTACGTGAGCGTGCTACCGAATGGAAAGATGTTGCACAAGCTAAAGGCTTGGAATGGAAAGATATAGCACAAGCAAAAGGGCAAGAATGGAAAGAATTGGCGACTGAAAAAGGCTCAGAATTAAAACAAAAAACACAAGAAATAACTTCTAATGTGCAAAACAAAATACAGGATTTACGTAAAACAGAGAAGAGCGTGAAAGAAGATACTTCTGAAAGTAATGCTGTAGAGCAAAATCAATAAATAGAAGTGATCTACAACAAAGGGTAATGATAAACCCTACTCGATTTTTATTATTTAAAGAAATACATGTGAAGATGATCTTGTAATCGAACGGCATTACCTATGAAGTATAGTGCTAATTAGTTAAGTTTAGAAGGATATAGGCGCGAGACATAATTATATAGAATGAAAAGCCGAACTCATTCCCATTTGATTAAAGAATGGAATGAGTTCGGCTTTTCTTGTGTCATTTGAAAACCCCTGGCTATGCCGGGGGTTCCGGAGAGCTTATAGCGTGGTATTAAAATTAAAAAAGGCCTCTCTTCGTGATAAGATATAGTTGGTTTCCCGACCACTACATCAAATAAACGAAGGAGGCATGTCCCAATGAAGGACAAGAATAGTTTAGCACATACAACATGGAATTGTAAGTATCACATCGTGTTTGCACCAAAATACAGAAGACAAATTATATATGGAAAATACAAACAAAGTATAGGAAAAATAATAAGAGAATTATGCGAGAGAAAAGGTGTAACCATTCATGAGGCAAATGCATGTCGAGATCATATCCATATGTTAGTAAGTATCCCACCAAAGCTGAGTGTATCTCAGTTTATGGGATATTTAAAAGGAAAAAGCAGTTTAATGATATTCGACCGACATGCAAATTTAAAATATAAATATGGCAATCGAAAATTCTGGTGTCGAGGTTTCTACGTCGATACAGTGGGCCGAAATAAGAAGCAAATAGAAGAATATATTAGGAATCAGCTCCGAGAAGATTATATATCAGATCAATTAACGTTATTCGAAGAGTTTGATCCATTCACAGGAGAAAAAAATAGAAAGATATAAGAGATTCTTTAGAATCAGTGCGTGGATGTGGTGCGTAAGGGAAAACCATTCAGTGGGCCTTTAAGGCCAAGGCCGGTAAAAGAGGCTTCAAGCCGCAGAGCAAACCACCAGTTCACACTGGTGGTTTTGATTGATTTATCCCCAAACAATAGCCAATCTATCCCCAGCTATAATTTGTTCATAAAAAGTAGTAGGCTGATCATTTTTCGTTAATACGAAATTTCCATTTGCATTAGATAAATCAATATCTACATAACGAAAAACATCTTGGAATATAAACGGTTCGGTGTTCTTTTCTTCAATGGAAATCTGGTCATTTGGATAAAGTTCGTCATCTAAATCCAATCGTTGCTTAGCCCGTTTGATTATAAGTTGTGGCTGAGTAAGGGTAACCGTTTGCTGATTAAACAAAACCGTTATTTCAACGTAATAATCCTTTTGCATCGCTTGAAGTAATGTGTTAACGGTAGGAATCGTTTTTGGTATAACTGTTAAATGATCATTCTCTTTTAGCTTACTGTGAAGTGTAGCAGGCTTCTCATTGATTAAGATCTGATTTTCCGCGACACCTAAATTAATTTTTTGCTTGTTTACATACAGAATAAATTCTTTTTCTTCAGGGAGTTTTTCGGTACTAACCATAGTGAAAAAGTCTTTAATCGTCCTCGGTGTACGTATTTCAATAGTATCACGGTCTTGAATTATGTAATCCTTTGTTTGATGTGAGTTATTGACATAGTAGGTAGATTTCAATTCAAAAGTCGCATCATTATATTTAATTTTGACTGGTGGTAAATCACCAACAAGCTCCTGTAATTTGACAATCGGCTGGTTGCCATCTGCTCCTTTCGTAATGTCAATTGTATCACCATTCTGTACGAAGCTATCTACCGTTGCTGGTTCATTATTTAACAGGATAGTCGGTGCCCCTCCAAATTCTCCTGGTAATGTAATTTGTTTGCCGTTTAGTGAAATAATCGATGCCATTCCTGGCTTACCATATAGTTTATTGATTTCTATCCCTGCTTGGACTAAGCAGTCTCCAATAGTTAATTGCTTCAATTCAAACATTCTAATGGTTTGCTCGTTCACCTTCAGTGAAATATAATGAATCGGATTTTGTTTGGCTGCTATAGCAATTCCAATTGGTGTAACAAAATCGGGTCCTTTTGGAAGATTATCCGTTTTATTTAACACTTGGATCGCATCAATATCTCGAATAGCCACTCGATTTGCTGGTAACTGAAGTTTATTTGCCAGCCGGGTAGTGAGGTCTGGAGTTTGACTACCGCCTCCTACTAACATAACGGCCTTAGGCTGTGCTCCATTTAATTGCAATATTTCCTCGGCAATGGCAGAAGCTAATCGATCAATGCTATTGTCAATATCAGCTACCAAATTCTCATAGGTTATCGTAGTTTCAAATCCTAATATATCTGCTACAGTAGCACTGCCCTCTGTTACTAATTGTCTTTTCGTTAATTCAGCCGATGGGAAATCTAATAAATATGTATCACTTACCGCTTCTGTAATCTCATCACCAGCAATAGGTACCATGCCATAGGCAACGACTGTGCCGGTGTTGGTGATGGCAATATCACTAGTACCTGCCCCAATATCTACTAAAGCGACATTTAAACGTCTCATGGATTCAGGTATTAGCACTTGAATTGCGCCAATAGGTTCTAGTGTTAAAGCATCCATTTCTAAATTCACACGATTTAGTGCTGAAAGTAAAGATTCGACCACTACTCTAGGTAAAAATGTTGCAATAATTTCTACTGATGCATGGTTACCAATTTGATCTATTAGGGAACCAATTCGTTCCTCATCAATTTTGTAATGGAGCACGGAATAACCTACACAATAATAGTTAGAAAAATCATGACCAGTTTCATCAGAAGAGATCTTTTGTTGTGCAGCATGCACTGCACTTAATTCTAAGTGCTTGATCGTCTCATGCTCCGTAATTGGTTGTTGATTTAGTTCCAGTACAGCAGAGGATGTGATCGTTTTAAGTGATCTACCAGCTGCAGCTACACATACTTTTCGTAATGGTCCATGGGAAGCCTCTAACGTTGTCTTCACTTCATTAATGACGTTAGCTACTTCTTCCACATGATGGATTTGCCCATCCAACATCGATCGAACCTTATGCTCTTTCATACAATAATCAACTAGTGTATACGTAGAGTCGGTTTTTTCTAGAATTATTCCCGTAACGGAACGAGTACCTATATCTAAGGCAAATATGTAATCTTCCTTCATTATGTAAATCCCCCTAAAGTGAAAGCTATCGATATACCATCGTCATTCTTACTAAATCTACTATTATTATAAACTTTAAGATGACAAAGAGAAAATTATTAGCTATAATTGGGTCACATTAAGTAGAAGCATCTATTCTAATTGTAGTTTTCCTTTCAGGAGGCATATACATGAAACATAATGAACTAGACCAATTAAGGCATCGACTTGATGATGTAAACTTACAAATACTTGAACTTGTGAATTTGCGAGCAGCTATTGTAAAGCAAATTGGTCATATCAAAAATAATCAAGGGATGAAGCGTTTTGATCCTGTAAGAGAAAGAGAAATGTTAGATCATTTAATTCAACATAATAATGGTCCATTTGATAATTCAACCATTGAACATATTTTTAAAGAAATATTTAAGGCTGGATTAGAGTTAATTGAGGATGATCATCGTAAAGAATTGTTAGTTTCTCGGAAGCGTAAGCCAGAGAATACCGTCATCGACATTAAAGGGGAAAAAGTTGGCGATGGAGCGACTCACTACGTTATGGGTCCTTGTGCAGTAGAAAGCTATGATCAAGTGAGAGAAGTCGCAAAGGCTGTTAAAGCGAATGGCATTAAACTGTTTCGGGGTGGAGCATTTAAGCCAAGAACCTCCCCATATGATTTTCAAGGGTTAGGGCTTGAGGGGCTGAAAATTCTTAGACAGGTGGCAGATGAATTTGATCTAGCAGTAGTTAGTGAAATCGTCAATCCCGCTCATATTGAAACTGCTCTTCATTATGTAGATGTAATTCAAATTGGGGCAAGAAACATGCAAAATTTTGAATTACTGAAGGCGGCAGGAGAGGTTAATAAGCCAGTCTTATTAAAGCGGGGATTGTCCGCAACAATTTCAGAATTTATCAATGCAGCAGAGTATATAATTTCTCGAGGAAATGGAAATATTATTCTATGTGAACGAGGAATACGCACGTATGAAACAGCGACTAGAAATACGTTAGATATATCTGCAGTACCGATATTAAAGCAAGAGACACATCTACCTGTAATGGTTGACGTGACACATTCAACAGGTAGAAGGGATTTATTAATACCAACAGCAAAGGCAGCTTTAGCGATTGGAGCGGATGGTATTATGGCAGAGGTTCACCCCGACCCTGCAGTTGCACTATCTGATTCTAGACAGCAAATGGATATTGAGATGTTTGAAAACTTCTTACAAGAGTTATCTAAATACACTTCATCTATTGGCTAGAAGAGTTTGATTCAATTGGGGTCAAGCTCTCTTTATTGTTTCATAAGTACCAGCATGGCTCTTTCCCCTTTAATATAGTTCATATCGACTAAGCAGGAGAGGAGTTGACATGCAACATCAGCAACTTATGTCGACATACCTCAGGTAAAAGGGATATGTCTCTATTTCTTATAGCTTAGCCAGTCTCTATGCTACGTAACGGCTGGTTAAGCTGCTGTTAAATTTTTTGTGTTTTTTATCGCGGTAGAGTATGATTGTTAATAGAATATTTCATGTCGAATGGAACGGAATTAGGAGGTTATAAAATGACAGTTACAATATATGATGTAGCAAGAGAGGCAAATGTTTCCATGGCAACCGTTTCCCGTGTTGTAAATGGTAACCCGAATGTAAAACCAACAACTAGAAAGAAGGTATTGGCAACGATAGAGCGATTGGGCTATCGTCCGAATGCAGTCGCACGTGGGCTAGCTAGTAAGAAGACCACTACTGTAGGTGCGATTATTCCGGATATTTCTAGTATATTTTTTGCAGAATTAGCGCGAGGAATTGAAGATATCGCGACAATGTATAAATACAATATTATCTTAAGTAATTCTGATCAAAATAAGGATAAAGAGCTTCAATTAATTAATACAATGCTTGAAAAGCAAGTAGATGGAATTATCTTTATGGGTGGAAATATAACACAAGAGCATATCCACCAATTTTCAACTGCTTCCGTTCCTGTAGTATTAGCTGCTACCTATGATGGTACAGAAGCTACTCCTTCAGTCAATATTGATTATGAAGTTGCTGCATATGAAGCAGCAAAAAATTTAATTGATAAAGGTAATAAACGTTTGGCGTTTATTAATGGTAATGAAGAAGAGACCATTAATCAGTTAAAATATCAAGGCTATTTACGTGCTTTAAAAGAAGCATCAATTGAGCCTGTTGCAGATTATGTCGTAAGTGGTGATTATACGTACGAATCTGGAATCAAAGCAGTGGAGCAATTTATGAGCTTAGCACAAAAGCCTACTGCCGTATTTGCAGCTTCAGATGCTATTGCCCTTGGTGCAATCCATGGTGCACAAGACTTAGGATATCGTGTTCCAGAGGACTTAGAAGTCTTTGGTTTTGATAATACAAAATTAGCTAATATGGTTCGCCCTACCTTGTCTACTGTTGTGCAGCCAATGTATGATATTGGTGCTGTAGCGATGCGTCTATTGACTAAATATATGAACAAAGAAGAAGTAGAAGAGAAAAAGGTAGTATTACCACATCGTCTTGTCGAAAGAAACTCAACAAAGTAATCTAAATGTCGATATATAAGATATAGCGTTTATGAAGCAGAAGTTTGGGGAGAGGGAATATGAGAAAAAGAGATCTATTAACTCCAATCGGCATTACCATAGGCTTTATTATGATTATGGCGGCGATACTATCGAATGCAGGTGCAGAAGGGTTTGTATCGTTCCTCGATATTTCTTCCATTCTAATCGTATTAGGTGGGGTAGTAGGTTCATTATTAATTAACTTTAAAATGGACCAAATTAAATTAACAGGAAGAGTAGTGAAAGAATCCTTTCATCAAAATGAACAAAAGCTTCCTGAATTAATTAATCTATTTATTCGACTTTCTGAACGCGCAAGACGCGAGGGAATATTAGCTTTAGAAAATGAACTAGAAGACGTGGATGATCCATTTATCAAAAAGGGAATTCTCTTAGCCGTTGACGGTATCGAACCAGAAGTCATTCAAGATATTATGAATGCGGAGATTACGGCAATGGAGGAACGTCATTATCGTGGAAGAATGATTATTGAAAAATGCGGGGAATATGCACCAGCATGGGGAATGATTGGAACATTAATTGGCTTAGTGCTGATGTTAAATAATTTGACAGATCCCGCTACACTCGGTCCTAGTATGGCAGTTGCTCTTTTAACTACCTTATATGGAACGGTGCTTGCTAACCTTGTATTTATACCGATGGCAAGCAAGCTTGAGAGTAAAACAGAGGAAGAGGTTTTTATCAAGCAAATTATCATTGAAGGTGTTATTGGTGTTCAATCAGGTCAGAATCCTCGAATCCTCGAAGAGAAGCTAGGAGCCTTTTTATCAGATGATACGAAGGATAAGGATGCAGTCGAAGAAGGGTCTTCGTATGTGGGGGATGGCCTAAATGAAGCGTAGAGAAGGAAGAAAAAACGTAAAAAAGGGTGCACCGAAATGGATGGTAACATACTCCGATATGGTCACTTTAATATTAGTTTTTTTCATCTTACTATTCTCTATGTCTCAGATTGACGCTGCTAAATTCGAAGCGATTTCTGAATCGTTTAAGAATCGGATGATTTTTGATTTCTTCCCATCTCCTGTCCCAATGGATAATCCTACGGAAAACACAAGCACAGAAGAAAAGGGGCAGACGACAAATGAGTTTGATATGCCTGTTAATGATGATAAAAAGTCAGATTCCGATACAGCTGAGGATTCTCTAAGTAATTTGATGGACGAAGTAGAAGCATATTTGGACGAGCATAGTCTAAACCATGTAATATCCGCTAATCGTTCTGAACGTGGAGTAGAATTAGTGCTACAGGATAGTATTTTATTTGATTCCGGAGAAGCTGATATTCTCCCATCAGCACATCCCTTCCTAACAAAGGTAGGGAATTTACTATCACAAATCAATAATGATATTAAGGTAGAAGGACATACAGATGATGTACCAATGTCTAGTTACCGATATCCATCGAACTGGGAGCTATCTGGAGCACGTGCCAGTAGTGTAGTTAGGCTATTAGTAGAGGAGAACAATTTGGATGAAGACAGGTTCTCCATTGCCGGTTATAGCGACACAAAACCTCTTGTCCCAAATGATAGTGCTAGTAATCGAAGCAAAAATAGAAGAGTTGAAATAGTTATTTTGGAAGAATCTTATAAAGAGAGTTAAAGAGGATAAGACAGTAAGAAGTAATGGTATGGTTAAAATAAGAAACGATGAATAGAGTTATGCGTTGGGTACATATGTAGACTCCACAAGTAGAGCCCCCAGGATGAGAATGCTGCAATATACCGTGTTTTTCTTTGGGAATGGCTCGATGTGGAATATTCCTGAAGTAGGGTCAACGTATTCATCTCTTAAAGTTTCCTTTACCAATTCCATTGCTTTTTATGTCTTATCCTCTTTTTACTTTTGTATATTTTAATAAGTAATCTAGGTTAGATCTATTTTTCTCTTCAATTTCTTTTTTACGAGGAATCGTTGGGATTTCTTTCGTTTTATCGTGCCATGTTGTAGGTAAAGTTACTGGTGATTCTGTTTGCCACTCCTTAATCCATGAAGGGGGGAGAAGTCCTTTTAGCGGTTTTTCATCCTTCATCACATTCCAGATTTGTGCCCATGCTCTTGGGACTACCCGCCATATATCATAACCACCACCGCCTAATGCAATCCACCTTCCATTACAATACGTATTACTGATTTGTAATGCAACTTCTGGAATTTTTTCAAATGTAGTCATTGAACTACATAAATGTGTTAATGGATCATAGAAATGGGAATCTGCACCATTTTGGGTAATGATAATATCTGGTTTAAAGAATTCGGCTATTTCCCATATAGCGGTCTCATAGCTCTCGATATAAGACTCATCTTGGGTGAATGCATCTATTGGTAAATTGAAGCTGTATCCATGTCCTTCTTTAATACCTCGTTCTGTGACCTTTCCAGTGCCAGGGAAAAGATATCTTCCTGTCTCATGGATAGAAAAGGTACAAACATTAGGGTCATCATAAAACGCCTCTTGTACGCCATCACCATGATGGGCATCAGTATCGATATATAATACCTTTAAATGAAAGTGCTGCCTAATGTATTGAATAGCAATTGCCGCATCATTGTAAATACAAAATCCTGATGCTCTCCGTTTAAAACCATGATGAAGTCCACCTGCAAAATTCACTGCTCTAGTAGCACCGTCCTTTAATACAGCATCCACTGCAGTGAGTGTTGCTCCTACTATTTGAGAAGCAGCTTTATGCATGTTTGGGAAGACAGGAGTATCCTCTGTACCTAGTCCAAACCGATTTAAATCATCTTTAGATAAAGTCATAGCTGATTTTACAGCCCGAATATATGCTGGTTCATGAAGTAACAGAATTTCATCATCTTCTGCTTCTCGGGGTTTGATGATATGAATGTCTGATAGTTGGCCAGATTTTTCTAGTAAATCTTTTGTAAGTACTACTCGTTTCTGGTTGAAAGGGTGGTCGTCGTGGAAGTGATAATTTAAAAGTGAATGATCAAAAACAAATTTTATGTTTGGACTCATAGTCTAGGCTCCGGAATGTTATTTGGCCACATCAATTCATATCCCGCATCACGTAAATCTCTAATAATAGGTAACGGATTCATTGTTTGAACACGAAAGACTAATATTTTATAATCAGGGTCATTTCTATATGGATAAACTAATACAGAAGAAATGTTCACACGACGTTTTCCAAAAATAGATGCAACCTCAGGTAATATACCTGGTTTATGTGGAACTTTCACTTCTATTTGGGAACCTTGAACATGGGTTCCGGTTAGCTGAATTAACGTATAAAGCAAGTCCTTCTCCGTAATCACACCAACAAGCTTGTCGTGATGAACAACAGGTAGACATGCAATTTCTCGGTCATAAAAAATTCTAGCTACCTCTTCAACAAAATCTAATGGATGTGCGGTTAAGACAGGGCTTGACATAATAGAAGAGATTTCTTTCTCTAAGATATTACTATTGGAATCAGCCGAGGTAAAGATAGATGGACTTGCGTCTCGCACATCTCGATCCGATACTATTCCAACAACCAAATTGTCTTTGTCCACAATTGGAATATGTCTAATTTTGTATTCTACTAATAATTCGTGTGCTTTAGCAATGGAATCGGTTGGGCTTAAAGTCACAACATTACGATTCATTATTTCCTCAACATGCATTACAGACCCTCCCTAAAACTACGTAATTGGTATCGTTTTAGAAATCTAAGCTTTTCAAATTGGTTGATAGATGCTTCATCGACTTTCGAACCAATCCGTACCATTAAACAATTCGCTGGGTGTGAAATGATTTCTGGGTCATCTGTTGGAGCAGGTAGTAGCCCACCAGAAGCCATCATTTTTTCCATTACTTTGCGATATTCCCAAATGCTTAAATTGGTTCCTTTTAAATCCCAGTGCCAATAATATTCCGTCGAAATAACAATATAATGTTCCATAAAAGGATCCAACATGGAAACATGGAGGAGATTAGAAGCAACTTTCCCCCCTCGATAGTCTGGAATTACTTCTATAGCCCCTAGTTCAATCAAATTAGTCATTTGAAAGGTTGACCATCTTTCTAAGGGGTCTGGGTAAAGGTAGGTTACATAACCAATAATGGTATTCTGTTCTCTAGCAATGATAATTCGGCCATCAGGTAAATCAGCAATACCCATCAGTGCTTGCAATTGGTTAGGTGCCGGGCGAAAGGAATTTAAATCTGGATGAAATTCGTACCTAGCTAACTCTGATGAGGAGATAGGTCCTTCAATAATGAGTAACTTATCTTTTACTTGATGTTCTATTTTGTTATACGTTTTGATATGCTCCATGTTTTCACCACCGAATTATCTTGTTACATTATATTATACAGGATTATCGTTGTAATTTTTAGTCTTTTCTTGAACAAAAAAGAAGAAGGGGCAGGTTTTCTTTTAGTGGGGAATATCTGTGTTATACGTTACCTGGAAAGGGACTGTATTTGTAGTTTATCTTACGTGATTAATCTACATGAAAAAAAGCTTGTAGAGAAAAGTCACGTACTCTCTACAAGCTTGAGTTGAAGGGTTAACCTTCGTTCTCACCATCACCTGGAGGTTCTTCCTCTCCGGGATCTTCAGGATTATTTGGATTTGGTTCGGTATTATCTCCGCCACCGTCTACAGGTTCTTCTTCATCACGAGGATTCGGTTCTACCGGGTCTTTAGGTGTATTTGGTTTTGGATCTTTTGGCTTATCTTTATCCTTATTATCTTTGTTATTTGGTTTGTTAGGTTTATCAAGTTCTTCAGGTTCCTCGAAATCACCTATTATTATTTCTTCAGAAGCTTTGGATTCCAGTCCAAAGTAATCTACTGCTTTAACGTGATAGACACCTGTACCACTGGGCAGGGTGAATTTCGTTTCGATTGAGCTACCGATTAGCTTGAATGATTCACCAGGTTCATTAGCACGAAAGATGCGGTATCCCACTACATCCTTACTAGAAGAAGCATTCCATGTTAAGTTCCTTCCACTGTTTTTCAGTGAACTTGGTGCTTTTGGAGCAACCCCATCATCATTTATCGTAGAGTTAAACCCTTTGATATTTGGTATAGTTATTTTCTCCCATGCTTCTCTTCGAATGGAAGGGAATAACTGCCTAATATCTCTTAACTTATCGTATTGATTTCGAATTAGCCATTCAGGATTAAATGATAGTCCATCGTCTTGAATGAATTCTTTCGGTGTATTTGGTCCTGCCAGTACGGCTTTCCCATCCACTAACACATAAGATCCTCGACTTAAACTATCATCTACTTTTGTTGGAACAAATTTAGCATTAAATAGATCACTTGAAACAAGTCCAGCCTCATTACATAGATCAGATGGAAGCATTCCGGAAGTGGCACAATAGCTACGAGAAACGATGCCATCTGGTCGTTGAAACTTCTGTGAAGGTGCTATTAAATCAGGATTTATATCAGAAGCTGCATTAATCAGCTCTGCCCATAATTTTAGATTACGATTGGTATGGTGTAGCTCACAGCTATCACATACTAGAGATTGGCCAATTCTGTATCCTAGCCATGCACCCATTGTAACGTTTGGATTTGATCCAACGAAATGGACATCATGTGTATGTTGTGATGTACCAGTTTTACCTGCCCAATCAACATTTTTATACTTTAACTGGCCTGGAAGATAGGAAGCTGATCCTTGCTTCACAACATCTCTCATCATATCAAGTGTTAAATAACTCGTCTGAGGAGAAAATACTTCGACAGGTTCACTCTTATGCTCGTAAACAACCTCTCCATCTTGCGTAGTAATTTTCTCAATCATATACGCATCGACAAAGTTACCACCATTTGCAAATGTAACATATGCATTTGTGTTTTCTTCGATTGTTATACCAGTTGATGTCCCCCCAATAGCAAGGGCTTGGTGTGCATATTCATCATCACCGATAGATGTAATACCCATTTTGCGAAGATATTGCTCAACTGGATTATCATTCATTATTTGTGTATAGACTTTTATAGCAGGAACATTATAGGAATTCATTAAATGATTCCGAACCGGTAAAATACCATGATAGCTATTGTCGAAGTTCTGTGGAGTCCAACTACCCCATGATGTTTCAACGTCTGCAATCGGTGTACCTGGCTGAATGATTCCTTTTTCCATAGCTGGAGCATACACTAATAATGGCTTCATTGTACTTCCATTTGATCTCTTTGCTCTAGTAGCATAATTTAATTGGTTATCATAGCTATAGCCACGTCCACCAAGAAAACTAATGATTCTACCAGTTGAATTTTCGATTAATTCCGCAGCTGCCTCTACTCGTTGGCGTTCAATTACTTCACCTGTACTAGGATCGACAACCTGCTTTGTTGAATCAGGTCCATAATATTTAAAGTTCTTAGCAACTTCTTGCCAAGCATCATAGATATCCTTATCAATCGTCGAATGGATATTATAGCCATTTCTACGTAAGTCTCGATTGGCTAAAATGGCATATTCTTCTTTAAGCTCATGATCCTCATCTAAATCTTCCTTCGAGTAGCCATCCTTTTCAGCTAACACATAGGTTAAGATTTCACTAGCTCTTTCTTCTAATTCAATCGTCAAATGTGGGTATTTATCAAGTGGTGATTCTGATTCTGTTACAAAGTCTTTTGTAATATCATACTTTAGTGCTTCTTGATATTCCTTGTCTGTTATTTTCCCTGATTCATACATTCGACTAAGCACGACTTTCATACGATTAACTCCAGGAGCTAGCCCTTCCTCATCCTTTAATCCGCCACCACTTTTATATGGTGTGTAATAAGAAGGACCTTGTGGGAGGCCGGCAAGAAATGCAGCTTGTGGTAAGTTTACCTCGTCTGCATCGACACCAAAGAGTTCCCTTGCAGCAGTTTGAACACCTGCGATATTCCTACCATTAGCACTGCGCCCATAAGGGATAATATTTAAGTAAGCCTCTAATATCTCATCTTTACTAAAGAACTGTTCTAACCGCATAGCTAGTAATATTTCTTTTGCTTTTCTATCAAACGATACTTCATTTGTTAAAATCTGGTTTTTAATTAATTGTTGTGTTAATGTACTACCACCAGATTTCATATTAGAGTTGGTAAACTCTTGGACTAAGGCCCGAATGATGGCCTTTGGTACAACCCCATTATGCTCATAGAAGAATTCATCTTCTGTAGCCAAGACAGCTTCTATTAAAGTAGGGGATATATTTTCTAGTTTTGTTTCTTCACGGTGAAGATCAGATTGAATATCACCGATATAAATATCTCCTGCAAAATACAGCTTGGAAGTCTCTTCATAGTCATAGATATCTTTTTCCATACTTTCGTATGATCTAATTGGTTCGTCTTTTACAAGAGAAGCAAAATATCCAAACCCGATTCCTGCACCTAAAAACATTCCAATGGTCCCTAATATGATAAAAAATAAGATAACATTCCAGATAACATCATATGTAATTCGGGAAACACGTTGGATTTTTCCAGTGTTCCAAACCGTTTTTACCTTGGTTCCAACATTTTGAAAAAAGTGTTTAAAATCCACGATAAAACCTCCTATTATTCCAAGCATTATTATAGCATAGTAGAAAAAGAGTAGGTACTGTAATTTAAAAAAACGTTGCATTTTTGAAATATATTTTATATGATATGTATAATACTATATTTGAAAGCAATGAAGGAAACAGTAGTATTGCAAATCCCTTTCCAAGAGAGCTGGTGGTTGGTGGGAACCAGTAAATATTTGCATGCGAATTACAATTCTGGAGCAATCTTAATGAACCTAATAGGTGAATTTAAGACGGTGAAAGTCATCGTTAACAACCCCAAAGTGGCAGAATTCTGCAACAAGGGTGGTACCGCGTGTTTAACTCGTCCCTTATTTACATAAGGAATGGGTTTTTTTGTTTTTTAAAAGAAAAAGTTGGAGTGTGAGTAAAGATGCATATTTTAGATGAATTAGAAAAAAGAGGGTTAATTAATCAGGTTACCGATAGAGAAGGGTTAGAAAAGCATTTAGCTGAAAATGAAGTAACATTATATTGTGGTTTTGATCCAACTGCGGATAGCTTACACATCGGACATCTTGTACCATTAGTGATGTTAAAACGATTCCAAAAGGCGGGACATAGACCGATTGCTTTAGTTGGTGGCGGTACAGGAATGATTGGTGATCCTAGTGGTCGTTCAACAGAGCGCTCTTTAAATACGGAAGAAGTAGTAAAAGGGTATAGTGAAAGCATTAAACAACAAATATCTAAAATTCTTGAAGTAGATCAGAACGAGAATGAAGTAGTAGTTAGAAATAACCATGAATGGTTGGGGAGCATGACGGTTATTGATTTCTTGCGTGATGCGGGTAAGCATTTTGGTGTAAATTACATGCTTGCTAAGGAATCTGTTTCTGCTCGTATAGAACAAGGGATTTCCTTTACAGAATTTAGTTATATGATTTTACAATCTTTAGATTTCCAACAATTATATACACGAGAAAATTGTACATTGCAAATTGGTGGAAGTGACCAATGGGGTAATATTACAGCTGGTATGGAATTAATCCGTCGAGCAAGAGAGAATGAAGAAGATGAAGTGAAGGTATTTGGTCTTACAGTACCACTAATTACCAAGGCAGATGGAACTAAATTTGGAAAAACTGCTGGTGGTGCGATTTGGTTAGACCCAGAAAAGACGAGTCCATATGAGTTCTATCAGTTCTGGATCAATACGGATGACCGCGATGTAATGAAGTTCTTACGCTACTTTACGTTCTTGAATGAAGAGGAGCTACATGAGCTAGAGCAAGAAGTAGAAAATCATCCAGAAAACCGAATAGCTCAAAAGCGATTAGCTGAAGAAATGACTAGAATGGTTCATAGTCAAGAAGCGGTTGAACAAGCACAGAAAATTACAGCTTCCTTGTTCAGTGGAGATTTAAAATCACTTTCTGCAAGTGATATTGAACAAGGTTTTAAAGATGTTCCTTCATTCCATACAGATAAGGAAGATATAGGCATTGTTGATTTATTGGTGAATGCTAAGATTTCATCATCTAAACGACAAGCTAGAGAAGATGTTACCAATGGTGCTATCTATATTAATGGGGAACGACAACAAGATCTTCAATATGTTGTTTCAGAAGCAGATCGAATTGAAGGGAAATTTACGATTATTAGAAGAGGGAAGAAGAAGTACTTCTTGATTCAATATAACAATTAAGTAAAAGTTATGAACAAGATTTGGGTAGTGAATGTTGCCAGATTGACTACATGATGCCTTTAATAAGCTAACAAAAACCAAACTAATTCAAATTCATGGATTTGATATTAGTTTGGTTTTTTCATTTATGTAAGAAATAGAGCTATTGATGGCTGCGGATATAGGCTTCTTCCTCTTCGGGAGTTAGGACTCCTGTTGCCCTTCCTATATTTCCACCTTGTAATTCCCAAATTGTATTATGGTCAACGTCTGCTGTTGTGAAATCTCCTTTAGCCCATTTTTCTAAAATAGTTCGATAGATTTCCTCGTGTTTAAGTTCTGTTTGATCAAGACCTTCAAGTAACCACTGTATTCTCTCGGGCGTTATTTGATAAAAGCCCCATTTTTGCTCAGCCTTTACTTTTTGGTGACTCATTCCATGGATATATTCTTGATAGTCAGCGTCGGTCAATTGATCTGCTGTTTTTCTTTGTCCAAATGGGTTTAATCCTTGTTCCTCATAGGACGCTGCTTGTTCTTCTGTAATGGTACCACCTACCGATTCTCGAATGTCTTCTAAGGATTCAGATACATTTGTTTCATTTTTGTCAGTGCTTGCCTCTTTCACATCAGATAGAATTAAAAATCCAAAGTATCCAAGAATGGAAATAGCAACAATACATAAAAAGACTATCAATTTATTCATACTACTTAAAACCTCCTACTACCTAGTTTATTACAGGAGCACTTAAAAATAAATATTCAATTTTCAAAAAAGTAATCTGCTAAGGAGGGGAGGACTTGCATAAGGGGAGAATATAGCGATAAAAAAAACCCTGAAATTTAGTTAAGATACTAAATCTCAGAGTTTTTAAGGTTTTATTAACGAGAATAGAATTCTACGATTAATTGTTCGCTAATTTCAGATGGTAATTCAGAGCGTTCTGGTAAACGATTGAATGTACCTTCTAATTTGTCAGCGTCAAATGTTAAATATTCTGGTACGAAGTTTGTTACTTCGATTGCTTCTTTCACGATATCAAGGTTTCTTGATTTTTCGCGAAGACCAATTGTTTGACCAGGTTTTACTAGGTAAGATGGAATATCAACGCGAGATCCACCAACTGTCACGTGACCGTGGTTTACAAGCTGACGAGCTTGTCTACGAGTACGTGCAAGACCTAAACGATAAACAAGGTTATCAAGGCGAGATTCAAGAAGTACCATGAAGTTTTCACCATGAACACCTTTCATTTTACCAGCTTTATCGAATAGAGTGCGGAATTGACGTTCGTTCAATCCATACATAAAGCGTAGTTTTTGTTTTTCTTGTAATTGAAGACCATACTCAGAAAGCTTTCTGCGTTGGTTAGCTCCGTGTTGCCCAGGAGCATAAGGGCGTTTATCTAGCTCTTTGCCAGTTCCAGTTAATGAAATGCCAAGACGACGTGATTTTTTCCATACAGGACCAGTATATCGTGCCATAGGACATTTCCTCCTTTTTATTTTATTTGCATAAAATAAAATTCCAACCGTGATCGCGCCAAACGCCATTATGTTTTCATGTACCATCGCTCCAGCAGCTGAGAGTTACGCGATACACCTCGTTATGAGGAACAAAATGGACAGATTGGTGATTCACTTAGGCTGCCTTATTATTTTACACAAAGAATAGTATATAATTTTTTTGGAACTAAGTCAATGATTCTTTTAATAAAAAGGTTGAATAACGTGCTATTTCATATGATAAAATGGTAAATTAAAATCAATATATTATATAATAGCAATAAATAAAATCCTTTGATAGGTGATTATGATGAATATTAGCTCTATACAAGAACAAATCAAATTAATTAACTATAATTCACTTACTACTGTATCACCTACTGGTAAGGACAATTTCTATCAAAATCTATCCACTAGTTTATATAAATTACTGGATTTAGATTTTATTGGTATATACACCTATGATCAAAGTCACAAACAGCTTCAATTAGTAGCACATACGAATAATTCAGTTGAAGCATTTTCAAATAAAATTGCAGATCCTCATAATAAGTATTGGAATACCATTATACAGAATCAGACCTTCATGGAAATTGCCGAGGAGGATAATGTATTTTCATCCGCTAAAACGGAAGAGACTACGATAGCTGTTCCGATACAGCCATCATGTGGTCCGGCTGGAATGATTGTACTAGGTATAGATTCTAAACAAGGGTTAGTGGATGAGCTTTTAATCACGATCAAAGTGGAGCTAGAAAGGTCGTTTACAGTTGTAAATGAAGTCATCCAATCAAAACAAAATGAAGAAAAATACCAAACGTTATATGATATTACGTCTACATTTTTAGTTTTAAATAATAAGACAGAAATATATACAGAAATTATCTCTAGCATCCGTCGTATTTATCCTGACTATGCATTTTACTTATTATTAGCGCAGGATCATGATGAGACATTAGGTTTACCTATAAGGGCAATTGAATTCAGTGACGATTCAACAAAACTAGCTAGCTCTCAGGCCTTTTTAAAGGCGGAAATTCAAATAGAAAACCGAATTCAGGAGAAAAACACGTGTATATATGCGCCTTTGAAGGGATACCAAGGGGTATATGGTGTACTACAAATTATTATCCCCATGATAATAGACTTTCCAGAAGAGGAGATTGCGTTTATTAGGAAGTTTGCTAACACAGCAGGAAAAGCTATCGAAAATACCATTTTATACCAAAATTCGAAGCATCTTGTATCCGATTTGCAATTGATTAATGACTTAACTCACCGATTAAACTCAAACTTAGATTTAACGGAAATAACGAGGCTTGTAAGAGATCAGATCATAAAAATCTGTAAACCTTCCGAAATAGGATTCATCTATAAAAAGCAGGAAATGGCACATCATTTTGAGGCAATTGATGGTAGTACCTCATTTTTTGAGACATTGGAAGGTCGTATGGTAATGCGTACGTTCGTTTCCGATATACTAAAACGTAAAGAAGCCATTTTTTCAGGAGAATTTACATCGAAGGATACTTATTTTCCTTATCACTCTGTAATGGCTTTACCGATGATTAATGCCGGTGAGGTAAATGGTGTTGTTATCGTACTTCATCACGATTCGTATGCATTTTCATTTGACGAGTTTAAACTATTACAATCCATCATTCGTCACTCTACATTAGCCTTTGTTAACACTATTCTAAAAGAACAATTACAAGAGGCAGCTTCAACAGATTACTTAACCCAGCTAAATTCACGAAATTACTTGGATGAAAAAATAATACAGCATATGAAAAGTGGGGAACTGGGGACATTAATTTTATTTGATATTGATAATTTTAAACAAGTTAATGATACATATGGTCACTATATTGGCGATGAAGTAATAAAGCAGGTAGCAACTATTATAAAGTCCAATATTGCGGACAGAGATGTTGCAGCTAGATGGGGTGGAGAAGAACTTGCTGTTTATCTACCTAATACGGAATTAAATGAGGGAGTTCAACTAGCGAGGAAAATAAATACTCAAGTAGAAAGCTTTACAGAACCTAGAGTAACGTTATCGGCAGGTGTTTCTTCCTGGACAAAAGCAACTGATGACTCGGCTAAGAACTTTTTTATTCGAACAGATAAGGCTCTCTATGACGCCAAAAACTATGGAAAAAACTGTGTCGTGAAATATAGCATAGATGAACAGGAAAAAGATAATCTACACGCTTAGTTTTGTAATGACTTGGATTATTAGAATTAAGCTTCGCATTGAGAAATCATTTAGCTGACTTCTAATTAAGAAAAAAAGGTTAGCGCCGTATGCTTTCTACAGATCGAAGTTAAATATCGTTCTCTTACATGTATTAGATAAAACAAAAAGAAGACACGCGCGAGGTACTTCCTGTGCGATGTCTTCTTTTTATTGCTTTTGTTACGCGGGGCGTCTTTCGAACCGATATGGACGAATAAATTATTGTATGAAACCTAAAGATATTTCGTTAATTCGGCAACAAATTTCTCCAAGTATTCTTGATCCGTTTCATCAAAGCGATTTAAAATCGGGCTATCAATATCAAGGACACCGAATATTTCACCATCTTTTATAATAGGAACAACAATTTCTGATTGACTGGCACTGTCACACGCAATGTGTCCAGGGAATTGATGAACATCTTCAATTCGTTGTGTTTTACGTTCTTTAACAGCAGTACCACATACACCTTTTCCATAACCAATACGAATGCAAGCTGGTAATCCTTGGAATGGTCCTAAAACAAGCTCGTCATCTTTCCATAAATAGAACCCCACCCAATTGGTTTCATCAAGAAATTGATTTAATAAGGCAGAGGCATTGGATAAATTAGCAATAACATCTGTTTCACCATCTACTAACGCTGATAACTGCTTAATTAATAGTTCATAATCTTTTACTTTATCACCAGAATATAAACTCGATTGAAACATAGATAAACATCCTCCCAAAAAATAGTTATAATTAATCCTGATGAATGAAGCAGGATAATTTATATTTCTGTCGTATTAATAATATATGAATCTAAATGATTACGAAAGGAGTTGGGTTCAATGAAAGATTCCCCTACTAAAAGAAAAGTAGTTGAGGCTGCTTCTTCACTTTTTTATCAAAAAGGATTCCATGGTACTTCTGTTCGTGACATCGCAGAAAAAGCCTCTGTTAATGTTTCCTCTATAAGTTATTACTTTAAAGGAAAGCAGGGATTATTAGAGTATGCTGTCTCACGTTATTACGAAGAATATTTAGCAATCATTGAAGCAACTCTTGAAGAATCAAGTGATGATACCCCTAATGAAAAATTGAAAAAATTAATACATAAAATTATACAATATAAACATAGTAACCTACAATTATCCTGCTTTATACATCGTGAATTATCCATGGATTCTGTATTTGTTCGTGAAATGGTTGTTACCTACTTAGCGAAAGAAAATTTTATTATTGGAAATGCATTCACCGCTGTAGTTAAAGGCGGTAACGTAGATAAACAAAAATTAGATCGGCAATTTTTACTGATGCAATTAAAAGGTATGCTTGTCACACCTTATGTTTTACATAATGAATGGCGGAGTCAGGTCGTAGGGGATTACTCGCATTCCTTATTTGTTACCAAATATGTTCAGACCATTCATCAATGGATTGATTATATAACCCAATAAGAAAGGAAAGAGGTTGGGACATAGCAAAAGAATTGAATATAAAACCGAATGATACACGATACTAGCTCCGAAATATACGTAGACTCCTGTGGGAGGAAGGGCAAGGTTGAGACTCCTAAAGAAGTAGCACGAGGAGGCTAAGGCAGCCGCCCGGCGGTAAAGAAGACACTGCGAGGTTCTCTCGCGCAGATGTCGACTTATGCTGTGATAAAGTGCAAGGTAGACACTGCGATGGTTTTATCGAGCAGATGTCGCCCCTGTGCTGGAAGCAACCGCAAGTATATTTCCGGAGCGGGATCCTTGCTCATCATACGGTTTTTACTTTAAGATTCATCCTTTTGTCCCAGCCTTTTTTTTCATTCTAGTGTACCTGAAAATTTGAAGGAATTATATAACTACTTTCATAATCTGACAAAAAATCACTTTTTTAATT
Organism: Ornithinibacillus sp. FSL M8-0202; assembly: GCF_037975285.1. GTDB lineage: Bacteria > Bacillota > Bacilli > Bacillales > Amphibacillaceae > Ornithinibacillus > Ornithinibacillus massiliensis. The sequence continues at coordinate 3,304,580 of NZ_CP150248.1, forward strand.
GATTTTTTTAGCCAAAAATCGCGGATACATGGTATTATAATGATTATAGAAAAATAGCTTTACATGATAAGAGAATCATTTTTATATAAAGGAATTTCTTCTTGGGATTTTTTAGGGGGCTTTACTATGGAATATATTATTGGAATTGTACTTGTCATAATCGCACTAATTATTATAAGCCTTATTATGAGAAAGAGAATTTATGATTTAGTTGACCGCCTAGAGGGTTGGAAGCTAGATGTCATGAACAGAAATGTATCTGCGCAGTTAACAAGAATTAAAGCGCTAAATCTATCTGGTGAGACGCAAGACCGATTCGAATCTTGGAAGGAACGATGGGATTATATACTTTCAAAATCGCTTCCGGATATTGAAGAATATTTATTTGATGCTGAAGAGGCCGCGGACCGATTCCGTTTCTCGAACGCAAAGAAGATTCTGCGAAAAACGGAGCAGAGCTTACAAACAATTGAAAAAGATATTGATAAAATTCTCATTGAATTAGATGCATTAGTTGAATCAGAAGAAACAAGTCGTAAAGAAGTGGAAAATATTCAACCGGCAATTAAACAGTTACGTAAGAAAATTGCACAGAATAGATTCCAATATGGAAAAGCGGAATTACGTTTTGAAGTAGAGATTGACGAACTAGCGGAGATGCTAAATCAATACCATGAATTAGTAGATTTAGGGAATTACACTGAAGCGAAAGAATTAGTAGACTCCCTAAAAGAACGTCTAGATTTACTTACAGTCGAAATGGAAGAGTTTCCAGAAATATATCGAGCATGTAAACAGGATATTCCTGCCCAAATAGATGATTTATATGCTGGAATTAAAGAGATGAAAGAAGAAGGATTCCGCATTGAACATCTAGGCTTTGAAAATGAATTACAAGGGTACCAACAGAGGCTTTTAGATTGTGTTATCGCTCTAGAAAAGGGAACATCAACAGAAGCGAGAACCTTAATGAAAGAGGTTGAAGATCGTATTCAGGAAATGTATCAATTGTTGGAGAAAGAAGCAATTGCCAAGAATTATATGGAAACCCAAGTTCCAAGCTACCAAAAGTCAGTAGAAGAAATTGCGGCATCATTTGAAGAAACGAAATCAGAGGTTGACTTATTGAAGCAAACGTATTATTTTGATGATCAAGATATGGAAAAATACCTATCATTGGAAAAGAGTATTGGACAGCTGCAAAAAATATTCGATGAAGTTGTAGAAGGTCTAGAAGAGGATGATATGCCTCATTCAGAACTGCGAACACAGCTGGAAACTGGATTTAATCAGTTAGAAGAGCTTTATGAAAAGCATCAAGATTTTAAAGCGAGTATTTATAACATGAGGAAAGACGAGATAGAAGCGAAAGAAAAATTAGCTGATATCCGTGAACAAATTAATGAGACGAACCGCAAGATTAAAAAGAGTAATATTCCTGGAGTACCAAATTTTATTTGGAATTCAATGGACGAAGCTTTAGAGAAAAGTAATCATGTATTAAAAGCATTGGAGAAAAGTCCTTTAGATATTGCTGAAGTACAGCGCTCGTTAACGGCAGCTAAAGCAGCAGTGGATTTATTGGTAGAGCAAACGGAAGTCATGGTAGATCAAGCACGTTTAACTGAACAAGTTATACAATATGCTAACCGTTACAGAAGTAAATATCCATTGCTTGCTGCGAAGCTATTAGAAGCAGAGAATTTATTTAGAAGTTATGAATATGAAGTAGCATTGGAACAGGCTGCTAAAGCACTTGAAGAAGTGGAGCCTGGTGCATTAAAGCGAATTGAAGAACATCAATTAATATAAAAAATAAGAATGGTCAGTGAGGCTGCTTTATGGAAAGAGATTTCCTAAAGACAGCCTTCCGTTTTGTGTTTAATATGGAGTTAAGATTAAAAACTTTCACGTTATCGGAAGTTTTTCTATAATGATATTTTGGGATTAAATACGAAATGAATTGTTATAAGCAGCTCTCATTTGTTGCAATAAAAAGTGATAAAAGGAGGATTTTTCATGATATATCTAGATAATAGTGCAACCACGAAACCACATCCAGAAGTGTTACAAAGTTTTCAACAGGTATCAACCAGTTACTTTGCAAATCCTTCTTCTATCCATATCCTTGGTGGAGAGACGGAGAAACTTCTACTAAAATCGAAGGAACAAGCTGCGAATCTTCTAAACGTTTATGAGGATGAAATTATCTTCACATCAGGTGGTACAGAAGGGAATAATACTGCTATTAAGGGAATAGCATTACAGCATCAAGGACGAGGTAAGCATATCATTACCACTGAAATTGAACATCCTTCTGTCTATGAGGCATGTAAAAGTTTAGAAACGCTAGGATTTCAAATAACCTATTTACCTGTAAATGAAGCTGGAGTTGTGTCTGTTGAAGATGTAAAACGTGCCATTCAACCGGATACCATTTTAATTAGTATTATGCATGTTAATAACGAAATTGGTTCCATTCAACCAATAAAAGAAATTGGTGAAATTGCTAAAAACCATCCAAAGCTCTTCTTTCATGTGGATCATGTTCAGGGCTTAGGGAAGGTACCGATTACCCTTTCTAATAGTGGCATTGACTTGTGTACGATGTCAGGACATAAAATCCATGGACTTAAAGGCACTGGTATCCTTTATAAACGTAGAGGTGTAAAGCTATTTCCTTTATTCCACGGTGGAGACCAAGAGTTAAAAGTGCGCTCTGGTACAGAAAATCTAGCTGGTGCAGTGGCGTTTGTAAAAGCACTACGTCTGATTAAAGAAAGACAAGTGAAGGAATCGGAGAAATTAATCCAATTAAACCTTTATTTACGTCAGGAATTAGGAGAAATAAAGGAGGTTGTTATTAATTCTTCTGAGCAAGCAGCACCACATATCCTGAACTTTTCTATTCCGGGATTAAAACCTGAGGTAATGATTCATACTTTAGGAAAGCAAGGAATATTTATTTCAACAAAATCTGCATGTTCCTCTAAAGATTTAGATGAAAGTAGAATTGTAAAGGCGTGTGGATTCTCGCAAGATAGGGCAAAATCGGCATTGCGTGTTAGTCTTTCCTATGACAATACAATGGACGAAATAAAAACGTTTATTCATAAACTGAAAGAAGCAATAACCCAACTAAAAGAAGTAATGGAGTAGATAATAATGGAATTTGATCATATATTAATTCGCTACGGAGAACTAGCGTTAAAAGGTAAGAACCGTAAACTATTTGTAGAAAAACTACAACAAAACATTCGTCATAAATTAATGGATTATCCGGAAGTAAAAGTGAAGAGAACTCAAGGGAGAATGTTTATCCTATTAAATGGAGAAGATCCACAACCAATTATGGAGAAGGTTAAGCATATCTTCGGAATTCATAGCCTAAGTTTAGCGATAAAAGTAGAAAATGAATTGGAAAGCATCAAAGAAGCTGCTTTATATGCGTTGACAAATGCAGAAGAAGTGAAAAAATTTAAAGTTACTGTAAAACGTATTAATAAAGGATTTCCAGTACGATCTCAAGAATTGAATCAAATCTTAGGCGGACATCTCTTAAGCCATACCGATTCATATACGGTAGATGTACACAACCCAGATGTAGAAGTGAAAGTAGAAATACGCCAAGAAGCTACTTACATTACATCAAGTGTTGTACGAGGTGCAGGGGGACTTCCAGTAGGAACCTCTGGTAAGACGCTATTACTGTTATCCGGAGGAATTGACAGTCCAGTTGCAGGCTATCTTGCGATGAAGCGTGGTGTTGAGATTGAAGCAATTCATTTCCATTCGCCACCATTTACAAGTGAACGAGCAAAGCAAAAGGTATTGGATTTAACAGAAAAATTAGCAAGCTTTGGTCCAAGTATTAAAATCCATATCGTTCCGTTTACGAAGCTTCAACAAAAAATATTCCAAGAAACACCTGATGGATACGGCATGACGGTAATGAGAAGGATGATGTTACGCATTAGTGAAAGAGTGTCTCAAAAGGAAGGTATCCTTTCCATGACAACGGGTGAAAATTTAGGTCAAGTAGCAAGTCAAACCATGACTAGTATGAATACGATTAATGAGGTTACGAATTATCCGATTATTAGACCGTTAATTACGATGGATAAGGATGAAATTATCGAGATTTCCAAAAACATTGATACCTTTGATATCTCGATAAGACCTTACGAGGATTGCTGTACTATCTTTGTACCGAAAGCACCGAAAACAAAACCTAAACGTGATCGCGTGAACTATTTTGAATCTAAGTTTGATTATGAGGAATTAATTCAAGAAGCAATTGATGGTATAGAAGTCGTCAGAATTACCGATAAGAAAAAAGCAGAGGATGCGTTTGAAGGTTTATTTTAACCAGAAGTGTATTTAGCAACACTTACCAATTAATAATATGAATGTTTCACCTCTAATACGCACATTATAAGTGTACCAAGGAGGTGAAATACCATGGCAAACAACAATAGCAACAATTCTAACCAATTACTTGTACCTGGTGCTGAACAAGCGCTAGAACAAATGAAGTATGAGATTGCTCAAGAATTTGGTGTTCAACTTGGTGCTGATACAACTTCTCGTGCTAACGGTTCTGTTGGTGGAGAAATTACAAAACGTCTTGTTCAAATGGCTGAACAACAGTTTGGTGGATTTAACGGTTAATACTAATTAAATAGTTTAAATGGCTGAGGACCATTCTCTACCCGAGGATGGTCCTCTTTATAGTGTGCCAGGCATGCACACATTCTCTAGGGTTGAAGTCCTGAATCACGAAGGCAGTAGTAGTGATTAGCTTAAGACAAGGGTGTCTAGGGTGACCTAGAATCTGAAGGAAGTCAGCGGCAAATCTCCGCCTCGAGGAACACAAACTTCATATAAGGCTAGATGTTCTTGGATGAGACTGCTATACAAGTTGAAGTCCTTACTGCCAAAGGGAGCATAGAGTAAATGGAGCGAGGACATGGAGAGGAAGAATGTGTGCTTACCCTGGGAGGTCTGATAGAAATGCGGTACACCTGCCGTAACCGAACATGAGAATGTTCGCTGAACTATCAGAAGTCAGCCGAAGCCATAGTACCGAATGCTCCTAGGGTATTCGGGAAGGGCTGAATCATCTAAGGAGAATTGCCACTTTGCATACGCAACACTTGATGACGCAGAAACATAAGAACCTTCCTAATGGAGGAAACGATGAATCTCGTGGGGGACATTAGAAGGGCTGAAAGTAGTTGCCACATAAGAAGGACGGACAATTCGCGTAGGAGTTCGATATCATGTTGGAAAGAATACTATCACGGGAAAACTTAATACAAGCACTAAAACGTGTAGAAAGAAACAAAGGAAGTCATGGTGTGGATGATATGCCTGTACAAAACCTACGAGCACATATCATGAAACAGTGGACTACCATTCGGGAACAACTCGAAAAGGGAACCTACTACCCTCAACCTGTTCGTCGTGTCGAAATCCCGAAACCAAACGGTGGGAAGAGAAAGTTAGGTATCCCTACCGTGACAGACCGATTCCTCCAACAAGCAATCGCACAAGTCCTAACGGAAGTTTACGACCCTACATTTTCGCGATACAGTTATGGATTCCGTCCAAACAAGCGCGGACATGATGCGGTGAGACAAGCTAGAAATTATATCAAGCAGGGTTACCGTTGGGTAATCGATATGGATTTAGAGAAATTCTTCGATAAAGTAAATCATGACAGACTGATGCGAACATTAAGTAAAAGAATTCAAGACCCAATGGTCTTGAAATTAATCAGAAGATATTTACAGGCAGGAATTATGGAAGATGGGTTAGCTTGTCCTAATACAGAAGGTACTCCCCAAGGAGGCCCCCTAAGTCCACTACTTTCCAATATTGTCCTCGATGAACTGGATAAAGAACTGGAGAAAAGAGGACTTCACTTCGTCCGTTATGCAGACGACTGTAATATCTATGTTCGCTCCAAACGTGCGGGTTTACGAATCATGAATACTATCACTAAATTCATAGAAGAGAAACTGAAACTCAAAGTAAATGGAGACAAAAGTGCGGTAGACCGCCCATGGAGACGCAAATTCCTTGGATTTTCTTTTACCATCCAGAAGGAAACCCCGAAAATCCGGGTTTCAAAAGAAAGTGTAAAACGCTTTAAACAGCGAGTTCGTGAACTGACTTCTAGAAGGAAATCGGTGGCGATGGATAGAAGGATGGAGAAACTAAATCGATTCCTAATAGGTTGGTTAGGCTACTACCAACTGGCAGAAACGCCTTCTTTATTCAAGAAACTAGATGCCTGGATAAGAAGAAGGTTACGAATGATTCGTTGGAAGGAATGGAAGAAAGTCCAAACAAGGTACCATAACTTAATTCGATACGGAATTAAGAAAGGAAAAGCGTGGGAATGGGCTAACACAAGAAAGGGATACTGGCGAATAGCTAAAAGCCCAATCTTGCATAAAGCCCTTGACGACCAATATTGGTCAGGCCAAGGGCTAAAGAGTCTATTTAGTAGATATCAAACGTTACGTTGGACTTAGATGGAACCGCCGTATACGGAACCGTACGTACGGTGGTGTGAGAGGTCGGAGGTTAATCGCCTCCTCCTACTCGATTTTGTTTATGCATAAAATTGGAAACTTGTGGCAAACTATCGTTATTAAATCGTGGAGATGGAAGCATGGCTTGGATTATTACTGCGCTTGTAATATGTATCATCGTAATACTACTTCTTATCCTCAATGTAAGGATACGAGTTTATTATCGATATCAAAAAACAAATCATTTTATGACAGTGGATATATATTATATCCGATTACGAATCATCCATCGGAAACTGATTTTAAATGACGAGTCTCAAAAAGAAAAAACGTCTATCCTAGACATGCTCGAAGAAATGGACCTGGAAGATTACAAAGATATGAAGCAAGTCGTACAAACCGTAATCCCTTCCTTCAAAGAAGTGAAGAAGATAATCAAAATGATGATGAAAAGTATTGTCATCCATCAATTATTATGGAGAACGGATTTTGGTACTGGTGATGCCGCTTCAACTGGGATTATGTCTGGAGGAGTATGGATGATGAAAGGGACCGTTGTTAGCTTTTTTCATGAATTATCTAATCTAAGCTGCCAACCGAAACTATCTGTCACACCCCATTTTCAACAAAGAGGACTATATTCTGAAATAGATTGCATTGTATCTATCCGATTAGGAAAAGCTATTCACACCGGGTTACGTATATTACGAAATAGTAATTTGAACAAGGAAATATATACTTAGACAAGGAAAATTAAAAAGGAGGATAACAATGGAGGAACATCCGATTCAAGGTCTTATGACGACAGCTATGGAAAGTTTAAAGGATATGGTAGAGGTCAATACAATAATTGGTGATCCTATTGAATCTCCGGATGGAAGTGTCATTATTCCAGTGTCAAAAGTAGGGTTTGGATTCGCTGCAGGTGGAAGTGAATTTGTACCAAGTGATTCTGGATCTGGCACCGGATCTGGGGGAGATAGTGATAGTGCTAGTAGTGAAGCGGTATTCCCTTTTGGCGGTGGTAGTGGTGGTGGTGTATCGATTACACCGGTAGCCTTTTTAATAGTAAATCATAAAGGGATTAAAATGGTACACTTAGATCAAAACACGCATATCTATGAAAAGCTAATAGACTTTGCTCCAAAAGCTGTTGAAAAAATTCAGCAATTACTAAAAGAGAGTAGCCAAAGTAAAGGACAAGGTTCTAAAGAGAAGCAAAAGAGTAATGAAACGAAGGATAGTGGAGATAAGAGGGATAAAGACGTGGATGAAAATAAGCAATCTGGAGATAAAAAGAAAGAATCCGATGAGGCATCAATCTACGATATTTAAGACAATGGCGATTCTTTTCTTGGAAATCGCCATTTTATTCTACTATAATAGAAATAAGTCTATGGAATAGGAGGAAGAAAATGGTTAATGTTACGTTTAAACAAGAGCCAGTTACATTAGTAGGAAACGAATTAAAGGTCGGGGATCAAGCTCCAGATTTTACGGTTCTTACGAATGACTTAGAAGAAAAATCACTAGCAGATTACAAAGGGAAGATTAAATTAATAAGTGTCGTTCCATCGGTTGATACAGGTGTTTGCTCGATACAAACAAATCGCTTTAATGCAGAGGCACAAAAGCTAGAAAATGTACAAGTTCTAACGGTAAGTATGGATTTACCTTTCGCTCAAAAACGCTGGCGTGAAGTGAATAATGTAGAAAGTCTTGATTTACTTTCTGATCATCGTGATGCAGATTTCGGTGAAAAATATGGCGTTTTAATAAAAGAACTTCGTCTTCTTGCTCGTTCTATATTTGTAGTAGATTCCAGTGATAAGGTTGCTTATGTTGAATATGTTTCTGAAGTGTCCGACCATCCTGACTACGATAAAGCACTAGAAGCGGCTAAACAGGCAGAATAAAGGATGAAAAAGTCTCTCGCTATAGGTATTGATTCCCAAAGGTTATTCCATTGGGGTCATACCTTATACGGGGACTTTTTTTCATTAATCTTTAATGAAATAAAAATCTTCTGTCTAAATCATTATCTTGTACAGGGTGTGCTGCATCTGATACAATATAACGGGTCTCAATGGAACGGAGGATTATAATATGGAAAAAACAAAGGTTGAAAACTTGTTTGAATGGATGGATGAGACTACCCAAGTCATTGAACAACATTTAAATGAGCCCTATCTGGATAGTTTAGTTCTGGCATTAGAAACACTTTATTATCAGAGTCCGGAAGAATCGATGGATGATATCCTCACACATAAACTGAATACGGCATTAGAACGCATTCAGTTGGACGATTATCATGCTGATGATATACGCAAAGCTATTCAGTTTGCCGTGTTAAAAGGAATGAAGGATACGACACAACAGCAGCATTTGATTACCCCTGAAGCTGTCTCGTTACTTGTAGGTTATCTCGTTCAAAAATTAGTCAAAAGTGAAACATTACGTATTTTTGATCCTGCTTCGGGCACTGGTAATATGCTCACAACCGTTATATCACAATTAGATCAATCAGTTGAGGCTTACGCTAGTGAAGTCGATCCGACTTTAATACAATTAGCTTTAATTAGTGCTAATTTACAAAAAACACCTATTGAATTTTTCCATCAGGATAGCCTAAGACCCTTCTTATTAGATCCAGTAGATTTAATTGTCTCGGACTTACCTGTAGGGTATTATCCAGACGACATTCGTGCAGCAAGCTATGAATTGAAAGCAAAAGAAGGTCACTCCTTCAGTCACCATTTGTTTATCGAGCAAAGCTTAAATTATACAAAACATGGTGGCTATTTAGTATTGATGGTACCGAACTTCATCTTTGAGAGTGAAGGAAAGGACGAGCTGCATGCTTTCATTCAGAAGCATGCCCATATCGTTGGGGTAATTCAGCTACCGGAAAGTGCTTTTAAAGCTAAGAAAAATGCTAAATTCATATTAATCCTGCAGAAGAAGGGGAAAAATACAGAGGGACCGAAACAACCATTACTAGTACAGCTTCCTTCGTTGAAAAATACTAGAGCGATGGAGGATGTCTTAAGTAAAATGAATAATTGGTTTAAAGATTATCATAACAACAGGAGTGAACAAAGTTGACAAACGTATTAGCTATTAATGCTGGAAGCTCATCGTTAAAATTCCAGCTTATTCAAATGCCAGAAGAGATTGTAAAGGCTAAAGGGCTTGTAGAAAGAATTGGCTTACCTGAGGCGGTATTTACATTTGAAGTAGACGAAAAAGATAAACAAATTACCGATATTCCGAATCATGAGGTAGCAGTAAAATTATTATTAGACAAGCTTACATCATCTGGAGTAATTCAATCATTAGAAGAAATTAATGCTGTTGGACATCGTATTGTTCATGGTGGCGAAAAGTTTAATGACTCTGTTTTAATAACGGAACAAGTTATTAAAGATATTGAAGAAGTTTCTGAACTTGCACCATTACATAATCCAGCAAACTTAACAGGGGTTCATGCTTTTAAGGAAGTTTTACCGAATGTTCCAATGGTAGCAGTCTTTGATACAGCTTTCCATCAAACAATGGAACCTAAGTCATATTTATATAGCTTACCATATGAGTATTATGAGAAATATGGTATCCGTAAATATGGCTTCCACGGGACATCCCATAAATATGTTTCACAACGTGCGGCAGAAATAATGGGTAAACCGATTGAAGATTTACGTTTGATTTCCTGCCATTTAGGAAATGGAGCAAGTATAGCAGCTATTAAAGGTGGTAAATCTATTGATACTTCTATGGGCTTCACTCCTTTAGCTGGTGTAACAATGGGGACACGCTCTGGTAACATTGACCCAGCACTAATTCCATATATTATGGAAAAGACAGGGCAAACAGCAGAAGAGGTTATCAATGTACTGAATAAAGAAAGCGGAATGCTTGCATTATCTGGATTTTCAAGTGATTTACGCGATATTGAAGGACAAGCAGATACAAACAAACGTGCGGAATTAGCACTTGATGTGTTTGCAAGTAGAATTCATAAATATATTGGCTCTTATGGTGCAATTATGTCGGGAATTGATGCCGTTATTTTCACAGCTGGTGTTGGTGAGAATAGTGACACGATGCGTGCTAAAGTATTAAACGGATTAGAATTTATGGGTATTTATTGGGATCCAACATTAAATCATGCCGCAAGAGGTAAAGAACAAGTGATTAGTTACCCACATTCACCTGTGAAAGTTATCGTTATTCCTACCAATGAGGAAGTAATGATTGCTCGTGATACTATCCGTCTAGCACAATAACCAAAAATACTAAAGATTAGTGGGTAAAGTCATCGGCGGATGGTTTACCCACTATTTTCTTTTAGAGCTATTGTGCGAAGTGATTAAAGCTTAATCAGTTAGATTTCAAGCAAAAACGGTTATCGTACTACAAGTACATCACAGGAAGCATGTCTCGTGATACTTTCCGATACACTACCAATTAAAAATCTTTCCACTGTATTCATCCCAGTTGCTCCACAAATAATTAAATCTGCTTTGACATTATTCGCTATATCTTTTGCAATCTTCACTTTAGGGGAACCGTATTCTATACAATAGGAGATATTGTTAATACCAGCTTTTTTGGCATTTTCCGTATAATGTTGAATTAGCTCTTTGCCATATTCTTCTGCTTTACGTGATAATGTCCCATCATAAGACTCTGCATAGGCAAAAGAACGATAGTCCACTACATGTGCAATAATTAAATGAGCATTATTGCGCATCACAATATCAAGTGCCTTGTTAAAAGCTATTTCAGAGGCAGGAGAACCATCAATTGCAACTAATATATGTTTATACTCATATCTCATCCTTCTCTCCCCTTTCTTATCTACCATTATTATACAATAAAAACGCTTTCATTTGGTAAAAGTAAACAGGCCTTTCTTGACGAAAAACGCACAAACTAACAATGGGGGTGAATTCATGGCTAAGAATAAGAATAAAAATAAACACAAATTATTCGAAGACCCAAGTGGTGTTTCCGCTGTACAGAACCAGCTATTTGAGAGTTATCAAAGTGGTGTAGTAGAAGATCAATTACACAATAACAAAGGGATATGGGCATTTAACAATAGAAAGGCATAATGTTCAAGTAAACAATCTACTCGAATTTTGGGTAGATTGTTTTTTGGATATTCGGTATTCTAATATTAATAGTAGTTTTTTTTACAAAATTTGATACAATGGAAGTGCTTACAATATTACAGGGAAGGTGTTCCAAATGAAAATTGGGGTTCCAAGAGAGATAAAAAATAATGAGAACAGAGTCGCGATTACACCAGCTGGAGTCATGTCCTTAAAAAACGCTGGTCATGATGTATTGGTTGAAACAAATGCAGGTATCGGTTCTGGATTTACCGATGACCAATATATACAAGCTGGTGCAGTAATAGTGGATACTGCAAAAGAGGTATGGGAACAGGAAATGGTGATGAAAGTAAAAGAACCATTACCTGAAGAATATGACTATTTTTATGAAGGATTAATATTGTTTACATATCTTCATTTGGCAGCAGAGCCAGAGCTTACACGTGCTTTACTTGAGAAAAAAGTAATTGGACTGGCTTATGAAACGGTTCAACTAAGTAATGGTTCTTTACCATTATTAACACCGATGAGTGAAGTGGCAGGTCGTATGGCTGCTCAAATCGGAGCTCAATTTTTAGAGAAACCAAAAGGTGGAAAAGGGATATTACTAGCAGGAATCCCTGGGGTTAAAAGAGCTAATGTAACGATTATTGGCGGTGGTGTAGTAGGTACTAATGCAGCGAAAATCGCAGTTGGATTAGGAGCAAATGTTACGATTCTAGATCTAAATCCGGAAAGGCTACGCTATTTAGATGATATTTTTGGTTCTTCGATTAATACGATGATTTCTAACCCACTGAATATTGCTGAATGTGTTCGTGAATCAGATTTAGTAATTGGTGCAGTACTTATTCCTGGAGCAAAAGCACCGAGGCTAGTGACCGAGGAAATGGTTAAAGCGATGTCAGAGGGCTCTGTTATAGTAGATGTTGCCATTGACCAAGGTGGAATCTTTGAAACGAGTGATCGAATTACTACCCATGATAATCCGACGTATACGAAGCATGGTGTGCTTCATTATTCTGTTGCAAACATGCCAGGAGGAGTACCTAGAACATCTACGATTGGTTTAACCAATGTAACAGTGCCATATGCATTACAAATAGCTAATAAAGGATACCGCGATGCATGTCTAGGAAATACAGCATTATTAAAGGGATTGAATACGCTTGATGGCTATGTAACCTATGAAGCAGTCGCAGCAGCACATGGATTGGAATATAGAAGTGTAGAAAACTTATTAGGTTAAAAAATAAAGGGCCTGGCTATAGTCAGACCCTTTACATATTAATCGATGATTTGGAGTTCTTTAGGGAATTTTGTAAGTATTTCTGGGCCATTTTCGGTTATGAAAATCATATCCTCAATACGGACACCAGCCGTTTTTGGCACATAAATTCCTGGTTCGATTGTATAACACATTCCTTCTTGCAACGGTAATGTATTATTACCATGTAAAGATGGATATTCATGTGTTTCCAACCCTAAACCATGTCCAATTCGATGGTTAAAATATTTTCCATATCCACTTGCTTCAATATGCTCACGTGCCGCTTTATCAATATTTCCGACTGCAGTACCTAAAATGGAAGCCTCAATAGCTTTTAATTGTCCATTTAAAACGGTGTTATATATTTTTTCTTGTTCCGGAGTTATAGACTGAAAAGCAATAGTCCGCGTTATATCAGAGCAATACCCTTCATAAACTACACCAAGGTCAAATAATACCATATCACCTTTTTTTAGTTTAGCTGTTCCTGGTGTACCATGTGGAGAAGCAGTTTTGTCACCAAATAAGGTCATGGTAGAGAATGACATTGCCTGAACACCTTGTTTTTTAAGCTCATATTCAATAGTGGCAATGACCTCAAGCTCGCTTATACCTTCTTTTAAAGCATTTATACCGGTTTGAACACCGAAATCAGCTAGTTCAGCAGCACGTTTCAGTAATGCGTATTCTTCTTCCGTTTTGATGACACGTAGCGTTGAAAGTAGCTCTTGTGCATTTTTAATGGTAGAATTAGGTAGAATACTTTTAATATTATGGTATCGGCTTAATGTAAGGTTATCTTCCTCTACACCAATTGTTCCAGGTAGGTTTCCTGATTCTTCTAAGAACGATTTGAACAATTCCCATGGATTTTCATGGTCATGATAATCAATCATAGCATAATTCCAACCAGCGTTTTTTGCATCTTCTGCTTCCATCGCTGGTAGAATAAGTACAGGATCAAGAGTAGTACTTACATACACAGCAACAACTCTTTCATGTGGATCAGTTAAATAGTTACTTAAATAATATACATTAGCTGGTGTTGTGACTAGCATACTGTCTAGTTGATTTTTTTGTAATTCACTTAGTAAAGATTGAATTCTATTAGACATTTATTTCACCTCATTTATACTAATTATAAACATTAAAAAAAATGAATTACAACTAAGAAAATTGAAACCTTTCCTTTTTTCTTTCGTACTATAGGTAAGACATTCAATAAATTTTAATTAATGGAGGTTGCTTATGTTTAAATTCTTTAAGAGAGTAAAGACAGTCGTAAGTTCAGAATTAAATGCAATGCTTGATAAAGCGGAAGATCCAGTAAAAATGCTAGATCAATTCCTTCGCGATATGGGAGCAGATATCCAAGAAGCAGAAGCTGCTGTAGCGAAGCAAATAGCAAACGAAAAAATTCTAAAACGTAAAGCAGAAGATGCGCAAGCGATGGTTGAGAAAAGACAGGCGCAAGCTGAAAAAGCTGTACTTGCTGGGGAAGATGAGTTGGCTAAAAGAGCATTGCAAGAGAAGAAAGAATATGAAAACCAAGCTACATTACTTCAGCAATCCTATGAGCAAGCTCAAAATGACTCGCAAGTACTTAAAACAAAGCTTGATGAAATGAAGAAAGAATACCAAGAAATGAACCTGAAAAAGGATTCATTAAAAGCACGTGCAGAAGCTGCTAAAACACGTACGAAGATTAATCGTAGCATGTCATCCATCGGTGGTGATGAGTCAAGACGTGGCTTTGAACGCATGGAGGAAAAAGTACTTCAATTTGAAGCAGAAGCAGAAACGACAGAAGATCTATCAACACAAGCTCGTACATTAGATGATGAATTTAGAAAACTTGATTCTAATGTAGATGATGATTTAGAAGCATTAAAGAGAGCAATGGGGAAAGAGTAATCAAAAAAGCCCGGGAAGCGAAGTCTATATGATTTCCAATCCTTCGTATGGTAAAACAAAGACAGCATGTCATTTATAATGCTGTCTTTTCTTATATTTTAAAAGGATTTTAGCTATAAATGTAGAATGTATATCGTAAACACAATTAGGAGGATGATTCGTAAATGAAAGTATCATATCATGGACATTCTGTTGTTAAAGTAGAATCTGGAGATAAGACGATTTTAATTGACCCGTTTATAACCGGAAATGGATTATGTGATTTAAATGCAGCTGAGGTGAAGGCTGATTACATCTTACTCACACACGGACATAATGATCATGTTGGAGATACAGTTGAGATTGCCAAAAGAAATAATGCACTAGTGATTGCTCCTAATGAATTAGCTGATTATTTAAGTACTAAAGGTGTTAAGGTACATAATATGCATATTGGCGGTTCACGTGAATTCGACTTTGGAAAGGTTAAGTTTACCCAAGCTTTCCATGGATCAGCGTTTACAGAAGAGGATGGAACGATGATTTATACAGGGATGCCATCAGGAATTCTGTTAACTGTCGAAGGGAAGACGATATATCATCTAGGAGATACTGCGTTATTCTCTGATTTAAAAATGTATGGCGACATGTATACAATTGATTTAGCGTTTATTCCAATTGGGGATAACTTTACAATGGGACCAGAGGATGCACTCGTTGCAGCAGATTGGATTCGTGCTAAGACCGTCGTCCCAATCCATTATAATACGTTTCCAGTAATTGAACAGAATCCAGAGGATTTTGTTCAACGGCTGAAGACTGGTGAGGGTAAGGTAATGGAAGCAGGTAGTGTTTTAGAACTGTGATATAACCCTCTGGAGAAAATTGGAGTGGTGTAAGGATGTATTTGCTAACTTGCAATGATTTTTATAACTTACTACTCCAATTGTCTTTTTGTTCATCGGTCTGAGATTTGCTGTTAGTAGGCTCCTTTTCTTGGCTAGTAAAGAAGGAAAAAATCGCTATCATGACCGTGATTAGGAGCTTAACATTATAAACAGTGCTTGGGTATTATTAGCAAACATTTAAATAACAGGGCCTGAGTAGCTATGTAAATTAATTGCTCAGGCCTTTTCCTATGATTGGCCCTCCGCTTGATCCCCGCTTATTTTCTTCTTAAAGCCAATTCTTCTAACTTTATTAAATCGTCTATTTTTTCTAATTTAATGGTATAATCGTTACAGTTTTAGAGATGGAGGTAATGGAATGGAGTTATTTGCTATTATATCGTTTTTTCTTTTGGGCTTGGTTTTAGGCTCGTTTTATAATGTTGTCGGCATACGGTTGCCTCAAAAAGTATCGTTCACAAATGACCGTTCAAGATGTCCAAGTTGTCATCATACGTTGTCTTGGTATGATTTAATACCGGTTGTATCTTTTTTTATCCAACGAGGGAAATGTCGATATTGTGGTGAACGTATTTCCATTTTATATCCCATTATAGAATTACTAACGGGGATATTATTTGCATTTAGTTATATGATGATTGGGATTGAGCTGGAGTTAATTAAAGTGCTTTTATTAGTTTCCTTATCGATAATTGTATTAGTAACGGATTTAAAGTATATGCTCATTCCGAATAAACTACTACTTTTCTTCTTGCCGTTCTTTATCATTCTATTAATTATTGACCCTATTCAACCTTGGTGGTCGCCTATCATTGGAGCAATAATTGGAATTAGCTTGATTGCTCTAATTATTATCATTAGTAGAGGTGGAATGGGAGCAGGAGATATGAAGTTGTTTGGTTTGTTAGGATTAGTACTGGGGTTAGAAAAGGTTCTTATGACTTTTTTCTTGTCCTGCTTGCTTGGTGCTTTCATTGGCGTTATTTTGATGTTATTCGGGATCATTAAGAAGAAGCAACCAGTTCCTTTTGGACCTTATATTGTATTTGCTGCTATCATTTCCTATTTCTTTACAGATAGAATTTTATCTTTTTATGTTCAATTTTTATAAATTGTAAATAGATAATGTTATAAATATATATTTTTTGTCAAATATTCCTAGAAATTATTGACATTTCACTAAATTCATTGGTACGATTAGGCTGATACTAAAGTACTACTTTTAGAAATACATATAATTTTCAGTATCAATCCCGAGAATTATAGCATAATGGCCTTAACACTAACGGCTCTTCGTTAGTGATATATTTCTATGCAAATGATATAGGGATTGGGTACTAGTTATTAATAACTATACACAAGCTTTACTATGTAATGAATTGTTCTTTTGCGTTCAACGTAATATGTCGAAAAGGTGGATTTTATCCATGAATATAGCAAAAAAAGCTGTCATTTATTCCAGTATTTTGATTGTCATTAGCATTTTGGTAATCGCTAGCTTCATGTTTTTAGGAGATTTTTCATTTCCTAAGGGTTCACAAGTGGCGGGTATTGATGTTGAGGGATTAAAGGTTGATGAGGCGAAAGAAGTCTTGCAAAAAGAAATAAATGATTGGCAGAATCAGCCTTCGATGGTGGCTGTCAGTGAACATGAAGAATTAGAAATTCCACGGGCAATGTTCCAATTTGATATTGAAAAGTCGTTAAAGAATCTGAAGGAAAAAGTACAAGAAAATTGGTTGCCGTTTATCAAACGGAAGAACATACATATTCCATTAGAGTTAACTCTAGCTGCTGATGATAGGTTTAAGGATTGGCCAACCTATATAGATGTGCCGACAACCATGAAGAAAGCTACAACATTAGCGGAGAATTTACAAGAAGCACCGGTTGCAATCGTTTATAAGGATGAAGGAGAGCCATTTTTACATACAGTTGTAGATACTTCTGTTGAATTACCAAATGGACTGTCTTCTAAAAAAGTAGAGATGATTGTCGAGTCGATCAATGGTCAAACAATCAAACCAAAGGAATCCTTTTCTATACTTGGAACATTTCCAACGCTATCGAGTGATAGTCAACAAGAGGTGAATTTTGTTGCGTCAAACCTTTATGCTTTAGTGTTACAAACGAATCTAACCGTATTGGAGCGTCATGCACAAGAAGTTATCCCTGTATACTTAGAGCCGGGGATGGATGTGAATATTAATACGAGGAAGGAAAAAGACTTAGTGCTCTACAATCCGAACGATAACACATACACACTTACAATAAGTCAAGACGGCGACCAGCTTAAATTATCGATTAATGCTTTAACTGATGAGTCTACATTAGGCTATCGAGTAGCAAGGATAAAACGAGTGGAGCCTAGAACGATCTATCGTTATAGTAAAGACCTTAGATTTGGTGAAAGCACGATTATTCAAGAAGGAGAAGCGGGGTTAGAAGTAGCAGTATACCGTAATGATGCTAGGGAGGAAGAGCTTATTAGTAGAGATTTCTATCCTCCTGTTCCGAAAATTGTCGTCGTACCATTTGAAGATGAAATCTCAGAAATGAATCGAGCGGCAGACGAAATGCTATTAAATAGTACTGTTCGAGAAGATGATATTTCATCAAGTGATGAGCAACAAGAAAGGAATCACAACGATGACTCTGTTAGGGAAAGGTTAACACAATGGGATAATCCTAAAGCTATGGAGGACTTTATTCAGTTTGTCATTCTATTCTGTGATCTGCCCATTACAGATATTGATTTAGCAGAAGAGGATATCGAAGAAGCGATTATCGAATGTATCGAGAAAATGGATGCTGAGGAGCTACATCTATTAAGCTTCTTATGGAATGTATGGAATCTAGCAGGTCCATTCGAATTCCAATTGGAGCAATCTGAAGAAATGGAAGCAGATAACCAATCGAATAATGTGAAATAGACAGAAGCTAGGGGTGTTAATTTTGGTGAGAAAGCGATTAGGAGATTTACTTGTAGGTGCAGAATTAATCACGGAAGAACAATTAGCTGCTACATTAGCAGATAAATCACCAGATGAAAAACTCGGTGATGCTCTATTACGTGAAGGCTATATTACAGAACAGCAATTACTAGATGTTTTAAAATACCAGCTTAACATTCCACAAGTAGATCTTTATCAATATGCAATTGATAAGGAAGTGGTTCAGCTAGTACCAAAGGAGCTAGCTAAGCGACATAATCTGATGCCTATTCGTGTGGAGGGGAATAAGCTCTTCGTAGCGATGGCAGATCCTATGGACTATTTTGCTATTGAGGAGCTTCGCATTGCAACAGGCCTGCAAATTAATCCAGGTATTGCAACGAAAGATTCTATCTTTCGGACGATTACGAAGTACTATGATCTTCAAGAATCAATAGAAGAAGTGATGGGGGATTATGCTCCGGAAGAATCAATTGATGAGACGGGAATAACGGATGAGGATTCTCCGATTGTACGATTAGTAAATCAGGTGATAGCGAATGCGGTAGCACAAAAGGCAAGTGATATCCATTTTGACCCACAAGAGAGAGAGTTAAGGGTTCGCTATCGTGTGGATGGTGTTTTACGTACGGAACGGTCCTTGCCAAAATATATGCAAGGCATGCTAATCGCACGTATTAAAATCATTAGTAATTTGAATATTACAGAAAACCGTATCCCACAAGATGGACGTGTGAAAATAACCATTCAGGACCGATCAGTAGATATTCGTGTTTCGACACTACCGTCTATTTATGGGGAAAAAGTGGTTATGCGTATTTTAGATTTAGGTGCAAACTTAAATGATGTGGACAAGCTAGGATTTACTGAACATAATCTTGCCACATTTAAAAGCATGATCGAGAAGCCGAATGGCATTGTTCTTATAACCGGTCCAACAGGTTCAGGGAAATCCTCGACACTATATGCGGCATTGAACCGGTTGAATCGAGAAGAAGTGAACATTATTACGATTGAAGACCCAGTGGAATATCAATTAGAAGGTATTAATCAAGTGCAGGTGAGGGAAGAAATCGGGATGACCTTTGCAAGTGGATTACGGTCTATTCTTCGCCAAGATCCTGATATCGTCATGATCGGGGAGATACGTGATGTTGAAACAGCACAAATAGCTGTACGTGCATCCTTAACAGGACATCTAGTATTGAGTACACTTCACACGAATAGCGCTGTCGATGCTTTAAGCCGATTAATGGATATGGGGGTAGAACCGTTTCTATTATCCTCTTCATTAAATGGAATAGTGGCTCAACGTTTAGTAAGAAAAATATGTCCTGATTGCAGTGAAAAGGTAGGCCCAACAGAGCGAGAACTAAAAATGTTTTCAAATGCCAATTTAGTAGTATCTGAGGTTACTAGAGGTAAGGGATGCTCTAGCTGTGGGATGACTGGATACCGTGGTAGGGTTGCGATTCATGAGGTACTACCAATCGATGAAATGATTCGTAATCTCATCGTAAATACAGGAACAAGAAGAGAAATCCTTTCGTATGTCAGGAAGAAAGAAATGAAGTTTCTATTGGATGATGGTCTTCTAAAAGTGTCACAAGGATTGACGACTACGGAAGAGGTATTACGGGTCGTGTCATCAGATTAGGAGGAAGATTAATGTACATGATTGAAGAATTGCTCAAACTAGCGCATATCCAACAAGCTTCTGACTTACACATAACGGCAAATTCTCCTCCGGTATATAGAGTTCATGGAAAGCTTATCCGACATGGTGAAGAAGCCCTATCGAATACAGATACAGAAAGTTTAGCAAGGCAGCTTTTATCTGAAGCAGAATGGAAACGATTGATGGAAGTCGGGGAGATGGATAGTTCTTTTAGCTTGGAGAATGTATCTAGATTTCGGATCAATGTGTATCATCAGCTTGGAAACATAAGCATCGTGGCGAGGGTAATCCCAAAAGATATCCCGTCGCTTGAAAAACTACAAATGCCAGTAGTATTACAGCAATTAGCTTCAAAGCCAAATGGGTTAATACTAGTGACCGGTCCAACTGGTTCTGGTAAGTCCACAACATTGGCAGCAATGATTAATTACATAAACGAATCCATTGCAAAGCATATTATTACGCTAGAAGACCCAATTGAGTTTGTACACGAACATAAGAAGTCGATTATAAACCAACGTGAGGTTGGTAAGGATACGGAAAGCTTTGCTAATGGGTTGCGAGCAGCATTAAGACAGGATCCGGATATTATTTTAGTTGGAGAAATGCGTGATCATACAACAATCTCCACAGCGCTAACAGCTGCAGAAACAGGGCATTTAGTATTAGCGACCCTCCATACCAATAGTGCTGCACAGACGATTAATAGAATCATAGATGTATTCCCGCCGCACCAACAAGCACAAATTAGAATTCAGTTGGCATCCGTTTTAGCGGGAGTTATTTCGCAGCGATTACTATCAAAACAAGATGGCTTAGGGAGGGTAGCTGCAACAGAGATTCTAGTAAATTTACCTTCTGTAGCTAATTTGATTCGAAATGAGAAGGTCGATCAAATAACCAATGTGTTACAAACCAATCGTTCAGTTGGCATGCACACGTTAGAAATGTCTATTAAAGACCTGTTACAAAAAGGGTTAGTAAAATTGGATGATGTTAGTGATTTTCTTTCAGGTGTAGGTGATTACTAATGCCAATGTATAAATATGTCGGCAGAACGCCTAATGGATTATTAAAGAAGGGTACGATAGAAAGTGCATCCAAATCCCAGGCTATTATTGCCATAAAAGAAAAAGGGATTAGTCCTCGTGAGATTACCGAAACGAAAGCAACCCTACTAAATAGGGATATATCCATTGGCGGAAATTCCGTTAAAACCCAGGATTTTGTTATTTACTGTAGGCAATTTGCTACATTAATTCGAGCAGGAATTTCAATAGTAGAAGCAACTAATATTTTAGCGCTTCAAACAGAAAGTAAAGGTTTAAAAAAGGCTCTATTCCGTGTAGAAGCAGACCTTAAGGAAGGAAAGGCTTTCTCGGATGCTGCAGAGAAACAATCCAAATTCTTTCCACCTTTATTCATCAATATGATACGAGCTGGAGAGGCAACTGGTAATATTGATGAAACATTAGATCGTCTTGCCGTTTACTTTGAGAAGCAAAATAATCTTAAGAAAAAGGTTCAATCTACATTAGCTTATCCTGCTGTATTATTAGTGGTTATTATTGCTGTGGTCATTTTCTTAATGGTATCGATTGTACCTACACTAACCGCAACATTTGCTAGTTTCGGTGGAGAGTTACCAGCTATAACCCTATTAGTTGTTGCAATGAGTGAATTTATTCAAAGCTCATGGTGGCTTGGGCTGTTAGTCCTTGCTCTTTTTATCGGGATATTCGCATTCCTATATAGAAGTAATCAACGGTTTCAATACGCTACACATGTAGTATTGTTTAGACTACCTATATTTGGCAAGTTATTACAAAAGTCAGTAATTGCACGAATGACAAGAACCTTATCCTCCTTAGTGTCTAGTTCTGTTCCTATTTTACAGGCGTTGACGATAGTGGAGAGGGTAGTCGGAAATCCAGTAATTGGTCAGGTGATACTTGCTTCCCGTGACAGTTTAGAACAGGGGAGAGCATTATCAGAACCACTGAAGAGGAGCTGGGTATTTCCTCCACTCGTAACCCAAATGATTGCGATTGGAGAACGAACTGGTCAGCTTGATTTCATGCTAGCAAAAGTTGCTGATTTCTATGAGGAAGATGTTGACCGTACCGTTGATACATTGAAGTCTCTCATTGAACCGATAATGATTGTAATCCTAGCCTTTGTTGTAGGATTTATTGTCATTGCCATTATGGTTCCAATGTTCTCGATATATACCGAGATGTAAGAGAGTTTATTCTAAATGGGAGGTGAATCAATCGATTATTTGCAGTGGAATTTTATGCTTAAACGTATAAACAATATAAATTTGGAGGGGAAAGAAATATGAAAAAATTATTAAAACGATTAAAGCAAGACGAAAGAGGTTTAACATTAGTTGAGTTATTAGCAGTTATTGTTATTTTAGGAATCGTTGGTGTCATCGCATTTGTGGCGATTGGTAATGTTATTGAGAATTCTAAGAAGGATGCACATATCTCAAACGCACAACAAGTTATCTCAGCAGTAGAATTGGAAGAAGCTACTGGTGATACGGTAGAATATCCAGGCGAAAGTGAAAATGCGAACGCTAAAGATTTAGATTCAGTTGGTGAGTTAACTGATCCTTGGGATACCGATAATAATGGTTATAATTTCAAAGTTGGAAGAGATGATTCAGATGAAATTGTAATTTCATCCGATCATAGTAAGTGTTCATTCCCTGCGACAACAAAAAGTGATTTAATATCTAAGGGAAGAGAAATTTGTAATTCAAGCGAAGAATCAGAGTGATTTTTATACACAAGGAAACAACGAAAGGTATTTGATGTAAAACTATATTGACTCTACCTGCTTCGGAAATATATGTAGACTTTTTGCGGGCATAGGCATAGATGGGCCCTTAGGAAGTAGCACGAGGCGGCTCGACAAAATGACAAACAACCGCAAGTGTATTTCCGGAGCAGGGTATTTCCTTGACGTTCGTTTTTTTAACATACGCACTTTAGTCTAGGCCATATCCAAAATATCATAACCCCATCTAGTTCTTTTTACAATTTTACAACCCCAACGTTGTGAAATTATAAAAGGAACTAGTAGTAGAACTTAATTTTCCTATTTAGGATGGTGAGCAGGATGTTCGGTAAACCAAATAAAATAATTAACATTGTGATAGAAGACTATGTCATTCGTTTAGTGGAAACCAATAACTCCAATATTTCTTCTATTAAAGTAATACATGAAAAGCCGATTCCTAGTGGCTTGATTGAGAATGGGAAAATTATGGATGAAATTGGATTTTTTGAGTTTATGAAAAATCTGGTGAAAGAACTTGGAATAAAGAATCGTCATGTGCGATTTTTTGTGCCCAATCCCCTTGTCATTATGCGCCAAGTTGAAATTCCGCCTGATTTAAGGGATAAGGACATCACGGAATATTTTCGAGTTGAAATTGGGAAATCGATTCATCTACCATTTAAAGATCCTGTATTTGATATTCATTATCTACCTTTTCAGGATTACTTTGATACCAATGAAGAGGAAGTGTTGACCGGAACATTCTTTGCTGCTCCTCGGGATGAGATGATGAAGTACACAGAAATTTTTGATGATGCATCCTTAAAGCCGATTAATGCTGATGTAGAAGCACTTGGAATTTATCGTTACTTTCATCATGTCAATCGTATAGACCGTGATAGGGTGTATTTATTTATCAAATTGGATGTTACATCATTTAATATTAGTATTTTTAATAGACATCAATTGGAGTTTCTGCGCTATCAGAACCTAGATTTGCATTTGGATCATGCAAGTATAGAAGAGGAAAGCACTCGTCTGAACTGGGAATACCAAGAAAGTGATGAGCAGGTAGAGGATATGATAGAGAATCAAGTGATTGAATTAGAGCGCATTATGAACTTCTACCAATTTTCTATGAAAAAAGGGGAAGAGAAGATAGATGAATTGATTATTATAGGGGATAATCCATATTTACCAGTATTCTATCAAAAAGTGAATGATCGCTTCGAAATACCGACGAATAGGTTAAAAGGGGTCGTATCACAGAAGTCAGATAAGGAAATTGAACCACAATTTATTCCCGCACTCGGTTTAGCACTTAAAGGAGGGGCATAGATGCTTCCCGAAGTAGATTTATTACCTAAAATAGAAAGGCAGAATTCTGCATTATATATATTGTTTATTAGTGGATTATTGTTATTTTTACTATTGCTTCTCGTTTTTATCTATTCGTTTTTTACTACGAAACATGCGTTAGGCGAAGTCGAGCAAAATTTAGCAGAAGTAAACGAGGAAAAAACGGTGCTACTGGAGCAAGTTACGAGTCTAAAGGAAAGCAATGATAAGGATACATATAAACAGGCGATGGCGTATGCGGAGCACCAGATCATACCAACTTCTCGGTTTATTGATGAAATAATAGCTTTACTTCCTGAAACCGGCTATTTAAGTAGCTATACTTATAACTATCAATCCGTGACAATTGAAACACAACTGGAGACAATGAGTGATGTTGCTGCATATTTTTCAGAGCTAAATGCCTCGCCATTTATTACAGATGTGAAAGTCAATCAAATGAATACCTTTGACATAACCTTTGATCAAAATAGAACAGATATGTATGAGGTAATCCCACGGTACACAGTAAATTATACGATTGATGTTGACCAACGATATATGAAAGAGGAGGTAGAAGGAAATGAATAGCTTATTTCATGAAAATAAACAATCATTCCTTCTACTATTAACGTTATTATTTATCTTATTGACTGTAGTCTATTTCTTTTTCTATTTACCTATGAATCAGGAATTGAAATCAAAAGAAAATAATCTGGAACTAGTAGAAAAGGAAGTTTCTACTCTGCAATCAGAAGTGATGAAGCTAGAAGAAGGAAATCAAGCTGGGGTAGAGCCCTATATGCAAGCGGAAAAATTACCACAGGATCCCGAATTGGAGAAGCTTATTCTTACTCTACAGGAGATTGAATTTATTAGTGATAGTAGAATAGATAATATTAACTTTACCTATGGTGGAAGTGAAACGCTGCGAACAGATGTGGAGGATGAAGTTGAAGCTGAATCTGAATCTGAACCTGAACCTGAAATTCAAGATGAGGAACAAGAGGAGATGGAGCAAGTAGAAAGCGTTATGGATTTTGCAAACAAGCCGGATAATGTAGAAGTCATATCTGTCAGTATGGCTGTAAATTCACCTGACTATGAGCACTTCCAACAATTTCTAAACCAGATTGAAAAACAAGAACGGTTTATGACGGTAAGCTCGCTTCATTTTCAAAAACCAGCAGAAAGAGAATTACTTTTAGAAGGAGATTCTTTTCAAACAATCACAGCAAATGTAACGATTACGACGTTTTACTATCAGGACTAATCATTTGGTAGTGTGTTTATTAAACTAATCATCGGTAGTAGGGGTTGAATGTAATGAAATGCTTGAACGATTGGTATCGAAATGAATCTGGTTTGACACTTGTAGAACTATTAGTCTCGTTTGTGTTAATTACGGTCATTTTAACAACCTTTATCACGTTTTTCGTTCAATCCGCTACTATGACTACTACATCTGAAACGATTATAGATGCCACTTATATAGCACAAGCTGAAATGGAAAACCTTTATTCGGCGAGTTCAAGTACGAAATTTAGCCAAAGAGAGAATGCGATAACCGATCTAGGTTATGTATGGTTGAAGGAATCGGAAGAATGGACGGTCTTTACGAAGGAATTGGATGGTTCTAACTATATCATCCATGTAAGACTGCATCGTGATGAAGTCGAAGCTAATATGACTCGAGTCATAGTGGAAGTGTTTGAAGAAGAGGAAGACAACCTTCAAGCTAAAATGGAAAGTGTAGTGGTGTGGGGAGAAGAAGACTATGAAGAATAATCTAGTTAATGACAAAGGAATGACTTTGGCTGAATTGCTAGTAGTGTTAGCAATTAGTAGCTTCATCATGATTATTCTTACTAGTATCCTCCTAACAGTCCAGAATCAGTATACAGATCAATCCAGTGAAACGGGTAAGTTATTTTCGATGACGTACGCGTCTAAAGTCATCACGAAAGAAGTAAGGATGGCAGGGAATATAGAGGTATCCCCTGATCATACATCATTTACAATAAATGATGACACAGCCTATGTATTTCATCGAGAGGACGGATTACTAGTTAAAAATGACGTATCATTTGTATCTAATATTCGCGATTTTTATGTAGATGTCATCAAAGATGAATTTGAAAATGAAAAATTTATACTGAGAATTAATACGGAATCTGGTAAGGGTGTTGATACGGAAATAATCGTAAGGGGAAGTGACTAGATTGAAGAAGCTACCAAATAAGTTTCCACAGGAAAATGGATTCACATTAGTTGGTGTTTTACTAGTTATCGTATTAATTTCGATCCTAAGTGTATCGATTATCGGGATAACGACTACTTCACTACATACTTCTCAGACAGAACGACAAGATCAATCGGCTTATTATATAGCAGAAGCAGGATTACATGTCGAGCTAGCAAAAACGGAAGCTGCCATACGGGAAATATACGAAAATACAGATGATGAAAATACCTTTTTCACCACCTTACATACTAGAATAGTTGGTGATCAGCAGGATTATACCGATTTTGAACCAGTATTTGGTGAAATACCGAAGGCCGCAATAAAGATAGAACAATTGAATGAAACTAACCCAAGAGAATTTCGTATGACATCAACAGGCTATATTAGTGATAAAAAGCGGGTATTACAGCAAGGCTTCACCATTGAATGGGTACCAAAAAGCTCAGGCAAAAGTATAATTCCTAATTGGGCGTTATTAGTAAGTGAGACAATCGATATACCAAACGGACGAATCGAAGGAGATATAGGAACACTTAGAACAGGTGCTCATAGTGTAACTGCCTCAGGTGGCGGGAGTGTAAATGGTAGCATTTATGTGCCTTACGGAAGTGAGCATCATGCTATCTATAAACCCGATTGGATGACTTCCTTCCCAGATGCAACTGGAGCGGACTTAGATGCTACCTTGCCTAGCTTACCTCGATTTCCAGATATTCCTCATTATCCAATTAGTCCGGAGCGTTCGATAATTGTACAGGAATGGTATCAGGATGGGACGTATGATTTAACGACTTCTGAAACATTTGATGAAATTAGACTTGGCAGTAACAGGACACTTACTATCAATGTTGGAAATACGGATAAGGAAATAGTAGTGGATAATTTAAATGTCATCAATGGGCATATTCAACTATTGGGAACTGGAAAACTGACGATTTATACGAATCATATTGTCATGGGAAGCGGAAGTACGATCAATAATCAAGGCGATGTTAATCAGGTAAATATATTTTTAACTGGATCGGACAATCCATCCAATCCTAAGCAGTTTACGTTAGGGGGAGCCCAAAAAATATATGGCTCGTTATATGCTGAGGATGCCAATATAGATCTTGGAGCTGGAGGAGGAATAAAAGGGAACATATTTACCGGTGGGACAAGCTTTAAGGTTAGCGGGGGAAGCTGGGCGACGTCTCCA
Organism: Ornithinibacillus sp. FSL M8-0202; assembly: GCF_037975285.1. Classification (GTDB taxonomy): domain Bacteria; phylum Bacillota; class Bacilli; order Bacillales; family Amphibacillaceae; genus Ornithinibacillus; species Ornithinibacillus massiliensis. The sequence continues at coordinate 3,332,516 of NZ_CP150248.1, forward strand.
TTAATATTAGCTCCGAATGCAGTGTTTGAACATACCAATGGAACAATAAAGGGTACGGTTATATGTAAGGTATACAACATGAGTGGGGGAGCAAATTTGAGCTATGGGGAAATGCAATTTGTCGAAGGACCTATCTCGGTAGAAGGAATTGAAAAAGAATATGGGAACACCGCTCCAACTGGTCAACCAATCATCATGAAGAAACCATTGAGTGAACAATAGGGATATGTTCTATAAATATATTGTACGATAAAAAAATCCTTTACTATTCGAAGACTATTTCGGTGGTAAAGGATTTTTTTGTCTACCGATTTTTTATGTAACCACAAATTCGATATATAAGAATGTATGGATAGGCTGGCATGGTTCTGTTGACCAAGTCCTCTTCATAGACTGATTATAGAAAGGGGGAACTCGTATGAGACATTATGCATTTTTACGATTACTTCTGGCCGCATTTTTCTTATACTTTGCGTGGCCATTAATTCCACAGTCCTCATCACAGCTTGAAATGCTATTCTGGGGCTGCTGGCTTGTGTTTTTTGTACTCGTATTTGGAGCTAACCTAGCTACTATATTTAAGATGTCCGAACCACCTGTAATGGAACAGGAATATGACAAAGTTAGACAGACAGATGGTTAAACATTGAGCATGACGCTATTCATCTGTATAATAAAGTTACAAAATGTGACTAGTACAGTTGAAAGTCGGTGAACCAAAGTGGCCACTAAACATGAGCAAATTATTCAACATATTATTTCGCTACCTGTTGGAAGTAAAATTTCCGTTAGACAAATTGCGAAACATTTGAATGTAAGTGAAGGAACAGCCTACCGGGCGATAAAAGAAGCTGAAAATATCGGGTTAGTTAGCACGATTGAGCGTGTAGGTACGATTCGTATTGAGCGTAAGAAAAAAGAGAACTTTGAAAAGTTAACATTCGCTGAAGTAATCAATATTGTGGATGGACAAGTACTTGGTGGTCGAGAAGGACTTCATAAGACACTGAATAAGTTCGTTATTGGAGCCATGCAATTAGATGCGATGATGCGTTATACAGAGGCAGGTTCATTACTCATTGTCGGAAACCGAGTAAAGGCGCATGAGCTAGCGCTTAATGAGGGTGCTGCCGTACTGATAACGGGAGGATTTGATACAGAGGATTACATAAAGCGGCTAGCAGATGAAATGCATTTGCCGATTATTTCTACAAGCTATGACACCTTTACCGTAGCAGCAATGATTAATCGGGCCATTTATGACCAGTTAATTAAGAAAGAAATTGTCCTAGTTGGTGATATTTGTACACCAGTAGAACATGCCCACTACTTAATGACAACGGATACCGTAAAGGCATGGTATGAGCTGAATGAGCAATCAACCCATTCTAGGTTCCCTGTACTAGATGGAAAGAATCGAGTAGTTGGTATGGTCACGTCTAAGGATATTATTGGGAAGGAAAGCGACTTTCCAATCGATAGGGTGATGACGAGGAATCCTATCGTTGTGCAATCGAAAACCTCCTTAGCATCAGTTGCGCACATGATGGTATGGGAGGGGATAGAGGTTGTGCCGGTTGTGGATGAGTCCTCTACGTTGAAAGGAATCATCTCGAGACAAGATGTCCTAAAAGCCCTGCAGCAAATTCAACGTCAACCTCAAATAGGGGAAACAATTGATGATATTGTAAAAAATAATATAGCGTCTGATGAAGGGGATAAGACTACTTTCGAGGCTAAAGTAATTCCTCAAATGACCAATCAATTAGGGACCTTATCACCAGGCGTATTTACCTCGCTTGTAACAGAAGCTAGTAGCAGGCTACTTCTTCAGCTAAAAAAAGGGGATTTAGTTGTGGAAAACATTACGGTGTATTTCATGAAGCCAGTTCCAATTGATTCCCAGCTCGTTATTAAACCAACAATTATTGAGGCAGGAAGAATTTATGCTAAGATAGATGTAGAAGTATTTAATGAGAAGAAGTTAGTCGGAAAAGCGTTATTAATGGCACAAATAATGGATCGATAACAAAAAAGCTGGCTAGTTAGAACTAGTCAGCTGGGTTTAATCGTTTCCATTCATTACGATAATGCTTTGTTTCCCTTATTCCTCTAATTAATTGCATTACACCAAGTATAATAAATAGAATGCCAATATAAAGTGATATTTTAGTTTGATAAAATATATATTGATTAATTCCAAATGTAAAAATGAATAACCCAAGACAAATTCTGGATTTCGCATTAAAGTACCGTTGTGTTAATCCGTTCTTGGTTTTCAGTATAGCTACTTTATAATAGATGTACATAACAGCGGATAGGACAATAACGATTGGAAAAATAATTAACATATAATCTACTCCTAATAAACTAGCTTAAATTCATACATGACATATTGTAGCACTATATGAGGACGAAAGGCTAGTTATTATGTGATAATATTTTGAACAGTAAGGAGAATATGATGTCAATACAAGCGATTCAACAAGCCATTGAAGAATTTAATACGATAATTATTCATCGCCATGTTCGGCCAGATCCAGATGCGTTAGGTTCTCAAGCAGGACTACGTGAACTCATTAAAGCATCCTATCCAGAAAAGAATGTGTATGTAGTGGGGGAGGATGATCCTTCCTTAACGTTCATGGTTGAGATGGAACAGATTGATGATCAAGTATATGAGGATGCATTAGTTATTATTTGTGATACTGCAAATACGGGGAGGATTGATGATTCTAGGTATCATCTAGGTAAGAAAGTAATTAAAATTGATCATCATCCTAATGTCGATCCTTATGGTGATTTGAGTTGGGTGGACACAACGGCTAGTTCAACGAGTGAGATGATCTATGAATTCTACCTTCATGCGAAAGGTCTAACCTTAACGACTGCAGCAGCAAGATTGCTTTATGGAGGTATTGTCGGAGATACAGGACGATTTTTGTATCCAAGTACAACGAAGAAAACATTACAATATGCAGCAGACTTAGTCACATATGATTTTGATCGAACGAAGCTATATGATGGGATTTACAATGTTAAGGATCATATTGCTAGAATGCGAGGATATATTCTGCAAAACTTTACATTAGATAAAGATGGTCTTAGTGTTGTGAAATTGACAAAAGATGTCTTAGACAAATTCCATGTCAGTCCACTAGAGACAGGGCAGTTAGTTGGAACGTTAGGGGAAATCGAAGGAATCGTTACATGGGTATTTTTCATCGAAGAAGAGGAACAAATTCGAGTGCGCCTCCGTTCAAAAGGGCCGGTAATTAATGAAGTAGCAGCGAAATACAACGGGGGCGGGCACCCATTAGCATCTGGAGCTTCCGTTTATTCGTGGGATGAAGCGGAGAATGTGGTAAAGGATTTACAAGAAGTAATAAAGCAATTTAATCAATAAGGTTAGAGCTGTTCGTTGTTCTACAAAAAAGTGCTGATTTCTTAATTGAAATCAGCACGATTAACTACTTTTACTCTTTGTTACTGGAATAAACCAGCATCCAGAAGGTGTTTCATCATAGTAGACATCTAGTCCATATTTCTCTATATCTCTTTTAATTAGGCGAATAACTTCTTTTGATTCTGCATATGCGGTACGCCCATTACGAAGCTGATTAATTTTTCGGTCACGAATTCGTCTTTCATTCATAATCAACATGAGAATTCCTCCCCTTTCTCAAATTTATGAATGGATATTCATCTTTATTCTTATTTTACTCGAAAAGTGTTGAAATTCCTACTACTATGCCTCCCTTTTCATGAAATGTTCACATAGTTCACCAAAAAACCTTACCCTTTAACCATATGAAATAGATGTGGGTAAGGTGTTTGTATCCATGTGTTAATTTGAGATTTTAGCATTGGCCATTATTCGAACGGTAGGTGCAATGATTAATCGTTTAATCTCGAGGTTATAGGTGAAATCATCCACTTTAAAGGTTTTATTCTCAATCGAAGAAAATAATAAGGAGTCACTATCGGCAATGGTTAATAAATCCTTTCCGATAATACCTTTAATTTCCTCCTTTACGAGACTTTCCAATTGATTTTGAAGCAATCTATCAATTTTTAGTTCTTCGGCATTTAGTATTTCCAGGTTGATTTCTTCTATCGTAATTTTTTGTTTGGATTTTTCATTTAACTCCTTTTTATCATTTTCTAATACTTCTATTCTATTTTCTGCATCTTGTAGTTGCTCCTTAAGATTACTGTTTTCTATAATTAATTTCTCATACATGGTTCCATACATGAAGATTACCATCCAATAAGAAATAAGACCTCCTAAAAACATCCCAACTAAGAAACGCTGCCAAGTTGGCTTTTTATGGTATCTAGGAATATGCATTACGTAATATCCTCCTGGATGAGCCACTCTATAATAATCATAGCAGTTTTTGCTCCTCCCATTGCCGATAAGATTAGCAGACCTTGTTTTAATACTTCAATAAAAGGACCTTCTAAAAATCCCTTTTGTAAGTTCTCAATAGCGTCAAATGTTCCACCAATTGCAGCAACGATAGCCCAAATTCCAAGTTTACGAGCAATCCGAGCCATTCCTGTAAATGGTGCTTCTCCAGTAGCGAATGCACCAATGCCACCAATAAGTGTTCCGCCAATTAGGACACCGAAAGCGATGAAGAAACATTGAATAAATTGTTCGAAAAAACGTTCTTCCATTTTGGTTACCCCTTAAGTTAAAAGTTACGTTCTATATATTCTATGAGAGATAAGGACGGGTTATGTTTGTTGATATACGAACAGATTGAAATTGGCTATAATAGATTTAGAGAAAGTTGAGGCGGGTTAGTATGTCATTTACACATTTACAAATTAAAACTGGATATAGTTTTTTTAATAGCACAATTACGGTAGATAGACTGATCAGAAAAGCGCTACAGTTGGATTTGAAAGCTTTAGCACTAACAGATGAGAATGTCTTACATGGGGTTATTCCGTTTTATAAGCAATGTGTAAAACATGGGATCAAACCTATTATCGGAATGACCGTAACTGTAGCAGAAGATGATAAACCGATGGATATCCTATTATTAGCAAAAAATAATACAGGCTATCGAAATTTAACGAGATTAAGTACTTTCATTCAACGAGATGAGCAAAATCCAATTAATCAAACAATGCTTGTTGAATATTTAGAGGAATTAATTGTCATTGTACCGGTCCATTCCAGTAAGGTAGAGCAATTAATTCGAAATGGTTCCTATGATCAAGTAGAGCAGTATGTTACATTTTGGAAGTCGAATGTTGGAGCGGAAGACTTCTACTTAGGTGTGGGAGACTATGGCTCCGAACTTGATAAGCAGTTGAATATGTTAGTTCGCGCCTACACTGAGCGATTCAATACGAAAGTAGTAGCAATTAATGATGTTCGGTATTTACAAGAAAAAGATGCCTATGCCTTTGATTGTTTACAGGCAATGAAACAAGGGAAAAACTGGTCTGTACAGGAAGCGGCTGTATCGATGCGAAACCATCATTTGCGATCTATAGCTGAAATGAAGCAATTATTTGCTGAGTGGCCAGAGGTCTTGGAGGAAACGAAACGAATTGAAGATCGATGTGATGTTACATTTAATTTTGAGGCAAGGATGATTCCAGCCTATCCGGTACCAGAGGGAACTACTGCACAAGAATACTTAGAACAGGTTTGTTGGGCTAATCTTCCAAATCGCTATTCCAATGTGACAGAGCAAATAAAAGCAAGGTTAAAACATGAACTATCGATTATTAAGAAGATGGAGTTCAGTGATTATTTCCTAATCGTTTGGGATTTTATTCAATACGCGAAGGAACAGCATATTATGGTTGGACCAGGTCGTGGTTCGTCAGCTGGTTCCTTAGTTGCTTATTCTTTAGGTATCACAGATGTTGATCCAATCCAATATAATTTGCTCTTTGAACGTTTCTTAAATCCGGAGCGAATTACCATGCCAGATATAGATATTGATTTCTCTGATTTACGACGTGATGAGGTAATTGCCTATGTTCGGGAGAAATATGGAGCAGAACATGTGGCTCAGATTATAACGTTTGGAACTTTTGCAGCACGTTCTTTAATTCGTGAGCTTGGAAAGACAATGGCAATTAATCAACAAGATATTTCTTTTGTTTTAAAACAAATCCCTAGTCAGGCTTCGGGTTCATTAGTACATATGATTAAGAATTCAAAGGAATTAACGAATTATGTACAGCAATCCGATAGTCTAAAGGAATTATTTAGAATTGCGACTGTTTTAGAAGGGCTCCCAAGACATACCTCTACCCATGCGGCAGGGGTGGTTATTAGTGACCAACCACTTGTGGAGCATGTACCATTAACAGTAGGTACAACAAATACGGCGCTCACGCAATATCCAATGGGAGATTTAGAGTCATTAGGACTGCTTAAGATGGACTTTTTAGGATTGAGGAATTTAACCTTGATTGAACGAATCGTCAAATCTATTCAGTATAAAGAGGATAAGAACTTCCGTCTAGATACCATACCAGAACATGATGCTCAAACCTTCCAGCTGTTAAAGCGTGGAAAGACGAATGGTATTTTCCAATTAGAATCAGACGGAATGAAGCAGGTTCTAGAGCAGTTAAAACCAAGTACATTTGATGATATTGTAGCGGTTAATGCGTTGTACCGTCCAGGACCGATGGATTTTATCCCAACCTATATAGAACGGAAGCACGGACGTAAAAAAACAACCTATCCACATCCAGATTTAGAGCCTATATTGAAGAGTACGTACGGTGTTTTAATTTATCAAGAGCAAATCATGCAAATTGCCCATCGGATTGCAGGCTTTTCATTAGGTGAAGCGGATGTACTAAGGCGTGCTGTTAGTAAAAAGAAACAGGATATAATGGATGAACAAGAAGTAGCATTTATTCGTGGATGTATAAAGAATGGGTATAGTAAGCAGATTGGTGAGGAAATCTTTAAATGGATTGTAAAGTTTTCAAATTATGGATTTCCGAAAAGCCACGCTGTTGCATACAGTAAAATATCGTATCAATTAGCCTATTTAAAAGCCCATTATCCGAAGCATTTTTATGCGGAACTATTGACATCTATTGGTAATCAGCATGATAAAATTCATATTTATATGAAAGAGATGAAAGAGCTAGGGATAACCATAGGTGTACCATCGATTAATCAGAGCTTTGGGCGGTTCACAGTAGAAAAAGATGGTGTAAGAATGGGGCTGCAATCTATCAAGGGTGTTGGAATCCAGGCGGTACAAGAAATAATTCAAGCAAGGAAGCAAGCTGGTGCCTTTAAGAACTTATTTGATTTTTGTTTACGGATTACCCCTAAAGTTGTTAATCGTGCAACATTGGAATCGTTAATATTAGCAGGTGCCTTTGATGAAGTGTATCCGAATCGAGCAAGTCTATTAGCAACGATTGACCAAGCAATTGAGTCTGCCGAGTTGTTCCGAGAATTCACCGATCAGCCAAGCTTGTTCCAGGAACAATTAGACCTGGAACCTAATTATGTCGAAATTGAAGACTTTAGCCAAATTAAGAAGCTGTCAGATGAGAAGGAGCTACTGGGAATCTATATTTCCAGTCACCCATTAATCCAGTACCGTGAAATGTTACGGGGGAATGGATATGTCACACTGCAACATTCCCAAGAGCTTGAAGGCAATAAACAAGTAAAAAGTGCGGTCATTATTCAAGCGATTAAAACAATCCGTACAAAACGTGGAGAGCCAATGGCTTTCATTACAATAACTGATGATACAGATGATATGGATGCGGTTGTCTTTCCGGAATTATATCGGATGAGTGGCCGATTTATAGAAGAAGAAGCGTTAGTATATATTTCTGGTAAGGTGGAAACCCGAAATGGAAAAAAACAATGGCTCCTTTCCACTATTGAACCATTTGCAGAAGGAAAATTATCCCAACCATTAAAATCAAGACTGTTTATTAAAACAACAGAGCAAACTAATAAGGATGCACTAGACGTTATTGAACAAATAGCAAAAATATACCCTGGATCAACACCGATTATTGTTTACCATGAAGAACAAAAGAAAACCTATCAATTAGCCAAAGACTACTTCTTAGATGTAAATAAGAATACGTTACGAGCACTGCATGATTTCTTTGGAGAAGCAAATGTTGTATACAGCAAGCAGTAAAATATTCGAAACTTTACAGTGTATAAGATTTTGTTATAATGTAATAGTTGAGTGGTCAGACCACTTGAAGCGGTATAAAGGAGCGAAATAATTGTGAACTTAAGAGATGAGGCACTGCAATTACACAAAGAGAACAAAGGTAAGCTAGAGACAGTTTCTAAAATACCTGTAACGAATGCAACAGAACTAAGTCTAGCTTATTCACCAGGAGTTGCTGAGCCGTGTAAGGAAATTCATGATCGAAAAGAAACAGTTTATGACTATACAATGAAAGGGAATATGGTTGCAGTTGTAAGCGATGGTTCTGCCGTATTAGGATTAGGTAATATTGGTCCTGAAGCGGCACTACCAGTTATGGAAGGTAAAGCCGTGTTATTTAAAAGCTTTGCTGGAGTAGACTCATTCCCAATTTGCTTAGATACACACGATGTAGATGATATAGTCAAAACTGTAAAATTAATGGAGCCAACCTTTGGTGGGGTTAATTTAGAGGATATTGCAGCACCGAACTGCTTTATTATTGAAGATAGACTAAGAAAAGAAACCAATATCCCAATCTTTCATGACGACCAACATGGTACCGCAATCGTTACAGTTGCAGGGCTAATTAATGCATTAAAACTAGTTGGTAAGAACTTTTCTGAAATCAAAGTAGTAGCAAATGGCGCAGGTGCTGCAGGTATTGCGATAGTGAAATTGTTATACCACTTTGGGGTTAGAGATATGATTATGTGTGACTCACGTGGTGCTATTTTTGAAGGGCGTTCTTACGGAATGAACGACGTGAAAGATGCGGTTGCGAAAATAACCAACATGGATAAAAAAGAAGGTTCTTTGGAAGAAATGGTTGAAGGTGCGGATGTCTTTATCGGAGTTTCCGTAGGTGGCGCATTGACACAAGATATGGTTCGTAAGATGAATACTGACCCTATTATCTTTGCTATGGCAAATCCAGATCCGGAAATATTACCGGAGGATGCGAAGGAAGCTGGAGCAAAAGTAATTGGAACAGGAAGATCTGACTTTCCTAACCAAGTAAATAATGTTCTTGCCTTTCCAGGGATATTCCGTGGTGCGCTAGATGTACGAGCTACTAGAATTAATGAAAAAATGAAAATTGCAGCAGCAGAGGCAATAGCTTCCTTAATTTCTAACGAAGAATTAAATGAGGATTATGTTATTCCTGCTCCTTTTGATGCAAGAGTAGCACCATTAGTTGCCAAAGAGGTAGCAAAAGCAGCAATGGATTCTGGCGTTGCGCGTATACAAGTTGACCCGGAAGAGATTGCAGAAAAGACGAGACGATTAGCTAAAATATAAGCTGTAGGTTTCCATAAGTTTATCAAAAAAGGGGTGAAACATGGGTGTCCATGTTACCAAATCGAAAGGTATACCATGGTGTTTTAGATGAGATTCAAAATTTCATTGTTGAGAACGATTTAAAGCCTGGTGATAAGCTACCTTCTGAAAGAGAATTATCGGAAAAACTACAAGCTGGTCGGTCTTCTATCCGAGAAGCCTTACGCGCTATGGAATTAATCGGTGTAATAGAAACGAGGCGTGGTGAAGGTACTTTTTTGAGCAAATATAGACCTTATCAAACCGTTGAATTATTATCATCATTTATTTTGAAGCAAACGACCAAAGAAGAACTTTTACTTGTAAAAATGCTATTGGAAAAGGAAGCGGCTAAGCTTGCTTATTTGCATATGGACGAGGAGAAAATAAATACTTTAAGCGTAATGATCGATAATCCCTCTTTGGATTCTAAGGAAAAACACTTTGCCTTTTTCTGTTACTTGATGGAGTTAACTAATAATCAATTGTTGATGCGTATATGGGGATTAATTGATGAATATTCGAAGAGTTTTACAGGGAATTATTCAAAGGATCTTTATTGTAATTTGATTAATGCTTATAAAACGAAAAACTATTCAGCTATAGAAAGTCTATTTAAAGAAGTGAAGGAATACGATTTTATGTAATCATCTATTTTTTTATTTATGTACGACAATTAATGACACCTTTTTAGGGTAGACTTGCTGTATAGTATGATAATATGTAGTTCTATTAATTTGAATAATATTACCTGTTTAAGGTTTGGAAGGTTTAATGATAAAGGGGGACTTACTTTGCTCAAAGATCTTTTTAATAAAAAGAAGAAATATGCTTCTATTCCAAGTGAGCAATCAAAAGTAGATATTCCTGAGGGACTTATGAAAAAATGTGAAAATTGTTATAAAATTTTCTATCGTAAAGAGTTATATAACAATTTAAATGTATGTCCTAATTGTGGACACCATCATCAATTGAATGCCTGGGAGCGTATCGATAGTTTATTTGATGCAGACTCATTTGTAGAATGGGATCAAGGAATGATTACGGCCAATCCATTAGATTTTCCAGATTATGAGAAAAAAATGGAAAGTGACCGGTCTAAAACAGGATTAAATGAAGCGGTTGTGACTGGTAAAGGAACCATTGACGGACAAGCTACTGCATTTGCTGTAATGGATGCTAGATTCAGAATGGGTAGCATGGGCTCTGTAGTAGGTGAAAAGATTGCTAGAGCTATTGAAAATGCTAAAAATGAATCGCTACCGTTTATCATATTTACAGCTTCTGGTGGTGCAAGAATGCAGGAGGGTGTTTTAAGCTTAATGCAAATGACCAAAACTTCTGTAGCCATCAGTCGTTTTTCGAAATCAGGTGGCTTAATGATTTCTGTCATGACTCATCCAACAACAGGAGGGGTTTCTGCTAGCTTTGCATCGTTAGGAGACTATAATTTTGCTGAGCCAGGTGCTTTAATAGGCTTTGCTGGTCGTCGTATTATTGAGCAGACAATTCGTGAAAAATTACCAGATGATTTTCAGACAGCAGAGTTTCAACTTAAACATGGTCAGTTAGATCAAGTTATCCATCGTCAGGACATGAAATATGTATTAGGAACACTTCTAAAGATGCATCAGAAGGGTGGGACTCCTAAATGAAGCAAATACTAGATTTTGAAAAACCAATTGTGAATTTAAAGGAAAAGATTGCAGAGCTTAAGAAATTTACAAGTGAGAGCGATATCGATTTAACAGAGGAGATTTCCACGCTAGAGAAACGATTAGCCGATTTAGAAAATGACATTTACGGTAATTTAAAGCCTTGGCAACGCGTTCAAATGGCTAGACATCAAGAGCGACCTACAACTCTTGATTATATTGCCGAATTGTTTACGGACTTTCTAGAGTTTCATGGGGATCGTACTTATGGGGATGATGAGGCAATTGTATCTGGAATTGCTTATTACAAAGACACTCCTATTACAGTAATAGGTCATCAGCGCGGGAAGGATACGAAAGAGAATATTCGTAGAAACTTCGGGATGCCGCATCCAGAGGGCTATCGAAAAGCACTACGCCATATGAAGCAAGCAGAGAAATTTAATCGTCCGATTATCTGCTTTATTGATACAAAGGGAGCCTATCCAGGAAAGGCAGCAGAAGAACGTGGTCAAAGTGAAGCCATTGCACGTAACTTAATGGAAATGGCTGGCATTACCGTTCCAATTATTTGTATTGTGATTGGTGAAGGTGGTAGTGGTGGTGCGTTAGCGCTTGGAGTAGGTGATAGAATTCATATGCTGGAGAACTCTACATACTCCGTTATTTCTCCTGAAGGTGCTGCTGCATTACTTTGGAAAGATGCAGGACTCGCACAAAAGGCTGCTGAGTCGATGAGAATTACCGCGCCTGATTTGTATAAGTTAGGTATTATTGATGAAATTATAGTGGAACCAAAAGGTGGCGCACACCGTGATATAAAACAGCAAGCTCGGAATATGGATGTTGTTATAGAAAAATCCCTTCAAGAACTTAAAGATTTATCAAAGGATGAATTATTAGAACAACGATGGGAAAAATATAAACAAATTGGCGAATTTACGGAACAGTAAAATAAAGGCTGTCTCGATTTGTGGGTAACCATTAAATCGGAGACATCCTTTTTTATTGTTGGTGATTAGTATAACGTATTTGTAATGTGTTTTACTTATTGAAGCGTATGGAAACATTAAGTAAAGCATATTTAAAATAACTTGTAAATTTCGGTGTTTTTAATTGATATTTTAGGATTTTAGCCGTATCTTTTAAATGAGGCAAGCAGATCAGCTGGATCTTTTCACTCTAATCTAACCGTACTAATTCGAGTTTTCAAGCGCATACTAAAAGTGACAATATAAGTAGAGGTGGAAAATATGAAAAGACTTGGAGTATTAACTAGTGGGGGAGATGCACCTGGTATGAATGCAGCCATCCGTGCTGTTGTACGTAAATGTATTTACCATGGTGTTGAGATATATGGAATTAAGAATGGCTATCAAGGGTTAATCGAAGGTAACATTGAAAAGATGGATGTTGGATCGGTTGGTGATATTATTCAACGTGGTGGTACAACACTCTATACAGCAAGAAGCCTTGAGTTTAAAACGGAAGAAGGCCAAAGGAAAGGTATTGAGCAACTTAAAAAGTTTGGTATTGAAGGCTTAATTGTGATCGGTGGAGACGGAAGTTTTCGTGGGGCGCAAAAGTTAACGGAAAAAGGTTATCCGTGTATCGGTGTTCCAGGTACGATTGATAATGATATTCCAGGAACTGATTTTACGATTGGCTTCGACACAGCACTTAATACCATTATTGAAGCAATTGATAAAATTCGTGATACTGCTACTTCTCATGAACGTACATATGTTGTTGAGGTAATGGGGAGAGATGCTGGTGATTTAGCTCTATGGGCTGGTCTAGCAGATGGAGCAGAAAGTATCTTAATCCCAGAGAAAAAAGATGACCTAAAGGAAGTTATTTCCCGTTTGAAACGCGGTGTAGAACGCGGTAAGAGACATAGTATTATAATTGTAGCTGAAGGTGTAGGTAGTGCGTTTGATTACAGTGAGCAGATTAAAAAGGAAACTAACCTAGAAACGAGAGTAACGGTTCTTGGTCATATTCAACGTGGTGGTTCCCCAACAGCGAATGACCGAGTACTAGCAAGTCGGTTAGGTGCTAAAGCAGTAGAATTATTGCTAGACGGTAAAGCAGGTAGAATGGTTGGTATTCAAAATAACAAACTAGTCGATCATGATATTACCGAAATCTTAAAAGAGACACACTCCATTGACGAAGAAATGTATCAATTATCGAAGGAATTATCGATATAATTAGTAGGAGGATTTTAAAATGAGAAGAACAAAAATAGTATGTACAATCGGACCAGCTTCCGAATCTGTCGAAACATTAGTAGAGTTAATTAATGCTGGGATGAATGTTGCTCGTCTGAACTTTTCCCACGGGGATTATGAAGAACATGGTGCACGTATAAAAAATATTAGAGAAGCTGCCAAACAAACTGGTAAAACGGTTGCTATTCTATTAGATACGAAAGGACCTGAAATAAGAACAGGTACATTTAAAGATGGCCAAGCAGAATTAGTTCAAGGAAATACAGTGTATATTTCGATGAACGAGGTAGAAGGAACAGCGGAGCGCTTTTCTATTACGTACCCAGGTTTAATTGATGATGTTCAGGTTGGTTCCAAAATTTTATTAGATGATGGTCTTATTGAATTACAAGTAGAGGAAATCGACCGCCAAAATAAAGAATTAAAAACTGTAGCACTTAACTCTGGATTAATTAAAAATAAAAAAGGTGTAAACGTACCAAATGTAGCGGTTAATCTACCAGGTATTACGGATAAAGATGCGAAGGATATCGAATTTGGTATCGAACAAGATGTAGATTTTATTGCAGCATCTTTTGTTCGCAGACCTTCTGACATTCTTGAGATTAAAGAATTATTGGAAAAACACAATGCAGCTCATATTCAAATCATTCCTAAAATCGAAAACCAAGAGGGTGTAGATAATATTGATAGCATCCTTGAAGTTAGTGATGGGCTAATGGTAGCGCGTGGGGATTTAGGTGTGGAAATTCCAGCTGAAGATGTACCTCTAGTACAGAAAAAATTAATTAGAAAATGTAATACGGCAGGAAAGCCTGTTATTACAGCTACTCAAATGCTTGATTCCATGCAACGTAATCCACGCCCTACAAGAGCAGAAGCATCAGACGTAGCAAACGCCATCTTTGATGGTACGGATGCCATTATGCTTTCTGGTGAAACAGCGGCGGGTAATTATCCAGTTGAATCCGTTCAAACTATGAATAACATTGCTGAGAAAACAGAAACAGCATTAGATCATCAATCAATTCTAAAAAATCGTAGTGAATCTGTTGATATGACGATAACAGATGCTATTAGTCAGTCCGTTACGCATACTGCAATGAATCTATCTGTAAGTGCAATTATTACTCCTACAGAAAGTGGACATACGGCACGTATGATTGCTAAATACCGACCAAAAGCACCGATTATTGCCGTAACGTATAGTGACCGTGTTAATCGTCAGCTTTCATTAGTATGGGGAGTTCTTCCAATTACAGGTGAAAAAGCCGGCTCTACAGATGAAATGCTTGACGTTGCAATTGATCTTGGCCTACAAGCTAACCTATTAAAACGTGGTGATCGTGTTGTGATTACGGCTGGTGTTCCGGTTGGAGAGACTGGCACAACAAACATCATGAAAGTCCATATTATTGGCGATGTTGTAGCAAAAGGACAAGGTATCGGAAAGAAAAGTGCATATGGAAAAGCGGTAATTGTTAAAAATACCGAAGAAGCACTTCAAAAAGTACATGAAGGTGATATCATCGTAACCTACGGAACAGATCGTGAAATGATGCCTGCCATTGAAAAAGCTGCTGGTATTATAACACTAGAAGGTGGACTTACTTCCCATGCTGCTGTAGTAGGATTAAGCTTAGGTATACCGGTTATCGTAGGAGTAGATAATGCATTCGATCTACTTAAAGATGGTGAAGATATCACAATCGACAGTACGAAGGGTGACATTTACCGAGGTCATGCTGGCGTACTATAGGACAAATTAAAGAGGCTAGGACATAAGGATTAATCTTAAAGTAAAAACCGAATGATGAGCTAGTATCGTGTATCATTCGGTTTTACATTTATTTCTTTTAGTTATGTCCCATCCTCTTTTTTCCTATCTTAATATACGAAAGGAAGATATGGATGAGATGGTTATTGCTAGCTTTTTTGATTATTTCCGCTGCTGAAATAGGTGTTTTAGTATGGGCTGGAAGCTTAATTGGCCCATGGTGGGTAGTTGTCATTATTTTATTAACAGGATTTATTGGTGTCTCTCTAGCAAAAAGAGAAGGTCTTGAAACCTGGAAACGCGCACAATATTCCATGCAGTATGGTCAAGTGCCGGCTAAAGAACTATTAGATGGTATATGTATATTAATTGGTGGAGTATTTTTATTTTCCCCAGGTTTTATAACAGATATTGCAGGATTTATTTTAGTATTACCGCAAACGAGAAAGTACTTTAAATTAATGCTCGGTAGATTGATAAAAAAACTAATTGATAACAAGACAATCATTATTAATCGAAGATAGTAGCTATCCTTTTATAAATTGAATCATTTTCGTGAAAATTCCAGATTGGTAGAGCACATATATTGTAATCAAAATGATTGGTGCAAATAATACACCACCAAAGCCCCAAATTTGTATCGTGACAAACAAGATCATTAGGCTAACCAATGGATTAATTCCGATACTAGCTGATAGAATTTTAGGTTCTATAAATTGTCTTGTAATAATAACGGTCATGTAAAGAATACTAAGCGGTATAGTATTTGAATAATCCCCGGTTAAAAAAGCGTATATAATCCATGGAACAAAAATAACCCCAGTTCCAATGACAGGAAGTAAGTCAACAAGTGCGGCAATGGCGGCAATCGTTAAGGCATGTTCACTTCCAATAATGAGTAATCCAATATAAATAATCAAAGCAGATATGAATATGAGAATAAATTGTGCGCGTAGATACCCTGTAAAAGCCTTTTTGATTCCTTTCTGTAAATCATAGATAAAGGAAAGAATATTCGTTGGAAGCAGTTTCGTTAATAGATTTGTTATATTATGCCAATCGTTTACAATCATAAAGGTTGCAAGTACAATAAAAATAAAAATAGTCAAGGAACCTGGAAATTTGCTGACTACTTCTGGGATTTGAACAAGAATAGATTGAAGAAATATCGTTCCACTATTAGCTAGGTTCTCGAGAAAATTTACTAAATTTTCTTGAATCGCTGTTTGTTGTGATTCATCTAATGCTTCAAAATAGGAAGCAATAGTTTGATAGAGTGGTAAAATACGATCATTGATCATATTTTCCATTAATTCAATAAATGACTGGAAGTAAATCGGTAATTTTTCCATTAAATAAATGGTACCTTGTATAACCTCGTTCACAATCACAGCAACAATCCCAATAAAAAATAGAAAAATCGTGATGATAACGACTAAGGTTGCTACGGTTCTAGGTAGCTTCCATTTGGCTTCAATGAAAGATACCAATGGGCTAAGAAATGCTGCGATAATAAATGCTATTAAAAAGGGATAAATATAACCAATCGTCATTTTTATACTAAAGAATATGATGAACAGAATTGCTAGAAGAAAGACTCCTCTGAGAATTGGATCCAATAATTGCTTGTACAATTTTAACGACCCCATTTATATAAATATATCTATCTAACTATATGTTAGAAAAACTAAGAATATTAATCGTTATCGAAGGAACAGAGTAGTTTGCTGAAAGCTTTACAATAATCGTCGTTATTAGGTAAACAATATTCTTATAATAATTATTTGTAGAAATTTAAACGGTTTCATTTCACATTGCTTTCAAAATACTTTATAATTGGTTTTGGGGATGACAATATCCGATTGTTTTACTAGGGAATTGTCTAAATAATTTAACATTATTTTTCGCTTAATGTTAGAACAATATAGAAAAAGGAGAGGGTTTTATCTATGACAGCAACGAAAGGTCTTGAAGGGGTTGTAGCAACACAATCATCAATTAGTTCTATCATTGATGACCAACTAACTTACGTAGGTTACAAGATTGATGATTTAGCAGAGAATTCAAGCTTTGAAGAAGTAGTTTATTTATTATGGAATTTGAAACTACCGACAATCGCTGAATTAGAAGCCTTTAAAAAAGAACTTGCCGATAATATGGAAGTTCCAGAAGCAGTATTAGATCATTTGCGCTCTTATGATTTGTCTAAAGTACATCCTATGGCAGCATTAAGAACATCTATTTCCCTACTAGGTTTATACGATGAAGAAGCAGATGTAATGGAAGAAGAAGCTAATCGACGTAAGGCAGTTCGTATACAAGCTAAGATTGCAACAATCGTGGCAGCTTTTTCGCGAATAAGACAAGGTAAAGACCCTGTTAAACCATTAAAAGATGTAAGCTATGCAGAAAACTTTTTATATATGTTAAATGGCGAAAAACCAAATGAAATAGAAATCGAAGCAATTAATAAAGCGTTAGTATTACATGCTGATCACGAACTCAATGCATCTACATTCACTGCTAGAGTTTGTGTTGCAACACTATCTGATATGTATTCTGGTATTACTGCTGCAATTGGCGCATTAAAAGGTCCATTGCATGGTGGGGCTAATGAGCGTGTGATGAAAATGCTAACGGAAATCGGTACAGAAGAGAATGCTATCCCGTATATTAAAGAAAAATTAGCAAACAAAGAAAAAATCATGGGTATGGGACACCGCGTTTATCGCAATGGTGATCCTAGAGCTAAGCATCTACAAAAGATGTCTAAAGAATTGACAGCCCTTACTGGTCAAGAAAAATGGTATAATATGTCTGTAGCAATCGAGGACTATATTAAACAAGAAAAAGGTTTACCAGCAAACGTAGATTTCTATTCTGCTTCGATGTATCATAGTTTAGGGATTGATCATGATTTATTTACACCAATTTTCGCTATGAGCCGTGTATCTGGTTGGGCTGCACATATATTAGAACAATATTCGAATAATCGTTTAATTCGTCCACGTGCAGAATATGTGGGACCGAATACCCAACAATATATCCCACTTGAAAATCGTTAAGCAATATACTATGAATCTCGTTAGTAATAATAGCCGGTAGCCCCGGCTATTATTCCGATAAGCTACTAGAAAACTAGGAGGAATTATTTATGACACAAGGAGAAAAAATTGTAGTAGAGAATGGTAAATTAAATGTACCAAACCAACCTGTCATTCCATTTATCGAAGGAGACGGTACTGGTCCTGATATTTGGGCAGCAGCTAGTCGAGTATTAGAAGCAGCAGTAGAAAAAGCGTATAATGGTACAAAGAAAATTGAATGGTTAGAGGTTTATGCTGGTGAAAAAGCGTTCAATAAAACTGGTGAATGGTTACCACAAGAAACTCTAGATAAAATTGATGAGTACAAAATTGCTATCAAAGGTCCACTTACTACACCAATTGGTGGAGGAATTCGTTCTTTAAACGTTGCATTACGTCAAGAGCTAGATCTATTCACTTGCCTACGTCCAGTACGTTATTTCGAAGGAGTGCCATCTCCAGTTAAACGTCCTGAAGATGTAGATATGGTAATCTTCCGTGAAAACACAGAAGATATTTATGCTGGTATTGAATGGCAAAAGGGCTCTGACGAAGTGAAGAAAGTAATTGACTTCCTAAAAAATGAAATGGGAGTACATAAAATTCGCTTCCCTGAAACATCTGGTATTGGTATTAAACCAGTTTCAGAGGAAGGTACAAAACGTCTTGTACGTGCAGCTATCGAGTATGCTTTAAATGAAGGACGTAAAAGTGTGACATTAGTTCACAAAGGCAATATCATGAAGTTTACAGAAGGTGCCTTTAAAGGTTGGGGATATGAAGTTGCTGAAGAAGAGTTCGGTGATAAAGTATTCACATGGGCACAATATGATCGTATTGTGGAAGAACAAGGTAAAGATGCTGCAAATAAAGCACAAGATGAAGCAGTTGCTCAAGGTAAGATAATTGTTAAAGATGCCATTGCGGATATCTTCTTACAACAAGTTCTTACTCGTCCAACAGAATTTGATGTTGTGGCAACGATGAACCTTAATGGAGATTACATCTCTGATGCGCTTGCTGCACAAGTTGGTGGTATAGGGATTGCACCTGGAGCAAACATTAACTATAATACAGGTCATGCTATTTTCGAGGCAACACATGGTACTGCACCTAAATATGCTGGCTTAGATAAAGTGAATCCATCTTCTGTTATCCTTTCTGGTGTATTAATGCTTGAACATCTTGGATGGAGAGAAGCAGCTGATTTAATTACGAAGGCAATGGACAAAACAATTGCTTCTAAAGTTGTAACCTATGACTTTGCTCGTCTAATGGAAGGCGCTACAGAAGTGAAATGTTCTGAGTTTGCCAATGAATTAATTAAAAACATGGACTAGTTAACATCAAGGAGGCATAACAAATGGGAAACAAGCGCAAAAAAGTATCAGTAATAGGATCAGGATTTACCGGTACGACAACCGCATTGATGCTTGCTCAAAAAGAGATTGGGGATATTGTTCTAGTAGATATACCTAATATGGAGAATCCAACAAAGGGTAAAGCACTTGATATGCTAGAAGCAAGCCCAGTACAAGGTTTTGATGCGAATATTATCGGAACGTCTAATTATGAGGATACGAGGGATTCAGATTTAGTAATAATCACGGCCGGTATTGCTAGGAAGCCTGGCATGAGTAGAGATGACTTAGTCAATACCAACGCTAAAATAATGAAATCTGTCACGCAAGAGATTGTGAAGTACTCGAAAGATACGATAATCATCGTGCTAACAAATCCTGTTGATGCGATGACCTATACGGTATTTAAAGAGTCTGGCTTCCCGAAAGAACGAGTTATCGGTCAATCAGGAGTATTAGACACAGCTCGTTTCCGTACATTTGTTGCCAAGGAGTTAAATTTATCCGTTAAAGATATTACTGGTTTTGTGTTAGGCGGCCATGGTGATGATATGGTACCACTAATTCGGTACTCCTATGCGGGTGGAATTCCGCTAGAAAAGTTACTACCTAAGGATCGATTAGATGAAATTGTACAACGCACTCGTACTGGTGGTGGTGAAATCGTCAACCTTTTAGGTAATGGAAGTGCCTATTATGCACCTGCAGCATCTTTAACAGTTATGGCAGAGGCTATCCTAAAAGACCAACGCCGCGTACTACCATCCATCGCTTACTTAGAGGGTGAATATGGATACAACGATATTTACTTAGGTGTTCCGACCATTCTAGGTGGAAATGGAATTGAACAGATCATCGAATTAGATCTAACGGAAGATGAAAAAGCGGCTTTAGATAAATCAGCTAATTCCGTTAAACAGGTTTTAGAGGTATTACAATAAATGAGAAGGAGAGCTTCATTCTACGCGAATGGAGCTCTTTTTTAATATTCTGGAAGCTTAGAACACTTATCAAGGAACCATCAGCTTTGTTACCGATGATCAAACCTATACGGAACGTTATGCAGAGATGAAATTTGCTATTGACCGAGTAAAAAGGATAATAAAACAAGATATGTTCTATGTTTTTATGGTAATGTATTAGTAGGGTGTTTTAATCCATATAAATGATTAGAGTATCCTTTAACAGCATTGTGTAAAGATTTATTTACAATAGCTATCCATTATTTAATTTATAACGATTTCATTGTAATATTAAGATAAGGTAAATGGTAGCATAGAAGAAATGGGGAATTGATATCATGAATGAACATGTTCTTATTGTAGATGATGAAATGTCTATCGTAACATTACTAAAATTCAATCTCGAGAAAGCTGGATTCACAACGGATGTTGCCTATGACGGACTGGAAGTAATTCGGAAAGCGGATAAGAATACATATGATTTTATTATTCTTGATTTAATGCTTCCAGAAATGGATGGCATTGAAGTCTGTAAGCATTTAAGAAGAAATCATATTGATACACCCGTTTTAATGTTAACTGCTAGAGATGAAGAGTTCGATAAAGTACTAGGATTAGAAATAGGTGCGGATGATTATTTAACTAAGCCATTTAGTCCAAAGGAAGTAATTGCTAGAATTAAAGCAATCTTAAGACGGACCAATGTTTCTGTAACGAGTAATGTGAAAAATATAAAAGTAGGAGAATTAACGATTTTCCCTGAGCGATATGAAGCAGAGAAGAATAATCAGGTACTTAGTTTTACACGAAAAGAATTTGAGTTATTACATTATTTAGCAACACACAAGGATAAAGTGTTATCAAGAGATCAATTATTATCTGCTGTTTGGGATTATGATTTTGTTGGAGATACTCGTATTGTTGATGTTCATGTTAGTCATCTAAGAGAAAAAATTGAGCCCAATACGAAAAAGCCGATTTACATTAAAACAATTCGTGGGTTGGGTTATAAAATGGAGGATCCAACGTGAGGTTTTTGTCCTTAAAACCAGTACTACGCTACGCGTTAATTATCTTATTCATTGTGGTCGCAACAGGTGTAGTATTTAGCTTTTTTATGAGCAATTATATTGTGTTATTGTTAGTACTTTTAACAGAATTTATCGTTCTCATGATGATGCTGCATTATGTATTTGATAAATATGTTAAACCAATTCAGAAGGCCACCAATACGTTAGATGAATTAGTGAAAGGTAATTTTCGTGCGAGAATGCATCATCCAGTTTCTGGTAGTATGGCGTCCTTATTGATGCAAATTAATAAACTTGCCAGAAGTCTCAGTGAACTGTCCATTAATGAGAAGATGCAAGCAGAACAATTAACGACTGTAATAGAAAATATTCAAAGTGGATTAATCCTAATTGATGAAAAAGGCTATATTCATTTAGTCAATAGAAATTTCCTAGGTCTCTTTAGTAACAAGAAGGAACGAGATTATATTGGATATTTGTATTATGATGTATTAGATCATGAGAAAATCCATAAAACGATTCAACAGACCTTTTTGTATGAAGAAAAGGTGAAGGATTCCCTTATTATAGAAAATGGTCATAAGCAATATTTTGAAATTATTGGTGCACCTATCTTTAATGAGAAGAACATGTTAAAGGGTGCAGTTATTGTATTATATGACATTACCGAACTGAAAAAACTAGAAGCAATGCGTAAAGATTTTGTTGCAAATGTATCACATGAGTTAAAAACTCCAATTACTTCTATAAGAGGCTTTGCGGAGACATTACTGGATGATAACAATTTACAGGATGTGGATACAGCAAAACAATTTTTAAGTATTATTAATGAAGAAAGTAAACGACTACAGATGTTAATTCAAGACCTATTATCTTTATCGAAGCTAGAAAAGGATGATTCCAAAATAGAATTAGCGACAGTGCGCTTCTCTGAATTAGTTGATGAAGTAATGCCAGTTATAAGTCAACAAGCTGAAAATAATGGAATAACACTTCATGTTGGAAGTGGAGATAATATTGAATTTAAAGCGGAGCATTCTGGCGTGAAGCAGGTTATGATTAACCTCTTAGTAAATGCCATTAGTTACACGCCAAAGGGTGGAAGTGTAGCATTATTAGCAGAGGAACAAGAGGAATATATTCATTTGCAGGTAAGCGATACTGGTATCGGAATACCTAAAGAATCACTGCCAAGAATATTTGAACGCTTCTATCGCGTCGATAAAGCTAGAAGTAGAAATACTGGCGGAACGGGACTTGGCCTAGCAATAGTCAAACATATTGTAGAACTCCATCAAGGAAAAATAGAAGTAGAAAGTGAAGTAAATGAAGGAACGACTTTCCATGTGTACTTTCCGAAGCGATAATGCAAATACCCCAGATAAATAGATTTGGTCTATTTATCTGGGGTATTTTGTTAAGAGAGACCAGATTTTAGATGATTAGAGAGGGAATAACTTTCAATACCTCCTATTATGATTGAAAACCGCAATGAATATTTATCAGACTGATACCAGAAGTACGGATAAGCATATTGCTGGAATGGGTAGATGGCAAACTAGAACAATATAGTCTTATACCTCATAAATATCTGGACGCCTATCCTGAAGAATAGGAATAGTATTTCGCACTTGATGAACTTGATTAAGATCAATGTCTGCATGGATAATTGTTTCTTCTTCTCCAGCCTCAGCTATAATTTCTCCCCATGGGCCAATAATCATAGAGTGACCACCGAACACATTGTTAGGATCGGAGCCAACACGATTACAAGCAACAACAAAGCATTGATTTTCAATAGCACGACTAATTAGAAGTGCCCTCCAATGATCAATCCTGACTTTTGGCCATTCGGCTACTACGTAGAGAATTTTGCTATCATTTAACATGTGAGTCCGAACCCATTCTGGGAATCGAATATCATAGCATATAATCCCAGCGCTTTGATAGCCTGCAAGTTCAAAATTACCGTTACCATTACCTTCAATAAGATGTTTATCTTCATCCATCAAGCGAAATAAATGGGCTTTATTATATTCTTTTACAAGCTGACCATCTTGGTTTACGACGAAAAGTGTATTGGTAAAGCTATCATTTACTTTTTTGGCAATCGAGCCCGCAATGATATTGGTTTGGTATTGTTTGGCAAGCTTAGATATGAACCCAATGGACTCTTTGCCATCATCAGCTAATTGATGTAAGCGAGTTAAATCATATCCTGTCGTCCATAACTCTGGCAATAATACAACATCAGCGTTATTGGCTTTGAATTCTTTAAATAACTGTGTCACACGCTCATAATTAGCTTGAGGATTACCAAATGTAATATCCATTTGGATTAATGATATAGTTAATCCCATTATACCACCCCTACCTATTTAATTTTTCGACAGTGCGTATAGCGGCTTCTACTGTCGCAGGGTCAGAAACGCCCATAAGATGAATGGATTCACCAGGTTTGGTTGCACCCTGTGCAATAGTTTTAATTGCTTCTTCCTGGTTGCTTACTATACCTAATTCTGCAAGAGAAGTAGGCAATTTTAGCTTTTTGTAATATGGAAGTAAAAATGAAATCTCATCTAATCGTTCTTCCAATGCTAATTGGGTCAATACACCAAAGGCAACTTTATCCCCATGCAAATGTTGGTGGGTCTCATGGATGAGAGTAAGGGCATTATGTATCGAATGAGCACCTGATATTCTACCGTAATGATCGCCATACCCACCGACCATTCCACCTGCCATGATGATTGTTTCGGTGACTCGTACTAGTTCTGGTGTTATTTTATGTGCCAAAATGGCCTCAATTGCATTGTCACCGTTTTCAAGTAGTACATCTCTGCATAAGCGAGCAGCGTGTAGTGCGATATCTACTGCAAGCGGCTTTGGTGTAAGCTTACGTGTTAAAACATCTGCTTCATACCATTTCGCTATGGTATCCCCAATACCTGCACGTAGATATGCAACTGGAGAATCGACTATAATTCTAGGATCAAGTAACACCATGTACGTGCTTTGTGGAAAAACGATATACTCTTTAAAGTTACCTTTTGTATCATAGAAGACACTTAACGGTGTCCAAGCAGCACAATTTGATGCTAGCGTAGGGATGAGGATTACTGGTAAGTTTACTTTTGCACCTGTTGCTTTGGCGATATCTAGTATCTTGCCACCACCAACCCCAATAATGACATCGGTTTCTATATCATTTGTAACACGTGCGATTCTATCAACTTCTTCATGGGTGCAATCCCCCTGATAATTTATATAAGTTGCTGGTTGTGTTAGCTCGAAATAAGGATTTGCTGCTTTCCAAGAAGCATTTCCGTGTATTACAGTTGGATGATAAAACTGATGCTCATCTAGTAGACTTGATATTTGGTCAAGCACACCTTCATAACCTAAATATAAATTTGGTGAACCTTTTACATGAATGGCCTGCATCTTTTTCTCCCCTTTGTATCCAAAAATAACCTCTCTTCAAGAGGAAGAGAGGTTATTTCTATACTCCTCCTCTTATCTTGCAATGTCATACTTGCAGGATTTAGCACCGTGTTGAATTTTCAACCGGTTGCCGGGTTTCATAGGGCCAGTCCCTCCACCTTCTCGTGATAAGAGTTTTATATTTACCGAATTATCTTTATATGTGAACGATTATCCCATTGGTTGATCATCATGTCAATAATCAATTTTTAAAACAGTCGTACTTGTTCTTCCTTTCCTAACATAGTGTACTATTGGTTAATTGGAAAGTTTATGACCATTTGTCTAGCAGAAAGTGCTTTACAAATTTCATGATAATGACTATAGTTAGTTACTAGAATTTGACTGACTTTTCAGGAGAGTGGATGAAATGTATCACTTTGAACAATCAAAATTACTACAAAGATTACCAGAGCAGTTCTTTGCATCTTTAGTTCAAAAGGTTCAAAGATTAGCAAGTCAAGGACACGATATTATCAATTTAGGGCAAGGAAATCCTGACTTACCAACTCCAAAACATATTATAGAGGAGTTAAAGATAGCTGCAGATAACCCTAATTATCATAAATATTCGCCATTTCGTGGACAACAATTTTTAAAAGAAGCAATTGCGGAATTTTATATGCGAGAATATCATGTGGAAATAGACCCAAATAAAGAGGTTGCAATTTTATTTGGTGCTAAAACTGGCTTAGTCGAGATTAGTCAATGCCTGCTCAATCCTGGTGACTTAGCCCTATTGCCAGATCCAGGATATCCGGATTATATGTCCGGAATTGCTATGGCAAATGCAGATATTGCATTAATGCCATTGAAAAAGGAAAATGGTTTCTTACCGAATTATTCTGCAATAGAAAAGGACACACTTGACAGAGCAAAGTTAATGTTTTTAAATTATCCTAATAATCCAACTGCGGCAATAGCAACTAAAGATTTCTTTGATGAGACCGTTATGTTAGCTAACGCGCACAACATTTGTGTGGTTCATGATTTTGCATATGGTGCCATCGGTTTTGACGGGAATAGACCACAGAGTTTTCTGCAATCTGAAGGTGCTAAGGATATTGGAGTAGAAATGTATACCTTGTCCAAAACCTATAATATGGCTGGTTGGCGAGTTGGTTTTGCGGTAGGGAATCAGTCGGTTATTGAGAGTATAAACCTTATTCAAGACCATCTTTATGTTAGTTTATTTAGTGGTATTCAACAAGCTGCCGCAAAAGCACTATTAGGGAGTCAAGAGAGTGTTTCGGAACTTGTTCACATTTACGAAGCTAGACGTGACAAGTTTATCGAGAAGCTCCATGATATCGGCTGGAAGGTTGAAGCACCAAAAGGGACTTTTTTTGCCTGGTTACCAGTTCCAGAGGGGTATACGTCAGAGCAGTTCGCAGATTTATTACTAGAGAAAGCACATGTCGTGGTGGCTCCAGGAAATGGTTTTGGCGAGAGTGGCGAAGGTTATGTACGACTTGGCTTACTTGACCATGAAGATCGTCTTATAGAAGCGGCAGAGCGAATCGGGAGCTTAAAAATTTTTCGCTAGCCAATTCAATCGAAGGATTTGAAAATAAAAAATGAATAAAATTTACTAAATTTCGTTGACAAATGGAAAGCACGAGATTAATATAATATCTAACGTAAAATTAAATATGAATTATTTATCTTATCCAGAGTGACCGAGGGAACAGGCCCGAAGACGTCACAGCAACCTTCTTCGTGAGTGGTGCTACCTCCTGCAGAATGCTATCATTCTGAAAGATAAGGATTGAATCTATCTATTCAAAACTCTCTTTCAGGTGCAAAGAGGGTTTTTTTGTTATTTAACAAGAATGTTAACGGAGTGAGTAATTTGAAGTGTGGTGGAGCAAATGATTAAGCTGGAACACGTTAGTAAGGTTTACAAATCGAAGAAAAGTACTGTTGTTGGTGTTGATGATGTCTCCTTATCTATTCAAAAAGGAGAAGTATATGGAATTGTTGGCTATAGTGGTGCAGGTAAAAGCACGTTGATTCGCTGTATGAATATTCTGGAACGACCTACCTCAGGGAAAGTAATCATAGACGGAGTTGATTTACTACAGCTTTCGAAAAAATCTCTACGTGAGGCTAGACAAGCGATCGGGATGATTTTTCAAGGGTTTTACTTAGTAGCATCGAAAACGGTTTTTGATAATGTTGCTTTCGCATTAAAAGCCGCAGGTGTAGAAAAGAGCAAGCGAAGAGAACGTGTATTGGAATTGCTTGAGCTAGTAGGGCTTTCTGATAAGGCAAACCACTATCCAGCACAATTAAGTGGTGGACAGAAGCAACGAGTAAGTATTGCTCGTGCATTAGCCAATAATCCAAAAGTATTATTATGTGATGAAGCGACATCAGCACTTGACCCTAGTACGACTAAATCCATTCTAAATCTATTGAAAAGAATTAATCAGGAGCTTGGGATAACAATAGTTATTATTACTCATGAGATGGAAGTAGTGAAAGAAATTTGTGATAGATGTGCTGTCATGCAAGATGGAAAGATTATAGAAGAGGGACCTTCCTACGATATCTTTTCCCAACCGACTAAACCATTAACAAAGCAGTTTATAAAAAGTGTGTTAGATTTTGAATTGCCACAAAAGCTACGTGATGCATGTGCTGGAGCGTTAGTTCGACTGCAATTTAGAGGGAATCTTGCAAGTGAAACTGTCGTGTCAGATATGCTGCAAAGCTTTAATGTAAGAGGAAATATTCTTCATGGAAAAGTGGAATATATTAAGGAGACGCCATTGGGGATTTTTATTATGGAATTAAATGGCGAGGAAACGGAAGTTAATCATGCGATTGATTATTTAAAAAATCGCATCCAGCAAGTAGAGGTGATCAAATAAAATGGCCGATTTTTTAACTAGAATCGTAGAGTTATTACCAGAATTAAATACAGCATTTCTTGAGACTTTAATTATGGTCGGGATTGCGTTACTTGTCGCTGTTTTCCTCGGGTTACCAATAGGAATTCTATTATATGTAACAGACCAAGGGTTATTTCTAGAAAATCGATTTTTAAAATTATTAGTTGGGATCGTGGTTAACTTAGTACGATCTGTTCCGTTTATTATTTTATTAGTATTCTTATTGCCGTTTACTAAGCTACTTGTGAATACAACGATTGGACCACTAGCGGCCTCAGTATCGTTATCAGTAGCTGCCATTCCATTTTATGCCAGAATAGTAGAATCATCGGCAAGAGAAATTGATAAGGGGGTTATTGAAGCGGCAGTTGCCGTAGGTGCATCACCTTGGATGATCATAAAAGATATTATCCTTCCAGAAGCTAAACCGGGTCTTATTAGTGGATTAACCATTACTTGTATTAGTTTAATAGGATATTCGGCAATGGCTGGCACTGTAGGTGGTGGCGGGATAGGAGATTTAGCTATTCGATATGGATACTATCGCTATGATGATACCGTCATGTTTACTACCGTTATTATATTAATTGTATTAGTTCAATTCGTACAGTACCTTGGTGATTTTCTAGCGAAAGCTTTTAATAAACGTTAAGTAGTAAGTGAAAAAACAATTTTAGGAGGAAACAAGTTATGAAAAAATATTTAGTAGCGATAACAGCATTTTTATTTATACTTCTTCTTGCTGCATGTGGATCTGAATCAGATGGAGATAAGAAAACAATTCAATTCGGGGCAACTACCGGGCCTTATAGTGATATGGTAACAAAGGCAATTGCGCCATTATTAGAGGAAAAAGGATATGAAGTAAAGAATACAGAGTTTAGTGATTACATCCAACCAAATAATGCGTTAGCTAATGGCGATTTAGATGCTAATTTATTTCAACATAGTATATATTTAGATGCTTTCGCGAAGGAGAATAAGTTAGATTTATCATCGGTTATTATCGTTCCAACTGCGCCAATGGGGTTATACTCAAATAAATATGATAGTATTGGGGATATTGAAGAAGGAAGTACTGTTGTAATTGCCAATGATCCAACTAACTTAGCAAGAACATTAGTAATGCTACAGGATGAGGGGCTAATTACGATAAATGAAGAAGTAGATCCCCTAACTGCATCAGTAAAGGATATTGAAGAGAATCTAAAGAATTTAAACTTTCAAGAAATTGAAGCGGGACAATTACCACGTGCTGTTGAAAATGAAGATTTAGCCGCTGTTCCAGGAAATTTTGCACTGGCAGCAAACTTGAATCTTCTTGATGCATTAGCTTTAGAGAATATGCCAGATGAGTACCGTAATGTTGTAGCCGTAAAAACAGAGGATTTAGAATCGCAGTTTGTTCAAGACATCAAGGAAGTCATTGAATCAGAAGAGTTTGAAGCAATTATAGATGAAGAATTCCAAGGCTTTGGTAAGCCTGAATGGATGCAAAATAGATAATGTAAAAAGAGTGCCTTGGTACTTCCTCAAAAACATTAGTGTTCTACTCTAACGGTTTGGAGGGTACCCTTTAGGTGCTCTTTTTTTACGTGTTCTAGCTTAAATGGTAAAATAGATGAAAAGTGTGATACGGACAAGGAGGAATACCAATGACAAAGAAATTGGTTTTGATAGATGGAAACAGTATTATTTACCGTGCTTTTTTTGCATTACCACTGCTGAATAATGATAAAGGTGTCTACACCAATGCGGTATATGGATTTACAACCATGTTACTTCGTATTTTAGAGGAAAAGAAGCCAACCCATATGCTTGTTGCCTTTGATGCCGGTAAAACAACCTTTAGACATAGCACGTATAAGGAATATAAGGGTGGTCGTCAGAAGACACCACCAGAGCTATCTGAGCAATTTCCACTAGTGAAGGAATTACTTAATGCATTTCAGATTCGTCATTATGAGTTAAATCAATATGAAGCAGATGATATTATTGGAACATTAGCAAAGCAAGCAAAAGAACAGAACGTTGAAGTAGAAGTCATTTCAGGTGACAAAGATATGCTTCAGCTAGTATCTGATAACGTTACGGTTAATGTTACAAAAAAAGGAATATCTGATGTAGAGGCGTATACACCACAATACCTATTTGAGAAAATGGAGATAACACCAGAGCAAATTATTGAATTAAAATCACTAATGGGTGATAGCTCCGATAATATTCCAGGAGTTCCTGGTGTAGGAGAAAAAACAGCAACCAAACTATTAAAGCAATATCAAACACTGGATAATTTATATGAGCATTTAGATGAGGTTAGTGGGAAGAAATTAAAGGAGAACCTAACGAACCATAAAGAGGATGCTTTCATGAGTAGAGAACTCGCAACCATTAATTGTGATTCACCAATAGAAGTGTCTATTAATGATTTGTCCTATGAAGGTTATCCGAATCAAGATGTGGCTAATTTATTCAAGGATTTAGGATTCCAGTCGCTATTAGATCGGGTCGGCTCAGAAGATATAGTAGAAGAAACGGAAGAAGAACTAGAAGAACTAAACTATACGATAGTAAAAGAGATTACTTCGGACATGTTTACCGGTGAAGAAGCGTTAGTAATTGAAATGCTTAGCGATAGTTACCATACCGCACCAATAGAAGGAATTGGCATAACCAATCGGGAAAAGGCTTATTTTATACCAACTAATGTAGCGCTAGAGTCAGAGGAATTTAAAAAATGGGCAGAAAATCCAGCTAATAAGAAAGTTGTATTCGATGCCAAACAATCCGTAGTTTCTTTATTAAAGAAAGGGATTCACCTAAAGGGAGTTAGATTTGATGTACTGCTTGCATCCTATCTTCTAAATCCTGCCGAAAATAATCATGATATTCCGGCTATTGCGCATAGATGGGGATTCAAGTCTGTTCGATTTGATGAAGAGGTATATGGTAAAGGTGCAAAGATGAAGATTCCAGAGCAAGAGACGCTCGCAGAACATATTGCACGTAAAACCAATGTGCTCATAAAGCTTGAGGAAAAGATGGAAGAAGAATTACGTGAACATGAGCTGTATTCCTTACTCAAAGAATTGGAGATGCCATTAGCATTAATTTTAGCGGAAATGGAGCATACAGGTGTACTGGTTGATGTTGCAAGATTAGAGGAAATGGGAACAGAATTGAAGCAACGATTAGCGGAAGTAGAACAGGAGATATACGAATTAGCTGGAGAGAAATTCAACATTAATTCTCCTAAACAGCTAGGACCAATCCTCTTCGAAAAACTTGGATTACCGGTTATTAAGAAGACGAAAACTGGCTACTCTACTGCAGCAGATGTGTTAGAGCAGTTAGAGCCTCAACACGAAATTGTTTCGAAAATACTACTTTATCGCCAATTAGGTAAGCTTCAATCTACGTATATTGAAGGGCTACTAAAGGTAGTCGATAAGAAAACGAGTAAAATCCATACCCGTTATAATCAAGCTTTAACACAAACTGGGCGTTTAAGCTCGATTGATCCTAATCTACAAAATATCCCGATTCGAATTGAAGAAGGACGCAAAATTAGACAAGCATTTGTTCCTTCGAAAAAGGATTGGATTATGTTTGCAGCGGATTACTCACAAATTGAATTACGTGTACTAGCCCATATTGCGAAGGATGAAAAATTAATTGCTGCTTTTAAAAATGGGGAGGATATTCATACGCAGACAGCAATGGAAGTATTCCATGTGGATAAAGATGATGTAACTTCGAATATGCGCAGACAGGCCAAGGCTGTTAACTTCGGAATTGTCTATGGTATTAGTGATTTTGGGCTTTCTCAAAGTCTTGGAATCACTCGTAAAGAAGCGAAGCAATTCATCGAACGTTATTTGGAAAGCTATCCTGGAGTCAAAGCCTATATGGATGACATTGTACAGGAAGCGAAGCATAAAGGCTATGTGACAACATTGATGCATCGGAGAAGATATTTACCTGAGATTACGAGTAGAAACTTTAATTTAAGAAGTTTTGCAGAAAGAACGGCTATGAATACACCAATCCAAGGTACTGCAGCTGATATCATAAAGAAAGCAATGATTGATTTGCGTGAAAAACTACAAGAAGAAAAGATGCAAGCACGCATGCTACTTCAAGTTCACGATGAATTAATTTTAGAAGCACCAAGGGAAGAACTTGAGAAACTGAAGGAAATTGTTCCAGCTATGATGGAGAATACAGTCGAGTTAAATGTTCCTTTAAAAGCAGACTATTCTTATGGTGATAGCTGGTATGATGCAAAATAAGGAGAAATTGAAATGCCAGAGCTACCAGAAGTAGAGACAATACGTAACACATTAAAACGATTTGTATTAAATCGTACGATAGAGGATGTAAAGGTTTATTGGGGGAAGATTATCAAGAAACCAGATGATGTGGAACATTTTAAACAGCTTTTAATCGGACAAACCATTCATGACATAAAACGGAAGGGCAAGTTTCTGTTGTTTGAATTAGATGATTATACACTAATTTCTCATTTGAGGATGGAAGGGAAATATAGTGTACACTACAAGGATGAACCGGTGAAAAAGCATACCCATGTCATCTTTTCATTCACTACTGAGGAAGAACTAAGGTATAATGATGTTCGTAAATTTGGAACGATGCATATTGTGAAAAAAGGGGAAGAGCTACTGCAGAAGCCTTTGGTTCAGCTAGGGCCTGACCCGTTTGACAAAGCATTTACAGCAGAGTATTTTTATAAAAAGCTAAAGGCAACGAACCGTTCCATTAAGTCTGTATTATTGGATCAGACGATTGTAGCCGGATTAGGCAATATTTATGTGGATGAAACATTATTTAAAGCGAGAATTCATCCGTTAAAAAAAGCAAATAAATTAACCAAAAAAGAAGTACAAGAAATTCGCAAACAAGCCATAAGTACTATAGAAGAAGCGGTAGCACAAGGTGGGACAACCATCCGCTCCTATGTAAATAGTCAAGGGGAAATGGGGATGTTCCAACAGGAATTATCCGTTTATGGTCAAGATAATAAGGCATGTCCGTCTTGTGGGAAACCAATTACCAAAATGAAGGTTGGCGGTCGTGGGACACATGTTTGCTTGAATTGTCAAAAGCTCTAAAGGAGAATATACGATGTCTATTGTTATTGGATTAACAGGAAGTATCGCTAGTGGAAAGAGTGCGGTTGCCGCTATGTTTAAGGAACTACTAATTCCAGTAATTGATGCAGACCAAATTGCAAGGGATGTAGTAGAACCAGGGGAATCCACTTTACAAGCTATTGTTAATGAATTTGGTCATGATATCCTACTACCAGATGGAAGCCTTGATCGGAAGAAATTAGGAGCCATTATCTTTTCCGATACGGATAAACGCGCTAAATTAAACGCGATTGTACATCCAGCTGTTAGGAAAAGAATGCTTGAACAGAAGGAGCATTTTTTAGAGAACGGTGCAACATGTGTTGTCATGGACATTCCATTATTATTTGAAAGTAAACTAACCCATATGGTGGATAAAACACTAGTTGTCTATGTAGATGAGGATGTTCAACTACAAAGACTTATGAAACGAGATCATTCCCAGAAAGAAGAGGCATTACAGCGAATTCAGTCACAAATTCCATTAAAGGAAAAGGTAAAGCTGGCTGATGCAGTCATTGATAACAATGGGACGTTAGAACATACATTGGAACAGCTGCAAGATGTGCTGAATCAATGGGGAATACCATGCTAATAAAAACTCAAAGGAGATAAAAATCCTTTGAGTTTTTTTATATATATGCTTCCATTTTTAATCAAATGTGTTATACTATATTTGAATTTTGAATATATAGTATATCATAATCGTATCAGGAGGACTAATGATGGGGAAAACTCGAATTGCTATTAGTGGATTAGGAAGAATTGGGAGAATGGTATTTAGGCAAGCCATTACTGATCCAAACTTAGAGGTTGTAGCGGTTAATGCTAGCTATCCTCCAGAAACATTAGCACACTTAATCAAGTATGATAGTGTCCATGGACCGTTTAATGAAGATGTAAAAGCAGTTCAAGATGGACTTGAAGTATACGGAAAACGAATCGAACTGGTTAATTTCAGAGAACCGGATAAATTACCTTGGGCTAAATTTGAGATTGATGTTGTAATTGATGCAACTGGGAAATTTAAGACAAAAAAAGATGCAGGCTTACATTTAGAAGCTGGAGCTAAAAAAGTTGTTATTACAGCACCAGGTAAACAAGTAGATAAAACGATTGTAATGGGGGTAAACCATCATGATTATGATGAATATCATGATGATGTGATCTCGAATGCATCATGTACAACAAATTGTTTGGCCCCTGTGGTGAAAGTGTTAGATGAAAACTTTAAGATTAAAAATGGATTAATGACGACCGTTCATGCCTTTACGAATGACCAAAAAAACCTTGATAATCCACATAAGGATCTTCGTCGGGCACGAGGATGTACACAATCCATAATCCCAACTTCAACAGGTGCAGCGAAAGCATTAGGTGAAGTATTACCACATCTTAAAGGGAAATTACATGGTATGGCACTGCGAGTTCCTACTCCGAACGTGTCGTTAGTCGATTTAGTAGTAGATGTAGAAGAACCTGTTACAACCGAAATCGTAAATAATGTATTCCGCAATGCCGCTGCGAATGAATTGGCAGGAATCATTCAATATAGTGATCAACCATTAGTATCGATTGACTATACGACTTCTGATTATTCGGCAATCATTGATGGATTATCCACCATGGTAATGGAGGATAATAAAATAAAAGTGTTAGCATGGTATGACAATGAATGGGGTTATTCAGCAAGAGTGATTGACCTTGTTAACTATGTTGGAAGCTTTATAAAAGCGAAAAATGTATCCGTTTCCTAAATGAATATACTTATGATTAGGAGCTAGGCCATGGCCTAGCTCTTTTTGTGTGATGACATTATCTTCCACTTTCAAAGAGGACGAGAATCATAACCGAGTGATGAGTAGGTAGAGGGTGTTCTAATATTTTTTTACTAGGGTTAATCTATAAAACATGTTAAAATAAATAGAGTTATAGTATATGGAAACAGAAAAACTAGGAGTGAAAAGCATGTCTTTTGGTAAGAAATTATCACGTTTTTTTTATAATCGAGCTGAAACATCAGATAAACATTGGGATAAGGAATTGCAAACCCATTATTATAAAACAACTAAAGACAAAGGACTTGCTGCATTACAAGACTTAGTTAAACGTTCGAATAAATTCGAGATTAATTCTGTTTCTACTGAGCATGGTGAAATTAGCTTTCATATTGCCAAAGGCAAAAAAGCGTTTATTATTGCAACGGTTATTATGGTACGTCCATATCAAACTGCTATTGATTTTACAGTTTCAACGGAGTCGGCATTACCATTTGACTTCGGCTATAGCTCAAAAGTAATCAAGCAATTATATGAGAATTTAAATAAAGAATTACCATTGATAGATAAAAATTAGATTTTACTGTTAGATGAATGGGGTTTATTAAATGAGATGTTCAAATTGCCAGAATAAGAATACAAAAGTACTGGATTCGCGGCCAATTGAAGAAGGACGTTCTATTCGTAGAAGACGTGAATGTGAGAAATGTGGTTATCGTTTTACAACCTTTGAACGAATTGAAGAAGTGCCACTTATTGTCGTGAAAAAGGATGGTAATAGACAAGAATTTAGTCGTGAAAAACTAGTTCGTGGGTTAATCAGAGCGTGTGAAAAGAGACCCGTTTCCATTGAACAAATAGAATCGATTGCTTTTGATGTGGAAAAGGCATTACGGAATACTGGTGCATCTGAAATCGATAGTGAAGAAGTAGGCGAAATGGTAATGGAACGACTATCGACTGTTGATGATGTTGCGTATGTACGATTTGCATCGGTATACCGACAATTTAAAGATATAAATGTTTTCCTTGATGAATTAAAAGATTTAATTCAATCGGATAAAAAGAAATCATAAATGATAGTCAATATTTTAGAAAGAAGGGTTAAGATGAACATAGGAAAAATATTGCCTGTAGATGGTTATACGGTTGATTTACAAGGTAATTTACCTGTTGATTACATGAAGTCATTAACCCATCTTTATCAGCCATTATTAGGTATGAAGGCAGTAATGTTATATCAAACACTTTTACATGAGATAGATTTTCAGGAAGAAGTACCGATTCAAACACACCACACCTTAATGAATTATTTAAATATATCACTTGTGGAGATGTATGAGGAACGACTTAAATTAGAAGGTATAGGTTTGTTAAGAACGTTTGAAGAAAAGACAACGGAGCAGACGGTATTTCACTATATACTTAAAAATCCGTTCTCACCTTCTGATTTTTTCCGTGATGCGATGCTTTCTCAGCTTTTATATCATCATGTCGGGAAAGATAAATATATGCTTTTAAAATCTCGCTTTCTAGGAAAAGAGGATCAACCAAGTGGAAGAAATATAACCGCTTCATTCGGCGATGTCTTTGAAACCATTCATTCTGAAGTTACCGTCATGCAAAATGTCAATCGAATCCCTGAAAATACAGGACCACAACTTGATTCGGTTGATTTTTCTTGGGTGGAACAAATGCTGAGATCAAGAATGATCCCTTATAAACGAGTATTAACTACGGAAAATAAACGGATAATCAACCAAATGATGCATTTATATGGACTAGCAGAATATGAAGTGGAAAAATGCATCTTATGGGCATTAACAGATGAAAATAGATTAGATATTGAGGAATTTAAAGAAGCTTGCCATGATATTTTCAAAACATCTCGCAGGGAAGCGGCTGTTCAATTAGCTGCAAAAGTCTCAGAACAACCACAAGTAGAATCCACTACACCAAAGCAGCCAATGTCTAAGGAAGAACAACTCATTCATCAATTAGAAACAATATCACCAAAGCAATTACTAGAGGATTTATCAAGTGGTAATTATGCTTCAGAGCAGGATTTAAAAGTCATTCGTGAAATTATGACAACTCAGGGATTACCATCGCCGGTAATGAATGTATTAATTCACTATGTTTTGCTCCAAACTAACATGAAGCTCTCGAAAGCATACTTAGAAAAGATCGCAAGCCACTGGTCACGAGCCAATTTGAAAACTGCTAGAGAAGCGATGATGTTTGCGAAAAAAGAAAAAGAACGTTACCGTATGTCCGTCGAGAAGAAGCAACAAAACTATACCAATTATAAGAAGCAAGGAGCTAAGACTGAGGTTGTACCAGATTGGTTTAAAGAACGGAAGAAAAAAACGACAGAATCCAATACAGAGGCAACCATTGATTTAGAACGGGAACGGGAGGAAATAGCCTCCTTACTGCAACAATACTCGAACAGTTCGAAAAAATAATCAGTACCAAGGATGATTGACACATGAAACCAGTACAATCAACATTAAAAAAATGGATGGAAAGAAATGAAAACTTCCAGGAGAATTATAATAGGATAAAAAATGAAGTATTAAATGATCCAGAAATAAAAGAATTTCTATCCTTATATCCTGAATTACCACAACGTGAAATAGAGAAGAACTTGATCAAGTTATATGAATATAAATCACAATCGAAACAATGTGAGCATTGTGCTTCTCTAGGCGGTTGTAAAAATATGATCAAAGGCTATTCACCTATCCTTCGCGTAGAGGACAATGAAATACATTTATCCTATGAGAAGTGTCATAGCCGTATTGTCTATGAAAAAGAACAAGAACAAAAGAAATTAATTCAGAGTCTATACATGCCAAAGGAAATCCTAGAAGCTACGATTGATGGTATTGATGATGACCCACATCGCAGTAAAGCAATTCGTGAAATTATCACATTTATTGGCCAGGTGAAAAACGGACTACCTCAAAAAGGCTTATACCTTTACGGGCCGTTTGGCGTAGGAAAAACGTATTTCCTAGGAGCTATCGCTAATGAATTGAAGAAATATAATTTGTCTTCCATGCTCATATATATGCCAGAATTTGTCCGTGAGATTAAATCTTCTATTAAAGATGATTCCATCAATGAAAAAATAGACTACTTTAAAAAAGCAGATGTGCTAATGCTAGATGATATTGGAGCGGAGACACAATCTGCATGGTTCCGAGATGAAGTACTAGGAACCATTCTGCAATATCGGATGATGGAAAGATTACCAGTCTTCTTTACCTCTAATTATAGTATGGATCAACTAGAGGAGCATCTAGCCAAAACAAACCGTGGCGATATAGAAGCTGTAAAAGCAGGAAGAATTATGGAAAGGATTAAACAAGTAAGTAAAGAGGTACCGATCTTTGCAAGTAATAGAAGAGAACAATAGAGAGACTCGGAAATAAATATAAGCTGTAAAACCGAATGATACATGATACTAGCTCCGGAGCGCGGTATATGTTATTCATTCGGTTTTTTATTTATATTCTTACTGAATGATAGTGGAAAAGAAGGCAATAGAGCCTATTCACCCAATTTAAAACGTATTGTAACCTATGCAATTACTAAATTTTACTAGTTTTGATGGATTTATCATTTTTTAAAAAGTATGTCCATATAATGTAACAGTTTGGTTTTGGATGAGGGTGATGAGGCTATATGGACGTTTATTTTGCTTCGACTAAAGAAGTAATCAGTTTTTGTGAGCAATTATTTCATTATAACAAGAAAATTGAATTACATTGGAAAACACATGAGGATTGGGGGAATCATTTAAAAATTGACTATCAGCTTACAGAAAATGAATTAGTTGATTCCATTGCTAAATCAATGGTAGATGTGTTCGTTGATCACCGATTATCGAATATGATTCGGGAAATCATCAAGGAATACTATTATTATTCAAGTGATGATGAAATTGAGAAAATTATGGATTTAACCCATTGGTTAGTTTCGGGTGAAGATGATGAAAGTGTACAAATACGGAAACAAAAGGATGATCCACTTCAACTTCTCTTTTCTTTATTTGTAGCGGATGTAAAAAGCTCCACAACTGTACATTTTGATTCCGTTGTGAAGTTTAGATTAAAAGTGTTTAAGGATCATATGGTTCATCTTGTCGGACTTGCAATTGATGAATACAAGCGAGAGGAAGATCACCAGGAATTTGTCAATATGCTTAGAGAATATATTGCCAAAAAGGAACCAATTTATAATGTAGTGCATATCGTACAAGGAAATACTTTTTCCTTCTTTAAGTCAGATGGCAAGAGATTTTCTAGAATGGAATTAAAAATGCTAATGCAGAGGGAGCCACTCTATATCGTAGGCTTAGATGAGGAGGAATTGAATCTAGCCCCTTTAGTGGCCATGGCCCCGAAGAAAATAAAAATCTATGGTGATCATCCGTCTGAGCCAAAGACATTGACGGTAATCAATGTTTTTGAGGAAAGAGTAGATTTTGAACCATATCATAAATTTCCATTTCATTTTTATTTAAAAAATCAATAAATTTAAAAAATCAATAACAGGACTTGATTATCCTATTAACTAGCGCTATAATGTGGATTATATTTAATATATTCATCTGTAAGGATAAGGACATGGTCATTTGATCCTGTTATGTGTAGAGAGGGAAGCCTAGTGGTGAAAGCTTCCTCATACAGCCAAATGATTACCACCTTTGAACACTATTATCGAACCATTACGTAGTAGATAGTAGCGTATATCTGCGTTAAAGATTGAAGCCGTATTCGTTATATTTTTAACTATACGGGAATTAGGGTGGAACCACGAGACCAACGCTCGTCCCTTTGCAATGTATGCAGAGGGGTGGGCGTTTTTTATATGCAACTTACTTTTTCTATTTAGTTGAGATCACCGCCAGAATACCCGTTACATTTTATAGAGGCTGGGACAAAAACTATAACAAAGGTAATAAAAAGCGAACAACCAACACATTAGCCCCGGAAATATACGGAGACTCCTGTGGGAGGAAAGGCATCGGTGAGACCCCGCAAGAGCGTTAGCTCTGAGGAGGCTCACCAGCCGCCCACGAACCGCAAGTATATTTCCGGGGCGGGTCCTTGCTCATCATTCGGATTTTGCTTTAAGGTAATTTTTTTGTCCCAGCCACTCCTCTAGGATTTCCACTTATATGTAGTGGTTGTGTTTTGGCTATGTAGAGCATGCAAATGGTAATACTTGCTTCGCTCTAATTACAAGTTTAAA
This sequence comes from Ornithinibacillus sp. FSL M8-0202, assembly GCF_037975285.1. Taxonomy (GTDB): domain Bacteria; phylum Bacillota; class Bacilli; order Bacillales; family Amphibacillaceae; genus Ornithinibacillus; species Ornithinibacillus massiliensis. The sequence continues at coordinate 3,372,704 of NZ_CP150248.1, forward strand.
AAAGATAAGGAGTGTTATTCATGTCAGAAATTACTATCGTTTTCCCTGATGGAGCTGAAAAAGCGTTCCCTCAAGGAACTACTGGGGAAGATATTGCAGCATCTATTTCACCTGGATTAAGAAAACAAGCATTGGCCATCAAATTGGATGGAAAGCTTTATGATTTAAAGCGTGAATTGTATGAAGGTGGAGCTATCGAAATTATTACGTATAAAAATCAAGAGGGAGTTGAAATTGCCCGTCATTCAACTGCTCATTTAATGGCTCAAGCAATTAAACGTCTATATAAAGATGTGAAGTTTGGTGTTGGTCCAGTCATTGAAGAAGGTTTTTATTACGACTTCGATATGGAGGAAAAGATAACTCCGGAAGATCTTGTAAAGATTGAAAAAGAAATGAAGCGTATTGTCGATGAAAATCTTCCAATTGAACGTGTAGAAGTTTCACGTGAAGAAGCGAAGAGAATGTTTGAAGATATTGGTGATGATCTAAAGCTAGAATTAATCGATGCAATTCCTGCTGATGAGCAAGTAACAATCTATAAGCAAGGTGAATTTTTCGACCTATGCCGTGGTATTCACGTACCATCCACTAGCAAACTAAAAGCATTTAAGCTACTTAGCATTTCCGGTGCATACTGGAGAGGGGATAGTAATAATAAACAGCTTCAACGTATATATGGAACAGCATTTGAAAAGCCTGCTCAAGTAGAAGAATACCTACAAATTCTAGAAGAACGTAAAGAGCGTGACCATCGTAAACTAGGTAAAGAGCTTGGGATTTTTACAGTTAATCAAAAAATCGGCCAAGGGCTACCACTTTGGTTACCAAAGGGTGCAACTATCCGTCGACAAATTGAACGATATATCGTCGATTTAGAGGAACGTTTAGGGTACAATCACGTGTATACACCAGTACTGGCTAATGTAGACTTGTATAAAACAAGTGGACACTGGGATCATTACCAGGAAGACATGTTCCCTGTCATGCAAATGGATAATGAAGAATTAGTGCTTCGTCCAATGAACTGCCCACACCATATGATGATTTTCAAAAATCAACTGTGGAGCTATCGTAACCTTCCAGTTCGTATTGCAGAACTTGGAACCATGCACCGCTATGAAATGTCTGGTGCTTTAGCAGGATTACAGCGGGTACGTGCTATGACATTAAATGATGCTCATATTTTTGCACGTCCTGATCAATTGAAGGAAGAATTTATCCGAGTGGTTGAATTAATTCAACATGTGTATAAAGACTTTGGAATTGAAGATTATTACTTCCGTCTTTCTTATCGTGATCCAGAAGATAAAGAAAAATATATTGATAATGATGAGATGTGGGAAAGAACACAAAGCACGCTAAAAGAAACAATGGAAGATATGAAGCTTGACTATGTGGAAGCTGAAGGTGAAGCAGCATTTTATGGTCCAAAGCTAGACGTACAAGTAAAAACAGCACTAGGTAAGGATGAGACATTATCCACAGTACAAATTGATGTATTATTACCGGAGCGCTTTGAGCTTTCTTATATTGGAGAAGATGGTAAAGAACATCGTCCAGTTGTTATTCACCGTGGTGTAGTATCCACTATGGAACGTTTTGTTGCATTCCTATTAGAAGAATATAAAGGAGCTTTCCCAACTTGGTTAGCACCTGTTCAAGTAAAAGTAATTCCAGTATCTCCACAAGTACATCTTGACTATGCGAAGAAAGTAGCAGAGAAATTACAATACCAAGGTGTACGTGTGGAAGTGGATGAACGCGACGAGAAGATTGGCTACAAGATTCGTGAAGCCCAAACAGAGAAAATTCCATTTGCACTTGTTGTTGGGGATAAAGAAGTGGAAGAAGATGCAGTTAATGTTAGAAGATATGGAGAGCAACAATCAGAAACCATTTCATATGATAATTTTGAACAACTAATCAAAGAGGAAATTGAAAAGAAAGTGCTACTTAAGAAGAAATAACAGGATGATTTTGTCTTATATGAATTAAAATATTTTCATATATAAAGTCAGGTGAATCGTGCAGTACATTAGGTATTGCATCATTCACCTGACGTATTCTCACGATTATCCGATAACTTATGTAGGTACGAGACTTCCATTTTTCGGATAAGTAGTGTATACTAGATTATGAAATAAGGGTTGACATTTTATTCAGTTACGTGTTAATCTTTAAAAGTTGAATAAAATTAAATGATCTTGATGACAAGTAGAAGCACCCGCTTCTCACCTGCTCGACGCGTAAGTAGTTGACTGGTTTACATCTTTTATGAACGATTAAAAGACATGTGGGTGCATTTGTGTGCCCACATTTTTGTTTGATTAGAGCTTGTCAGGTAATGGATCAGACCCGATTATAATTTGGAGGTGGCTGGCTATTAGCAAAGATATGAACGTTAATGAAAAAATTCGTGCGAAAGAAGTACGATTAATTGATTCAAACGGTGATCAACTTGGAGTGAAATCACGTCAAGAAGCATTGGAACTTGCCCAAAAAGCTAATTTAGATTTAGTTTTAGTGGCACCTAATGCAAAACCACCCGTTGCAAGAATCATGAACTATGGGAAATTCCGTTATGAGCAACAAAAGAAAGAAAAAGAAGCTCGTAAAAATCAAAAAATTATTAACGTTAAAGAGGTACGCTTTACACCGGGAATCGGCGAACATGATTTTAATACGAAATTAAAAAATGCTCGTAAATTCTTAGAAAAAGGTGATAAAGTAAAAGCTGCTGTTCGTTTCCGCGGACGCGCAATTACTCACAAGGAGCTAGGTCAAGAGGTATTAGATCGCTTTGCAGAAGCGGTGAAGGATATCGCAACAGTGGAATCTAAGCCTAAAATGGAAGGCCGTAATATGTTCATGATGCTTGCTCCAAACAATGAAAAATAATAAGCATTTAAGCATTCGAGGAGGAAATCAACATGCCAAAAATGAAAACCCACAAAGGGTCTGCTAAACGTTTCAAAAAAACTGGTTCTGGAAAAGTTAAAAGATCACATGCATACACAAGCCATATGTTTGCACACAAATCTCAAAAACAAAAACGTAAGTTACGTAAAGGTGCACTAGTTTCTTCTGGTGACTTCAAGCGTATCAAAGCAATGCTTCCTAAATAAGGAGTATTTAAACAGTAAAGCAATCATTAAACTAAACTAAATGGACATACAATGTATCGTATTAGGAGGGAATTACTATGCCACGTGTTAAAGGTGGAACAGTTACGCGCGCACGTCGTAAACGCGTACTTAAATTAGCTAAAGGTTACTATGGTTCTAAGAGAACTCTATTTAAAACTGCAAAACAACAAGTAATGAAATCAGGTCAATATGCTTACCGTGACCGTAAAAATAAAAAACGTGAATTCCGTAAGCTTTGGATCGCACGTATTAATGCAGCAGCACGTATGAACGATCTTTCTTATAACAAATTAATGCATGGTTTAAAATTAGCAGGTATTGAAATCAACCGTAAAATGTTGTCTGAACTTGCTATCAATGATGAGCAAGCATTCGCTCAACTAGCTGAAAAAGCTAAAACTGCATTAAACAACTAAGATGAGGTGATGAGGGGATTTCCCCTCTTACCTCATTTTTTTATGGATAAACAATGGCAGTATTTTAGATAAAAGATCTCTCACCTTAAGAAAGGAGAATAACGGAATGGAAATAGTATTTTACATAGGGTTTGCTAATCTTCTTGGCTTTGCATTAATGGGAATAGATAAGAAAAAGGCAAGAAACCGAGAATATCGAATTCCAGAACGAACCCTTTGGGGAGTAGCAATTTTAGGTGGAGCAATAGGAGCTTATATTGGAATGAATACTTTCCGTCACAAAACCAAGCATCATTCCTTTCGTATCGGGATGCCTTTGTTAATTTTAGTTCATGTTGGACTAATTAGTTATTTTTACATGTCATAATAGCTCGTCTCTTGTCATATACATGTACCATTGGTGAGGTAAGGATGTCTTTCTGATCGCTTATAGAAGGAGGCAGCTTATGGAATTATTTGGACAATATATGATGGCTATTGTACAAACAGGGGGATTATTTGCTCCATTTTTATTTATTATCGTGCATTTAATCCGTCCTATGTTTTTTCTGCCGGTAGTGTTTATTTGTGTCTCAGGTGGTATACTATTTGGTGTCTTTGCTGGTACGATATATTCGATTATCGGTATTACCTTATCTAGTATGCTATTCTATATTCTTATTCAATGGATGCCGAAAATGTCGGAGCGATTACTGCGAATGAAGAAAAGGCTAATCGGTAAGCACACGGAATTAACCGTGTCACAAATTTCCTTATTACGTCTTATTCCATTTATTCATTTTCATTTATTGTCGTTATGCTTGCTTGAAATAACATCTGGTTTTAAAGAGTATATGAAAGCTTCTGTTATTACGAACATACCACTTGCATTAGTATATACTTCCATTGGTGGTTGGTTATCTAATTTATCCCCTATGCATATCCTCCTATCCTTAGCGGCATTGCTCCTCTTGATTTATGCACTAAGAAGAAAAGAAATCGTCATAAAATGGGAAGATTTCTTTCAAACGAGTACACAACATTAAAAGGCTTAAGGGGAGTCACCAATCCCCTTTAAGCCTTCTTTAAAAGATAAAAATATAAAATTAAATCGGTCAAGCTCCGTTCGCTGTCTTCCCAATATCTCTTTTGACTTTTTTATTTTGAAACTAACAACTTATTAATCGGATGCTTCCAGCTAATTTTAGCATGTGGGTAGCGGATTAGTAATTCTTTTTCAAGGAAATAAATATCATCCCGTGATAAGCCCTGCAATTCAAGTGGGTTAGTTACGGTTACATGAATATCTACAATCTCAAAGGATTCTTCCGTTGCACCTACATACTTTTCCCCCTCAAATTGACAGCCCTTATACACAAATCGAATATTCTTCTTACTATTGTGCTGCTCATCTAAGAAATAAAATCCTTTTGTTTCTTTTGCATTCTTTAATAGCCTATCTGGATTGCGAAAGTATTGTATAATGGAGTAGATAAGCAATATGACAGCCGCTATAATAAGAATGCGAAACAGATATACAATCATGACCATCGTCTCCTCGGGTTTGGTTATTATATTGCTATACGTAATGGAAGTAAACAAGGTTTCAATATTTATGTGAAAAAGATGTTACAAAATAAAAAGGAGAATGAAAATGAACTGGGATATACTATTTAAGATGCAAAAACAATTGGATTCGTATATTGAAGAAAATCATAACCTACAGGAAAGAGACTTATTTCAAGATAAGTATCTTGCTTTATTAGTGGAATTAGGCGAACTTGCTAATGAAACGAGATGCTTTAAATTTTGGAGTAATAAATCGAGAAGCTCACTTGATGTAATTCTTGAAGAATATGTAGATGGAATCCATTTTATATTATCATTAGGAATTGTTAAAGGTCACACGTTTACATCAGTTAACTTAGGAAGCAAGGAACTTACGGAAACGGAATTGTTTAATAAAGTATTTGAACATTGTGTTGTGTTTAAAAATAATCCTAATCAGGAAAACTATACTCGTTTGTTTGAAAGTTATTTAGTTTTAGGACGAAAACTCGGATTTAAAGAAGAAGATGTTTATCAAGCTTATATAAAGAAAAATGAAGTGAATTATCAACGTCAAAATAGTGGCTATTAATATCCAAATTTTACATTTCACGTTATACTAAAAAGTAAAATAATATTGGAGGTATACATATGGCTAATTTAGATGAAACATTATCTATGCTAAAAGATTTAACAGAAGCTAAAGGAATCTCAGGTAATGAAAAAGAAGCAAGAGATGTTATGGAAAAATACATTACCCCTTATGCAGATGAGGTTTTCACCGATAATATTGGAAGCTTAATTGCCAAAAAGATCGGAGATGAAAACGGGCCAAAGATTATGGTTGCTGGTCACTTAGATGAAATTGGCTTTATGGTCACTAGAATTGATGATAAAGGATTTGTATATTTTCAAACAATTGGCGGTTGGTGGAGTCAAGTTATGCTGTCTCAACGTGTTACGATTGTAACCTCAAAAGGTGATGTGACAGGTGTAATTGGTTCCAAACCTCCACATATCCTCTCTGCAGCAGAGCGAAAGAAGCCAGTTGAAATTAAAGACATGTTCATTGATATTGGTGCAACTAGTAAGGCGGAGGCAGGAGAGTTTGGCGTGAAACCTGGTGATTCAGTAGTTCCTTATTTTGAATTCACACCAATGAAAAATGAAAAGCTATTATTAGCAAAAGCGTGGGATAACCGAATTGGTTGTGCGATTGCTATTGAAGTATTAAAGCAATTACAAGATGAAAACCATCCTAATGTTGTTTATGGAGTAGGTACTGTACAAGAAGAGGTTGGTTTACGTGGTGCGAAAACGGCTGCACATGCTATTCAACCAGACATTGGTTTCGGTGTTGATGTTGGTATAGCGGGGGATACTCCTGGTATTAAAGAACAGGATGCAGATAGTAAAATCGGAGATGGACCACAGCTTGTACTGTATGATGCATCCATGATTTCTCATAAAGGTGTTCGGGACTTAGTTGTACAGACTGCGGAAGAGAATAATATACCATTCCAGTATGCTTCCATTGCTGGTGGTGGAACGGATTCTGGTTCAATCCACTTAACGGCTAATGGTGTACCATCCTTGTCCATCACAATCGCAACTCGTTACATTCATTCCCATGCAGCTATTCTACACCGTGATGATTTTGAGAATGCGGTTAAGCTAATAGTTGCAGTAATTAAAAAACTTGATCGTGAAACAGTTAAGGAAATTTTCCTAGCTTAACTAAATAATCGCATAGTAGAAACTGTTCTACTATGCGATTATTTGTATTACCTAATTCCGAGTTGAATTATTAATGATGTATAATAGAGGTAGACGATAAGAAAGTTTGATTAGAGGGAGAAATGTATTTTGCAATCATGTGAGAAATGCCATACAAGATTTAAATGGAGTGAAATCTATAACTCGAATTGGATGTTAGGGGATAAAAATGGAACAATCACTTGTAGGGAATGTGGAACAAAACATCATATCAAAGAAAATTCCAAGCTACTAAGGATGTTAATTATTATTCCGTTAGCACTAGTGTTGCAAAAATAATGTCGTAATTTTCAGTTTTATTATATCTTCTGTTTAGAGCCAAAAAAGTAAATACCGAATTAAAGGTGGCTCCATCCATTTGGAAATAATTTACAATTAGACCTGTGTGACAACGACAATTTGCTTATTAAGGGACGGATTTGCCTTCAATCTTTCGAAGCCAAATATGCGCTGGTTTCCATAATGCAGCCCTTAAATAACGGCTAATTTGTAGCGTTTTTCGCTTGCTTTTTGTTTCAATTTGCACAAGAACATGAAGGCAAAAAACAATAAGTGCGATAAATACTTGGTTTTGAATCGCCCATTCGCTCTGACCGTAAAACTTCTTAATGCTGAGATGTTGTTTGATCCATTTGAAGAACAATTCAATTGCCCAGCGTGATTTGTACATTTCTGAAATCTCTTCGGCACTTAAATCAAAACGATTTGTAATTAAATGGAGTTCATTTCCCTTTGAATCCAAGACCTTTATCAGGCGAAAATAATTTTCAGCACGGTTTTGTGTAGTACCAATTAAGACCATTTGGTCTGATAAAACAGGCATATTTTCGGGCAACTTAAAGTTGTAAACTTCCCGTATGACTGCGTTTTTCCGCAGCCTTGAAAGGAAAAAGTAGCCCTCGTCGGTCATGCGGTCAAAACGTTCGTAGTCTAAGTAACCACGGTCGAACACATACATGCATTCTTTGTCATCTACCATAATTTCAAGCTGGCCTCGGTCATGTTCTTTTGCAGTTGTCATTACGGCTTTTTCTGGGTAAGAAGTGCCTTTTTCCATAAATACAAGACGCAGATGCAGTTTCACTCCTGCCTTTGTTTTGCGGAATTTTGCCCATTTATGATTCGTCAAATTCAGTGGCAAAGTGCTAGAATCAATAATTTTTAATGGCATTACAAGTTTCGTATAATGCGTTTTGGCATGAATTTGTGATACTAAATCGAGAAACAGTCTTTGGAAAAGGTCGGGATTCAGCCCATTTAATCGTCGTGATAACTGAGAAATACTAATAGAATCAAGGTCGATAGCCCTTTGAAGCTTGTCATCGAAGAGGCAGTCACTTAGTGCATGAAGACTCTCGACTTCCTGTAGCTGTGCAAAAAGCAGTAACTTTAGGAACGACTCTGTCGTTAATTTTTTCGTATAGAAATCTAATTTCAATGTTTTCACCTGTTCTTCAAATAATTGAAAATTAATTGGTGAAAACCATTGTCCAAATGAAGTTTTTCGTGTAATCTTGTCCATGAGATTTGTCCTTTTTAGTGGATTTGGACGGGTTTACCACCTGACTTATCCATTATAAAGGACTTTTTCTTTGCGCAAAACAATAAAATTGAACATTTCGAGTATTTTTAATAATAAAATTAATTTAATGCAACGCTAGTGTTCCGTTAGTTATGATTTGTTATAATTTTACAGATCAGTTAACGAATAAATCCTTTCTTTTTTATGCATTATTTATTTTTACTACTATCTGCATGTATATGATAGTAGCAACTGTTTTTCCGCTTTTCTTGAAATTCCAACCCGAGAAAGCGAAACGAAAGTAACAAGTTAGCTTGCTATGGAGGGATTCCATGATTCAAAGCAAAGAAGCACCTGAAGAAAGAAATGAACGAGTCAGACAAGAGGAAATGAAGACAAGTTCTACTGCAAATCTAAATGACGCTATAACGAGAGGTTCAAATGGAAGTCTTGTTGATTTAGTAAGTGGCTTTGGTTGGAAAGGTATTGGTATTCTATTACTCGTCTTGTGTATAGGATTTATAGTCTATGCGGTGTTTTTTCGATAGGTAAAAAAAGATAGCAAATTAAAAAAGAAGCATTTTCCTTTTAGGAAAGTGCTTCTTTTGTGCGCTTGGCAGCGCTCCGAACTTAAGGGTGAAAGTCCCAAACACGCCGTAGTGGCGGAAGTGTATAGCTGACAGGCAGTGCATGCTCGTGAGGGAATGTGCGGAGGGCTTGAAGGCAAACTCTGGAACAGGCGACAATAACCATGTTGGCTGATAGAATCGGATAACCCTGCAAAAGAAGGGAGTGTCCAATCCCACAACAGGATTCTATAAGTTATGAGGACTGGGTTCAGAGGAAAGTTCGGTGACGTGACCCAAGGAGGTCTTATCGTCTCCACTTGGTGGTAACCCCCAGACAAGTCCGTGAGGGACAAGCTGGGATTATGGGTGGTAAGAAGTCAGAGCAGGGGATAGTAGTGATTAATCTCGCCAGAAAGGTCGCAAAGGCGAGAGATTCTGTACAGAGTTACAGAAGCAATCTTTCACCCAAAAGGTGGAGAATTGGTGCGAAGCCCGTCTGCCCATGGAAGAAAAGTCAACCAACTTAGGAAGCTGTCATGAGCCAGACAGAAGTCAGTGAGGTAGGTAGCCGAAGAACTGAGGTCGAACAGAAGGGTAGACCGTCTGGGGCGGAGTAACTTATGGGTGAAACGAACATTGTCTTAAATGACTAGAAAATCGTGGATACCAAAGGGAAGGAATACGAATCATGAACGAGCAAGAAGGAAAAGGTAACTTTCGTGAGGGATTTAGGAATCACCAGAGGAAATGGTATAGCCTTATGGATAAAATATGGGCATATCCTAATATGGAGGAAGCATTCCTGGAGGTAAAACGGAATCGAGGTTCTGCGGGAATAGATGGCGTGGATATTAGAGCCTTCGAATATGGTGTGGAGGATAATGTACAAATCCTTCAACAGGAATTATTAAGTAGGACATACAAACCAAGGCCTGTAAAACGAGTCTACATTCCAAAGGCAGATGGTTCTCAAAGACCTTTAGGAATTCCAACAGTACGAGACCGAGTTGTCCAAGCATCTGTGCGACGTGTGATAGAACCAATTTTCGAGGCAAAGTTCTTGGATTGCAGTTTTGGATTTAGACCTAAACGTAGTGCCCATATGGCACTGGAAAAAATCCAGAAAGACTTAACCGACGGTTACATATATGTAATTGATGCTGATTTGAAATCATACTTTGATACCATACCGCAAGATAGGCTGATAGAGGCGGTAAGGGAAGAAATTGTGGATGGCAGTGTTCTAAATTTAATCCAAAGTTTCCTCGAAGCTGGAATTATGGAAGATGGAAGCTTTTACTTGAATGAGAAGGGCACCCCGCAAGGTGGGGTTATTAGCCCTCTTCTCGCCAATATCTACCTTCATTCTCTTGATGAAGTCATGACAAAAAGAGGACATCGAATTACAAGATATGCCGATGACTTCGTAATATGTTGTAAATCAAGAAAAGGCGCTGAAAGAGTATTAAAATCAGTAATCCGATTCTTGGAGACAGAATTAGGTCTAATAGTACACCCTGAAAAGACGAAGATAGTCAACAATCTGGAAGAGCCATTTGTATTTCTAGGACACGAATTCACTAGAGGAAGATGGATGAAACCATCATCTAAATCGTTAAAGAAATTCAAAACGAAGGTAAAGGAAATTACTAGGAAGAATCAAACGGTCAATCTTGAAGATTTAGTTAGGAAAAGGCTGAACACCTATCTCCGAGGTTGGGGAAACTATTTTGGGCATGGACATGTCAAATCCTTATTCCAAGAACTGGATTCATGGATTCGAAGAAGGCTAAGGATGGTTCAACTTAGAAGTTGGAGAAAGATTAGGAAACTCCACAGAGAGCTGAGGAGAAGAAACTGGAAAGGCGAACTACCACAATTGCGAATGTACAATTGGAGAAGTTCCTTATCAACCCCAGTACACACAGCAATTCCAAACAAAAAGTTTGTGGAAATTGGTCTTGTTTCTCTGGTTGATATTTACAATGAACATCATTCCCAAAGGGAATAATCATGGAGGAGCCGTATGCGATGACCCGCACGTACGGAACTGCGAGAGGCGCATGAGTGATTCATGCGCCTACTCTATATTGTGATAAACAACAAAAAACTAAAATAAAACAATATATATTTATTGTAATACGATAAAAAACCTAATATGCTTATAAAGGGAGTGTTGAAGTTGAGGATAGATTCAATAAAATCCTTAGTTTCAAACCTAGACCCCACCCAAGAATGGAGGAGAGGTTTCAAATTGAGTATATCGATTGAGAATAACTATCAGAAAAGAATGACAAACAGAAGGTTGGTTAGAGCGTTCAAACAACTCGTGCATTTTGGCTGGGCACAAGCTTTATCTTGTTTATTTCCAGTGGTAATATTTGCTTCGTTAGCAATTACACAGATGATTGATCTACCATTAATGGCAAGATATGACTGGTTATTCATCATTTGTCTTCTCATGCAAGGCTTGATGATATGGTTTGGTCTTGAAACAAAAGATGAACTAAAAGTAATCACATTATTCCACTTGATTGGACTTATTCTGGAGATTTTCAAGGTTCATATGGGTTCTTGGTCTTATCCGGAGGAAGGGTTTTTTAAACTATTTGGCGTTCCATTATTTAGCGGATTTATGTATGCAAGTGTAGCGAGTTATCTTTGTCAAGCGTGGCGTAGATTAAAAGTAGTACTTGTTCAGTGGCCACCATTTATAGCTGTTGTTCCACTTGCAGCCGGAATCTATTTGAATTTCTTTACTCATCATTTTTGGATGGATGTACGCTGGATTTTATCCGTTCTTGTAATAGTAGTCTTCTGGCGGTCTTGGGTTACATACGAAGTTAATGGAACACAATATCGAATGCCAATTGCCTTATCATTTGTACTAATTGGATTTTTCATTTGGGTTGCAGAGAATATTGCTACATTTTTTGGTGCTTGGGAATACCCCAACCAAGTGGATGCGTGGAGTCTTGTTCATCTAGGAAAGGTGAGTTCATGGTTATTGTTAGTGATTGTAAGTTTTCTTATAGTAGCAACATTAAAGTTAGTAAAGGGAAAGCGTTAGTGTACTGTTGAGTCTCCTTAAAATAAACGAATATAATTATAACTTTAATGATAATAGTAGCTGGTAAATAAAATATAGAGATCAATTTAAAACAGGTGCTTATCAAGAAGTTATGGTCTACGATTCAAATATTCTTAAAAATGCTATAACATAATACCTAGAAATACTATGTATAAAGGCCATTTCTTTTGTGATGAAATGGGGAAAGAATCATTTAACTTATCTAAATAAAATACAAATTTTCCATGTTCTTAGAATATAACATGATACACTATATATGGGTAACAAATAAATACAACGTAATAATTCGAAGGAGATGGTTATCGTAGCAACTTTAACCGTCAAATTACTCAGGGACTAGGGGACGAATGCCAACGTCAGTGATATTAGTCATACACCTACTGGTGGAAGGTGGAGTAACATCTGTCTTACAGTGACTGGTACAAAGGAAACTAAAGCCAGTTATGGTTCGGATATACAGATGAAATAGGCTGTATGGAAGCTGGAATCAGAAGTAATCGCTATCTCTAAAGGAGGGCGGTGAATGGGTCACTAGATTAATAAAGCCTGAGACTTATGATTGTAAGGAAAGGAAACGGAACCCTGCCTCCATAGATTTGATTAAAATCTAGGAGGTAAAGTTCTTGAGTAAAAAGAGTGAAAATACAGGATTCCAATGTGAACATTGTGGTGCGTCGGTACTACCACTTACAAATGGTAGTTTCCGAAATCACTGTCCATATTGCTTATATTCCAAACACCTCGATGAAAATCCTGGTGATAGAAGTAGTTTATGCCATGGTTTAATGGAACCAATTGAAATAACTTATCATACGAAAAAAGGTTATCAAATTGTTCATCGATGTTGTTCTTGTAATAAAGTGCAAAAAAATGTTGTTGCCACAAATACCGTGCAAGAAGATAATATTTTTCTATTATTAACGAAGTAAAGTAAATAAAACACAACATGTATTTATTTGTTACCCTAAGCTACCTAAAGTAGTGTTAATAGGAGGACTTGCATGAGTCAGTTTAAAGCAGATTATCTTAACGTTATTCTAGCGCAATTTCAGCATTTTAAAGAACGAGCAGAAATGGGATTTCAGCAATTATCGGAGGATGATTTCCATTGGAAACCAAATGGTAAAAGTACACACTGTGATATAAATTGAACCGCCGTATACGGAACCTTATACTGGGACAAAGCCCGCTAATGCTATAAAGTTTAGTAAAATGGATATCATGCACCGTTCATTACTTAATCGTACGGTATATAAATCATTTCCACCAAAAACTTATAATTTTGGCGTAGTATCTAATCATTTCTATCTTTATATTGGCACTACAAATATACCAACAAGCGAAAAAGAAGTAAGAATCTCAGATTCTGGTCTAATGGTATATTTACCAAGCTCCGGTTGGTTGAGTACCACGAATATTATTGGACAATGGCCAATTCAATAAAATTTTATACTTATTGATTCACAGCAAACATCATGCCTTATTCAAGAAGCCCAATTAAAGAAACTAAGGTACAGAACAGAAGTAACTGTTGGTATAGTTAAAGTACTCTATGCGATTATATGCTATAGTAATAATATCGAGATGTTTTCTAGAGCATCTTTCATTTCTTTTTTATTGAGGTGATTACGTGGATAATGGTGAGTACAAAGCATATTTGAAACAGCAATATTCCAATGAGATTCGGCCGTTACAATCAGTTAATGACGTTATCTCCGCATTTCAAAAAAAATTAGATATTGCCGAAACAGAATTATCAGAATCCGAAGCTATTTTCTTGAAAATGACAATTCTTAACTATATTAATGTACACAAAAACGACCCTATAAAATCTAACTTGGATAACTTAAATTTCATTTCGTATGAAGTAGTAAGAAATGAAAAAAGTGATCATTACTACAATCATATGGGGATTACATCTGATAATGAAAGAATACTTGTCATTATTGAATCTCAGTTAAATGCAATAACCTCCAATTGCGAAGAACTAAAAGTGGATATGATTATTGAACGTGGAATCGACACATCTCATGTTAATCAAGAAACACCTGAGTTTTTTGCATATCTAATGCTTTTTGATTCTCATAATGAGAATCATTGACTACGACAGGGGATAAAAAGACAACATTTTATAGAAAAGTAAAAGAGTTACAGGAAAAATTAATTCTCGATTTTAAGTGACTATTCTCGGGTGGCGTCAGGAAAATGTGTTTAGCGTTGTAAATCCGCATTTTCTTGACGCTACCGCTAGGTTCTTTATTCTCCATATACACAGAAAGTGGGGGAATTTACCAACTTTAATGTAATTAATATTTTCCCAGCCATGGGACCGAACTTTAATGTAATTAGACATCCAGTAAACATTATAGTTGGTAATTCTCAATTGAAAGCTAAATATTATTTTTCTACCTCTGTTCTAAGATAGGACAGAGGTTTTTTGCCTTGGAATTTTTGGAAGTAATTGTTGGTGGGCAGCTAAGAAATGGATATTTGTGTTAAAATACATATAACATTTAGAAAGTTAAGTTCTTTAACTGACGGGAAGGTATGTTTAATAAGGGAGGATACACATGAAATTAATATACGTGACGCTTACGAGGATGATATTCAAGATATAATATATTTGAGAAGGCAATTAGATGACTTTCATGCTGAAATGAGACCTGATGTTTTTATAAGTTCTAATCTTTATGATGAAGAAGATATAAAATCATATTTAGAAACTAAAAAGTCCAGAGTTATAATTATTGAAAATCCAACAAACGAAATAATTGGGTATGCTGTATTAAATACTGAAAGAGTTGAAAAAATACTATTTTTAATAATAGAACTTTTATTTATGTAAATGAGATTTCCATACGAGAGGATTTAAGAGGTCAAGGACTAGGTAAACTTGTTCTTAAATGGATCGTTGAATATGCAAAGACTATGAATGTTGAAGCAGTTGAATTAGACGTATATGAGTGTAATGAAGTCGCTGTTAATTTATACAAGTCAATAGGGATGAAAAATAGAACCAATCGAATGGAATTAAAATTATAAGTTATTCAACGGGTGTGATAGTTAAATAAGTGGTTATCGATATTTACCTTGTGTTCCACAATCTGGCCATTCTATGGAATAAATAAAATTTTGTTCCATTTTACTTGACGGTCACACTATTTTCTACAATTGAAACTTTAACAGAAGAAGATTTAGATAAAACAGTCACCTTAAGAGAGAAGCCACTAAGTGTATTACAGGCCATTCAAACTGAAATAGCCCATATTAGTTATCATGTAGGACAGATTCTTTATATTGGGAAGCAAATCAAAGATAAAGATTGGACTATTTTAAGCATATCTACAAAAGATACCAATAAGGAGGGGGATTGAAATGATTGTTATTGAAACCGAGAGACTATATTTAAGGGAATTAGTGAACGATGATCTCGAATCGCTAGAATTGGTGCTTTCTGACCCAGAATCCATGCAATATTATCCTGAGCCATTTAATCGAAAACAGGTTGAAGGCTGGATCCAATGGAATATTGAAAATTATAAGAAGTATAGTCATGGTTTATGGGCAGTGGTGTTAAAAGAAGGAAATCAATTTATTGGGGATTGTGGTATTACCATGCAAAATATTGATGAAGAACGATTACCTGAAATTGGTTTCCATATTATTAAGGACTTTTGGAATAAAGGGTATGCAACAGAAGTAGCACGAGCGTGTATGGAGTATGCTTTTACCACATTAAATTCTCCTGCTATATACTCCTATACTACCATTGACAATATTCCATCTCAGAAAGTAGCGGAGAAGATTGGAATGAAGAAATATAAAGAATTTGATAAGAATGGGGTAAAACAATTGGCACAAGTAGCATATAACCCTAGTGTTTGATTCTAGTAAACTGGCAGCACCATCAGTTCTATTGGGACATATCTCTCTTTTCTAAGCATATAGTTATAGTATGACCATATTATAAATGAGGGGATTCGATTGAATGGATGGTTAAAAGTGTTCATTAGATTCATAGAATGTGTGATAATTCTTGCTATAGGGTTATGGGTGACGAACTCTATTTTAAAACCTATCTATGAGCAATATGGTATTATGCTTCTTGGCAATGTTTGGGTAAATTGGTTTGGTGTATCTTATCTTTTATTTGTTTGGTATTCTTTACTATTAGGGCTATCCCCTGTGAAGGAGAATAAAATTTATAAACAACGGATTAACTCTGGCATTTTCTGGGTTCTATGTATTGGAGCTATTTATGTGGTATTTGTCCCTTTTGTAAAGGGGGAGAATCCGTTTTGAGGTGCGAGCGTTTCTTGAAAAGTCGGGATCTTTTATTTTATATCTAATAGAACACAGGAGAGATTATAGGTAGGAATGCAGATAAAAAAAGAAAGAGAATCTAGGCTTCACACCTAAGATCCTCTGTCATTTATGCTAAATAATGGTTCATTACTTTTCTTACATAATTCTGTGTTTCTTCAAATGGAGGGATTCCCTGATATTTATCCACGTTTCCAGGGCCAGCATTATATGCTGCTAAAGCTAGCTCCACATTACCGTTATAGCGATTTAACATTTCGCGTAAATACTTCGCTCCACCCTCAATATTTTGTTTTGCATCATATGGATTGACCACACCGAGACCTCTTGCTGTGGAAGGCATTAACTGCATTAAGCCTTGCGCGCCCGCACTACTCTTAGCAAATTGATTATAGTTAGATTCAGTCTTAATGACAGCATGAATTAAACGCTCATCAATCCCATACTTATCGGAAGCTTCAGCGACCAAGGCGTTATAACCATTTGGAATTGGTTGACCTTCACTAACTTCTACGGCATTCGTATTAAATAGGAATGGAGACATTGTTAGTGGTAAGCTAGTTTGCTTCTCAAGCATAGTGGATTCTTCTAATTTATCATCTAGTATTTGTTTAAATGCTACATCTATTACTGGTGAAACGCTTGATAGACTATTCGTATTAGAACTTAAGATTGACATTGCTTGATATTGCATGATCAGCTGTAGTTGTCTTATATCCATTTTATCGCACCTCTATTTCACCTACTATTTTACTATAAATGATCCATAAAATACTAGAATGAAATTACTTCTTTACCAGAATTTTTTAGAATTTCCTTATAGAATAAATCATCTCCTATACAAATTACCTTGTCGCAAAGATGTTTTATTTCATCCATATCATGAGAAGTATAAAGGATGATTCGATTATGTTCCTTTGCTTGTTTAAGCAAATAGGAGCCAATTTCTATTTTAGATTTTAAGTCAATGCCGACAGTTGGTTCATCTAATAGTAAAATAGTTGGATCATGAATTAAGCTGATAGCAATGTTCAGCTTTCGCTTCATCCCTCCAGATAATGTTTTAACCGGTACATCCCACTTATCCAAATTCATCTCCAAGCATAACTGTCGTAATTGTTCACTTGTTTTATTTGTATAAGCGAGCTTTTCGAAAAATAACATGTTTTCTTTAACAGTAAGCTCATCCCAAATAGCAATATCCTGTGGAACATAGCCAATCTGCTTACGTATTTCTTTGCGGTGCTTTTTATAAGTATAATCAAAAAGGGTAATATTCCCCTTAGTTGGCTTATCGATTGTAGCTAACAACCGTAATAAAGTCGATTTACCAGCTCCATTTTCCCCGACAAGTCCGATCACTTCACCGGGCAATACGGAGAAGGAAAGGTTGTTAAGTATTTGTTTCCTGTTATAGCGTTTTGTTAAGGATTGTATATTAAGCATTGGTAACATCCTTTCGAAAAAGAGATATGAGAACCAGTATGAAACTAAAACTACTCCACAGAATGGTTGGATTGCCACTAATGAAAGCGTGGAGTGGATTAAGAACATCAGCGAAAGGTATTTCCGGAATAAATTGATGAACCGGAATGATTGAGCCAGTTAAAATGGCTAAAACGATAACCATCAGGAGTGATATACCGTAATATCTTGCAGTTTTCCTGAAGAAGCTTGCTATACTAAAGGAAAGCATACATAGCATAAACCTAAAGCTGATCAGTACGAATATAAAGTGAAGGGAAATCGCTTCATCTAATAATACTGTAAACACGGCTAAGGCCATGAAATCAAATAACAAAAAGATAAGAAAATATAAGATAATCAGCTTAAAGTAGTAGCTCCATTTTGACATGTGAATAAATGTATAGCGAGCTGAAACAGCTAATGACTTTTCTTTAATTACCCAGTCAAATAGGAATAATGAACTTAATAAACTAAAGATTGCCCAAATAGTCCACGTGTTCCATGAGATTAATGTAGGTTCAGCATTGCTATTTGTTGTTCCGTAATAGGTAAACGCTGTATTCAGTAGATTTTCATCCATTTGTACTTGTATAGTTTTTTGCTGAATTTCTTCTAATGTCCAAGGTTCTGTCCCGTTATACTGTTCATTCATCTCGAGGATAAAATTCGCTGCCTTAGCACGACCTGTCTGCTCTTGTACGAGTGAAACGATCATTTCTTTAATAGGGGAGTATGCAATCGATAATTCTGTTCGATAGCTCGAGAGAATCTTATTTCGCATCCCACTGTTAACAGCCTGCTCAAATCCTTCATGGATAATAAAAACACTATCAAGCTCATGTTTTTCCAATTGGTATAATGCTTCCTTTTTCGTCGTTTCATGTACTTGAACAAGCTCGGATTCTGTTATCGATTCTAGTACGTGATGCCCTAAATCGGAATCATCCTCCATCACAATTCCAATTGGAACACGGGAATCCTCTTGAATGGTATTGGCAATCGTGATGAAAAGATAGGTTCCAAGTATTGGTAGTAGAAACCAGAAGAGCATGCTGATTACTTTCTTTTTCCATAATAGAAGCCTTGTAAACAAAATATCCGTCATGACTTAACCCGCTCCTTCAGTAAAGATAACCCGATTGTCCAAAATGCTGAAATTCCAGCTGTGAGGAGAAGCGGTATGTAATCCGCATAAACTCGCCTGTTCAAGATAATTTCCTCTAACCAGTGAAATGCCTGGTAGGAAAACAGATAAGGAATATATTCCTGCATATAAAGCGGTAAATAAATAGCTGGAATGATAGAACCACTTGCAAGTAAGAAGATTCCAGTAACAATAATTTGTACGAGCAGCTGGAGCTTTTTAGAATGGACTATCGTTTCTATAAATGCTAGCACAAATAGAAAGTTAATCGTATGTAAGCCCAGTAGAGCTATCAATCTAGCATAATTATCATGGTGAATAGATAAATCTAGTACATGTATAAGTCCCAAAAATAATAACGTACCTAATATAATGCTGATCAGACATGTTATCAGGATTCTAGCGATGATTTGCTGAAGCTCCGTAACCCCATAAAGCATCATTCTCGTTTGAATTTCCTTGGAATGTTCTCTATACAATAGCTGATAAATAGTGAAAATCCATATAGTGAAAACAAAGAACCCCGCTGCCAGACCGAAATATTCCTTTGGGGTCGAGGTGGCATTATTGGATACGATTTGTTGGTCTAAAACATTATCCTTACTAATGGCATATAGTAAAAATTCGTTAAATTGTTCGAGTATGATCGTATTTCTTGTTTCCGGATCGATGTCTAATTGCTTGGCAAAATAATTGATAGTTAAAATATTCGCCTGGGAGGAGCTAATATGCCTAGCTGCACTATCAACTAATTCTTTTATAAGATAGCTTTCCATTTCTCTATTTGGGTTACCAACAACCGTTACAATGATGGACTCCCCACTATACAACTTATTGGTAAACTCTTCAGGGAAGAGGATATAGGCTACTAATTCGTCTTGTTCTATTTTCTCTTTTGCCTCTTGCTCAGAAAAACGTTTCATATGTAAATAATCCCCTAATTGGGAGGACTCCTCTAACAATCTAATGACCATTCCGGTCTCAGTAGATTGGTCAAGGTCAACTAAACCAATTTGTATGGGTTCTTCCTGTACATTCGTTATATAAGCAACCAAAATAAATGCAACTAATCCAATTAGAAAGATTGGAAAAAGCAAAAGAAGAGGAAGTGATCGCCACTTCCTCCTAAGTTGCATTAGATTATTTTTGGTGAATAACGATACAAGCTTAAGGAATTGCATTATGTTCACCTACTTCTAATACTTGTCGCCGAATGGTTCTTTCTATTCCATGGTCGCTGCTTTATTTATACTTAAAAGCCAAATCCAATAACGCTCATTAACCATTCTTCAAATTGTGGTGTGACCTCTGTTTCAAAGTATGTCATTAGCTCTTCTAGAGATAAGCTGCCGATATCTTTTACTTCTTCTTCAGCAGGTAATGAGACATTATCTGTTACTTTAGATTCTTTATTGACCTTTAATACGATTGCGTTTGCTGGTATTCCATCACCAGCAACGGAGAATTCATGATTGGATTTCATTTGATCCCCATCATATTCTGCATCCCCAGACCAAATTAGATCCATTGCATAACCAGTATCATCTGATAGGGTAAATGTTCGGTTGAAATCTTTTTTACTCTTATCTACTGTTTCGTTAGATTCATAGATTACTTTTAGTGTATCACTAGTTAATGTTAAGCTATCGTTGATTTCGCCCTTATTATTTGACAATTCACCATCTAAATTAATCTTATAATCAATTCCTAGCTCATCTACAAAACCTAAATCATATGCTAATGATACATCTGTATCGTTTTGGTTCAGTGTGCCATTTAGATAAAACGTAACTAGTTCATCTTCTGTTGGACCTAATTCAATAGAAAAGTCACGTTTTACGATAATATCCTTATTAACCCAAATCGTGGAGGTGAAGCCATCTGGAATCATAAAGCTATCCAGACCAGTAATAGCTTCTTGCAAAATGTTTTCGTATTCTTCATCAAAGTTTGGAATTAATACATCAATACTTTCACCAAATCTAAATGGACCGGCTCCTTGGGCTAGAATATATTCCTCTATGATCTCTTTCATGCGATCATCATCAGCCATTTTAGTAAACGTATCTTTTAAAATGTCCTTTACCTGTTTTTCAGTTAGTTGGAAGGTGATTTTTTCCGTATCAATGTTATCGTCACCTATTTTTACCTTTTCATTATTGGATGTAAAGGCTTCTTCCGGGAGCGCTTCATAAAGACCATTAATGTAATTGTCTTTTATATATTTCATGTCTTCTTCAGCCAGAACGCTTTGATTAAAGAACATATCAAAATCAATTGATTCTTCTCCAGTGAATGTCATCGGGTCTGCTTGATTGAGGAGCTTACCAAAATCATCGCCTTTTAATTGCAGTACTTCATTCATAAATGGAAGTCCTAACATCACTTTTTCAGATGTTATAAAGAAGTTAATGTCTTCAATAGAGAAATTACCAAAGCTTCCCTTTAATGAAGCTTTGCCAACCTTTTCTTTACGATCTAATTGATTTGTTAAAGTAATAGTTGTGTTATTTAGTATTTGTTCAGGTGTTATATATCCTGGACTATCTGATAATTGCATACTAAGTTGTGCGGAAACCTCATAAGTATCTTCTATAGGACTTTCTAATCCTTTTTCAGACCACGCCAGTTCTGATCCATATCTGTCCTCTACCTGTTTTCCCAGAAAATCTACAGTTTTCTTTTCATACAGAAAATAATTGGTTTTTGGTGATTTATCAATTAAAACAAATGCAGCTACACTTCCTCCAATTAATAATACGGCAGCTGCAATAATAATTGATAATAATTTGTTAAAGCCCTTTTTATTCTGTTTTCCATCTTGATAGTTTTCTACCATCTATATTCCCCTTTCAAAATCAAACCTAAAAAGTAAATAAAATACAACACATACATTGTATAACATTGAGAATTAAAAGAGTCAATTTATTTTCAAAACCGTATTTATTATAAAAAATGAATCGAATTACCTATCAATGAAATTGTTGTTTTAGACGTTAATAGGTCCTTTGTATTGCAAATGCTAAAACTTTCCATTTCGAATTTAACGTTACTTCATCTATATGAGACAAGTATGGGTATAATGACTTAATTAAGAAAAAAATAAAAGGAGGCTGGGACAAAACCCCAGTAAATTAATATAAGCATGGTCCTTACCAACGTTTTAACGGTAAGGACCATGCTTATTATTTTTTGCACGCAATTTTCTGATATTAAAGTAAACAAAAAGGACACCATCTGATAAAATTAAAGTACGACCAATAACTTTTTTCGGAGGTGTCCTTATGTCGTATTATAACATGAAACAAGTTGTATTACCTATGGATTTGGAAGTTAGATTAAAAGAAAATGACATTGCCTTTGCCATTAATGATTTAGTAGAAAGTATTCCAGAAAGTGCTCTTGAACCACTTAGAAAAGATACAGGTCGTCCGCCATATGCTTCGCGGATGATGTTGAAAATTATCCTTTGTGGTTATACGCAGTCTGCCTTTTCGGGCAGGAAGATTGAAGCCTTATTAGAAGATAGTGTACGAATGATGTGGTTATCTCAGGAGCATCAACCAAGTTACAGAACGATTAATCGCTTTCGTGTGCACCCATTAGCGAAAGGGTTATTACGTGAGTGCTTTGTACAGTTTCGATCTCAGTTGGTAAAGGAAGAAGTAATTGAAGAAGAGGCTATTTTTATTGATGGCACAAAGATTGAAGCCAATGCGAATAAATTCACATTTGTATGGCGAAAATCGGTTGAAAATTATAGTGAAAAACTAATTGAAAAGTCCAATCCAATGTACGATGAGTTAATTGAGAAGCGAATCATTCCTGAAATAGAACGGGACGATTTCGAAGAGCTTTCGGTTGAAGAAATGAAAGAAATTGTGGAAAAACTGAGTGAAAAAATTGAAGCATACGACAAGGAAATTGAAGCGAGTGACGTTGGTGTTGAGCGGAAACAGCTTCGTTCCGAGCGAAAAGCACCAAAACAATATCGTAAGCAATTTGAAGATTTTATTGAGCGTAAACAAAATTATCAAAAGGATATGGAGATTTTTGAAGACCGCCATAGTTACTCAAAAACAGATCATGATGCCACATTTATGCGGATGAAAGATGACTATATGGGAAACGGACAACTGAAGGCTGGATATAATATTCAAGTTGCGACGGAAGGCCAATATGCGCTCGCTTATGATGTGTTTCCAAATCCAACCGACACCCGTACGTTGATTCCCTTTTTGAATACGATTGAAGAACGCTTCTTTGAACTACCTAAATATATCGTGGCAGACGCAGGGTATGGTAGTGAACAAAACTATGAAGATATTATGAATAATAGAAATAGAACACCTCTTATTACATATAATCAGTATCGAAAGGAGAAGAAAAGAAAACACAAAAACAATGCTTTTCATGTAGACAATTGGGAATACAATGAAGAGGATGATGCATTCATTTGTCCGAATGGAAAGAAATTATTATTCAGCCATGTGTCCCATCGAACCGACAAATACGGATTTAAACGCGAATTTAAAGTCTATGAATGCGAAGATTGTTCCGGATGCCCTTTACGCTCCATGTGTACAAAGGCGAAAGAGGGAAACAATCGAAAAGTATATCTCAATGAAAAGTGGGAATCTCAAAAAGAATACGTCAGGGAGAAGCTTTCAGACGAGAAAACTGGTGAAATTTACGGTAAACGTAAAATCGATGTGGAGCCAGTCTTCGGATTTCTGAAGGCTAATTTGGGTTTCACTCGAATGTCTGTTAGAGGAAAAGAGAAAGTGATAAATGAATTAGGATTTGCGCTTATGGCGGTAAACTTGAGGAAGTATACCGCCAAAATGGGTAAATCTAGTTTAGGAAATGGAAATGATTTCAAAAAACTGGTTCCAAGCAATTTTCAATCGCTTAGAACCAGTTTTTTATTACTTTCTGGCTAGTTTTGTCCCAGCCTCCTTACGCTTTATTAACTATCTGCTGTAGCGCTTTTGACACCTTGTTCTAATGCTTCAATCATTTCTTGCTTTTCCTGTTCATTGGATTGCTGCCAAATAAGCTCGAACAGAACACCTAGCCCAGGTAGCATTTTTTCTTCTCCAGATTGAATAGCATCGACAATCGTTGCTTCTAACTGACTTTGATCATTGTCAGAGATATTGGACAGTATTGCATGACGCAGATTTAAATCCAAAAAATCACCCCTTATTTGTATTAAACTATGGATAGTTTGACCAGTTTAGGATTAAATATGTATGATAGTAAAAAGAATATGATTAGGAGAATGAATGAATTTGTTAACATCTGTTAAAAACGATAAAGTAAAGGCTTTAAAAAAATTACATACGAAAAAAGAACGGGAGAGAACGGGAACATTCTTCATCGAAGGGTTCCATTTAATAGAAGAGGCAGTTCATAGTAATTGGAGCATAAAGGAAATCATTCTGCAAGACGGAGTGGAATTACCGAGTTGGGCTAATGACTATCCGATTATAGCTGTTTCTGAAAATGTGTTTCAGCATCTTACCCAAACGAAAACACCACAAGGAATTGCGGCAGTTGTTCAAATGAATAACGATACAGTGGTAGCAGGGGATTATGTTTTATTACTCGACCGTATTCAAGACCCAGGGAATTTAGGCACGATTATTCGTACAGCCGACGCTGCAGGATTTAGTGCCGTTATTTTAGGAGAAGGAACGGTGGATATGTACAATGATAAAGTAATCCGTTCGACTCAAGGTTCTATTTTTCATTTACCAGTTTTTCAAGACAATCTGAATTCTCGGATCCATGATTTGAAAGCATCGGGCTTTAAAGTCTGGGCAAGTGCACTCACTAATTCCAAAGATTTTCATACTGTAAAGACTACTCCAAAGGTTGCATTAATAGTAGGAAATGAAGGTTCAGGTATTCATCAGAACGTACTTGATCTAGCGGATGAAGTAGTGAAAATTCCTATTTATGGTAAAGCAGAATCACTGAATGTTAGTATTGCAGCAGGAATTCTCATGTATCATATTAAAGGATAACTCTTGCAAATAGTACGTATTATGACTATAATTTTATCTAAATGTAAATAGTTAAAAGCTATGAAAGAGCGGTTAACAGTTATACCATAGTTTTCAGGGAAGAAACGTCTTGACTGTGAACGTTTCTACTATGAACTCGTTAATCTTTCACTCTGGAGCTGACACTTGGACCTAATGCTATTAGTAAAGGTGTTCCGGAATAAAATCCGTTATGATTCATCGAGTTGGGCACAGAAATTGTGTCAACAAGGGTGGTACCGCGAATTCAAGCCTCGTCCCTTCTTATAGGGATAGAAGGCTTTTTTTATTAGCTATAGTTTTTAACTCAAAGAAAGAAGAAGCATGTTATGGACTGCGGATACGGCAGATAAACCTAAATTTAGGAGGGTAAAAACCATGCAAGAGGAATTAAAAGCCATACAAGAAGAAGCATTGGCCAAAGTAGAAGAAGCATCTGACTTAAAGGAGCTTCAAGCAATCAAAGTATCATTCTTAGGGAAAAAAGGCTCGTTAACACAAGTACTCCGAGGAATGGGTAAGCTTTCACCAGAAGAAAGACCAGTAGTAGGAGAAATTGCTAACCAAGTACGAGAAGCAATCACGAATGCAATCGAAACAAAGAATACGGTTCTTGAAAATGCTGCATTAGAAGAAAAACTTCAATCAGAATCCATTGATGTTACATTACCAGGTCGTCCAGTTAAGGTTGGTGGGCCACATTTATTAACAAAAGTCATTGAAGAAATAGAAGACCTATTTATTGGTATGGGTTATGAAGTACGTGAAGGCCCTGAGGTGGAAACAGATTACTTTAACTTTGAAGCACTAAACCTACCAAAGGATCATCCGGCTAGAGATATGCAGGATTCCTTCTATATTACAAATGAATTGTTATTAAGAACCCACACGTCACCAGTTCAAGCTCGTACGATGCAGGAGTATAAGGGTGAAAAAGGATTTAAAATGATTTGTCCTGGTCGAGTATACCGACGTGATACAGATGATGCGACACACTCGCATCAATTTACACAAATTGAAGGATTATATGTTGACAAAGATGTTAAAATGAGTGATTTAAAAGGGGTTCTCAATGTGTTTGCGAAGAAGATGTTTGGGGAAGATCGTAACATTCGCTTACGCCCGAGCTTCTTCCCATTCACAGAGCCTTCTGTAGAAATGGATATTTCATGTAAAGTATGTGATGGAAAAGGTTGTTCCGTATGTAAAGGGACAGGCTGGATTGAGATTTTAGGTGCTGGGATGGTACATCCGAATGTCTTAGAAATGGCTGGATACGATCCAAACGTATATTCAGGATTTGCGTTTGGAATGGGACCAGAACGAATTGCCATGCTGAAATATG
Source organism: Ornithinibacillus sp. FSL M8-0202 (assembly GCF_037975285.1). GTDB lineage: Bacteria > Bacillota > Bacilli > Bacillales > Amphibacillaceae > Ornithinibacillus > Ornithinibacillus massiliensis. Next base: position 3,399,083 of record NZ_CP150248.1, read on the forward strand.
GTGTTAATGATATTCGTCAGTTTTATTTAAATGATAGCCGATTCCTAAAACAATTCCACCAGGCTTAAGGAGGGTAAACGATGTTAGTTTCATTAAATTGGTTAAAAAATTATGTAGATATGGATGGTATTAGCCCAGAAGAGCTTGCTGAAAAAGTAACAAAATCTGGGATTGAGGTAGATCATATTGAGTATATGGCGGAAAAAAGTAATCATGTCGTCGTTGGACATGTAACAAGCTGTGAAAAGCATCCGAATGCAGACAAATTAAATTTATGTCAGGTCGATGTCGGGGATGAACTATTACAAATTATTTGTGGTGCCCCAAATGTACGTCAAGGACAAAAGGTAGCTGTTGCGAAACCTGGGGCAGTATTACCTGGCAATTTCAAAATAAAAAAGGTTAAACTACGCGGTATAGAGTCCAATGGTATGATTTGCTCCCTGCAAGAGTTAGGCTTGGACGAAAAACACATACCTAAGGAATTTGCAGATGGGATTTTTGTCTTCCCAGAAGATGCTCCTATTGGGGAACGTGTTGATTCATTATTGAATTTAGACGATGCGATATTAGAATTTGATTTAACACCTAACCGTGCAGACTGTTTAAGTATGCTAGGGGTTGCATATGAAGTGGGTGCTTTACTTGATAAACCAGTAAACCTTCCCCAAGATAGTGTGACTACGTCTAGTGAAAAAGCTGCTGATCATATTTCTGTAAAAGTTGAAGATGAGAGATTAAATCCATACTACGGTGCCCTCGTTATTAAGGATGTGAAAATTAAATCCTCACCACTTTGGATGCAAAATTACTTGTTAGCAGCAGGCATACGACCAATTAATAATGTTGTGGACATTACCAACTATGTATTGTTAGAGTATGGTCAACCATTACATGCGTTTGATTATGATCGACTTGGTTCTAAGGAAATCGTTGTACGTACTGCTAAAGACGGTGAGAAAATGGTAACTCTTGATGATGTAGAACGCACGTTAACAACAGAGGACTTAGTCATCACCAATGGTAATGAACCTGTAGCGTTAGCTGGTGTTATGGGAGGAGCTAATTCAGAAGTAACAAGTGAGACAACGAATATTCTTCTAGAGGCAGCGTATTTTGATTCTGTTTCCATTCGTAAGACAGTAAAAGCTACTGGACTTCGTAGTGAAGCTAGTACTCGTTATGAAAAAGGTATTGATCCAAACAGAGTAAAACAAGCTGGATTACGTGCTGCTCATTTATTAGAGCTTTATGCTGGCGGCAAAGTGCTTGATGGGGTTGTGGAATTCGATAAGCTTGATCGCTCAGAAAAAACGGTTCAGGTTCACACGGATACGATTAACAGTCGCTTAGGTACTGAAATTTCTTCTGATGATATTGCTAAGATTCTAGAGCGATTACAATTTAACTATGAGCGTCAAGGGGATGAATTTAGCGTATTTGTACCAACACGTCGTGGTGATATTACCATCTTTGAAGATATGCTTGAGGAAGTGGCAAGAATTTACGGCTATGATAATTTACCATATACGTTGCCGACCGGGGCAGCGACAGCAGGTGGACTATCGAAGCGACAACAGCTTAGACGCGCCGTTAAACATTATTTAGAAGGTGTAGGGTTAATGGAAACTAGAACCTACTCCTTAACAAGTGAGACCCTTATTCAAAAGCTAGTTAGTCCTGAAGTGAAGGCTTTAAATCCAGAACCAATCAGCTTAGCAATGCCAATGAGTGAAGAGCATAAGTACCTAAGACTTAGCCTACTACCGGAGCTTTTAAAGACAATTAGCTATAACCTAGCTAGAAATCAATCCAATCTTGCTTACTATGAAATTGGTTCCATTTTTCTTACGAATGAAAAAGAACTAACTAAGCAACCAGAAGAGCCATTACGTCTGTCCGGAGTATTGACTGGGAAATGGTTAGAACATCTATGGCAGCAAGAAAGGAAACAGGTTGACTTCTATGTGGTTAAAGGAATCGTAGAGGGATTATTTGAACATCTAGAATTACCGTTAACTGTAGCACAAGCACAACTTGCGGATATGCATCCAGGGCGTACGGCAGTTATCTTATTAGATGGGAAAGAAATTGGGTTCATGGGTCAATTACACCCAGCGCTTGAAAAAGAGCTTGATTTAAAAGAAACCTATGTATTTGATATTAATATGGAAGTATTACTTGATGCTCACAATCATGTACCACGCTATACACAAATTCCAAGATATCCATCTGTAACACGTGATATTGCATTTATCTTGGATGATGCAGTGAATGCTGGTGATGTAAAAACGACCATCGAGCAAGTAGGAGCGCCGCTTGTGAAACAAGTCCAAGTATTTGACTTATATAAAGGGGAAAACCTACCAGATGGTAAGAAATCAGTAGCATATAGCCTATTATATCTTGATCCGGAGAAAACACTAGTCGATGAAGATGTAGAAAAATCCTACCAGGCTATTATAGAAGCGGTAAATGAGAAACATCATGCATATGTAAGGTCTTAAGCGAATTTGTAAAAATAGAATATCTGTAATTTATCAAGAGGCTATAGACAAAACTAAAACAAAGGTAATAAAAACCGAACAATCAACCCATTAGCTGGTGCGGGTTTGATGCACTAATTTTCATGTTTGGTTTATCCTATGTTAGAAGTAGTTTTGTTTAAAGCCTCTTCTTTAATTCCTCCAATATGGAAAATAGTTGCTAATTCATCTGAAAATTGTGGTAGAATGAAAAATATCTAAAATTTGAAATATACTGGTGTTTGTGTGTAGGATAAGTCACAGAGAATATCGAGTGTAGGAGGATGAGCAATGGGGTATATTGAAGAACTTAGGGCGCTTGTTAGCCATCAACCATTAATTTTAGTAGGTACAGCTGTAGGGGTGCTGAATCATAATGGGGAAATATTACTTCAGAAAAGGCATGATGGTCGCTGGGGAGTTCCAGGTGGATTCTTAGAATTAGGGGAGTCTACAGAAGAAGCTGGTAGAAGAGAGGTATTAGAGGAGACTGGAATCCAATTAGGTAAACTAGAATTAGTGAATGTTATCTCTGGAAAAGAACATTTTGTCAAGCTTCCAAATGGAGATGAGTTTTATCCTGTAACCGTGGTATATATTTGCAAGGATATAACGGGTGGAGAATTAAAGGTAGACGGAGTAGAAACAGTTGATGCTAAATTCTTTAAGCTTAACGAATTACCTGATAGTTTAAATCCACTCGTCAAAAAGCTTATTTATTCATATCTGCCTAAGCAGTGATGTACATGAACCAATAATGACTTTTAAGGGAGGGGGTCCCCCGTGTTAGTGGAGAAGAAAGTTTACCTCTCAAGTAGACTGAAGCGAATATTGGAACAGGCTGAAGAAGAAGCTATGCTTTCTAAGGATAGAATTGTAAAGCCTATACATATATTTGTATCTTGCATGCAGGAAAAAGGTGGAGCATTAGGAGAGTTATGGATAAAACTAAATCTCGATTTTAAAGCATGTAGCGTGAAAGAAGAAGAAACCGAAATAAAACCGATAAAAAATGATTTTTTTAATGCGCTAATTAGTCAGGATACAGCCAATGTTTTACAGAGAGCGATAGACTATATGAAGGGCTACAATCAGATTTTCTTAAATGAAGGTCATGTGCTTAAAGCATTGATTGTAACGAAGGCATTAGATGATGTCCTCAATGAAGAATGTAAACAGATTATCATGACACATGGCACAACTTCACGAGATATGGCTACTAATCTTGAATTTTATACATTCCCATCATTGGACTCGCTAGGAATCAAAAAGGCAATTCCTGCTGATGAAAAACAGCTTGTGTCGTTTGTAGAGCAGCATTTTTCCAAGGAATGGGCAGAAACAATAAGGGATGCATTTGATCATAATGAGCCTAACGTATATATTGCCGTTGATGATAGCAAAGCAATAATCGGGTTCGCTGCTTTTGATGTTTATAAACGTAAAAAGGGATATTTTGGTCCTATGGGTGTTATCCAGTCCAATCGAGCAAAGGGGATAGGATATCGATTGCTCCATCATTGTTTACGAGACATGAAGGGGTTAGGATACGCCTATGCAATAATTGGTGGGGCTGGCCCAATTGAATTCTATGAAAAAGCATGTCAGGCAGTCGTCATTCCCACAGCAAGTAAATGAACAAAACAGAGGAGAACATTATGGTGAAAACAGCCTTTATAGAACAGGAAGATGTAGAAAAAGTAGCAAGGTTTATTGCTGAGCTAAATAGGTTAGAATCTTCCCACATAGGATTTTGTGGTAAAGATAGCATAGAAATTGCGGAATATATGAAGGAGGAAATCCCTTATCCTAAAAGCTTTGTTGCAGCGCAATATGAAGGTGATTTACTTGGGGTTGTAGGTATTGATCCAGATTTTGATAGTGGTGTAGGCGAGGTTTGGGGACCTTTCGTGATAGAGGAACAAAAGGGTATAGTAGATCAGATGTGGGTGAAGTTACTTGAAAACAAGCTAGCTGGCATCAATACGTTCCTGTTGTTTCCTAATAAAGAAAATAAACTGGTTCATGAGTTTGCTATCCGAAATGGTTTTTCAAAGGGAAGTGAACAGGCGATATTGATTTTTGATCGTAACGATGTTCATAGATTACAAGATTCTAATTTAATGGAATTAACCGCTGAATACCATGATGAAATGGTAGCCTTACATGATCAACTTTTCCCAGGTACATATTATAGTGGTCAACAAATTATCGATAGACTTGATGAGCGTAATAAAGTATTTATCCTAGTAGAGGATGAGGAATTATTTGGTTATGTATATGTTGAAGCAGAACCAGAATTTAGTGATGGAAGTATTGAATTTGTTGGTGTTCATCAGTCGAAAAGGAGTAGAGGGATTGGTAGTCAGTTGATAGCTGGTAGTTTGAAGTGGTTATTCACATTTGAAACAATTCCATCTATTCGACTAACTGTAAGTGCAGAAAATAAAACGGCTGTAAACTTATATCAAAAGGCCGGTTTCAGACTACAACATAGTCTTCATACGTTTAAGAAGGACAGGAAATAGGGCAGGCTAATTCCGTTTTAATATCGTAACCGGATAGACAATGAAAGGATAGGATGAAAATTCTATCCTTTTTTGTCACAAAAGTAAAGGTTTCCATGTGAAATTTAGGAATAAAGGGGTCTATCAATCGCAAGAAGGGTTATTAAAAGAAGTCTAATTGTTACTTAGGGCAGGGAATGAAAGTAACCCAATGGTGATGTTACGTTTACAAGTTTGGACAGAAGTTTAGAAGAAAGGGCTGAGACAAAAAAATATATCCTAGTAAAAACCGAATAATGGCGAGTATCGTGTATATTTGGTTTTACAGGTAATTCCTTTCGTTATGTCCCAGCCTCAAAGGATATTTCTTATGACAAATACTGCCTTGCCTTTTGCGTGTTAGCAAAATGCACCTTCGCGCATGTTTGTAGCACATCTTCTCCTTGCTCACGTATTATCCGAGCGATGGTCTGGTCAACTAGTTTTGATGCACCTTTTCTTAGTTCAATACCAACTTGCTCAGAAAGCTTGTCCATTTCCTTTACAAAGCTTGCCCTAGCAATGATGGATGCAGTAGCAACAGCTATGGAATGGCTTTCAGCTTTGGTCATGAAATAGGTCTTGTTAGGTAGCTGCCCTTTTTCTGAAGCGATATGCTTTTTATATACATTCGGTTCGCAAAATTGGTCAATCAGGATACCTTCATAGGGTGTACTTTCAATTTTGGTTAATAGTTTACGAATGGCATGATGATGAAGCATGGCTTTCATCTTACCTTGCGACCATCCCTTTTTTTGGAGGCTGTTATACTTTGGATTATGTAGGATTAGTAACGAATAAGGAATTCGCATTTGTGCGATTTCCTTTGCTAACTGGATTATTTTCTCATCGGTTAGATTTTTTGAATCTTTTACCCCAATCTCTTTTAGTAAAGTAATCTGAGAAGAGCTAATAAAAGCACTAGCAACTGTAATCGGTCCAAAGTAATCCCCTGTCCCTGCTTCATCAGATCCAATATGGGATGCGGTAAATAGTGTATCAGGTGGTGTATATAGTGTGTTGGAAGAGGACTTGTACTGTTTTGGATTCTTACTTTCTACGACATTCGATTGATCTGACCATTTATCCATTTCTTCATTTGCATGTTTCCCTTGAAAAAGTACCTTTCCAGATTTATATGCTGTAATCACCACATTGGAAGTTTTTGCACGAAAAACAGCCCCTTGTGGAGTAGTGGTTAATGATTTATGATAATATTGCTTCATCTTTTCCATTACTTCATTTGCAAGTAGTAAAACATTTTGTGACATGAAAGTTCATCCTTTCTTTTCATAATGACTATAACAAAGATTTTACGAGAAAGAAATCCATAAAATTCATGTAGGAACAGTTTCCTAATTGTCTGTCTTCATGTTAAGATAAAATATAGAAATTGCTAGAATCGTTAAATAAGGTAGGAGGGTAACCTAGTGACCCAAAAACAAGATAAAACACGTGTAACCGTTGAAATAAGAAATAGATCATATACAATTGTTGGTGATGAAGATGCTAGTCATGTTCGATTAGTGGCTAGTTTAGTGGATCAAAAAATGAGAGAAATTCATGAAATGAACCCACAGCTCGATACTGCTAGTCTTGCTGTGTTGACAGCTATAAATTCTATGAATGATTACCTAGCATTAAAAGAAGACTATGCATCATTACTAGGTTCAATTAAAAAAGAAAGAGGATAAATTACATATGATAGATTTAGTACTTATAGTGTTATTACTTTTCGGTTTCCTTGTAGGTTTGAAACGGGGACTGATACTTCAGGCGGTGCATTTGCTAGGTTTTATAGTTGCCTTTATTGTAGCTGCCTCTTTTTATGACGACCTGTCTAAGCATTTAGAACAATTTATTCCATACCCTACGCTTACGGATGATAGTTTATGGGCTGATTTCTTAGCTGCGCTACCAATCGAAAATGCGTTTTATAATGCAATTTCCTTTGCGGTTATTTTCTTTGCAGCTAAAATTGGGTTGCAAATTTTGGCATCGATGATTGATGTGATTGCTTCATTACCAATATTGAATTCCATTAACAAAATATTTGGAGCAATTCTTGGATTTTTAGAAGTATATTTAATTCTATTTGTAATCTTATATATCATTGTACTGACTCCAGTTGGAACTATACAAGAATACGTAAATAATTCAAATGTAGCATTATTTATAGTTGAACATACACCATACTTCTCGGAAAAGATTAAAGATTTATGGTTTAACCATATTGTTGCGATGATTAATTGATAAAGAAAAGGCTAATTCATAATACTAGGATTATCATTGTATGCTAGGTACAATATAGATGATTCGTTATGAATTAGCCATGTTTTTTAATCGGCTTTTTTTACGAATTGAACGAAAAATGTATCGAATTTGAAACAAATTTTAAAATAGGTGATAAAGATGGCTATAAATAAAAAAGACGTAATAAAGTTATTAGAAACAATTGCTATATATTTAGAATTAAAAGGGGAGAATCCTTTTAAAATCTCCGCTTTTAGAAAAGCGGCACAGGCATTAGAAAGAGATGATCGCTCTTTAGCAGATATGAAGGATTTCACAGAAATAAAAGGAATTGGGAAGGGGACAAGTACGGTAATCGCTGAATACCTTGAACAGGGTAGGTCAGAGACGTTAGAAGAGCTTAAAAGAGAAGTACCTGAGGGCCTAATTCCGCTTTTAAATGTACCTGGTCTAGGTGGTAAGAAGCTTGCTAAACTCTATCAAGAGCTCGATGTTGTGGATGCGGAAACATTGAAGGCAGCCATTGAGTCTGGAAAGGTAGAAGGATTAGCTGGTTTTGGGAAAAAATCGGCTGAGAAAATACTTGCTGCATTAAATGAGATTGGCAAGAGACCTGAACGCCTACCTATTGCATATATGCTTCCTATTGCAGAACGAATTGAAGAATATTTACAGTTAATTCCAGCGATACAACAATTTTCAAGAGCCGGTTCATTAAGAAGAATGAAAGAAACGATTAAGGATTTAGATTTTATTATCGCAACCGACGATATCGAGCAGGTGCGTGAAGCGTTACTTCAAATACCAGCTTTAAAAGAAGTGATTGCTAAAGGGGATACAAAGATTTCGGTAACATTAGATGATGTTTATGATGTAAATGTTGATTTTCGTTTAGTAGCGGATAACGAGTTTGCAACGACACTTCATCATTTCACTGGTTCCAAGGATCATAATGTGGCCATGCGTCAGCTGGCAAAATCAAGAGGCGAGAAAATAAATGAATATGGTATCGAAGTGGAGGAGACGAATGAAATTTTAACCTTTTCGACGGAAGAGGAGTTTTTCCAACACTTTGGCCTACACTATATCCCACCTGAGATAAGGGAAGATACAGGTGAAGTGGCTGCATTTCAAGAGCCGATTGATTTAGTAGCATTACACGATATTCGTGGGGATCTTCACATGCATACAACTTGGAGTGATGGTGCTCAAACGCTTGAAGAAATGGTAAATCAGGCTAGAAGTTATGGCTACGAATATATTGCGATAACCGATCATTCCAAAAATTTGCGGGTTGCCAATGGATTAAACGAGGATCGTCTTAGAAGCCAACGGGAAGAAATTGCTAAGCTTAATGAAAAATATACAGACATCCATATCTTTGCAGGGGTAGAAATGGACATTTTAACAGATGGCTCCCTTGATTTTTCTGATGATTTTCTAAAAGAGATGGATTATGTGATAGCTGCTATTCATTCTAGTTTTAGCCAATCGGAAGAGCTTATTATGAAGAGATTGTTTACGGCTTTAGAGAACCCTTATGTATCGTTAATTGCTCATCCTACTGGTAGGTTAATCGGAAGAAGAGATGGATATAAGGTTAATTTGGATAAGTTAATAGAACGAGCAAAAGAAACGAATACAGCACTAGAAATAAATGCAAATCCGAATCGATTGGATATTTCGGCGGAATGGGCTCGGGCGGCACAGGACGCTGGTGTGAAAATTGCTATTAATACAGATGCCCATAATTATACAATGCTAGAACATATGAAATATGGTGTCGGTGTTGCAAGGAAGGGCTGGTTAAAGAAGGATACCGTGTTAAATTCTTGGTCAAAAGAGAAACTAATGGCGTACTTTAACCGTAATAAATAAAAGCCTAAACGACATCTCGGTAAAGGAGTAAGTAAATGAACGAACGTATTTTACGAGTATTAGATTTTCAAAAAGTCATTGATCGCCTAGTCCAACAAGCCCAAACGAGTTTGGGAAAGGATTTGGCAGCTAGACTTAAGCCATCTACTGATTTAGAACAGGTTAATTCATTACAAGAAGAAACAGATGAAGCTAGTCAGGTCATCCGATTAAATGTGCCTGTACCCCTTGGCGGAATTTTTGATATACGTCCTAGTCTTAAACGTAGTGTAATAGGTGGGGTATTAAGTACTTCTGAATGTTTAGATGTTGCAAATACAATATATGGTGGACGGCAGGTAAAGGATTTTATTATAGGATTAGATGAGGATTTACCTATTTTAAAAGAATTAGTGGAAGGTATATCACCATTAAGAAATCTCGAGCTAGAGATTAAGCGTTGTATCGATGATCATGGACAAGTGATGGATAGTGCTACAGAGAAGTTAAGGGGGATCCGTTCTTCTATTCGTACACATGAAAGCAGAATTCGGGAAAAATTAGAAAGCTATACGAGAACGAAAAGTAATATGCTATCGGATGCCATTATCACGATTCGAAATGAGCGATATGTATTACCAGTTAAACATGAATATCGCGGAGCAGTTGGTGGAATCGTTCATGACCAATCAGCTTCTGGTCAGACACTGTTCATGGAACCAAAAGCAGTTGTTGATTTAAATAACCAATTACAAGAGCTGCGCGCTAATGAAAAACAGGAAATTGATCGTATTTTACGTGAATTGAGTCAACATATTGCAGAGGAAGAAGTATCCTTATCGGAAAATGTACGGATACTTGCGCAAGTGGATTATATGTTTGCTCGAGCTAATCTGGCACGAGAAATGAAAGCCTCTAGACCAACAATGAATAATCAAGGATATATTAAGATGCAGCAAGCTCGTCATCCGCTAATTGCGCCAGATGAAGTGGTTGCCAATGATATAGAAATTGGAAAAGAGTATACCTCCATTGTTATAACGGGTCCGAATACGGGTGGTAAGACGGTTACCTTGAAAATGGTAGGCTTATGCACTTTAATGGCTCAATCTGGGTTGCAAGTACCAGCTTTAGATGGTTGTGAAATGGCTGTATTTGAACATGTTTTTGCAGACATTGGTGATGAACAATCCATTGAACAGAACTTAAGTACATTCTCATCCCATATGACGAACATTGTGGATATATTAAATCATGTTGATAATCGGACACTCGTCTTATTTGATGAATTAGGAGCTGGGACAGATCCCCAAGAAGGTGCTGCACTAGCTATGTCTATATTAGATGAAGTTGTATCAAGAAATGCAAGGGTAATTGCGACTACACACTACCCTGAGCTGAAAGCATATGGTTACAATCGTGAACAAGTAATTAACGCTTCCATGGAATTTGATGTACAAACCTTGCAGCCTACGTATCGTTTATTAATAGGCGTACCAGGTCGCAGTAATGCATTTGAAATTTCTAAAAGACTTGGGTTAGATCCAACCATTATTGATCGAGCTAAAAGTCATATCGGTGTAGATTCTAAAAACGTAGAGAATATGATAGCATCGCTAGAAAAATCGAAAATTCAAGCAGAAAAGGAATATGAGGAAGCACATGAAATTTTGCTTGAAAGTGAACGTCTAAGAAAGCAAATGGAAGCGGAATGGAATCAATTCGAAACAAAACGTGAGGCCTTATATAAAAAGGCAGAGGAGAAAGCGGAAAAAGCAATTCGTAAAGCTCGTGAAGAAGCAGAAATTATTGTAAGTGAAATCCGCAAGATGAAAACAGATGCTCAGTTGAAGGAACATGAGTGGATTGAAGCAAGAAAGATGCTAGAAGAAGCACAGCCCAAATTATCTTCTAAACCAGATGGTAAAAAGGAATCAAAACCTTCCAATGAAGTGTTAAGTCCGGGGGATGAAATTAAGCTTTTAACCTTAAATCAAAACGGTTCAGTTCTGGAAAAAATAAGTGATTCTGAATACCTTGTTCAAGTTGGTATTATGAAAGTAAAAGTAAAACGAAGTGATTTGCAATTAATTGGTAAACCAAAACAAACAACGTATCAAAAACCGTTAGCAACTGTAAAAGGATCGAATTACCATGTGCCATTAGAATTAGATTTACGTGGTGAACGATTTGAGGATGCCTTGTTGAAATTAGAGAAGTATATAGACGATGCCACCCTAGCAGGTTATCCAAAGGTGTCTATTATCCATGGTAAGGGAACAGGAGCCCTTCGAAAAGGTGTACAGGATTTTGTCAAAAATCATCCAAGTATTGCATCTACAAGACCTGGTGCAGCTGGTGAAGGTGGAAGCGGTGTAACCGTAATCGAATTTCGATAAGATAGTGAGGGGGATGTTGACATGAGTAGCTTTTGGGAGAATGTATTAGTAGATACAGCAGCTAGTTTTAGTGTGGTCATTCTTTGTACAGTAGTTTTTTTAGCTGTGTTTGAACTTGTTACGAAATATAAGAACTGGGAAGAAATTCGCAAAGGAAATATTGCTGTAGCTATGGCTACTGGTGGGAAAATTTTTGGTATTACAAATATCTTCCGGTACTCGATTGAGCATAATGATACATTATTGACTAGTATTGCTTGGGGTTCAGCGGGCTTCTTTTTACTATTAATAGCTTACTTTATTTTTGAATTCCTTACACCAACGATTAGTATTGATGAAGAAATCGGAAAAGGAAATAAAGCAGTAGGACTTATATCAATGATTATATCCATCGGGCTATCGTATGTGATTGGTGCAAGTATTATTATTATCTAAACATTTGTAGAGGGAGAACATTATGGAGACTTTGGCAAAAGTATGTATCGGAGTGGCAGCCGTCTTTGTTATCGTTGGAGTTTTATACCTTGTATTTGATTTTAATTTTAGTATTTTTTAATACAGAAAGAAAAAATTATCAAAAAAATAAAAATAAAATTTCAAAAAATATAAATTAGTCGGTATAATAGAACTAACTAAATGTAAAAGGAGGTTAGTTTTATGGGGGAACAAAAGAGATGGCATGATCTCTACCCTAACGAAATACCGACTTCTCTTTCTTATGATGAGAGGCCTTTACAGGATTTTTTAAAGGATACGGTTTCTCAATACGGAGAAAAGAAAGCGCTTTATTTTATGGGGAAGGAACTAACGTTTGCGGAATTGTATGAGCAGGCTAGTAAGTTTGCTAACTACCTACAAGGTTTGGGTGTTGAAAAGGGAGATCGTATCGCTATCATGTTACCTAACTCACCACAATCTGTTATCGCATATTATGGCTCGTTAATGGCTGGTGCGATTGTAGTGCAAACCAATCCGCTTTATACGGAGAGGGAACTGGAATACCAGTTAACTGATTCTGGATCGAAGGTAATTGTTTGCCTTGATATCTTAGTTCCAAGAGTAACTAATGTGAAGAAGGATACCCAACTAGAGCATATGATCGTCACGGGGATAAAGGACTACTTACCATTTCCTAAAAACTTAATCTATCCATTTATTCAAAAGAGGCAATATAATATGGTGGTAAAAGTAGAAGAATCTGCAGATACACATGTGTGGACCGAAATAATGGATAAGGCGCAGGTGAAATACGAGGAAGTATTCGTAGATCCGGTTGAGGATGTAGCCATACTTCAATACACAGGTGGGACTACTGGATATCCAAAAGGTGTGATGTTGTCACATCGAAATCTTGTGGCAAACGCTAAAATGTGTGAAGCTTGGATTTATGAGATGAAAAAGGGAGAAGACATTATTCTCGGAGTTCTTCCTTTCTTCCATGTGTACGGGATGACAGCGGTAATGAATATATCCATATTCACTGCTTCGAAAATGATCTTATTACCGAAGTTTGACGCGGGGGATGTATTAAAGACTATTCATAAGCAAAAACCAACTGTTTTTCCAGGAGCACCTACAATTTATATTGGTTTATTAAACCATCCAGACTTAAATAAATATGATCTGTCATCGGTAAATGCCTGTATTAGTGGTTCTGCTCCATTACCAGTAGAGGTTCAGGAGAAATTTGAGAGTGTAACTGGTGGGAAATTGGTGGAAGGCTATGGTTTAACGGAATCATCTCCAGTTACACACGCCAATTTCATTTATGAAAAAAGAGTCAGTGGCAGTATTGGTGTGCCATGGCCGGATACAGATGCTAAAATCCTAAATATGGAAACGTATGAAGAGGTTGAAGCTGGCGAGATTGGGGAGCTTGCAGTCAAAGGTCCACAAATCATGATGGGATATTGGAATAGGCCTGAAGATACAGAGAATACCTTAAAGGATGGTTGGCTATTAACTGGTGATCTTGGCTATATGGATGAGAACGGATACTTTTTTATTGTCGATCGGAAGAAGGATATGATTATTGCTGGGGGTTATAATATCTACCCTAGAGAGGTAGAAGAAGTACTTTATGAGCATGAAGCAATTCAAGAGGTAGTAGTAGCTGGTGTACCAGATCCATACCGCGGGGAAACAGTAAAAGCGTATGTGGTTTTAAAAGAAGGATATCATGTGACAGAAGAGGAGCTTAATACATTCTGTAGGGAAAGATTAGCTGCATATAAAGTTCCTAGAATCTATGATTTTCGTGATGAATTACCTAAAACTGCGGTCGGAAAAATCTTGAGAAGACAATTAGTAGATGAAGAGAAAAGTAAGGCAGAGCAAGAAGTTAGTACTACTTGAGCATTTGCTCAAGTATTTCGGAAAAGTGTACAAGCATATATTGACAGAATGTGATTCTCCCTTTAGAATAAAATATGAATGATGATTCATTCATATTTTATTCATTTTGCTTTATGTTTGAAGGAGAAAAGTCATGAAAAACAATAAACCGAAGTATAAGTTAATCATTGATGCAGCTGTCGATGTAATCGCAGAAAACGGCTACCACGCTTCACAAGTTTCTAAAATTGCTAAAAAAGCAGGGGTGGCTGACGGAACAATTTACTTATATTTCAAGAACAAAGAGGATATTTTGGTCTCAGTATTTGAGGAAAAAATGGGACAATTTATCGAACAGATAGTTGCAGCAACGAACGAACGAGAAAATGCTAGTGAAAAGTTGTTAACGTTAATAGAAATGCATTTTAGTCAACTTGCAGCCAATCACCATCTCGCTATCGTAACCCAGTTAGAACTAAGACAGTCCAATTTATCTTTACGTCAGCAAATTAACCGGATATTAAAGCCATATCTCGTAGTGATTGATGAAATCGTAAAAGAAGGGGTAGAGGAGAAGCTATTCCGTAGCGATATCAAAATACCGTTAATTAGACAAATGATCTTTGGGACTTTAGATGAAACGGTTACAAACTGGGTAATGAACGAGGAAAAATATGATTTAATAGGATTAGCACCATCTGTTCATGAATTAATTACAAAAGGGGTTTCGGTGAAATAAGTACATAAGCTTGATATTTTAAACTATCTTATTAGCTTCAGATGAGAGATACTATTTATAAGCGGTCTGAATATTCACTGTAAGAGATTCGGGCCGCGTCTTAAGTGTAAATAACATGAAAAAAGGGGTGTTATGATGGGAACTATTCATTACGAATTGAATGGGCATGTTGTGATATTAACCATTCAAAGTCCACCTGCTAATGCATTATCTAGCAAACTTTTGAATGCGCTTTCTGATAAGTTGGATGAAATGGAGTCAGATGAGAAAGTGAAGGCTATTCTTTTGAAAGGTGAAGGCCGATTCTTTTCAGCAGGGGCTGATATTAAAGAGTTTACGTCCTTACAGGGAGCCTCAGACTATCAATCGCTTTCTGAATTCGGTCAACAACTATTTGACCGAATAGAGAACTTTTCAGTCCCTGTAATTGCAGCAATTCATGGTGCGGCTTTAGGTGGCGGGATGGAACTTGCGATGGCATGCCATATCAGAATTGCTACGAACAATGCAAAGTTGGGCCTACCAGAGCTGTCCCTAGGAATAATACCTGGTTTTGCTGGAACACAACGCCTTCCACAATATGTTGGGACAGCAAAAGCATATGAAATGATTTTAACTGGTGAACCAATCACGGCTCATGAGGCCTATCAATTTGGATTAGTGAATCGTGTTGTCGATGAAGAACAATTAATAGATGCTGCAACAGAACTAGCAGAAAAAATCGCTTCAAAGAGCAAGCCAACGATTACTAGAATAATGCAATTAATTCCTTATGCGAAGACAGAGCGATTTGCAAATGGTGTTAAAGCGGAAGCAGAAGCATTTGGCGAGATATTTGGATCAGAAGATGCAAAAGAAGGGGTTCAAGCTTTCATTGAAAAACGAAAGCCTAACTTTATAGATAAATAGTAAACAAGAGGAGGAACTCAGATGAATATTTATGTGTTATTAAAAAAGACCTTTGACACAGAAGAGAAAATCGTCGTGACAAATGGTCAAATCGAGGATGATGGTGCAGAATTTATCATTAACCCATATGATGAATATGCAGTAGAAGAAGCAATCAAACAACGTGATGAGCATGGTGGGGAAGTCACTGTTGTGACAATTGGTGATGAAGATTCAGAAAAACAACTACGTACTGCTCTAGCGATGGGAGCTGATAAGGCAGTACTAATTAATACAGAAGATGATCTAGAAGATGGCGATCAATTTACCACTACAAAGATATTGGAAGCTTTCTTTGAAGATAAAGAAGTTGATTTAATATTAGCTGGTAATGTGGCAATTGATGAAGCAAGTGGGCAAGTAGGTCCTAGACTTGCTGAGCGTTTAGGCATTAACTATGTGACGACCATTACTAGCCTTACGATTGATGGGGATACAGTGAGCATCGATAAAGATGTGGAGGGAGATGTTGAGAAAATCGAAACATCTTTACCATTATTAGTTACATGTCAACAAGGTTTAAATGAACCAAGATATCCTTCTTTACCAGGTATTATGAAAGCGAAGAAAAAGCCGTTAGAAGAATTAGAGATTGACGATTTGGATTTAGATGAGGATGAACTAGAGCCTAAAACAAAGACGATAGATATATTCTTACCACCTGAAAAAGAGGCTGGAAGAGTATTAGAAGGCGAGTTAGAGGAGCAAGTAAAGGAGCTTGTTTCGCTGCTAAGAAACGAAGCGAAAGTACTTTAATGACGGAAAGGAGCAATTAGGATGAGTGAAAAATTACTAGTTATAGGTGAATCGAGAGATGGTGTGCTACGTAATGTTACTTTCGAAGCAATCGCTGCAGCGAAAAAAATAAATGACGATGCAGAGATCGTTGGTGTACTCTGTGGAAGTGATGAATTAGAATCGCTTGCACAAGAAATGATATATTATGGGGCGGATAGAGTAGTAACCGTTAAAGATGAAAAGCTAGCCTCCTATACTTCTGATGGCTATGGTCAGGCGGTATTATCCATTATTGAGGATGAAGAACCATACGGTATTGTAATGGGACATACGGCAATTGGAAAAGATTTAACTCCTAAAATTGCAAGTAAATTGGAATCGGGTTTAGTATCAGATGCTGTTGATATTTCGCATGATGGTGATGAGGTTGTTTTCACTAGACCGATTTACTCTGGTAAAGCTTTTGAGAAAAAAGTTGTTACTGAGGGTATTGTATTTGTTACCATTAGACCGAACAATATTCAAGCTTTAGAACGAGATGAATCACGAACTGGTGAAGTGCAAGATAAAGCCGTTGATATTACGGACTTACGTACTGTAATTAAAGAAGTATTACGAAAAGCTACAGATGGTGTTGATTTGTCTGAAGCGAAGGTTGTTGTTGCTGGTGGACGTGGTGTGAAAAGTGCTGATGGTTTTAAACCATTATATGAGCTTGCTGAAGTATTAGGTGGTGCAGTAGGCGCATCTCGTGGAGCTTGTGATGCAGATTACTGTGATTATTCGTTACAAATTGGTCAAACGGGTAAAGTAGTAACCCCAGATCTATACATTGCGGTAGGTATTTCTGGAGCAATCCAACATCTAGCCGGAATGTCTAACTCGAAAGTAATCGTTGCCATCAACAAAGACCCAGAAGCAAACATCTTTAACGTAGCTGACTATGGAATTGTGGGAGACTTATTTGAAATCGTCCCACTGCTTACAGAAGAAATTAAAAAGTTAAAAAGCCTGGTACAAAACTAAAATAAAGGTAATAAAAAACGAACCATCACTATCATTACCCGGAAATATACGGAGACTCCTATGGGAGGAAAGGGCACTGCCTGAGACCCTGGAAGAGCGTTAGCTCTGAGGAGGCTCACCAGCCGCACGCGGACGTAGTATATTTCCGGGGCGGATTTGATGCGCTAACTTTCATGTTCGGTTTATCCTATGTTAGAAATCGTTTTGTCCCAGTCTCTAAGTCATGATGCGATCGAATGTAGCTGTATTAGACAGCCCGGAGTACAAGCTGATTTTCAGGTAAGGGTAATCAAGACCTACAGAGCATCTTGAAGGTGCTTTCCTAACCCTACTTGCAGAATAGCGTGTACTCGGGGCTGTGTGCTTGTTTAAATAGCTAAATCAAATAGATTTATTGGTTACATCATGTCGAATGATATTGTATTTTTATTAGGATAAGAAACCTAAGATTAAGCAAACTGTTAGTAAGGTTTGTAAATTTAATGGTATACTTTTGTTGAATTGAAGTAAAAGGAGGAATTAGAGTGGCTATTAAAAATGTATCTGATCAAAACTTTGCAGATGAAACCTCTAAAGGTTTAGTATTAGCTGATTTCTGGGCACCATGGTGTGGTCCTTGTAAAATGATAGCTCCAGTTCTAGAAGAAATAGATGGAGAAATGTCAGAAAAAGTGCAAATCGTTAAACTTGATGTAGACGAAAACCAAGAAACAGCAAGTAAATTTGGTGTTATGAGTATTCCAACATTATTATTATTCAAAGATGGTAATGTAGTTGACCAAGTAATTGGATTCCAACCTAAAGAAGCTTTAGTGGAATTAATCAATAAACACGCATAAGTCGATACTGATTATGAAAGATAAACAATCCCTTGTTGCAGCATGTGACAGGGGATTGTTTTCTACCGCCATTTTAACCTTTAAGGAATGACGATAATGAACCAGAATATCCAAGAAAAACTAGCAGTATTACCAGCAAAGCCCGGTTGCTATTTAATGAAGGATAGACATAATACAATAATCTATGTAGGTAAGTCCAAACTACTGAAAAACCGTGTCCGTTCTTACTTCACTGGTGCACATGACCAAAAGACACAGCGGTTAGTACAGGAAATTGAGGATTTTGAATATATCATCACGTCTTCAGAAATAGAAGCCCTTATTTTAGAAATGAATTTAATAAAGAAATATGATCCGAAATATAATGTTATGCTGAAGGATGATAAGTCTTATCCCTATTTAAAAATAACCGCAGAGAGACATCCTAGGTTAGTCATAACACGTAAAGTTAAAAAAGATAAAGGAAAGTATTTTGGCCCTTATCCGAACGTAATTGCTGCTAGAGAAACAAAAAAGCTATTAGATCGATTGTATCCATTGCGAAAATGTAATAATCCTCCGGGAAAACCTTGCTTGTATTACCATATGGATCAGTGTCTTGCGTGTGGTAATGAACCACCTAATGAGAGTTTTTATAAAGATATTGTGCAAGAGATTCAATCATTTCTCCAAGGTGGATTCAAGCATATAAAACAAACACTTACACAAAAAATGCAAGCTGCTAGTGAACAATTAAACTTTGAACGGGCAAAGGAACTACGTGATCAAATCCAGCATATTGAAGTTGTCATGGAACAGCAGAAGATGACATTAAATGATAGCGTAGACCGGGATGTATTTGGTTATAGCTATGACAAAGGTTGGATGTGTATCCAAGTGTTCTTTATCCGTCAAGGAAAGTTAATAGAACGAGATGTTTCCGTTTTTCCTTTCTTTGATGAGGCAGAGGATACGTTTCTTAGTTTCATTGGTAGATTTTATCTCCATGAAAATCATCCGAAACCAAAGCAGATTTTCGTTCCTATCGGTACAGATACCAAGGTTTTAGAAGAACTTTTAGAGATAGATGTACACACGCCATACCGAGGTAGAAAAAAAGAGTTAGTCGAATTGGCGATGGAAAATGCCAAGGCTTCTTTATCAGAGAAATTCTCTATTATTGAACGAGATGAAGAAAGAACTATATTAGCAGTAGAGAAGCTTGGTCAAGCATTGAATATTGAAATTCCACTTCGTATAGAAGCGTTTGATAATTCCAATATTCAAGGTACAGATCCGGTTTCGGCAATGGTTGTGTTTGTGGATGGAAAGCCGAGCAGGAAGGATTATCGTAAATATAAGATTAAAGATGTTCAAGGTCCAGATGACTATGAAACAATGCGCGAAGTGATTAGACGAAGGTATACACGCGTTTTAAAGGAGTCACTACCATTGCCGGATTTAGTGATTGTAGATGGTGGTAAAGGGCAAATGAGTGCGGCATTAGATGTGTTAGAAAATGAATTAGGATTAGATATCCCATTATGTGGGCTTGCTAAAGACGATAAACATAGAACTAGCGAATTGCTGTACGGGTTTCCGCCTGCTGTAGTCCCGTTATCTAGACAATCTCAAGAGTTCTATTTGATTCAACGCATTCAAGATGAGGTTCACCGTTTTGCCATTACGTTCCATAGGCAATTAAGAGGAAAGAATCTTTTCCAATCCGAATTAGATAAGATTCCAGGCGTTGGAGAAAAAAGAAGAAAGCTATTATTATCCCATTTTAAATCGGTAAAAGAAATACGCAATGCAAAGGTAGAAGAGATTACGAAGCTAGGAATACCACACAACATTGCTGAGATTGTTTTAACGCATTTAAATGAGGAGAAAAAAGAAGAGGGTGCAAAAGACGAATCCTAAAGTAAACTGGATAAGTCTATGCGTCCTCTTTTTTTCGTACCAAATAGAGCTGACTTCACTCAGGCGTTATACACTTCGTTTAATCTACAAATAGAACAGTAAATTCAACTTGATGAATTTTTGCTCTTATTTCTTCAACACATTCGCACTCAACATTTTTTAATATAGAAATTGCCTCTGCTAGAAATCCAGCTTCTATTCGAAATTCTGTATTTATTGGCATTTTTAAACGTTGAACAACGGAATCGGCTAGGAGATGAAATTCTAATTTGTTATTTTTCTCCTTAATTAATTCAAGGCGTCCCCAACCCATTTTCTCGAAGAAATAGATGACATCCCCCATAGATTGGAAATTAAATTTTCTTGCTAGGCCTTTCCCCATAAAATATAGTAGGGCATCTGCCTCGGATCCAAATACGTCTGGTAAGCCTATGTATCGTAAGACATCATATCCAGCACCAGTTGATTGAATCTTATCCAATATTTCTACTGGAAGTTTCTCTTGTTTTTTCTGCATAGCTAGATTCCTTCCTGTATGTAAAAAGTCACATATTACATTATAAGTATACTCTTATTATCTATGCAATTTCATTATTTCGCAAGACTTACTATTAGGATGTAAGCGATTTAAATTTAACTAAAAATTGGGTGGCCTTTTCTTGACGCTAATTGGAGATAGTCGTACAATAAACATGTTGCAAATTCTACATTTTAGTGAAAATAGTTTCAGTCTATTTTGTCTAAAATGTCAGACTATTAACTAAATCAACCATCAGAAGAACTAAGGGGGGTATTACATGGCGGAACATAGGGAGTATTTTTACAGAAGGTTACACTCATTATTAGGTGTAGTTCCTATCGGGTTATTTTTGATTAACCACTTAGTAGTTAATCACTTTGCTGTATATGGAGAAGAAAGCTTTAATAAAGCGGCAAGCTTTATGCACAATCTTCCATTTGTACTAGCATTAGAAATCTTTGTTATTTACTTACCAATCTTATTCCATGCAATTTTAGGGGTTTATATTGTTTTTGTTGCAAAGAACAATGTCAGACGTTATGGCTTTTTCCGTAACTGGCTATTCTACTTGCAACGTGTAACAGGTATTATTACGTTAGTATTTATTGCATGGCATGTATTTGAAACTCGTGTGCAAGTGGCTCTAGGTGCTGATTTAGATTACAGCTTAATGGAAGGTATTTTAACTAATCCAGTTATGTTCTGGTTTTATGTTATTGGTGTTCTTTCTGCTGTATTCCATTTCTCTAATGGATTATGGGGCTTCTTTGTTTCTTGGGGTATTGCGCAATCACCAAGATCACAAAAAATTGTTACATATGCTACTCTAATTGTCTTTTTAGTAGTAAGTTATATTGGTATCAGAACACTAATTACTTTTGCTTATGGAGTGTAAGAAAAGAGAGAGGGAGTGAGGTTTCAAATGAGTAACCGTAAAATCGCTGTAGTTGGCGGAGGCTTAGCTGGCCTTATGGCAACAATTAAAGCTGCTGAAGCTGGTGTAAGCGTTGACTTATTTTCCATTGTACCAGTAAAACGTTCTCACTCTGTTTGTGCCCAAGGTGGTATTAATGGTGCAGTAAACACAAAAGGGGAAGGTGACTCTCCATTAATCCACTTTGATGATACGGTTTATGGAGGAGACTTCTTGGCCAATCAACCACCGGTAAAAGCAATGTGTGAAGCGGCACCGGGAATTATCAATATGCTTGACCGTATGGGTGTAATGTTTAACCGTACTCCTGAGGGTCTTCTTGATTTCCGTCGTTTTGGAGGTACACAACATCACCGTACTGCTTTTGCTGGGGCAACAACAGGTCAGCAATTATTATATGCATTAGATGAACAAGTTCGTCGTTATGAAGTAGAGGGATTAGTAACGAAGTATGAAGGTTGGGAATTCCTTGGTGCTGTATTGGATGATGAAGGCGTTGGACGTGGTATTGTAGCGCAAAACATGAAGACGCATGAAATCAAATCGTTCCCATCAGATGCAACCATCATGGCTACTGGTGGACCAGGAATCATCTTTGGTAAATCTACTAATTCTATGATTAACACCGGATCTGCTGCTAGTATCTTGTACCAACAAGGTGCAAAATATGCCAACGGTGAATTCATTCAAATCCACCCTACTGCAATTCCAGGAGATGATAAGCTTCGTCTAATGAGTGAATCAGCTCGTGGTGAAGGTGGACGTGTATGGACATACAAAGATGGTGAGCCTTGGTACTTCCTAGAGGAGAAATATCCTGCTTATGGAAACCTAGTTCCACGTGACATCGCGACACGTGAAATCTTTGATGTATGTGTGAATCAGAAACTTGGTATCAACGGCGAGAACATGGTTTATCTGGACTTGTCACATAAAGATCCGAAAGAACTAGACGTTAAACTTGGTGGTATTATTGAAATTTACGAGAAATTCGTAGGTGAAGATCCACGTAAAGTTCCGATGAAAATTTTCCCAGCGGTTCACTATTCTATGGGTGGACTATGGGTGGACTATAATCAAATGACTAGTATTCCAGGTATCTTCGCTGCTGGAGAATGTGATTATTCACAGCACGGTGCAAACCGCTTAGGTGCAAACTCCTTGTTATCTGCTATCTATGGCGGTATGGTAGCTGGACCGAAAGCTATTGAATATATAGATGGTCTTTCTAAACATGTTGAAGATCTGGATGCGAGTCTATTTGAAAAACGTGTTAAAGAGGAAGAAGAGAATTTTGAAGCTCTCATGAACATGAGTGGCGAAGAAAATGCTTACCAAATTCACCAAGAACTAGGTGAATGGATGACAGATAATGTTACGGTTGTACGTGAAAATGCGAAACTACTTAAAACTGATGAAAAGATTCAAGAATTACTAGAGCGTTGGGAAAATATTAATATCAACGATACCTCTCGTTGGAATAACCAAGGTGTAATGTTTACTCGCCAGCTTAAAAATATGCTTCACTTAGCACGTGTTATTACAATTGGTGCTTATAATCGTAATGAAAGTCGTGGTGCACATTATAAACCGGAGTTCCCAGAACGTAATGATGAGGAATGGTTAAAGACGACAATTGCAGAATTTGATGCAAAAGAAAATGCACCAGTATTCTCATATGAAGATGTCGATGTATCGTTGATTCCACCACGTAAACGTGATTATACGAAAAAGCACTAAGACGGATTACAAAATAGTGAAGGGAGTAAACTGAAAATGGCTGAACAAAAGACTGTTACATTTATTATTACGCGTCAAGATAGCCCAGATTCTGCTCCATATAATGAAACATTTAATGTGCCATATCGTAAAAATATGAACATTATCTCTGGGTTAATGGAAATTCGTAAAAATCCTGTAAATGCTAATGGGGAAAAAACAACACCAGTAGCATGGGATATGAACTGTTTAGAAGAGGTTTGTGGTGCATGTTCCATGGTGATAAATGGCGTGCCAAGACAATCATGTGCAGCTTTAGTGGATGAACTAGAGCAGCCTATTCGTCTTGAGCCGATGTCTACATTCCCAGTAGTTCGTGATCTAGTTATTGACCGTGAGCGTATGTTTGATGCGTTAAAACAGGTTAAAGCTTGGATCCCAATTGATGGTACGTACGATTTAGGTCCTGGACCTCGTATGCCAGAGAAAAAACGTCAATGGGCTTATGAACTATCAAAATGTATGACTTGTGGGGTCTGCTTAGAAGCTTGTCCAAATGTTAATGACAAATCTAACTTTATCGGACCGGCAGCAATCTCTCAAGCTCGTTTATTTAATTCTCATCCAACAGGTGAGATGAATGCAAGTGAAAGATTAGAAGGATTAATGGAAGAGGGAGGACTAGTTGGTTGTGGTAATGCACAAAACTGTGTCCAAGTATGTCCGAAAGGTATTCCATTGACCACTTCTATTGCAGCGATGAACCGTGCAGCTACTGTCCAATCGTTCAAGAACTTCTTTGGCAGTGACAACGCACATTAATATGCTTTTACAACAAGACCCTTACCGAATAACGTGGTAGGGGTCTTTTTTATCAATGGAGGGGGAGTTAGCTATGGGGAAAATTTCATATATTGAGGATTTTGAAGCTTGGAAAGCAGAATTCACTTTTTTTATTCCGATTCGTATTCGTTTTTCAGAAACAGATATGTTCGGACATGTGAATAATGTTAGCCCATTTATTTATTTTGAAGAGGCACGTATCGAGTATTTAAAATCTGTTGGTTTGTTTGATAATGCGTCTAGTGCAGAGGGGATTCCAATTGTGGCTGATTTGCAGTGTGATTATCATAAGCAATTGTATTTTCAAGATAGTCTTAGAATCTATGTAAAAGCAGCACACGTCGGTAATACCTCCTTTGACATCCATTATATGGGTGTCAATCAAAAGGAAGAGGTATGTTTAACTGGAAGAGGGAGAATAGTCTATATTAATCCGGAAAGTGGCAGACCGATTAAGCTTGGAGAAGAAATAAAAGATAAATTAATGATGGTAACCAATTAACATATAAAACCGACTTCCTACAATGCTGCATACATTGCAAACGATTTACATCACATTCCTGAAGCTCCTTGAAAGCTTCAGGAATCATTATATTGATTGGTGTCCTATATTTCTTAGAAAATGCATAGTTCATGAAAAAACTATTCACGTTGATTTTCTAGAGTGCAACAACGTGAATCTAAAGGTAATAGCTTGATTGCGACCATAAATATAATATTTAGCTGACATTTGTTTGCGGTCAAAAAAGACTCTTTGAATTCTTGCTATTTGCATGTTTTGCTTATTTCTCTTACAGACAAGATAATATTTTATATAACTTTTTAGTTATCTAATCTTCAAGTACTGATGTTATATAAGTCATAGAAATAGCCTGAAGAAAACGTACGTTCGGTATTTGGCTATAAAATAAATCATTTACTCTCTTAAACCTTTGAATAAATGATTTAACTATCATTTTCATAATCGGCTAGAAATAAACCTAGTCTAATTGCGTGCCCCATAAGTTGAATAGTAGATAATACAGAGTAAGTAAAAATAAATACCTCAAAAGTAATTAAGTAAAAGAGATAGTTAAAATTAATTATATCTAGGAATATTATAGCAATACAAATTAAAGTTGAAATACCCCAGAAAAAAGACAATATCCAAAATGGAAATAGAAAAATTTGTAATACGTTTCTTTGTAATAGTATAGATAATGTCTTACCTTGTGTTAATGCTATTAATATTGCTAATCCAGCTATAACAATACCTAGAAGACTAGCGGATATTGAGGATAATGTTGTACCAACAAAGTTAACAATTTGGTTAGTGGTATTGATATCTTTGTAAAAAAAGTAAAAAGACGCCGATAAAACAGCAGCTATTAAAAAACTGAAATTAAAAATTAGTGTCCTAAATCTGTAAATTCTAAATAATGCTAAAAAAGATGTGGTTTTATAAGTAATTCGTTCATTCCTTTTCAAATTATCCCTCCTCAATGTAAAATATTATATACACGTTGTCTGAATTTTTCTAGTAATCCAGTTATATTATCGGATTTGGTTCGTTCAACTTGCACCATTTCAATTGAGTCTTTGGATTTAAATGTATGTTGTTTTTTTCTGGTTCCTCTTTTAGATTTAACTCTTGAATAACCATATGCTTTAACTTCGCCATAGCCATTTTGAACCATCTCTATTCCACTTTTTACCATTAAACCATCTTTGTTTAAACCATCTTCATTTTCCAATACTGTCTTTAATCGTAGTGCTTTTTCTTTATTAAGAATATCTCCTAAATCTTTATATGCATCCTTTGGAATCATGTTAGGTGGTATTAAGTCAAATTCAATCTTCGTTAAATGCTCCATAGACATTATTTGATCTCGAACACTATCTTCTTTAGGAATAAGTTTCACTTCTATTTTTCCTATTTTTAGATTGCTTTGAAAGATTATTCTTTCAAAAGCGTCAATAAAATGTTCCCTTTGAATATCACCAGTCTCCTCAAAAATTAATATTTCATTATTAACATCGTAAAAAAAATAGCTTAAATAAGCAACTGGTTTTGGTATTTTATAAAGATCTGTTTTATCTCCGTCAACAATCATTTTTGATTCTATACGTGACTTGACAAAGTTGGCAGTGATATACCATTTAGTTTCATCTTTGTCTTCTTTAATATCAGTAAACTTCCATGTCCATTTCGAACGGGAACTTTTTAAGACTTTTTTAGCCTTAATTGCATCAGCTATTAATTCTATTAATGATTCAAGCTCATTACTAAATATATTTTGATTAATATTTACTTTTGCAGCTACAAATTTTCTTTTCATTTAAATCCCCCATTATAATCAAGAAGTCCCAATTTTATTGCACTTTTATTATTTAGTAAGTATTAATAATTGTATATTTCAAGAGTTATAATTCTGTAATGGTGATAAAACTCATTATGAGTAAATATGCCTATGTAAGTTTTGAAAAAGAGCACACTGCAAAGGTGTGCTAGTCTTGTCGTTCTTCTTTTTCCATTCTCTCTGGACCCATAGCATTCCACTTTTCTATGTCAAAAAAGTCTGGTTGATCTATTCTGTATTTTTTCAATTGATTATTAAATTCTGCTAAAGCGATATATTCGTTCTCATTTTCACTAGTTTCTTCTATGTAACCGGTTATTTTTTAAAGGATAATTATATGTCTTTGAGATTAATTTCAATGTATCAGGGGAAGGATTTGCTTTTTTACAAGAAAGCTTATTATATCCTCTTTCAATTGTATCAAGGTATATATGGTTTTTTTCAATTCTTTTACTAGCCTCTCGTAATGATTCCTTACCCTCGTAACTCTATTAAAACGTCACCAATTTCAGACTTATAACATACCACCCTATAATACTTACTTTACACTATCCTAAAAAATAATAAAATAATATTATATTAAAAAGTTCTAAATTATAGTGATAATTTTGTTACATGTGTTACATCGTAAATCAAGAAGGTGTATGCATATATAACAAATTGCGAGAAATGCGTAATGATGTGAAATGTCGATATCAGCACTTGCAAAAAGAGCAAAAAAACACACATCTAACTATCACTAATATTAAATTATATGGTCACGACCATTAGGTCTATTAATGATATTAATTTCTAATGCTTTAAACATAAATCTAAGGGATAGTTTTCTTAAATATAAAGTTATAAAAGGTTTACAAGATAATACAAAAGATTAGTAAGGTTAGTCCAACTGTCTAATCTGCATAGAGGGTCTAAGAACATATTTCAATATAGAGTCTTTGAAGGAGGTTAAATAATTGCAATTAGCAGCAGTTCATAATTCGGAGTAGGTCTGAGTTGAGCAAAGAAGTGCTGCTCTCAGTTACATTTGTCACGTAACAATAATAGTTCAAAGATGTAGATGGCGAGCTGGAAATAGAGGTGATTACTAAATTTTTTAATAGTATAAGTATTGATATAGTTTTACTACAATGCTAATCAGTACAAAAACCCCGATAATTATATAGGACAATTCAGATTTTATGTTAGACTAGTTAAAAATACATTGAAAAAAGAAATAAATTAATAACATAACGGAATCAATTTCATAATTGCTCTTTTTAAAAATTCACAGACCTACAGAATTTCTAAAATATACTTTTAAAAAACAATAATCACGCGGCTTGTTGCTGCTGAATTAATTGTGCATTCATACGATCTGCCGCTAACTTTGAAGCGTTATAAACAAGCGTAACTATGTCAAAATGACCTTTTGCACGCTTTCCAGTACGATATCGAACATTGTTTAGTTGAAAGAATTCTTTAAGATAAGCATTAACTCTTTCGACCGCAGTGCGACGTTTAAAAATATTTTTCCATGCCATCGATCCACGAGCTGGTGCCGAATATTTTCTAAGATCTGTCGTTATTTTCATTTTAAAAACCTTTTGACAGATGCCTTCGTTAGCCAATGGACAGTCACTACATTCTTTTGGTCTTGTATATTTTAAGGTTTCATATTTGGCATCAAAACTGTCGTAACGATAAGAATGCTCTCTGAAACAAGTAGGGGCAAAATGTTTATCAAAACCGATTGGTTCTCTTTCATTTCGCTTGTTGTATGCGATGATTGAGCGTTGTCCCATGCGGTGTACCTGTTCGTAGATGGGTTCATAATCATAGCCAGCGTCCATGGTTTGATAACACAAGGAAGAAAGAGATAAATTTTCATGGATTCCTTTCAGTAAAGGAATCGCTGCTTTACTATCATGTAAGTTTCCGGAAGAAAAAGCAGTCTGAAGAATATACTGACTCGACGTACCAACGGCTAAATTACCTTTATAGCCAAACCAAAAAACATTCTTACCTTCTGAATTCTTTTTCACACCCCACTTCGGGTCTACAGGCATTTCAGAGCGTAATTCATCTAAAGGTGCGTCTAATTGAGCTTCAATTTTCTTTTCATAAAGAGGCAGACTAGCTTCCTTTTCAGCTTGTTCTTTTAGCCATTGGTCACGCTCTTCTTTGGATTTGCGACCACGTTTTTTCGGCTCTGGTTTTGACTTTTCTTCTTTTGATGGTGCTTGATCACGAGCTTCAAAATGAGTGGCATCAATAGCGACTGTATCATCTGTAATAAAACCTTCTTCAATTGCTTGGAGGACAACTTTTTCAAATACATCCTCCAAAATATTGGACTCCACTAATTTCGTTAGGAGTCGAGAATAAGAGGATTCAGAAGGTACCCTATCTGAAACTAGGAACCCGCAATTTAGTTTAAAGGTAATATCATCCTTGAGGCGTTGAATAAGATCCTTTACCATCGGAATACGCTCAATATATCTAACGAAAATAGAGATAATCATGGCGGCATAGTTTAGTTCTTCCGGTGCGCCAAGTCGTGATTTTTTCGTTACTACATGATAGATTTTATCCAAGTCTATCGCTGCAATAATGGCATCATATTTTTGGGTAGGCTCCATGTCATATAATTCCTGGATGCCAAATAAACTTGGTTGTCGTATAATGGTCATAAGAAGCACTCCTTCAGTCTTTTTATGGTTGTATAGTCAACTACCATTATACAAGATTTGGGGAGGTGCTTCTTTTTTCAACTCTCAAAACCGTTGGGAGACATGGACTAAGAATTATGAAATTCATTCGAATTACTTAAATTACTATTAATATACTAATATGTAACCCATATAGTTAGAAAATAGTATCAAGTTGCTAGTCTTTGTTCCGATTCAATACGTGTTATTTCTTTGGTATATTGGTGATTAATTTTTCTGTGAAATGTAGTTAGACAAACAAATATATTAAGGTTATAATGAGGCATTTGATTTAAAGCGATAACAAATATGCTTAAATAGTGGCCTTGTGTAGGGAGCATTTACTACCTTAACAATAAATACTTGGAAAATTACTATGACACAACTAATTATTACAAATCAAACATTATGTGGATTAATAATGGTAACCAACGAACATATAAAACCGACTTCCTAAAAAGGAAAGTCGGTTTCTTTTAGAGCTTTAATTCGCCCATACGGATAAGCTCTACAACTGCCTGTGAACGCCCCTTGACTCCTAATTTTTGCATAGCATTTGAAATATGGTTACGGACAGTTTTTTCAGATATAAACAATTCCTGGGCAATTTCTTTAGTTGTTTTGTCCTGAACTAAAAGTTCGAATACTTCTTTTTCTCGTTTAGTTAATAACTGCTTCGGTTTGTACTCGTTGTCCTTCAAATGTTAACCCCTCCTTGCTGTCATAGAGCTGCATGACGAAGGGAAATTATTTAGTCACTAATAGCTTATGTGATGAACCATAAACGGTGCGCACATTTCTCGATTGGGAAAAATATATTAATATACACCTTTTTTTCGTTAGAAGTATAGTTTTTGAAAATAATTTATTAGTTTTTCGAGCTTTTATGATAAAATATGACTATATATTGAATGGAAGTTCAGGAGGTAAAGTCTTGAAAAACAATAGTACACCGGAACAGATAGCGAAATTAGAGAAAAAACTCCGACATATTTCGGGTGCAATAAAACAAAACGGGCGTAAAATACTTAATAACTATCCAATAACAAATCCTCAATTTATCGCGCTTCAATGGTTGAAGGAAGAAGGCGACATGACCATTGGAGAATTATCAGCGAAAAATGGCTTAGCTTTTAGTACGACTACTGATTTAGTTGATCGAATGGAAAAAAATGAATTAGTAGAACGAGTACGAGATACGAATGATCGCCGAGTAGTGCGGATACATGTATTAGAAAAAGGACATCGCATTATTGAAGAGGTTATTTTAAAGCGTCAGGAATATTTAAATAATGTCTTAGAGAACTTTACCGAGGAACAAACAACGACACTGATAGAACTTCTCAATCTGTTACATGCTCAGATGAAAAGTATTAATGAAAAATAAAACGAAATTACATCTAGAAGAGGCGGATATAATTGGATAAACCGATTGGTGTCATCGACTCAGGAGTCGGTGGTTTAACAGTAGTACATGAATTAATGAGGCAATTGCCGAGGGAAAAACTAATTTATCTAGGCGATACGTTGCGATGTCCATATGGTCCAAGGACTCCAGAAGAAATTAGAAGTTTCACCTGGGAAATGGTTGAATTCTTATTAAGGAAAGATATCAAAATGTTAGTAATCGCATGTAATACCGCTACAGCATATACATTGTCCGAATTACAAGAACAACTCTCTATCCCTGTAGTTGGCGTTATACAGCCTGGAGCGCGTGCAGCGATTAAGTCTACTATTAACAATCATGTAGGCATTATTGGTACAGAGGGTACGGTTCGTAGTAAAGCATATAGTATAGCACTTAATATGATAAAACCTAATCTCCATATTTCAGCGCTTGCATGCCCGGCTTTTGTTCCACTGGTTGAACAGGGAATGCTTTCCGGTAATGTTGCGAAGAAAACAGTGGAGGATTCGTTATTGGCTTTAAGAGACTTTAAAGCCATGGATACACTTATATTAGGTTGTACGCATTATCCATTATTGAAAGATGTGATCCAGGAAGTGGTTGGGCCACAGGTTACGTTGATTTCGTCTAGTGAAGAGACGGCAAGAGAAACCAGTACAATATTGGAAGTGAATCAGTTGTTAAATGATGGGCTAGCTCCTTGCTACCATCAATTTTACACCACTGGGGATGTGGATATGTTTACCACATTAACGAAGCGAATTTTTAATAGTTCTATTAATAATCTAAGGTCTGTTTCAATCGAGAAAGCTGTTATCTAGTTTGTGTTGTTCTTTTGTGTAGATAGCGTTTTTAAGAAAATTAGGTATCTTCATGAATAGCCGGTATATGGAGACAGGATAGATGAAACTGAGGTTGACTCTAATAATAGGAGTCAACCTCAGTTTTTATGTGTTTTTTACTTATCAGCTACAAATTTCATTCATCAGGTCTAAAATGAATGAAGGGCTCGTATATATAGTAGTACAAACTATCGTAGGAGGGAATGACATGAGAAAGCGATTTTTGCTAATGTTAATCACTACTTCTTGTACACTACTACTATTAACTGGATGTTTCCAAGGCGAACAATCATTACAAGATATGGATCCACCACCAAATGCGGAAGAAGTTGATGGAAAAGAGGATTCAGCCACAGACAAGGAAGAAACTGCTAACGAGGAAAGTGATAGTACAGCTCAAACGGTGGAACGTCAACTGTTTTTACTAGATTCGAATGGATTGGTAGCACCGCAATCACTTGAACTACCAGTACCAGAATCTAAGGAAGTGGCAGCTCAAGTACTAGAATACATGGTTAAGGATGGACCTGTAACAGCATTATTACCAAACGGATTCCAAGCAGTACTTCCAGCTGATACAGAGATTCTAGGTGTTGATATTTCTGAAGGGACGATAACAGTAGATTTATCAGAGGATTTTACAGAATATGCTGCTTCAGAGGAAAAACAAATTTTAGAGGCAATGACATTTACACTCACACAGTTTGATAATGTGGAACGTGTGAAGCTTCGTGTAGGTGGTCAAGACTTAAAGGCTATGCCAGTAAATGGTACACCAATTGCTAATGGCTATACTCGAGCAAACGGAATTAATATTGTGGAATCTGATACCGTAGACTTGATTAATAGTAAGGCTGTCACAATGTACTTCCCAACCGAACATGAAAATAATCAATATTTCGTACCAGTAACCCAATATGTGCAAGCAAAGGATGGTAATCTACATCAAGCAATTGTCCAGGCTTTAATTGATGGACCAGCTTATGAGACGAATTTGATGCACGTATTCAATGACGAAACCATATTAGTCGATGATCCAAAATTAAATAGTGGTGTACTGGATCTCGTATTTAGCCAAGATGTGTTGAAGGATATGGAAAATGGTGTCATTGCAGATGCTGTGATGGAAACGTTGGTTCGTACATTAACAGAGCAAGAATCAATTGAAGCAGTAAATATAAAAGTAGAAAACGTTGAGCAAATTGCAAATGAAAGTGGCGAAGTGTATACAGAGCCAGTAACAAGGGAATCAATCATCCCATCAGAAAAATTATAGAATTATTGAGAAGGAGAACGGATTTATATCTGTCTCCTTTTTTGTAGGTGATATGGATCATAGTTGTCATGCTATGATTTTTTTTACTTATTGTCGATTAGCAGTTAGAGGGGAAGGAGTAAAGGATTACAAGTATCTTCTAAAACAATTGTATAAGGTGAATCTTTCCAGTAAAATATGATAAGCTAAGTTTGTTAAGGAGGAAATTAATATGAGAACAGATCAAAGAAATGTTAATAGCTTACGACCAATTACGATTACAACAGATTTTATTAAGCATCCAGAAGGCTCTGTATTTATTCAAGTAGGCGATACAAAAGTTATTTGTAATGCTACGATTGAAGACAGGGTTCCTCCTTTCATGCGTGGTCAAGGAAAAGGGTGGATTACGGCAGAATATGCGATGCTACCACGTGCTACCCAAGATAGAAATATTCGTGAATCATCTAAAGGAAAGGTTTCAGGAAGAACGATGGAGATTCAGAGGCTAATTGGGCGTGCACTTCGCTCAGTAGTTGATTTGGATCAAATTGGTGAAAGAACGGTTTGGATTGATTGTGATGTCATTCAAGCAGATGGTGGTACAAGAACAGCCTCCATAACAGGAGCTTTTGTTGCAATGGTTCTTGCTTTTGGGAAGCTTTTACAAACGAATACATTAAAGAAAATGCCTGTAACAGATTTTCTTGCTGCTACATCGGTTGGTGTATTACCAGATGGAACGGAAATATTAGATTTGAACTATGAAGAAGATTCGATGGCTAATGTGGATATGAATATCGTGATGACTGGCTCTGGTGAGTTTGTAGAAATTCAGGGAACTGGTGAAGAGGCTACTTTTTCAATGGCACAATTACAAACCTTGTTAGCATTAGCAAATGAAGGATTGAGTGATATTTTTGCCATCCAGAAGGAAGCAATTGGTGAATTATCAGCGCGTATCGGTGAAACAGTGAAGTGAGGTGGAATGGGATGAAGGAAATTGTTATTGCAACTAAAAATGAAGGTAAGGCGAAAGAATTTAAAGTTCTATTTGAACGGTATGGCATAAAAGCGACTTCACTATTAGATTTAGAACAAGAACTTCCAGATATTGAAGAAACGGGTTCTACCTTTGAGGAAAACAGTGCACTGAAGTCTGAAGGTATTGCGAATATCCTAAAAATACCAGTTATGGCTGATGATTCTGGATTAGTAATTGATGCACTTGACGGTGAACCAGGGATTTTTTCTGCTCGCTATGCAGGTGAGCCTAAGGATGATAAGAAAAATATCGTGAAGGTATTAGAAAAACTAAAAGATGTCCCTACAGAGGAGCGTACTGCACGTTTTGTATGTGTGCTATCCGTTTCGATACCTGGCGAGACCACTATTTTTAAAAAAGGGTATTGTGAAGGTACTATTGCATTTGAAGAAAAAGGGAGTCATGGTTTTGGGTATGACCCAATCTTTATACCAGACGGATATAATCAGACTATGGCAGAGCTTGGTCCTGAAGAGAAGAACAAGATTAGTCACCGGAGAAATGCGATGGTTCAATTAGAAGATTGGATACAAAATCTACGTTAGTGGAGAGGATATCATGCCAAAAGTTGTTATTATGAGTGATAGCCACGGATTAACGAAGGAAATAGCAATGATTAAAGAAAGAGAGAATGCGCCATATATTTTTCATTGTGGAGATTCTGAGTTAAATGATCGGGCGAAAGAATTAGAAGGTGTATTTACCGTATCAGGAAACTGCGATTTTAACAGTGAATTTCCGAATGAAATTATTAAAGAGATTGGTGGACTAACATTCTTAGTTGTTCATGGGCATTTACATAATGTTAAAATGAATTTATTAAACTTATCCTACTATGCAGACGAGGTCAATGCAGATATTATATGTTTTGGTCACTCTCATATCGCCGGTTCGGAGAAAGTTAGCGATAAGCTTTTTCTAAATCCGGGTAGTATACGACTACCAAGAATGCGAACGGAGAAGACGTATTGTGTGCTGGAATGGGAAGAAAGAGATAGTATTGCTATAACGTATCGAACGGTTGAAGGAAAAATTGTAGAAGAATTATCTTACACAACTGCTTTAGATTAGAAATGGGAAGGGGGTGTATTTCAAGCACCCTTCCTGTTGAATATTTTGTAAATTGATAATTTGGATTTAAGTATTGACTTTTAGGTTGAAACTCCATATAATAATTTTTGTGACCCAAAAGGGAACAGATATTGATATGCGGGTGTAGTTTAATGGTAAAACTCTAGCCACGAGCAAGACATCTACCGAATAAGCTACGAGTTGCCCTGAGGAATGTACTTCCTTGAAAAACTAGTAGACGCAGGGGCATGACTTTGCGTGAGTAATCATAATTTAAATATATACATTTAATGCGGGTGTAGTTTAATGGTAAAACTCTAGCCTTCCAAGCTAATGTCGTGGGTTCGATTCCCATCACCCGCTCCATACATATGTCCCAGTAGCTCAGCAGGATAGAGCAACAGCCTTCTAAGCTGTGGGTCGGGAGTTCGAATCTCTCCTGGGACGTCAGCTAAAGCCTTACAACCACAAGCGTTGTGAGTTTTTTTGTTTAGGAAATTATAAAATTCTGTTACTGTGGATAACTTTAATATGGTAAACTTCCATATTTTTGAATGATAGGCTGGACAACCGGGTATCACCAAAAAAATCGAAAGCCTCGATCGGAATATTTTCTACCACATTATTTACAGCGTAGGCAATATCATTTTCTTGTAATTTGACTTCTAAATCTAAGGGCAAAACCACTTGATTCATGGTATAATGTTTGAACATAAGAAATACCTCCTTTAAGGTTATTGTGTGGTTACTTTAACTATATCAGAAGGTATCCTTCAGTTTATTAAAAGTAAAATATAAAAAAACAAGCGTGGCACTCACCATTTTGGTTGTAAAGTGCCACGCTCTATATTATTTTCTGGGGTTTTGTCCAGCCGCTATATGTAGGAAAAAGTATTATTTAAACAAATTATTAAATAATCCAGAAAATAATTTTTGTTATCATTTCTGCATCACTTTTATTTATTCCAGCATCTCTTAGCTTTTTAGTTACATAGGATCTAGAGACTTTATTAGGCTTGTCTAATGCTTTACCGATTTTTGCTCCATTCCTTTTAACAGCATCCGCATATTTTTTTGAGAATGGTTTAAGTATCCATGATAACATGTGGCCCCCGTTTTTGGCAATAGCTCCAAAGGCCTTTAATGCTTTCAAGCCTGCACCTAATACACCGTTTGTAGTATACCCACCGTCATCTTGAAGAGCAACTTGTTGCTCAAAGTAGAATTTACTCATTTTTAAATCCTTTTCAAAGGTATCACTTTCAGAATTGAACATGTCAGTTGGAAATTTATCATGGAGGTCTTCGCTAGGGAGTTTAGGTAATAAGTCCAATGTATTTTTTGCTTGTACAAAACTCGGGCCGACAGTACTAATTAGTAGTGTCAGTGCTAAAGTTACTGATAGTCTTTTTAGTAGTTTTTTACGCAATATTATTCCTCCTTACAAATATGGTTTTTTTTTCCTACAACATGGTATTATATATTTATTGTTCAGTAAACATAAAATTGATAAAATTAGGATAAAGGAGTGGAATAAATGTGGCTGAGACCAAAATTGATAAAAAGGCTGAAGCGTTTGGAATAACTGTAGCAATACTTTTGGGAACTTTAGCAGTAGTAGCATTTGTTGCCTTACCAATTGCTATTATGTATGGAGTTTTTTTCTTATTATCCCAAACCCCCTTTTTAAGTTTTGCTTTTTATCCTAGTTTTTGGGGTAATTTTTTATTCTTTGGTTGTTATACAATAATAACTATCGTAGTATTTGGATTATTTGATATTATAATTACAATTCTACGAAAGCGAAAAACTAAGGATTTAGATGATATAGGACCTAACACCTTTTTTGAGTGGGTTTTTTATGCCTTCTTGCTAATTGGCTACTTTGCTCTATCTATAAATCTTATAGATAGATTAGAATCAACAATCATTGGATTGATGATACTATCCTTTGTTGGAACAGTTGTATACCTAGTAGTTATACTAATTACTAATAGAATAAAAGATGATGATGAAGGTGAAGATAGTGAATTGAAAGCACCTTAACCAAATTTTAGAAGACCAGTTTCAATTTTCCTTTCGCGAATTGATTGAGGTTGGGACATAAAAAAACAAGATTTCATCATAGTAACTAAACGAATCCTTGCTTTTACGTAAATTACCACTAACTAAGTAGGGGTACTTTTCACCAAAATCACTAATTAATGATTGGAGATATGTAGTAGCTGAATCACTCCTGCAGCGCCATTACATAACAGCTAACCCTTGATATGACAAGGGTTTTAATGGTTAAGGGATGCTAACACAGATTAGACCACTGTGAGAGCATCTCTTTTTTTCTCGAGAATATCGCTGCAATTTCCTATTGCCTCCTAGTTTACTGGAGGATGATACTAGAGTAGCGATCCATGCTCAACACCTGGTGGCCTGCCTTGTGTACTGTATTTCCTACTCTAAAAGGTCGAACGCCTTTGCCAACAATTCGATTCCCTTCATTCGATTCGCTGCACCAGGGAAATTAGGAATAATGGTTACTTCTTCTACTTGATAGTACGCTATTAATTTAATCAGTTCCTCTTTCACATATTGGGCATCGCCGATGATGGCCTTTTTTCTTGTACGTTCAATCTTTTTCTTCTCAAATGAGCTGTATTCTTGTTTTTTTGCTGTTTCCACAGATGGGAAATATAGTGGGTTTTTAGCAGTTTCAAGTGATACCATCCAATCATCAAAAGCAAGGGCTAACTCTTCCGCCTCTTCCTTCGTTTCGGCAATAATGGTGAAAACGGCAATAGCAGAGTTTGGTTTCTTCTGAAATACAGTAGGTCGGAAATGTTTCTTGTAGTCGGCAATCACGTCTATCCCGTTACCTAACGGTTTAACAAAATGTGCATAGGTTAAGGATAATCCATGTTCGGCGGCTATTTTGGTGCTTTGACCACCTGCACCTAGCATCCAAATTTCTGGTTTTGTCGGTGTAACAGGTGTAGCGATTAGGTTTTGAAAACGATGCTCGCTAGAAGTATCATCTGCTAAATACTTCAAGACATCTATTACAAGCTGTTCATAAGATAATCTTTCTGCTTTTTCTTCATTTAAAACCTGATTAACAAGTCTACCACCTGGGGAATTGCCAATGCCTAAATCAATTCGGTTCGGATGGATTGCTTCCAGCATACGAAAATTCTCTGCTACTTTATATGGACTATAATGGGGGAGCATTACTCCGCCAGAACCAATACGGATACGTTTGGTACGGCTTGCTAAATACATCATGAGCATTTCTGGCGTACTACTGGCAATCGAGAAGGCATGATGTTGTTCAGGTACCCAATAGCGGTTATATCCCAATTGATCCGCAAGTTTTGCTAATTCTACTGTTTGAAGCAGTGCGTCTCGTGCACTATTACCTTCATCAATTAGTGAATAATCTAGTATATTTAATGGAATCATGATGTAACTCCTTTGTATTTACGTTTATAAGTCATTTTCGTATATTTTGATGTGAAAGGCAAATGAATGAACTATCTATTGCACTGGAGTTCTCTACCTTATGAAGCACATCTTTTGCTTCTTTCTATGGTATTCCCATACAATATAGATGACCATAACTTTATACGGGAGGAATTAATAATGGCAAAAGTAGCTTTTCTTCTAGCAAATGGATTTGAAGACTCAGAAATGAAAAA
This sequence comes from Ornithinibacillus sp. FSL M8-0202, assembly GCF_037975285.1. GTDB lineage: Bacteria > Bacillota > Bacilli > Bacillales > Amphibacillaceae > Ornithinibacillus > Ornithinibacillus massiliensis. Next base: position 3,437,547 of record NZ_CP150248.1, read on the forward strand.
TCCATATGAGGCAGTAAAAGAATCTGGACATGAGGCAGTAATTGTTGGGTTAGAAAAAGGTGTCGAATGTAACGGCAAGAAAGGTACCGTTTCATACACAGCAGATCTTGGCGCATCTGAAGTAAAGGCTGCGGATTTTGATGCGGTTGTGATCCCGGGTGGTGGAGCACCAGAAGCATTACGTGTTAATGATGATGTGGTTCGTTTTGTAAAAGAAGTTAACGAAGCAGGTAAGTTAATTGCTGGGATTTGTCATGGTCCACAAGTTATGATTAGTGCGGATATCCTTAAAGGAAAAGAAGCAACAAGCTACATCGGAATTCGCGATGATGTGAAGTTAGCAGGCGCTAACTATCACGATAAAGAAGTCGTAGTTAGTGAAAACCTAGTAACATCACGTACACCTGCAGATGAACCTGCATTTATTCGTGAGATATTAGCAAGATTAGCTTAATATAGTCATAAATATAGGGGACGGACAACTTAGTTTAATAAGTGTCCGTCCCTGATTGTTTTGCCTAGGAATCGAGTCAAACCTCTTACTCGTAAGGGGGCTGACTCTTTTTTATGATATAGGGTATTCTTCGTACCAGTATCGGCCTTATTCACTTTCTTTATTACGATAAAACCATTTATGATAAAGATGTGATACATAGTACGTTAACCAGACGGTTATAAAACTCCAGTACCACGTCCACTTCTTGTACTTAATCAGATTCGTATACTTAACAGCAAATAATTCAAAACCTGCTATGACAGAGGTGTGGAAGAAATAATAAAGCATCTTAATATAAGCAGGGCGTTTTTCTGGATAATACAAATTAAATAAAGCGCATAGGGCAGGGTAGACAAAGTATTCAAATGTAAAGCTAGATTTAATGGCCTTTGAAAAAAATAGACGCTTAGGGTATATGATGAGCTTTTTCTCTACAACTAGTAAACCGAAAAGCCAAGTAATTATATGCTTAAATAAGAATGCTATTTGTGCTTCACGGATTCTTTTTTTAGGAACAAAAATGAGTAGTAATATAGCAGTAATACCCCATGCGGATAATTCGATGTTTCTATCCAGTTTCTTTTTCATTAATAAAGTCACCTCTACTTTTAGGGTGACTAGATTTTTTAGTTTTATGTACTTTTTGATCAGAAAATGGAGTAATCCACCTAATTCTCTCTAAATTTATGATTCATTAATCGTTAACGTCTTATCGGGAGCATAGATTCTAAAAGTGATAATTGTTTAGATATATACTCCCTGCTATGTCTCCGACAAGGGAAAGGGTGCCTAAACCTTCAATAATAAACATGAAATTCTCAGCAAGCATATCAATTTTCTCATTTCGTAATACGTCTTGGTAAATGGAATTGACTATAGTATTACACTCGGAGAGAAAGCAAGAAGTTAATCTGTACTACTATCGCAATCCAACCTGGGAATTTGCATTATTTGTCATTAATGGTCTAATGAGCCTTAACTCAAATTCTTAAGGTGCAGACTACTTTTACATACCTACTCTGCTCCGGAGATTCATTACGTATCAACGGCTCGTTTAGTAAAAAGTAGCTTTTTTTCTATTTGTAGGTGAATTTTAGTATAATGGACAAGTAAGTTGAAACTTCTTTTCCCTTTGTTTCACTTTACTTAAAGCAAGGAAATGAATGTATATAACGTGGTAAAAAGTAGTCATAAATCAGATACGCTAGCATCAAATTAGAATATGCGTGTATGATGAGGTAAGGGAGGCTAGGGGATGCGAAAGTTTTTGAAGTACTTGTTTATTACCGTGTTGGTCCTTATCGGTCTAGGATATGGTGTCTATTATGTTGGCATTAATCTAGCATCAGATAAATTGATGGAAGCTTTAACTTCACAATTAGAGAATAGCGGTGAAATGGATAAGATAAAAAGGGCAATAGAAAGTGATCCGGAATTACGAGCTTTTCTACAAGATGCTCAATCTGTTGATGAAAGTACATTGCCATTTACAACGAAGGAAGAAGCTGTCAGGCTTTTAGTGCAAAGAGTGGGTATATCGGGACTACAAGATATTCAAACGAAAGCAGAACAGGGCCTTATTACGAAGGATGAACTTATCCAAGAAATGGAACAGAAATTAACGGATAAAGAGATAATGGCATTAAAAGTAATAGCATATAAGGAACTATATCATTAGGTTTTGGTATAGTATAACATTCTCCCCTTCGATAAAATTGCTTTTCCTTTAGGATTATGCAATTATATAACATGATATTTGAAAATAAACTTACTGGAGACCTTAGAAGGTTTCTTTTTTTTACATGTATTAGGTAAAGAGGGAAGAAGCGCACCATGTTTACTGCCACGTATTCTTCTTCGATTGGTTTAAAATAGTGTATTAAGGGAGGAAGGCTATGAATCATGAAGACGAAAATATCATTCTCTTTCCGAAATGGGGAATGACCTTAAAGGAAGAGGGATTCCAAGCATTACAAGAGAAACGGTATCATGATGCCTTAACGAAATTGAATGAGTTGCTTCAATATCATATACATGATCATGAAGTGATAATTGGCAAATTAATGTGCTTAATGGAGTTAGGTCGCTATCAAGAGGCTGAAGAATTGTGCGAAAGCATGATTGAGAATAAACAAGAAGAACACTATTTCCACTATGTACATATTTATTTAACGATATTGTTCCAAACGAATAAATATGATGTATTAATGGATTTGATCGAAGTGGAGTTAGCTTCGGAAAATCTACCTGCAATGTTACGAGAGCAGTTTATAGAGCTATATAACCTGAGTGAAAAAATGGAGTCAGATATAGTAGAAAAGCAGTCAACGATATTTATCGAAGAGCTACTGGAAGCTGTTTCCCTTTCGAACTATGAAAAACAGTGGCAAACCATAATAAGGCTACGTTCGATGGAAGCGGAGCTAGATAATAGGGTAATCCAATTATTAGGACAAAATGAGGTACATCCAGTGGTGAAAACCGCTATCTTCTGTTGGCTACAAGAACAACATGTGACAAAACAAGTTGATGTAGAAAAACAGGGCGTGAAAATTACTGTAAAACCTCATGATGTTCCAGAGATAGCAATACACCCTACCTTTAAAGGGACATTAGCCCACCTACATGAAGTGGAACAGGAGAACCCAACCTTATATCAGTTCTTACATCAGTTGCTCTATCGTTATTGTTATGTTCAATACCCGATTCTACCACCCGAATCCGACACAGAACTACTGGCGGAGAGCTTGAAGATGATAGGCTATCAAATAATGGATCAACAAGGACTACCATCTATGCAAGATAAGGGGAAGATATTGTTGTATCGAGATGATATATTAACCAGTGAACAGTTATATTTATCTATCATCGAGGATTAAATCAAAACTTTAGCTTATGTCTTGAAAGGCTTAGTAATTATGTTATAATAAGATGGTTGCAATTTTAGAAAAGTGTTTATAAAAATACTTAAATGAATCTAATTAATGAAATTAAGTAGTTAATGGAAATAATAGATTTTTGGAGGGAAAAATATATGTCAGTAAAATGGGAAAAAAAAGAAGGAAATGAAGGAGTTTTAACTTTTGAAGTTTCTGCAGAAGAGTTTGAAACTGCTTTAGATAAAGCCTTCAAGAAAGTAGTAAAAACAGTTCAAGTTCCTGGGTTCCGTAAAGGTAAAATGCCTCGCCCAATTTTTGAAAAGCGCTTTGGTGTAGAAGCATTATACCAAGATGCAGTGGATATCGTATTACCTGAAGCATATACGAAAGCTGTTGAAGAATCTGGTATTGAGCCAATTGATCAACCGAGCATTGATATTGAACAAATCGAAAGAGGTCAAGCATTAGTCTTTACTGCTGATGTAACAGTTAAGCCTGAAGTTAAACTTGGCGACTATAAAGGTCTTGAAGTAGAAGAATTAGATACTACTGTAACAGATGAAGATGTGGATAACGAATTACAACAACTTAGAGAGCGTCATGCTGAACTAGTCGTAAAAGAAGAAGGTACTGTTGAAGAAGGCGACACTGTTGTAATGGATTTTGAAGGTTTCTTAGATGGTGAAGCTTTCGATGGCGGAAAAGGTGAAAACCATTCTCTTGAAATTGGTTCAGGTCAATTTATTCCTGGATTTGAAGAACAACTAGTTGGTAAAGAGGTTGGCGTGGAAACTGAAATCCAAGTAACATTCCCAGAGGATTACCATGCGGAAGATTTAGCTGGTAAAGAAGCTACTTTCAAAGTAACCATTCATGAAGTTAAATCAAAAGAACTTCCAGAGCTAGATGACGAGTTTGCTAAAGATGTCGATGATGAAGTGGAAACTCTAGAAGAGCTTAAAGCGAAAAAACGTGAAGAGCTTGAAACGGAGAAGAAACAATCTGCTGAAAATGCAAAACGTGAAGAATTAATTAACAAAGCTTCTGAAAATGCAGAAGTAGAAGTTCCAGAAGTAATGGTTGAAACAGAACTTGATCGTATGATGCGTGAATTTGAACAACGCCTACAGATGCAAGGGATGACATTAGACCTTTACTACCAATTCTCTGGTCAAGACGAGAATGCTTTAAAAGAGCAAATGCGTGAAGATGCTGGTAAACGTGTCAAAACTAATCTAACTCTTGAAGCTATTGTGAAAGCTGAAAACCTTGATGTAACAGAAGAGGATATAAAAGCTGAATTAGAAAACATGGCTTCTATGTATGGTGTAGACACAGAGCAACTAACACAAATGCTTGGTGGTAACACAGAGGCAATTAAAGAAGATCTATTATTCCGTAAAGCAATTGATTTCTTAGTGGATAATAGTAAAACAGTTGCATAATATAATAATGGACTGGTAATATACAACAAAAAACAAGGTGCGAAAATTCGTACCTTGTTTTTTTAAACAGAAAAGGATGTATATTCTAAGGATCCAAGATTCGTAAGCAAGCAACAAGTAAAACTTACCACATCTTTACACTTCGATAAATGGAGTACCTTGTACTTTTCTTGCTTTCGAGAATGGTTTTCTTTAGTAATTTTATGTGTAATTTAGTATGATAAGAAACAAAGCAGTCTAAGAATCAGTATCAATTTTATTAGGTATCGTGTCATATACTAAATAACACAGAAAAAATAGGTTATATGTAACATCGTAAGGAGAAAATAAAAGGTATATACTACTTAGAGAACAGAGCAAAGTGTATATTATTTTGTTTTCAAAACGCCATCTGATATGATATCTATTATAACTGAACGTTTTGTGTTATCGACCAGAAATTTTAGGGGTGAAAAATTAATGTTCAAATTTAATGAAGAAAAGGGACAGCTAAAATGTTCATTTTGTGGTAAGAGTCAAGAACAAGTACGAAAGTTAGTTGCTGGTCCTGGTGTTTATATATGTGATGAATGTATTGAATTATGTACTGAAATTGTAGAAGAAGAACTAGGTACGGAAGAGGAAATGGAATTCAAAGAGGTTCCAAAGCCTAAAGAGATTTGTGAAATCTTAGATGATTACGTAATCGGACAAAAACAGGCGAAGAAGAACTTGTCAGTAGCAGTATATAACCACTACAAACGTATCAATTCACCAAAGTCTACCGATGATGTTGAATTATCAAAAAGTAATATTGCAATGATCGGTCCTACTGGTAGTGGTAAAACATTACTTGCTCAAACTTTAGCTCGTATTCTTAATGTTCCATTTGCGATGGCAGATGCAACCTCTCTTACAGAAGCTGGATATGTTGGGGAAGATGTTGAGAACATTCTTCTAAAGCTAATCCAAGCTGCGGATTATGATATAGAAAAGGCCGAAAAAGGTATCATATACATTGATGAGATAGACAAGGTTGCTCGTAAATCAGAAAATCCTTCTATTACAAGAGATGTTTCTGGGGAAGGTGTACAGCAAGCTCTTCTAAAAATACTAGAAGGAACCGTTGCTAGTGTGCCCCCACAAGGTGGTCGTAAGCATCCACATCAAGAGTTTATCCAAATCGATACTACGAATATCTTATTTATTTGTGGTGGAGCATTTGATGGAATTGAACAAGTGATTAAGAGAAGACTTGGTAAGAAAGTTATTGGTTTCGGCGCTAATGAAAAACAAGAAGAATTAGATAAAGGCCAACTCCTTTCTAAAGTGTTACCAGAGGATTTACATCGTTATGGTCTAATTCCTGAATTCATTGGAAGACTTCCAGTGATCGGTAGCCTTGAACCATTGGATGAGGAAGCATTAATTGAAATTTTAACAAAGCCTAAGAACGCACTTGTTAAGCAATACGAAAAATTATTCCAAATCGATAATGTTGAACTAGAATTTGAAGAAGATGCACTAGTTGAAATTGCTAAAAAGGCAATCGAACGTAGTACAGGTGCTCGTGGATTACGTTCTATTCTAGAAACCATCATGTTAGATGTGATGTTTGAACTTCCATCAAGAGAAGATATTACGAAGTGTGTAATTACGAAAGATACAGTAATCAATGAGAATGGTAGTCCAAGACTATATTTCACAGATGGTACTGTAGCTGAAGGAATTACGGAGCTTCCAAAAGAAAGTGCGTAAGGTTTTAACATTCAGGTAAGAAGAGGCTGACTAGGATTCTTGTCCCAACCAGATGAACCATCTGAAGCGGAATGAAAGTCCCTAGTTAGTCTTTTTTATTTTCATGACAAGGAAAGAATTACCGAGACACGCAGAGGGTAAGCTAAATAATGTCACGGTCGTGCTCTTTTGTTTTACAAAGTTAATACACTTCTATAAACTTTAATATACATAAAATTTAATTCAATTTATTATTTGGAGGTACATACTAAGATGAATAATGATACAAAACAGGTTCCCCTCCTCCCGTTACGTGGTTTATTAGTCTTTCCAACGATGGTGTTACATCTTGATGTAGGTAGAGATAAGTCTGTTGCTGCAATAGAGAAAGCTATGGTAGATGACCAGATTATCTTCTTAGCTGCTCAAAAGAAAGTAAGTATCGATGAACCTAAGCCTAATGAAATATATCGTATTGGAACACTAGCGAAGATTAAGCAAATGTTAAAGCTTCCTAATGGAACATTTCGTGTGCTTGTTGAGGGCTTAAATCGAGGAGAAATAATTCGATTCATAGATGAGGATAATGAGTTTACAGTTGAGGTTCAGGAATTAGATGAGGTTTCTGGTGATTGGATAGAGGAAGAAGCTCTCATGCGAAATATCCAAAAGCAATTTGAGCAATATGTAAAAGTTTCTAGAAAAATTACGAAAGAAACCCTGGCGACGGTTAGTGATATAGAAGAGCCAGGAAGATTAGCAGATATTATTACCTCACACTTATCATTGAAATTAAAAGATAAACAAGAGCTACTAGAGATGGTTAACACGAAAGAACGATTACAGCATCTAATCAATTTAATTTCTAACGAAAAGAAAGTATTAGATCTGGAGAAAAAAATTGGCCAGCGTGTAAAATCCTCCATGGAGAAAACACAAAAGGAATACTATCTTCGTGAACAACTAAAGGCAATTCAACAAGAGCTCGGTGATAAGGATGGTAAATCTGGTGAGGTAAGTGATTTACGGGAAAAAATCGAGAAATCCAATATGCCTGAACGAATCATGGAGGTTGCTTTAAAAGAATTAGGGCGTTATGAAAAGGTTCCACAGTCATCTGGAGAGAGTTCTGTGATTCGAAACTATTTAGAGTGGCTGTTAGCATTGCCATGGACGGAAAAGTCTCAAGATACAATTGAGATTCCACGTGCACAAGAAATATTGGATAAAGATCATTACGGTCTTGATAAAGTTAAAGAACGGATATTAGAATACTTGGCAGTTCAAAAGTTAACTAATTCTATAAAAGGGCCTATTCTTTGTCTTGTTGGGCCACCGGGTGTTGGTAAAACATCTTTAGCAAAGTCCATCGCCAAATCGGTAAATCGCAACTTTGTGCGAATTTCTCTAGGTGGAGTTCGAGATGAAGCGGAAATCAGAGGACATAGAAGAACATACATTGGTGCGATGCCTGGGCGAATCATCCAAGGAATGCGCAAAGCAAAGACCATTAACCCAGTATTTTTATTAGATGAAATTGATAAAATGTCTAATGACTTTAGAGGAGATCCTTCCTCTGCTATGCTTGAAGTATTAGATCCAGAGCAGAACAGTAGCTTTAGTGATCATTATATTGAAGAGACATACGATTTATCGAATGTATTATTTATTGCTACAGCTAACTATGTTAATAACATTCCTGGACCATTATTAGACCGTATGGAGCTCATATCACTTTCCGGTTATACAGAGATGGAGAAGCTTTATATTGCCAAAGAGCATCTTTTCCCTAAACAATTGAAAGAGAATGGCTTGAAAAAAGGCAATCTCCAAGTTAGAGATGAAGCATTGCTCAAATTAATTCGTCTATATACTAGAGAAGCTGGTGTACGTACACTGGAGCGACAGATTGCTAAAGTATGCCGTAAAGCAGCAAAACTTATTGTATCGAACGAGAAAAAACGAGTGGTTGTAACAGAAAAGAGTTTAGAGGAGTTGCTCGGCAAACCGATTTTCCGATATGGTCAAATGGAAAAAGAAAACCAGATTGGAGCAGCAACCGGACTTGCGTATACTACGGTTGGTGGTGATACATTATCTATCGAAGTATCACATTATCCTGGAAAAGGTAAATTAACGCTGACAGGTAAGCTTGGTGATGTCATGCGTGAATCGGCTCAAGCTGCATTTAGCTATATCCGCTCTAGAGCAGAGGAGCTTGGCATCGAACAAGATTTTCATGAAAAGTATGATATTCACATTCATGTTCCTGAAGGTGCCACACCTAAGGACGGTCCTTCTGCAGGAATAACAATGGCAACGGCGCTCGTGTCAGCTCTATCGAACCGTGCCGTGAAAAAAGAAGTAGCCATGACAGGGGAAATTACATTAAGAGGACGTGTGCTTCCGATTGGTGGACTGAAAGAGAAGACGTTGAGTGCCCATCGGGCGGGTATCACGACAATTATCTTCCCAGAAGATAATAAAAAGGATTTAGATGATATTCCAGAAAGTGTAAGGAAAGAATTAACCTTTATCCCAGTAAATCATCTGGACCAAGTATTAAAGCATGCCCTAGTGGAGGAGAAAAATGAAAGTAACAAACGCTGAAATTGTAATTAGTGCCGTTAGTAAGAAACAATATCCAAATGATCAACTACCTGAAATTGCTCTAGCAGGCCGATCGAATGTTGGGAAATCATCGTTTATTAATAAGTTAATCAACCGCAAGAACCTAGCGCGAACATCATCGAAGCCAGGTAAAACACAAACATTGAACTTCTATCGTATCAATGACGCCTTTTATTTTGTCGATGTTCCTGGATACGGATATGCGAAGGTTTCCAAAACGGAACGTGAAAAATGGGGAGTCATGATGGAAGAATATTTCCAGACTCGTGAGACATTAAAGGCTGTATTACTAATAACCGATATTCGCCATGAACCAACTCGTGACGATATCCAAATGTATGAATTCTTAAAGCATTTTGATCTTCCTGTAGTGGTTGTTGCGACGAAATTAGATAAAATTCCAAAAGGGAAACGAGCACAACATATTAAACAAACCATTAATACGCTACAAATGGACAAAGGTGATCTCGTGTTACCTTTCTCAGCGGAAACTGGTGAAGGTAAGGATGAAGCTTGGGGAATTTTGAAGAAGTATTTATAGTGTAAATGTAATAAAAAGAAAATAGATGGAAAACCGAATGATACACATGCAGATGCCGTGCTCATCATTCGGTTTTTTTGTGAAAATTACTTTTGTGTCTAGCTCTTTTTAAGATGCAAGGGGGAAGCGTGTGAAGTTTACCAACCAATTGCATCCATCTTTTCCCTCACAGTAGCCTGCAAAATATTGGACATTTTGATGAATTCCTACTGCAAGACAGTATTATGAAGCAATTGTAAGAGATGAGTACATATATGCCTATAATGAGGTTAGTGCATCTTATATCAAAATTAATCTGATTATTTCCAATTCGATGTTCAATTTGTATCTTGTTATACTTTTGAAGTGGGAAGTGAGTGAATCATTTCAAAATAACAAGAGAGGGAGAAAATCGTTATACTATGAGAAAACTGAAAATTACACTTTTTTTCGCGTTTTTATTAGTTGTACTAGCTGCATGTGGGACAGAGGAGAGCCCTAATGAATCATCAGACAATCAAGCACATCATGAAGATCAAAACCGAAGTTCAGAATATGGATTATTAGAGGAAGGTAAGCTAATTTTTGCTGCTTCAGGTGAGTTCAAGCCGTTTAGTTATATGGAAGGTGCTGAAATGGTTGGTTATGATATTGCCGTAGCAGAAGCGATTGCTGAAAAACTTGGTCTAGAACCAGTAGCCCAAAAGGCTAAGTTTTCCGGAATCGTTACAGGAGTGAATGAAGGACGTTACGATATTGCGGTTGCGAGTCATACCATTACAGAAGAACGACTGGAAAAAGTTAACTTCTCCATACCGTATTATTATTCCGGTCCAGTTATTTATACAAGGCCAGATAGTGACATACAAACAGCTACAGACCTAAACGGCAAGGAAATATCTGTATCTAGGGGCTCAACCTATGTAGAAATAGCGCAGGAGTATACAGATAATATTCCACAAGTAGACAGTGATGTAGTGGCATTACAATCATTAGCATCCGGGCATCATGATGCTGTTATAACGGATGAAATCACAGGACAATCTGCAATTCAGAATGGTTTAGAAATTGAAAACCGTGGGCAATTAGGTGTCAGTGAGCAAGCTGTTGCTGTGAACAAGGATAATGATGCTTTGTTAGAAGCTATTAATGATGCACTTCAAGAATTAAAGGATAGTGGAGAGCTGGCTAATTTAGCCGAAGAATGGGTCGGTGTTGACATTACGCAAGAACCAGAAGAGTTAGAGTAATTCCCATCGAGTAAAATGATAAGGAGTTGGAACACTTGTCTCATTTTCTACAAGTATTTATTGATAGCTATCCTTTATTTCTTCAAGGGCTGAAGATAACCATCTATTTATCCATCGCATCGTTAGTAATTGCTTTTGTAATCGGGTTATTTTTTGCCATTCTTAAAATCTCCAACATTAGACCACTTCAATGGATTGCAGATGCGTATATTTGGGTGATAAGAGGTACGCCATTAATCGTTCAGATTTTCGTTCTATATTATGGCATTACAGAACTCATCTTAATTAATGCATTTTGGGCGGGTGCTATAGGGCTAGCCATCCATAGTGGTGCATATATTGCTGAGATTATTCGCGGAACGATTCAGTCGATTGATAAAGGTCAAATGGAAGCAGGGCGTTCCTTAGGTATGACCAAGCTACAAACAATGAGAAGAATCATTCTACCACAAGCATTTCGTCGAGCGATTCCTTCCCTTGGTAATCAATTTATCATTGGAATAAAAGATTCGTCATTAGTTTCCTTTATAGGAGCACAGGAGCTATTTGGAGTTTCCAGTTCCTTAGGATCAAACTCTTTTGATTTCCTAACATTCTATTCCATTGCTGCCGTCTATTATCTATTTATTGTGTTTATCCTAACGGCTGTAGTAAATAGGGTAGAAAAGAAATTAGCAAAAAGTGATTAAGGGAGGTAAACGAAATGGCTAGGAGAGAAATGGTTCGGGTGGAACGATTAAATAAATCATTTGGTGATTTACATGTATTGAAAGATGTTGATCTTACGGTAGAAGAAAGTGATGTTGTCGTATTAATTGGTGCCAGTGGCTCCGGTAAAAGCACATTGTTACGTTGCATCAATTTTCTTGAGTTAAAGGATGACGGCAAGATATTAGTGGAAGGGGTTCAGATTGAAAAAGATTCGCATGACTTAAATCATATTCGTCAACGGGTAGGGATGGTTTTTCAGCATTTTAATCTCTTTCCACATAAAACGGTATTAGAAAACATCATCGAGGCCCCAGTATTAGTTAAAAAACTTCCTAGGAAAACAGCAATAGAAGAGGCAAAAGTATTGCTTGATAAAGTAGGACTTGGTGATAAGTATGATGTCTATCCTTCAACATTATCAGGTGGACAGAAACAGCGTGTGGCAATTGCTCGATCCCTTGCAATGAAACCAGATGTGATGTTATTTGATGAACCAACCTCTGCATTAGACCCTGAGTTAGTGGGTGAAGTTCTCACAACGATGAAGGAGCTAGCGGATGAAGGAATGACCATGGTAGTTGTCACACACGAAATGGGCTTTGCTAGAGAAGTAGCGGACTGGGTCGTGTATATGCATGATGGAAAAATTGTAGAATACGGAAAACCAGATGAAATTTTTGAACAACCAAAGGAAGAACGAACGAGAGCATTCTTAAGTTCAACTATATAACAATAAAGGGTTCTCTTAGGAAAAGACCTAAGAAAACCCTTTTTATTTTTTCATTAGTAAGTATATCCCGATTACAACTAACACGATCGGCCAATAAACTTGTGCGAAATTCACTACATCATGTATCCAATTAAACCATGGTGGAATATTAACCGAAAAGATGAAAACACCAGATAGTAAAGTAAGAATAAGGCCCGGTAGTAAGCCTTTTTTTGTTTTGATATAACGAATCAAAAAGGCGATACCTATAATGAGAGGGTACATGGCCCAATGGTCAATCCAGAAGCTATAATGTCTAATTCCATGGAAATGTATTCCGAATCCTAATAAGAGCGTTCCGCTAAATAGTGAATTGTAATCCTTTACTTTGAAGCTATAGATTAGCATCGCAAGGCCAATAATAATTAGTATAGTCGGCCAAGAATAAAAGTCAGTAAAAATAGGCAACTTTAATTCTCTAAATAAAAAATATAAACCAATGCCAATTAGTAAGTAGGCTGTAAGGGTATTTTTATTTTTCATTTCCTCACCTTTCACGCATTTATATACTGTAAGTTGATTTCTTGATTCTTATAGTATGGTGTGTTAGAGTACATCTGAGTTTATCTTTATGATAGCATATATCTGTAAAACATACTTTCATAATCTGTTCACAAAACCAAAAAACGAAACGTTTGTACTGTGATATACTAGTTACAGTATGGAAATCTAGGTTGAATTTGAACCGCTATATTTTCGGAGGAGAGATACGGTGCATATTTTAAAAGTTGGTTTAAATTATAAAACAGCCCCTGTCGAAATTAGAGAAAAACTAACTTTCTCAGAAAACTCTCTTCAGGATGCTATGCAAGAATTAAAAACAAGAAAAAGTATATTAGAAAATGTTATCTTATCAACCTGTAATCGTACAGAGATCTATGCTGTAGTAGATCAACTACATACAGGGCGTTATTATATAAAGCAGTTTCTAGCTGAATGGTTTCATGTTGATAAAGAAGAGCTTTCCTCTTTTTTAAGAATAACAGAGGATGATGGGGCTTTAGAGCATTTATTTAGAGTTTCATCAGGACTTGATTCTATGGTGCTTGGGGAAACGCAAATACTTGGACAAGTTAAACAGGCATTCCTATCTTCACAAGAAGTAAAAGCTACAGGAACCATTTTTAACGAGTTATTTAAGCAGGCCATTACCTTTGCTAAACGAGCTCAAAAAGAAACGGCCATCGGTGAAAATGCCGTCTCGGTTAGCTATGCTGCTGTCGAATTAGCCAAGAAAATTTTTGGAACGCTGCAAGACAAACATGTCGTAATTGTTGGTGCTGGAGAGATGGGCGAACTTGCTGCTAAAAACTTACAAGGATCTGGTGCTACGAAAATAACGGTAGTAAACCGAACTTTGGAAAAGGCAAATATGCTAGCAGAACAGTTTCATGCACAAGCAGAACAGCTGGATAAATTAAGTGCAGTCTTAGAAAATACCGATATATTAATCAGTTCTACTGGATCAGATTCGTTTGTCATGACGCATGACATGATGGAACCAATTCAAAAGAAACGTAAAGGACGACCTTTATTTTTAGTAGATATTGCTGTTCCTAGAGATTTGGATCCTGAATTAGGAAAATTAGATAATGTATTTTTATATGATATTGATGATCTACAACATATCGTGGATGAGAATCTAGAAACACGTAAGAAAGCTGCAGAGCAAATTGAATTACAGCTAGAGAAAGAAATCATTACCTTTAAAGAATGGATGAAAACATTAGGTGTTGTTCCAGTAATTTCTGCATTAAGGAAAAAAGCACTCACCATTCAAGCAGAAACAATGAAAAGTATTGAGCGAAAGATGCCTGACTTAACGGACCGAGAGAAGAAGGTTTTAAGTAAGCATACGAAAAGTATTATTAATCAATTACTTAAGGATCCGATTACACAAGCAAAAGAACTAGCAGGATCAGATAATGCAAGTGAGGCGTTACAGCTATTTGTTGATATCTTTGGTATTGAAGAAGAAGTGAAAGAAGAGTTCGCCAAACAAGCAGTAAAAAATGATGAATTACTTCAATCATTAAAGAAAGAGATTCCATTAGCGAGTAAATTTGCGGAAGTAACGCAGTAAAGGGTTTGTCGTATGGTAGAGGTACGTTGGATCTATGAGGGAATACTATGTGTTTATGCATTAAGTCTGATATGTTATTTTATTGATTTTGTACAGCAAAACCGGAAGGCAAATGTATCTGCCTTCTGGTTACTTTGTATGGTTTGGCTCTTTCAAACCGTTTTTTTATTATCTACTGTTATAATAGAGAATCGTTTTCCTATTGCAACGTTAACCGATAGCTTATATTTTTACGCATGGGTATTAGTAACCTTTTCTGTACTAATGAATCGCTTATTTAAAACGTATTTCATGGTGTTTTTTATTAATTTATTTGGATTTTTTGTCTTACTGATGCATATATCGCTTGTCGCGAAAAACCAGGTGACAGAGAGTGGGATACAGCTTGTTGATGAAATATTAATTGCACATATTTCCTTGGCAATTATTTCATACGGTTTCTTTACCATTTCGTTTATATTCTCTCTTATGTATATTGTGCAATATCATTTCTTAAAAGAAAAGAAAGCGATAAAATGGGTATGGAAATTAGGGGACTTAAACCGATTAGAGCGTTATACGTTTCGTACGATCACCATTGGTGTCCCATTATTATTAATTGGAATTATTTTAGGATTTGCGTGGGCATATACCGAGGATGTTGAATTTTATTGGTTTGATTTAAAAACAATAGGGTCGATACTGGTTTTGGGTATCTATATCACGTATTTACTACTACGAGTTGTACGGCGAATGGCAGGAAAATCTCTTGCTACCTACAATGCTTTTGCATTCTTAATATTGATTATTAACTTCTTTTTATTTACTAGGCTCTCAAATTTTCACATTTAACTAGGAGGATTACTATGCGTAAAATAATCGTTGGATCAAGACAGAGCAACCTTGCCCTAACTCAGACGAATTGGGTGATTAATGAGCTGAAAAAGGCAGGAGTGGAGAACGAGTTTGAGGTTAAAAAGATTGTAACAAAAGGAGATAAAATCCTGGATGTCACACTGTCTAAAGTTGGTGGTAAAGGATTATTCGTCAAGGAAATTGAAAAAGCGCTATATGATAAGGAAATTGATTTTGCAGTTCATAGCATGAAAGATATGCCTGCTTCCTTACCAGAAGGCTTAATTATCTCCGCTATTCCAGTTAGGGAAGATCACCGGGATGCCCTTATATCGAAAAATCAAGTTCCATTAAGAGAGTTACCAGAAGGAGCAGTAGTTGGTACGAGTAGTCTTCGCCGTGCTGCGCAAATACTTGCTGAAAGACCGGATCTTGAAATTAAATGGATTCGTGGAAATATAGAAACGAGAATTCGTAAATTACAAGAAGAAGACTACGATGCCATTATCTTAGCTGTCTCCGGATTAAAGCGTGTCGGCTTAAATGAGGATCTGATTACAGAGTACTTAGAACCAGACGTTTGTGTGCCTGCGGTAGGTCAAGGGGCACTTGCTATTGAAAGCCGTGAAGATGACCAAGAATTAAATGATATACTAGCAAAAATAAATGATGCATATACCGTTAAAACCGTGACTGCTGAAAGGACTTATTTGAATTTATTAGAAGGTGGCTGCCAAATTCCAATCGGTGGATTCGCTCATTTAGAAAATGAAGATGTCGTCCTAAACGCCCTTGTTGGTACACCAGATGGTAAAACCATTCTTAAAGAAGTCGTACGAGGTACAGACCCGGTACAGGTTGGAAAAGAAGCGGCAGAGAAGTTGTTACAACTAGGAGCAAAAGATATTATTGAACGAGTAAAAGAGGAGTTAGATCAGTAATGCTTCCATTAGCAGGGAAGAACGTATTGGTTACAAGGGAAGCGAGTTTGGCAAAAAAATTTACCAATCAACTCCTTGATAATGGGGCTAACGTATATGAGGTACCTTTATTAAAGATTACCAGTAGAAGCGCAGTAGAAGTCGTTCAAAGACTGCAGAATATGGATACGTTAGAATGGATTTTTTTCACGAGTGTGAATGGTGTGGAATGTTTTTTTTCTATCCTAGAAGAAGCGCACCTAACATTGGATAATGTGAAATTTGCTGTTGTAGGAAAAAAAACGGCAACAGTTCTAGCTAACTATGGATATAAGCCCGATTTTGTCCCGTCTATTTACGATGGTGAAAATTTAGTAAAAGAGTTTTTAGAAAAATATCAGGAAATTAAACAAGTCTTATTAGTTCAAGGTAATAGATCTAGAGATGTTGTTGCGAAGGGTTTATCGAAGGCTGGTGTTCTACACCAATCCTTGGTCGTCTATGATACTAATTATAATTTTGCTGTTGAAACTAAATTAAGACAGGTGCTAGAGAACGTAGCATTTGATTTTATTACATTTACTAGCCCATCTACGGTCGAAGCTTTTACAACGTTTTCTACTAGGACGTTACCAGAGTATACGAAAACTGTTTGTATTGGAAGGACAACAGAAGCAAGGGCGAGACAGCTTGGCCTTAAGAATATTATTACTCCAGAAACCTATACGATTGAGTCTATGATCGAAGTAATGTGTAATGAATAAAAGAGAGGATTGAGATACATGAATTTTAATTCTGAATTTAAACGTCATCGCCGTTTACGGTCATCTAATTCGATGAGAGCAATGGTTAGAGAAACCCATCTCCATGTAGAAGATTTTATTTATCCAATGTTTGTTGTAGAAGGTAGTAATGTAAAAAATGAAGTACCTTCTATGCCAGGAGTCTATCAAGTATCCATGGATCTTCTATTAGATGAAGTGAAAGAGGTTGTCGAGCTTGGTATTAAATCAATCATTCTATTTGGTGTTCCAAATGATAAGGATGAAGTTGGTACAGGTGCTTTTATTGAAACTGGAATTGTCCAAGAGGCAACAAGATTGATAAAGCGCGCATATCCAGAAATTCTAATAGTTGCCGATACCTGTCTATGTGAATACACATCTCATGGCCATTGTGGAGTGATTCATGACCATGATGTAGATAATGATGAATCCTTACAATTACTTGCCCGAACTGCGGTATCGCAAGCGGAAGCTGGTGCTGACATTATTGCACCATCTAATATGATGGATGGATTTGTCAAAGTAATTAGACAAGCCTTAGATGAAGCAGGATTTACCAACATACCTATTATGTCCTATGCAGTGAAGTACGCTTCTGCCTTTTATGGTCCTTTCCGTGATGCAGCAGATAGTACACCACAATTTGGAGACCGTAAAACCTATCAAATGGATCCTGCCAACCGCCTAGAGGCATTAAGAGAAGCGGAATCGGATGTAGTAGAGGGTGCTGATTTCTTAATTGTAAAACCAGCACTATCCTACTTAGATATTGTTCGTGATGTCCGCAATCATTTTAACTTGCCAGTTGTTGCTTATAATGTAAGTGGCGAATATTCCATGGTAAAAGCAGCAGCTTTAAATGGTTGGATTGATGAAAAGAGTTTAGTAATGGAAAAATTAACGTCGATGAAACGTGCAGGTGCAGACTTAATTATTACCTATTTTGCTAAAGATGTGGCGAAGTGGTTGAAGGAAGAAAATTAAACGGGGTGGTTATGATGAAACAATTCAATCAATCAATTGATGCGTATCAAGAAGCGGTTAATTTGATGCCTGGTGGTGTTAACTCACCGGTTAGAGCATTTAAATCGGTAGGGATGGACCCAATTTTTATGGAAAGTGGAAAAGGGTCTAAAATCAAAGATATTGATGGCAATGAGTATATTGATTACGTGTTGAGTTGGGGACCGCTTATCTTAGGGCATGCAGATGAACGAGTTGTTAGTAAGTTACATGAAGTTATTGAAAATGGAACAAGCTTTGGTGCCCCTACGGTACTGGAGAATAAACTAGCAAAGTTAGTAATTGACCGAGTACCTTCTATTGAAGTAGTTCGTATGGTAAACTCTGGTACAGAGGCGACGATGAGCGCATTACGACTAGCTCGTGGATTTACTGGTAGAGATCTTATCTTAAAATTTGAGGGTAGCTACCATGGCCATGGTGACTCATTATTAATTAAAGCTGGGTCTGGTGTTGCTACTTTAGGTCTTCCAGACAGCCCAGGTGTACCGAAAACAATTGCCCAAAATACAATTACCGTTGCTTATAATGATCAAGAGGGTGTTCGTACTGCTTTTGAGAAATACGGTCATAACATTGCAGCAGTTATTGCGGAACCAGTATGTGGTAATATGGGTGTGGTTCCTCCTACTAATGAATTTTTACAATTCCTCAGAAAGATAACAGAAGATCATGGATCACTGTTAATTTTTGATGAGGTTATGACAGGCTTCCGTGTAGGTTACCATTGTGCACAGGGACATTTTGACGTGACACCGGATTTGACATGCCTAGGTAAAGTAATTGGTGGAGGCTTACCAGTTGGAGCCTATGGTGGTAAGCGCGAAATTATGCAACAAGTAGCACCTGCAGGGCCGATATATCAAGCAGGAACATTATCTGGGAACCCATTAGCAATGACTGCAGGATATGAAACGCTAAGTGCTTTAACGAAAGAATCTTATGAAGAAATGAATAAAAAAGTAGATTTATTAGTAGAAGGCTATCAGCAAGCTGCGAATGATTATCATATTCCATTACAGATAAATCGAGCAGGATCGATGGTCGGCGTTTTCTTTGCAGAAGAACCAGTGACTAGCTTTGCTACTGCATCCAAATCGAATCTAGATCATTTTAATCAGTATTATCGAATTATGATAGAAGAAGGTGTCTTCTTACCACCATCACAATTCGAAGGTTTATTCTTATCTACAGCACATACAGAAGAAGATATCCAAAAAACAATTCAAGCAGCTAGAAAAGCATTTTCACAGCTTGCATAACCAATCTAAAAAAACGAACTAATGCATTCTGATAACAAGAATGGCAGATTAGTTCGTTTTTTTTATGTATCTCCTAGCCTTTCCCGATAGCCCACCTAGTTAATCTATAACCCACTCCATATACACAAATCAAAAAATGTTTTTCCATTAAGAGATTTCCTCTACTTAGCATATCCTAAGGTCTTGGCTCATATAGATAATTAAGAGATAAGGCATATGGAATGTATGTTTTGAAGGGAGGAAACCACTTGGTAAACGAACAGAATGTATTTCGTTTTGACTTGAATGAGTCATTGTACTTTGAAAAGGGTCAGGAAGTTGCAGAAATAATGGGGATTTCCTTGGAACCGGAGATTTCTATACAAGAATTTGCTGATTTTATTTCCATTAGAGGTGTAATTGAATTACAAGGTTCTTATCAGAAAGCGCAAACCATAGGTGAAAGCACGGAGTCTTACCTAGACGGGTATGATTCAAAGCGTTATATGGAAAGGGTAACGGACGCCGAGCATGGTGTAGCTGAATTTAGGCATCGTTTTCCAGTTGAAATCACTGTCCCAGCCTATCGAGTAGAAAATTTAGATGATGTCACTGTTTTTATCTCGGAGTTTGATTATGAATTACCAGAAACAGATCATTTGTATTTACGTTCCACTATTGAAATTCATGGTATACGTAATCAAGTAGAAGAAGAGGAGACAGAAACAGAAGTAGAAGCAGAAGTAGAAACAGTCGAAGCGCCTACCACAGAAGCACTTCCAGAAGAAGAACCTGCTCTAGCAAGAAATGAGGAAGAGTTTTTTGAGTTTGATGTAAAACATGAAGACGAATCTTCCACCTACATAGAAGATTCGCCAGAGCCACTTCCAACCTTGTCGCAAGAAGAAGTGAATGATCCTATTGAAGATGATAGATGGAAGTTCATGCAAAAAACCCAAACCTTTGAAGAATTCTTCAATAAAAACCAAGAGCCAGAAATAGAGGTGGAAGAGGAATTGCATGAACCATCATCCTCGGAGGAAGAGACTTATAGTCTGGATGATTCTGATGAAAGTAGGACTGAAAAAGCAGATTTGACCTATCTAGCGGATATGTTCCGAGGAGGAGAAGAACAATACGCCAAAGTAAGGCTATGCATTGTTCAGGAAAAAGATACATTAGAATCACTTGCTAAACGATATGAAACAACAACCCTTCATATACGTAATCAAAATCAATTAGAGGATGATGATATAACAGAAGGTCAATTACTATATATTCCTGTGAAAAATAAATGAACAACGGATATGAGGCTGGGACAAAACGAAAATAAAGGGAATAAAATATGAACCATCACCAAATTAGCCCCGGAAATATACGGAGACTCCTGTGGGAGGAAAGGCACGGCTTGAGACCCCGGAAGAGCTTTAGCTCTGAGGAGGCTCACCAGCCGCCCACGGAACGCGTAGTATATTTCCGGGGCGGATTTGATGCGCTAATTTTCATGTTCGGTTTATCCTATGTTATTGTCTAAAGCCTCATATTAATGGGATACATTATAGGTGGTGAAGCTCTTGGAGAATGTTCGGCGAATTCTAGAATCGTATCATGTCTTTCCTGTTGATATAGAAAAAGTAACCGAACGTCTATATCATATTCAAGGTAATAAACAGCAATATGCATTAAAGCGAAGTAATTTACAAGAAGAAAAAGTTCCATTATGGTTAGACATCTACCATACGGCACATGCCCAGAATATACAACATATCTTACCAGTATATGTAAACCAAAAAGGCAAACTATTTACGAAGGATGGAGAGGATATCTATTATTTAACCCCCTGGATCGAAACAAGTCATCAACATCCTTCTATTGGAAAAGTATATCAACACCTTGGGTATATTCA
Organism: Ornithinibacillus sp. FSL M8-0202; assembly: GCF_037975285.1. Classification (GTDB taxonomy): domain Bacteria; phylum Bacillota; class Bacilli; order Bacillales; family Amphibacillaceae; genus Ornithinibacillus; species Ornithinibacillus massiliensis. Next base: position 3,458,756 of record NZ_CP150248.1, read on the forward strand.
TGCGAAAACGAGGAAAACACTACAGTTAAACGAGAAAGAACTGGAACAAGCACGGGAAAATTTTCTCGTCTATAAAAAACAAATAATGGAGCTAAGAAAGAAGCTACTAGCTCATGTAGAAAGTTTTGAATCGAAACATTTTATGTCACCGGTCGAATTATTAGTTTGTACACAGTACCGTGACCTTGTACAAGTCTTTTATATTGTAGAGAAGCGACTAGATCAATACCTAGAATCCCTTGAAGAATTAGCAGAGTGGCAAGTATGTCTCTGTCATGGAAATGTGCAAGATTCCCATGTTCTTCATGGGAATCAGATGTATTTCATTAACTGGGAGAAGGCAACTTATAACCACCCCATTGTAGATTTGACTTTAATATGGAAGCATAAAACCTTATACCATGATACAGAGGAAGGGCCTTTGTTGGAACAATTAAAGTTTTATACAGATGAAAACCAATTGGAAAATCACGAACTAACACTATTAGCGCTTTATTTACTGGATCCTTCAGATTATATAAGCGCCATCGATTCGTATGTGGAAGATAAATCTTCTAACAGCATGATGGAACTAGTAGTAAAGTTACAGCGATATCATCGTCAATTAATGTTTGGGATACGTTTTTCTATATTTGTGGAGGAGGAATTTGAAATGGTAACACTGGATGAAAGTAGCAGTGAGGATTAAATCCACTTCAAATAAAAAGCAATATAAATTCCTGCTAACAATAAAGTTAGTAAGACATCAAAAGTTGTTGGGAGAAAAATAGTTCGGATTAATTGGAAAATAAGTATCGGTAGTGTAATCTGTTCGGCAATAATTAAGCACTTTCTAGCCCATGGTGGTAATCGGTAACGATAATATCTTGCCATATGTCATCACCTCCATAAAGAATGCACCAAATACTTCTTTTTTTAATACTATATGTATAAACCAAGCTACTTCGTGCCATTATCTAAATAATAGTTGATTTTAGGATTAAAATTGGCTAAAATAAGAAAATAATCATATACGAAAGCATATGAGAGGGAAGAGTACAGAATAGTTACCTCAAAGAGAGGAAAACAGTGGTGAGAGTTTTCTAGGTAAACGTTTTGGAAGGTCGCCCTTGATGCAGCAGCTCTGAATTAGTAGTAGGAGCTTGCCGGTTCATAACCGATATCAAACAATGAGTGTACAGGAATATATTCCTGTAAACAAAGGTGGTACCACGGAAATCCAACCCTTTTCGTCCTTTATTTAGGATGGAAAGGGTTTTTTTATTCTAGGGTAAATCTTTGATTTCATTTTGATAAAGGCCTAATCATGATTGTTTTTTTAGTGGCTAGGAAATCACATTACCCTTAACTTTAAAGGAGGCTGATATTAATGGAAGAAAACAACACAACTCTACCATCGAAATACGACCCACAAGCAGTAGAGCAAGACCGCTATAAGTTCTGGCTAGATGGGAAATACTTTGAAGCAACTGGTGATCCAGAAAAAGAACCATTCTCTATCGTAATTCCACCGCCTAACGTGACAGGCCGCCTACACCTTGGTCATGCATGGGATACAACAATGCAAGATACCATTTCCCGTATGAAACGGATGCAAGGCTATGATGTACTATGGTTACCAGGTATGGATCATGCAGGGATTGCGACACAGGCGAAAGTAGAAGCACGACTGAAAGAAGAAGGCACAAACCGTTATGAGCTTGGTCGAGAAAAATTCCTACAAAAAGCTTGGGATTGGAAGGAAGAATACGCGTCCTTTATAAGATCTCAGTGGGAAAAATTAGGTCTAGGGTTAGATTATTCAAGAGAACGCTTTACACTCGATGAAGGCTTATCAGAAGCTGTTAAGGAAGTGTTTGTAAAGCTATATGAAAAAGGACTAATTTACCGTGGTAAATACATCATTAACTGGGATCCAGAAACAAAAACGGCTCTATCAGACATTGAAGTTATTTATAAAGAAGTAAACGGCAATTTCTATCATATGAAATATCCAATTAAAGATAGTGATGAAACAATTGAAATTGCGACAACAAGACCAGAAACGATGCTTGGTGATACTGCGGTTGCTGTAAACCCGAAAGATGAACGCTATCAACACCTAATTGGTAAAACAGTAGTTCTACCGATTGTTGGCCGTGAAATCCAGATTATTGCTGATGAATATGTTGATATGGAATTTGGGTCTGGTGCAGTTAAAATTACCCCAGCTCATGATCCTAATGATTTTGAAATAGGAAATCGTCATAATCTTGAGCGTGTGCTCGTCATGAATGAAGATGGCACCATGAATGAAAATGCAGGCAAATATGAAGGCATGGACCGTTTTGAATGTCGTAAGCAAATTGTTAAAGACCTACAGGATATGGGTGTCCTTTTCAAAATCGAAGAACATGTTCATCAAGTCGGACATTCAGAACGGAGTGGGGCAGTTGTTGAACCGTATTTATCTACACAATGGTTTGTAAAAATGCAGCCACTTGCTGATTCTGTATTAGAAATGCAAAATACTGAGGAACGAATTAACTTTGTTCCAGAACGCTTTGAACGAACATATTTAAACTGGATGGAAAATATTCGGGACTGGTGTATTAGTCGTCAATTATGGTGGGGACATCGTATTCCAGCATGGTATCATAAAGAAACAGGAGAATTATACGTTGGAAAAGAAGCGCCTAGTGATATAGAGAACTGGGAGCAAGATGAGGATGTATTAGACACATGGTTCTCCAGCGCATTATGGCCATTCTCTACAATGGGTTGGCCAAATGAAGAGGCTGAGGATTTCAAACGTTATTTCCCTACAGATGTTTTAATCACAGGTTATGATATTATCTTTTTCTGGGTGGCTCGTATGGCATTTCAATCGAAAGAGTTCACTGGAAAACGACCATTTAAAGATGTATTACTCCATGGGTTAATTCGTGATTCAGAAGGTAGAAAGTTCAGTAAGTCACTTGGGAATGGTGTAGATCCAATGGATGTCATCGAGAAATACGGTGCAGATTCACTACGTTATTTCTTATTAACAGGGACTTCACCAGGCCAGGATATGCGTTTCTATTGGGAAAAAGTAGAATCAACCTGGAATTTTGCTAATAAAATCTGGAATGCTTCTCGTTTCTCTCTAATGAATTTAGAAGGATTTACGTATGAAGATATTGATTTAACTGGTGAGTTATCTTTAGCAGATAAATGGATTCTAACACGATTAAATGAAACCATCGACCAAGTAACACGTAACACCGATAAGTATGAGTTTGGTGAAGCAGGAAGACATCTTCATAACTTTATCTGGGATGAATTGTGTGATTGGTATATTGAGATGGCTAAGCTTCCATTATATGGGGAAGATGACCAGGCGAAGAAGACGACACAGTCGGTATTAGCCTATGTGCTAGATCAGACTATGCGTCTACTACACCCATTCATGCCATTCATTACCGAAGAAATATGGCAGAAGCTACCACATCAAGGGGAATCCATTACGATTGCTGAATGGCCTAAGGTTCAGGAAGACTTCCATGATGAAAAGGCATCGGAAGAAATGAAGCGTCTTGTGTCGATTATTAAGGCAGTACGTAATATCCGTGCCGAAGTCGATACACCAATGTCGAAGCAAATTAGCCTGTTAATTCAAGCGAAGGATGAGGCAATCGTCAAAGAACTTGAACATAATCGTGGCTATCTAGAACGATTCTGTAACCCTAGCGAGCTTGTTATTGCATCTAAAGTAGATGCTCCTGAAAAAGCAATGACAGCAGTTATTACGGGCGCTGAAATCTTCTTACCATTAGAAGGGCTTATTGATTTCGATAAAGAGATTGCCCGATTAGAGAAAGAACTAGAAAAGTGGAATAAAGAAGTGGAACGTGTTCAGAAGAAGCTTTCCAATCAAGGCTTTGTCGCTAAGGCACCAGCGGCGGTTGTGGAAGAAGAGAAGAAAAAGGAACAGGATTATTTAGAGAAACAAGCAGTAGTACAGGCGCGATTAGCTGAATTAAAATCATAATAAACAAACAGGGTTCTTAGAAAAATCTAAGAACCCTGTTTTAATTGTTGTTTTATATAGGTAATATATTTTTCTAGTATATTTATGTTACTAACCGTACTAAGGGTCCTCGAGCCGACAACATCTTCTATTTCATTAAACAGAAGCTCCCCGCTCTGACCTATTAAGAAATCAATTCCGACCATACCGAAATCAAAATGATCGATAATTTTCATGATAAGCGCTTTTTCTACTTCGTTTAATTGGTATAAGCTTGCCGAACCACCTAGTGTAAAGTTAGCTCGAAAATCTGTATTGCTTTCCCTTAAAACAGCTCCTACAATTTCCTTATCGACAACAAAGACTCTTAGATCCTTTCCAAGTTGTACATCCGTTGATTGGATCACGTAATCGATCGGTTTCCGTATGGTTAAAAATACGTCCCATTCTGCTTTTTCTTGAATAAAATACACTTGTTTGCCACCTCTACCAGTCGCCTCTTTTATCACAAATGGCAGTGGGAAAGGGGGTTCCTTCGTAATATTTTTACCATTTAGAAAGACTGTATCTACCATCGGGATACCAAGACGGGAAACTTCTAAATAGGTTTTCGCTTTATGATTACTGATTTCCGAAACGTAGGAGGAGTTAAATACGTGTACATTGAACTGTTCTAGTTGCTTATTAAGCAGCGGTTCAACGGTTCGAATTACTGCGAATTCAGGTATTTCAGTTTTACGGCCATCTAATAGAAGGGCATACTCATTTTGCAATATTCCTATTTGAAGCTTCTCCCTTAAGATTAATCGTAATGTCAATCCTTGCTTATCTGCTTCATCGATAAACCAATCAATGTACGCTTTGTTCGCTACTGCATCTTCTTCACTATATAGTAACCAGCCATTAGCCACGCGAATCCCTCAACTTTTTTAGTATATGCTTTACTATATCGTTTGCTGCATTAATCCCTGTACAATCATAGAGATTCCGAATGTGTGCGTTGGAATTTATTTCACAAATGATATAATCATCATTCTCACCAAATAATAAATCAACACCACTAAAGTCTGCTCCAATTGCTTTTGATGCAGAGATGGCAATTTCCTTGGCCTTTTCGGATGGTTCATAAGCTTCCATCATGCCACCACTAGTAATGTTAGCTCGAAAATCTTCGGCAGAAAATCGCTTCATCGCAGCAACGACTCTATCTCCAACCACTTGTAGTCTTAGGTCCCGACCTTTACTTGACTGTATAAACGCTTGAAACATAAAGGCTTTTCCATAAAGTTCTTTCACCTTTTCTTCCAGCTCGTCCTTTGTATGGATAAGATAAACCTGTTCACCAAATGAGCCAAACGCTTCCTTCACAATCATAGGTAGACCTAATTGATTGATAACATGGTCTAGGTTCGGAAGAAGTTTTTCCTCGCGATTTGTATACACTTTCGGTGCAATAATAGTCTTTGGAATTGGTAGGTTATGATTAGCTAATACTTGGTAAGTGGCGATCTTATCATCACTTGTTTCAATTACCTCTGAACGATTAAACACAGGTATACCAAGTAATTCCAGTTGCCTTGCTAAATAGATATCCTTATCCGTAAAAATAACAAAATCGGGTACTTCATATTCTGTTAGAAGCTCTAGACTATTAGTACCTAATGATGATAATAAATCATTATTTTTCATGATATATGTTTTCGTGTTTTGCTCCTTAGCTGCTTCGTGTAGCATTTGGGCAAAGTCTAAAAATTTATTTCCAGGTAAATTACCATTATAAATAATCCAACCAATTTTATTCAATGTTCGATTTCCTTTCTTCCTATGCTATACTAATTTCTAATTGATAGATAAGATGGTGATTGTATGTTTCATAGTATTGAACAAATAGAAGCATTTATTGCTGAACGTAGAACCCTAGGTATAAAACCGGGTCTTGATCGAATGGTGGCGTTATTAGAATCCCAACAGAATCCCCAGCAAAAAATAAAAGCTATCCATATTGCTGGTACAAATGGGAAAGGGTCAACTTTAACCTATTTAAAAGCAGCATTAATAGAAAATAACTATCGTGTCGGAATTTTTACTTCACCGAGCTTGACAGGGCTAACTGGTCATATATTCATTAATGATCTTCCCATCCCGGATGATCGGTTTATAACGCTATTTAACCAGTTACTGCCATCCATAAAAGAATTAGATTTAGTAGAAATGCACGCCACGGAATTTGAGATTATCACTACGATAGCCTATATGTACTTTAGTGAAACGGTTGATATTGCAATTATCGAGGCTGGTATGGGGGGAAGGGAAGATTCCACCAATTGTATCCAACCTATCCTGTCTATTATAACAAATATCGCGATGGACCATGCTACCTTTTTAGGCGATACACTGGAGGAAATTGCCTTTCATAAAGCAGGCATTATAAAAGGTCATACACCTGTCGTTATAGGGGCGGTCGAGGAGAGTTGTATGCCGATATTGGAAAAAGAAGCAAGGAAGAAATATGCCAATATGTATAAATTAAATCGAGACTTCTTTTACAAAAGGACATTTATAGACGAAAATCGGCAGTTTTTTGAATGGTGTTATCAAGGAACAAAGCTAGAAATGGAAATACAAATGAAAGGGAAACACCAAATTATCAATGCGGCAACAGCTCTCATGGCATTAGTAATGATTGAAAAAAGTGGCATAGGCTTAAATTGGGACAGCGTATATCAAGGCATCAAAACAGCCCATCTACCAGGTCGGTTTGAAAAAATTCACGATAATCCTATTGTGATTTTAGATGGGGCACATAATCCAAAGGGGATGGAGGCATTTCTTCATACGGTGAATGATCTATACCGAACGAAGCGGAAGAATCTTATATTTGCTGGATTTAAGGATAAGGAATTAAAGAAAATGCTTCAACAGGTTTTGCCGTATTTTGATACCATTATGGTGACTTCCTTTGACCATCCTCGTGCGGAAACTGCTGAGAATCTATTGGAGATGGTACCAGTAGAAAAAGTACGCCAAATAAAGTGGCAGGAAGAATGGAAAGAGATAGGAGAACGTGATGAGATGTATTTCTTTGCTGGTTCCCTACATTTCATTGGGCTGATAAGAGCCTATGTAAAAAAGCAAACCTTGTAAACTTATTCCGGTTTATGTTGAAATAAACTGTTCCTTGTGTGACAAGATTCTCCTTACTTTTTAGTTTGCATATGCTAGAGTTGAACCAACGAATCTAGCAAAGTGGGGGAGCAGCAAATGTCAGCTAAAAAACAAGTAGTAGTAAGATTAGATGGTAAGGCGAAAAGGGAAAATACGAAGAAGTCAGGACATATCCAAGTCAATAAGGGTAACGTAAGGGAAGAGATAGCTGCTACTGAAGAAACTAGTCATAATCAAATTCATACCTTTGCTAGGAACTATGATACATCTAGCCTATCCAGTTCTAAGGCGAAGAAACAAACAACTTTTCATATGTTTAAGCCCATTATTATCGCAATTATTTCTGCCTTAATTATAGGTTCTATTATGGGGGTAGTTTTGTTAAATATTATCGTCAATTTTGACAATAATTGGAATGGTACTCCAGCTGTTGCTATGCCTATAGAAGGAGAAGAGAAAGGAAAGGATGATAATCAAGGTAATGCTTCTACCGGTGACACGTCACCTTATATGTTAGATTCCATGTTTGCCTTCGTGTTACAAGGTGGTGTTTTTTCATCTACTGCGAATGCCGAAGCAGAATCAGGGAAGTTTGTAGAGCAAGGATATGCCCCTGTCATTTGGGAAAAGGACAATCAATTTTATCTTCTCGTAACGATGGGACGCTCGAAAGAAGATTTACAAAGTGATATTAATTCCTTAAAAGAAAAAGGAATAGAAGTATATGCAAAGGATTGGCAGACTAGTGAAAAAGAGATAGTTTTAACGAAAGAAGAATATGACTGGATCGTCTCCTTCCAGGAACAATGGAATCTTTCCTTGGAGAATGGTATCTTGGAAAAGGAGACATGGAATGCGTTAATCGAACAGGCCCCAAAAGGATCTACTGAACTAAATAGCTTTGTTACACAAATGGAGGAACTGTTCACCTCAAATAATAATACGGAAATAGTTCTACTACACCTCTGGAATTCATTGGATAGTGTACTATCATCGGGGCAATAGTAGAAGAATAAAAATGCTAAAATAAGCTGATGAAATACGAAGCAGGGTGGAAAGTGTTTTTTCCGCTCTGCTTTTTTACTATTTTAAGGATCTACAGAAGGGAAAAATACTATCTTGTCTATTTGTAAGAGGTAGAATCTTGAGCTATTCTATTGCTAGACGAAAGGAGGAAATAGTTTGAAAGCTTCATCAATTATGATAAAGGATGTTCCTAAAGGGGATCGACCAAGGGAACGACTCTTAGCATTAGGAGCAAGTCACCTCTCCAATCAAGAATTAATAGCCATTTTATTAGGTAGTGGGACTAAAGAAGAGTCTGTTATGACCCTTGCTAATCGGTTACTCATGCATTTTGAAGGATTAAAGCTATTAAAAGATGCTACCATCGAGGAATTAACAGCAATTAAGGGGATTGGTAGTGCGAAAGGTGTTTTAATTTTATCTGCATTAGAGCTAGGTAAGCGACTAAGTCAATATAAACCAAATGAACGTTATGTCATACGTTCTCCAGAGGATGGTGCCGATTACATCATGGAAGAGATGCGACACCTTAATCAAGAGCATTTTGTTACCATCTTCTTGGATACGAAAAATCAAATTATTCATCGTCAGACCATCTTCATCGGGTCCTTAAATGCCTCTATAGTCCATCCTCGTGAAGTGTTTCGTGAGGCTGTGAAACGGTCTGCAGCTTCGATTATTGTAGCCCATAATCACCCCTCTGGAGATCCATTAACCATAGTATAATAAATAATAGTAGTTAAAGTAGTTCAGGAGGAGATGTTAAAGGGAGATTTTACTTTAAATAAAAATTAACAAGGTTTATAATTTGTAGTACTTAAAGTGTTTAAAGAGGGGGGCGCGTGTGAGGGTTCAAAGGATAGAAGTGGAGAATAAGCCGTATCCATTGTATTTATTACTAGATAAAGAATACCAGCTAATTGAACCAGTAATGAAATTTATTAAATACTTAGATAACACTGGTAAGTCTCCAAATACCATTAAAGCATACTGCTATCATTTAAAGTTGCTGTATGAGTTCATGGAACAGAGAGGCGTTATTCTTAATGATATTAACTTTGAGTTGTTAGCAGACTTCGTAGGTTGGTTGAGATATCCAACAGCAAATAATGTAATTGATCTTCAGTCAAAAGAAGCCATAAGAGAAGAAACGACAGTGAATACAATTTTAAATGCCGTTATGAGTTTTCTTGATTATTTAAGTAGATTAGGAGAATTTAAATCAATTGATGTATTTAAACAAGCAAAGGGAAGAAACTTCAAAGGATTTTTACATCATGTTAATAAGGGTAGATACCAAAAGAATGTCTTAAAGTTAAGGGTTAAAAAGAAACAGATAAGAACATTGACAGCAGAGGAAGTTAAGCAAATTATTGACGCTTGTCATACGAAAAGAGATAAGTTAATTTTAATGCTTATGTATGAGGGTGGTTTAAGAATCGGTGAAGTGTTATCGCTTAGGCTTGAAGATATTGCCACTTGGGACAATCAAATCCATTTAACACCTAGAGATGTTAATGTTAATGAAGCTTATATTAAATTAAGGAAGGAAAGAACAATACATGTGAGTAAAGAACTGATGTCACTTTATACAGATTACTTGGTATATGAGTATAGTGAGGAATTGGAGCATGACTATGTTTTTATTTCCTTAAAAGAAGGCTATTTTGGGAAACCACTAAAGTACCAAAGTGTTCTTGATCTAGTTAGAAGAATAGTTAAAAGGACTGGAATAGAATTTACATCGCATATGCTTCGCCACACTCACGCAACGCAGCTAATTAGGGAAGGATGGGATGTTGCGTTCGTTCAAAAGAGATTAGGTCACGCACATGTTCAGACAACGTTAAATACCTATGTTCATCTTTCAGATCAGGATATGAAAAATGAGTTTAATAAATACCTTGAGAGAAAGGAGCATAAGAAATGAATGCTTCTAGTAAAAGGAAAATTATCAGTCAGAGTGAGATCAGCAAAAAAATAGCTGTAATGAATGAAGAAATGCAAGGGTTTTGGGCTAATAATAGTTGGGATATAAGAAAATGTCCACATCCTTCTGCCATAGAATTAAGTAAGAATCCTGCTTTAAGAAATCGTTGGGTTCGTTTTGAACGTGTTAAAAATCTGTGGTTAAGAACAGAATTGAAATATTTTTATTTTTACCATTTAAACAATGGAATATGGAATGCAAAAACTGTCTGGATTAGAAAAGGAACAGTAATTAATAAAATGTTGGATTTTTTAGATTTAAAGTATCCCAGCATTACTTCAATTACTGAAGTTCCTATTGATAAAGCAATGACGGAGTATAGAACATATTTGACAAAACAGGGTGTTAGAATTACCACCACTAATTATAAGATTACTGCTAATCAAGAAAAAACACCTGTAAAAGCTAATTCTTACTATGTTACTAATCTAAAACAATTTATGGAGTTTTATGAGGATTTTTATTTTGATGGAGAGGAGTGGGATAAAGACGTTTGGGATAGACGAAACTTACCTTTGCCAGATGATAAGGTTAACCCAACACAATATGAATATACAATTAACTTTAAAGGGTTTCGGAATACATATTTTAAACAGCTTGTAAAAAGATATTGTAAGTTAAGATTGAACATGGATAGCTTTTCCTATGTAAGTGATATTGCCCAAAAACTTAAAGAGTTCTTTAATTTTCTGGACATAAAGTTTAAACACGTTCAGAGAGTACACCAATTAACGAGAGTGGAAATTGAAGCATATTTAAGTGAACTAAACATGATGGGGATAAAACCTAGTACAATAACTGGGAGGATCTCTATATTGGAAGGACTATTTAGTACCCTTCATAGGCTAGAATGGGATGATATTCCTTCCAAAATATTAATTTATCCCGAGGACTATCCGAAAATACCAAGAGCAAAACCTCGCTTTATAGACGAATTCGTTCTAGAGCAATTGAACAGTCATCTTGATAAATTACCCGAATATATAGCTACGATGACTATGATTGTTCAAGAATGTGGAATGAGGATAAGTGAATTGTGCACCTTGAAAAAAGGCTGTCTATTAGAGGACAAAGATGGAGATTACTTTTTAAAGTATTATCAATGGAAAATGAAAAAGGAGCATATAGTTCCAATATCTAAAGAGGTAGCTTTACTTATTAAAGTTCGGGAAGATAAAGTTTCAGAGGAATTTCCAGATAGTGAATACCTCTTTTCAAGAAAAGATGGATCGCCATTAAAACAAGAAACATTTAGAGGCGAGTTAAATAAATTAGCTTATGAGCAAAATATAGTGGATAAATCAGGCGAGATTTATAGATTCCATGCCCATGCCTTTCGCCATACAGTAGGAACAAGAATGATTAACAACGGGGTGCCCCAGCATATTGTGCAGAAATTTTTGGGACATGAAAGCCCAGAAATGACAAGCAGATACGCTCATATCTTTGATGAAACTCTAAAAAATGAATTTACTAAATTTCAAGAAAAACTGGTTACCAATAATGGAGATGTGCTCAATCTAGATGATGATAGTGAAGTCGATGATGTAGAGCTTCAATGGTTCAAGAAAAATATAAATGCACAAGTGCTTCCAAATGGTTATTGTAGATTGCCAGTAATAGCAGGTGGTTGTCCACATGCGAATGCATGCTTAGATTGCACTCACTTCTGTACCAGTAAGCAATTCTTACCACAGCACGAAGAACAGTTAGAGCGTACAGAAGAGTTATTAACCATAGCAAAGGATAAACAATGGCAAAGACAAATAGAGACTAATAGCCGTGTTAAAGAGCGTTTAGAACAAATCATTGGAAGTTTGACGGGGTAATTATCAATGGATAAACAAGTTAGAAATACAACAGAAATTGTACGTTTGGCGAAGCAGAAATCACAAAAGACAAGGGAAAAAGTAGACAAAGCGATTTCTAAATTTTCGATTGAAGGTAAAGCTATTAATTTTAATTCAATAGCAAAGGAAGCTAATGTTTCTAAATCATGGCTTTATAAGGAACACGATATTAGGCAAAGAATCGAATCCCTTCGTGAGCGTCAAATAACATCAAATGTAGTCTCAAAACCCAAGAAAAGTTCTCGTTCGGAGGAAATCCTTATTAAAACCTTAAAAAGAAGAGTTATGGAATTAGAAAAAGAAAATAAAAAATTACAGAACCAAATTCAAAAATTATATGGAGATCTGTATAATAAAGAGTAGTTTTAATTATTAATCTGTAGACAGATTGTGAAAGGATGCACTTAAACTAACGGGGCAGAATTGTTTAAGAAGAAGTTGGGGTTTTTATGTGACATTCAAATGAATATATAACTTTAATAATTAGAATAGGGATGATTGAAATAGAAAAATTAGTATTACAAAAGTGTATTGATTATTCCTCAAATTTAAATTTTATAGATGGTCAAATAACAAAAGATGGAACGTTACTGCTAATTGAGAGTAATTTACAGGAATTAGATTTCTTTCAGCGTCCTGTACCAAAAAACAACTGGACCATTCGAATGATTAAAGGCAATAGTGTAGAAACAATTGAATTAATGGATGTTCCTCTTATACCGACAGAAGTAGATTTATTTTCAGACGGTACTTTACTAATTGTACAAGGTCGTTGTTTAAAAGATGGAACTTATATTGAACGAAATGCAAGAAGATACAACCCAAACGGGCAACTAATTGAAGCCTTTACACTCGGAGATGGCATTGAACACGTACAAATTGATGAAACAGATACAATTTGGGTGAGTTATTTTGATGAAGGAGTATTTGGTAATTTTGGATGGGTACAGCCTATGGGTAGTGAAGGTCTTATTGCTTATGGAATAAATGGCCAAAAATTATGGGGAGCAGGTAATTATGGAATCATTGATTGTTACGCCTTGAATGTTGTAAGTTCAAAGGAAGTAAATTTCTATTACTATGATGATTTTTTTCTTGTTCAACTTAATGAATTCAAAGAGACTATTCGCTATCGTATAGAAGGTGACGATACAATTCAACAATTTATGTTCGACCAAACTGGTTTAATTGGTCAAGTAGATATGAATACAATAATGCGTTTTAAAATAAAAAATAGGACAATCACTCCAAAGGAAAAACTACAATTAACAGATGAAAAAGGCAAACCTATCATTGGTCCTGTGTTTATGCGAGGAATGTTTCTATATGCATATAGTAAAGACGGAATATATATAAAGAGATTGTGAATAAATGTACTTAAAGTAAAGGGTGCTTTCCTGTAAGAAGGACATAGCACCTTTTTGTTAAATATAAAGAGGGGGATTTAAGTTTGATAATAATAAAAAGTTGTGCTAAAGTGTATAGTGAATGACAATCAGTCATATTGAAAGGAGGACTCGGTATAGTGGATAAAAGAGAAAGAATAATTCAAGCAGCAATTGATGTGTTCTCTGAAAAAGGCATAGAAAAAGCTACAATTTCTGAAATCGTTAATAAGGCAGGCATTGCTCAGGGTACTTTTTATTTGTATTTCACTTCTAAATTAGCTGTTATGCCAGCCATTGCAGAAGTGATGGTTAATAAAATTTTAGAGGGTATAACAAGCGAAGTAAAGGATGGTCCGATTAGCCAGCAAATAGAAGTTATTATACGTGTAATATTTAATATAACAAATGAGTATAAAGAGCTTACAAAGTTAATTTACACTGGCCTAACACAAACACAGTATGTAGGTAATTGGGAAACAATATATGCTCCGCTGTATCGTTGGATTGAGGACTTATTACAAAAAGGAAAGGAAGCTCAAGCCATTCATCCCGACGTGAACATCAAATATACTGCGAAAATTCTTATAGGATCAATCGAATCGGTAGCAGAGCAGGTTTATCTTTACGATCATCTAGATGCAGAATCCATTGCTGGGCATAAGAAGGAACTTCATAAATTTGTAACTAACGCTTTAAGAGCTTACCAATAGCGTTTTTTTTAAAACAAAATGACTGACGTTCATTCATAAGTTTAAGGATTTTACTAAATTTATAAGGATGGTGTTCTATATGAATAGAGCTTGGATATACGTAATAATGACTTGTTTATTCGAGTTGCTCTGGATTTTGGGTTTCAATGTTGCCAACGCATGGTGGCACTGGGCAATTATTGTGCCGATTATTATTGTAGACTTTCTTGTTCTTTCAAAAGCATGTGAGTTGTTACCAACGGGTACTGTTTATGCAATCTTCGCAGCAGCTGGTACAGTCGGTACTTCTCTTATGGATGTATTTATATTTGGAGAAGCATTTAGTATGGAAAAAGGATTTTTTATAGGATTACTCGTTATTGGTGTTATAGCTTTGAATCTTACGGATAATTCGAAATCAGAAGAAGGAGTTGCTTAATGTGGGGTGGATATACGTATTTATTGCCGCAGCACTCGAACTAGTTGGTGTTATTGGCTTAAATAGATTCAGCAAAAGAAAATCATTTTTTAATACATTGTTTTTTTTCGGGGGATTTGGAGGTTCATTTGTTTTTCTTTATGCCTCCTTTCATTATCTTCAAGTAAGTGTTGCATATGCTGTTTGGATTGGTGTAGGAACGGCTGCAGCTGTTCTTGTAAATATGATTTTTTTCAATGAGTCGAAGAACTTTGGGCGTGTAATGAGCCTAATTGTTATTATTATTGGTGTAACAGGGTTAAAAGCCGTTTCTTAATTTATAAATAGGGAGAACAGTTGGGTTAATGAAATTAGTCAACATGCTTAAAGGTACGGAAATACTCCTTTAAGAATTTATGTGAGGTAAGAAAATAAATATATTTTTTTAGAACAAACAGTTGCAAGACTTTTGGAGTAGGAGTTGTCATTACGCCTGCTCCTTTCCTATTGCGTATTGTATAATGGGTAGAAAGTTCGTGAAACTATGTACTTAAAGTAACGGGGGCTTTACTTGAATAAGAGATTGTCAATTTGAAAGGTGCAAGATAGTTGAAGAAGAAAAATATAACTCTATTGGGGTGATTAGATGAATTATACTTGCCCTTGCTGTGGATATTTAACATTAGATGAGAAACCTCCTGGAACATACGATATATGTAGTATTTGTTTTTGGGAAGATGATGATGTTCAGTATAATGATCCCAATTATGAGGGTGGAGCTAACGTTCCATCGTTAAGGCAAGCACAACAAAATTTCATTAAATTTGGGGCTTGTGATGAAGGCAGTATAAAATTTGTAAGGAAACCAAATCAAGAAGACATTAAAGATCCGAATTGGAAACCGTTATGAGTATACATCGCATTAATAATTATATTTCTTCTTCAACAAACGGGTGCTTTAATTATGTTCAAAATAAAACAGAACCCGTTACTAAAAGATGGTTTTGTGTTTCAGTGCAAACCATATTAGAAGTGTATAATTCGTAACAGGACTTAACTCTTTATCTCAAAGCATATGTCTACTGTGTCTCCATATAAAATTAAGGTTCCTTATATAAAATAAGCGTTCCTTAAATAAAATTAATGTTCCCAATCCGAAGGTTTTTCCGGTACTTTTCCCGGCAGACCTTCGGTTTTTTTATGCCAAAATTGGAGGGGGTCTAATCTTGATCCAAGATTTTAAAGATCTTTTGGGCCATTTTTCTTGTTCAAGTAAAGGTCAGTTTAGTTGAATAAAGAAATTCTGTATTGACAAATATAAATAAATAGATAAAATTAATAACAATTAATATCTGCATAACGAAGATTTGTTTAAAGCAATTCGGAGTATAAGAACAAAGGCTATGATAAGAAAGAGTAGCAATCATGTAAACAGACAGAAAGTTACCGGTTGATGAGAGGTGCATGTTGAACGATTGTGAATACATCTTGGAGCTGTGTACCGAAAAGTAATCACTTAGTAGGCTACACCGGTTAAGCACCCGTAATCATGTGCTAAAGTATCGTCAAACGACTGTACTTTCAAAGGTAAGCAATGTGAGTTGCTTATGAATTAAAGGTGGTAACACGAGATAAATCGTCCTTTTGGTTAATCCAAAAGGGCGTTTTTTATTTAATTCTTTGTTTCTTATAGAACTTGCAATATTAGAAATAATATTCCAAGGAGATGTTAGTATGTTAGTAAAACCTGAAGATCAAGTAAAAATCATCATGAAGGGTGTTCAAGAAATAGTAAATGAAGAAGAGTTATTGGCAAAATTAGAGAAGTCGTATCAGTCACAGACTCCTCTTACTATTAAATTAGGACTTGATCCTTCTGCCCCTGATATCCATTTAGGTCATGCAGTTGTATTGAGAAAAATTAAACAAATGCAAGATTTAGGACATAAGGTTGTCATTATCATTGGTGATTTTACAGGGCGTATTGGTGACCCAACTGGAAAAGCAAAAGGACGTATAGCTTTAAGTGATGAGCAGGTTAAAATAAACGCAAAAACGTACTGTGAACAAATCTTTAAAGTGTTAGATTCAGAAAAAACAATTGTCCGTTTTAATAGTGAGTGGCTATCAAAATTAACATTTGAGGAAGTCATTAAACTAGCAGCAACGACATCAGTTGCAAGAATATTAGAACGTGATGATTTCCAAAATAGATACAAAAATCAAGTGCCAATTGGAATTCACGAATTTTTCTACCCACTAATGCAAGCATACGATTCGGTAGAGGTACAAGCAGATGTCGAATTAGGTGGTACAGACCAAACATTTAACATTCTAATGGGGCGTACACTTCAAAAACATTGGGGATTAGAAAAGCAAATTGCAATTTTTATGCCATTACTTGAAGGTCTTGATGGTGTAGAGAAGATGAGTAAAAGCCTTGGTAATTATATTGGTGTTGATGAACCAGCAGAAGTAATGTTTAAAAAGGTTATGGAAGTACCAGACGAACTCATTATTAAATATTTTGAATTAGCAACGGATGAACATCCAGATGAAATTGATAAAATAAAACAACGCCTCGAACAAGGAGTCAATCCAAGAGATGTTAAACTTAAATTAGCTGAAATCATTACAAACTTATACTGGGGCGAAGAAGAAACGAAAAGAGCGATAACATATTTTGAAACAGCTTTTAGTAAAAAGGAAATACCAGATGATATTCCAGAATTAATAATAGAAATTGGTGCAGAAACAGTCGAAGCTATCATTCCTCAGCTAATTGAAAAAGAATTTGTAAAAAGTAAAAGCGAATTTGTGCGGTTAATTAGACAAAATGGTGTTCAACTTAATCAAGAAAAAATAAGTGAAGATGATTTAGACCGTGTATTAATGAATGAAGATGTATTACAAATTGGTAAAAAGCGATTTATACGTTTAATTAAATAATTTATAAATCTGTACGGAAGCGTTAATCTGATTATTGAGTGATTAACGCTTCTTTTATAGCTGAAGTTTATTGTGCTAACGGGTGCTTTAGTTAAATATCAATGAATAAAAATCAGCCTGTATCTTATGTTACTATTAAGTAATTTAAGATACAGGTTTTACTATTTTTGAAATAATTACCTTTCACTTCAAATACATGTATTCAAAGTGAAAGTATTGATTTAAATGATTCTTTTGTAATTTACTCTTGATAACAAACTACTCCATCACAAGAAGATATCCATGTAACGAAACGATTAGTAGAATCAGGAAAAATGATTGGGATCGAATTACTAGACCATTTAATTATAGGTGATCATAAATTTGTCTCGTTAAAGGAAAAAGGATACGTATAAGTACTATCAATTTTTATAGTTTTTTCGTATAATTAAATAGATAAAGTATGAGCGCCATTTTCATATTTAGTTGAAAGTGGCGCTTCTTGAGATTGGAAAGAGTTGGACGCAGTTACATATTTCCATACCATCATTATGGCATATTTGATTATATTATACGGTCCACCACATAAAATATAAGAGAACTGTCAGGCATAGAAAGAAAACTTACATGATACTGGAGAGGAAGATTTTATTGGGTATCTTTGGATTTTCTCAAGATTTAGGGATTGATTTAGGTACTGCAAATACATTGGTATTTGTTAAAGGAAAAGGTGTAATCTTACGAGAACCATCTGTGGTTGCTAAGAATGTAGATACAGGTGAAATAGAGGCAGTAGGTAATGCTGCAAAGAATATGTTAGGTAGAAATCCTGGTAGTATTTCCGTTATTAGACCAATGAAGGATGGCGTTATAGCAGATTATGATACTACCGCTGCTATGATGCAATACTATATAAAACGAGCAATGAGAAGCCGCTCTTCATTCGCTAAGAAGCCAAATGTAATGATCTGTGTACCGTCTGGTATTACAATGGTGGAAGAGCGAGCGGTTATTGACGCTACGAAACAGGCTGGTGCCAAAGAAGCCTTTCCAATTGCAGAGCCATTTGCAGCTGCAATTGGCGCGGGACTACCTGTATGGGAGCCAACAGGTAGCATGATAGTTGATATAGGTGGTGGAACAACGGAGGTTGCTGTGATATCGCTAGGAGGAATTGTATCCTCGGAATCTATCCGCAATGCTGGTGACAATATGGATACTTCTATTGTAAATCATATTCGGAAGAAGTATAGTTTAATGATTGGTGAAAGAACAGCAGAGCAAATCAAGCTAGACCTTGGTTCAGCAAATGATGAAATGATAGCGGATGAGGAAATGGATATCCGTGGAAGAGATTTACTTACTGGGTTACCGAAAACGATAACTATTACTGGTAGTGAAGTCTCTGAGGCTCTTCAGGATACAGTAGATGCTATTGTTGATGCAGTGAAAATCACGTTGGAAAAAACGCCTCCCGAACTAGCAGCTGATATTATGGATCGTGGAATCGTGTTATCTGGTGGAGGAGCATTATTGCGTAACCTTGATAAAAAAATTAGTGATGAGACTAAGATGCCAGTGTTTGTCGCTGATAACCCATTGGATAGTGTTGTTATCGGCACTGGAAAATCGTTAGAATATATTCAGCATTTTAAAGGACAACCAAATGTATCTTCTCGTCCTACAGTAGAATAAGTAGGTGTTTTCATGTCATTTTTTCGTAAAAAAAGATTATTTATTATCCTAATTGGGATCATTGTCCTAGTTGCCTTAGTTGGGTTCTCAATAAGGGATAGGGTAAATTTAACTACAGCAGAGCAATTTGTAAGTGATGTTATTGGTGTTGCACAGAATGTCATATCAACACCTGTAAAATACGTAGCAGGTATCTTTGGAAATATAGATGATATTCGAAATACGTATGAGGAGAACCAAATCTTAAGAGAAAGATTAGCACAATACAAAGGGCTAATCTATGAAGTACAAGAAATTAAAGATGAAAATGAAGAACTGAGAGCGTTGCTCGATAAAGAAGATTCCATACGCTCCTACAACCCTATTCATGCAACGGTAACAGCGAGGTCCCCTGAAAGATGGATTGAGCAGCTAACAATTAATAAGGGGAGTTCAGATGGTGTAGACGTAAATATGGCAGTTATTACCGCAGAGGGTATGATTGGTAAGGTTCAATCTGTCTCACCAAAGACTGCTACGGTCCAATTGCTAACCGGTTTTGATGAATTTAATCGGATATCTGCAACAGTATCAAGAGAAGGTGGAAAGGGTATATTTGGTCTAATTGAGTCCTATGATAAGGAAACAAATTCACTGTTATTTAAAATCATTGAGGATTCCGACGAGGACATCGAAGAAGGGGAATTAGTTGTATCTTCTGGTATGGGTGGCGTATTCCCTGCTGGCCTACCAATCGGCACTGTGAAAGAGATAATCCCAGATCAATATGGGTTAACGCGAACTGCATTAGTAGAGCCTGCAGCGAATATGTATGAAATTAATCATGTGGTAGTAGTGGAACGATTATTAGGTCAAGATGATGAGGATGAGGATGAAGAAGAAGAGGGGGAAGAGGAATGAAACGTATATTCCTACCCCTTATTCTACTGTTAATCCTTGTCTTAGAGGGCGTGGCATTAGATATTTTGCCAAGTAGTCTCCTTGACGGTGACATCATGATTACGCCACATTGGATTTTAATGTTTTTGGTATTAATTGCCATCTTTTACGACCACGATAATTCTTATTATTCTATTATGTATGCTTTAATTTTCGGGCTTTTATTTGATATTGCCTATACAGGCATATTGGGTGTATATATGTTTACCTATGGTGTTACGATGTACATTATTCTTGAACTACGAAATATGTTGCATAGTAATATTTATTCAACGTTATTGTTTGGTATAATAAGTATAACAATTGCAGAGTTGATGATAAATCTTATCTATTATGTTATCGGAATTATGAGTGCAGAATGGATGGATTACATCATGTTACGATTATTACCATCTATTTTGGCGAATTCTATTTTCCTACTCATTATTTATCCATTATTTGCAAAACGACTTGCAAAATGGAAAACGGATAAAACATGATAGATTAGATAGTTGTTATTCCATTATACCTACACGTAAAGATTTGAAAGCACTAATGAGGTGAAAGCGTTGCAAGACATGAAACCAAAACAGTATGTTACGATAAAAGGCACGAGAGACGGGCTTACACTATTCATTGATGATCGTTGTTCATTTGAAGATGCGTGTAGGGAATTACAAGAAAAATTATCTGTTAATCATTCCAAAAAGGATGAACAGGTTGTACCCGTAACAGTTAACCTTGGAAATCGTTACTTATATGATGATCAAAGGGAACAACTAGAGAACATTATTACCGAAAAGAAACAATTTACTGTTCAATCCGTAGAATCGAATGTCATTCTTAGGGATGAAGCACTTGCCATGCTCGAGGATACAGAAATTAAGGTTTACAATCGAATTGTTCGGTCTGGACAAGTTCTCGAGGTAAACGGTGATGTGCTATTAATAGGGGATGTCAATCCTGGTGGGAAAGTAGTTTCTACGGGGAATATATATATTATGGGTAGTCTGCATGGGATTGCTCATGCAGGGGTAAATGGTGACCATAATGCCATTATAACTGCTTCTTATATGAATCCAAGTCAACTCCGTATAGCTGATTACATAAGTCGTGCACCAGATTACCAATCAGACGGTGTATATATGGAATGTGGTCTCATCGATACAGAAAAAGACAAAATTATCATTGATAGATTGCAAGTTTTAACACATAAACGCAAACGTTTAAGTGGATTCGAAAGGAGAATAATCAATGGGTGAGGCAATTGTTATAACATCTGGTAAAGGTGGGGTTGGGAAAACGACTACTACCGCAAATTTAGGTACTGCACTAGCATTAATGGGTAAAAAGGTTTGCTTAATTGATACCGATATCGGACTGCGAAATCTAGATGTGGTAATGGGACTTGAAAATCGCATTGTATACGACATAGTAGATGTTATTCAAGGCCGTTGCAAATTAAAACAAGCATTGATTAAGGACAAGCGTTTTGATTATTTATCACTACTTCCTGCTGCACAAACTAGTGATAAGACAGCAGTTACGCCAGAAGGCATGCGTGAAATTGTGAAGGAATTAAAAACAGAATATGATTATATCATTATTGATTGCCCTGCTGGTATTGAGCAAGGATATCAAAATGCTGTAGCAGGGGCAGATAAAGCTATTGTGGTGACAACGCCTGAGAAATCTAGTGTTCGTGATGCCGATCGAATCATCGGTCTACTAGAAAAAGAGGATATGGACCCACCTTCCTTAATCATTAACAGAATACGTAAGCATATGATGAAGAATGGCGATATGCTTGAAATCGATGAAATCGTACAAATTTTATCGATTGATCTAATTGGAATTGTTTTAGATGACGATGAAGTTATTAAAGCATCCAATCACGGAGAACCAGTTGCATTCCAACCAAACACAAAAGCTTCTATAGCATACCGAAATATTGCAAGAAGAATTCTAGGAGAATCTGTACCATTACAATCACTAGAAGACGAAACCGGTATGTTCAAGAAAGTTAAAAAGTTCTTTGGCATTAGGAGCTAGCAGTAAGAAAATAAAAGAGGATGGAACAAAACTATTTTTAACATAGGAAAACCGAACATGAAAGTTAGCGCATCAGACCCGCCCCGGAAATATACTACGCGTCCGTGGGCGGCTGGTGAGCCTCCTCAGAGCTAAAGCTCTTCCGGGGTCTCAGGCAGTGCCCTTTCCTCCCACAGGAGTATCCGTATATTTCCTGGTAATGATAGTGATTGTTCGTTTTTTATTACCCTATGTTTTCGTTTTGTTCCAACCTCTTTTTTGATTGAACAGCAAATCCAAATATTCGTGTAAAGCTTGTTCCTCTCACCATACTAAATTAAGTTCGGACAATCATATCTTGTCCTAGCCCTTCATACAATTGTATAAATGATGAATGAAGGAATGAGGACGAATGAAGAAAGAAATAAAAGATGTTAGAAAATCAATCAATGAACGGAAAAAATCACGTGGAATCCCAACCAAATCAAATCCTAATAAAATAAGTACCATCATACCTTCTTTACCACAGGATGAAGAAAGACATGGATTTTATCCAAACTTTATTGATCCTTCATCCTCTAATCAGACAAGAAGTAATGCTATCACAGGTATTATGTTAAAAGGTATTTTTTCTGTCATGTTGTTTTTCTCTATCGCCATTATATGGCAAAGTGATGCGGAATTTTTTGATAAACCACGAGAATGGACGAGCAGTGTACTGACAGAGGATTTTCCTTTTGCTAGTGTTTATAAGTGGTATAAAGATTCTTTTGGTACTCCTCTAGCCTTCTCGCCTAGCGATAAAGAGGAAGTGGAAGAAGTAGCACTCGTATTACCAGTCTCTGGTAATGTGATAGAGACTTTTCAATCTAATGGTAAAGGAATTATGATTGCTCCTCAGGAAACTACAGCTGTCGCTGCATTAAGTGAAGGTGTTGTTATATTTGCGGGGAAAAAACAAGATACCGATAAAACAGTAATTATTCAACATGCCGATGGATCCACTTCAACATATGGCTTCTTAAGTTCCATTGATGTTCATCTGTATCAAGTTGTAAATAGCAAGCAAAGGCTTGGGGAGTTTACACCTACAACGGATAATGAAATGGTATATTTTGCGATTGAAAAAGACAACGAATTTGTTGACCCTGTTCAGGTGATAGAAGTTGATGAAAATCCGTAAACTAATACCTCCTATACACATTCATCCATTATTATTAGTTTTTATGATTATTTCCTTTTTGACTGGTACATTTGTTGAAATGTTCATCATTCTAATGATTGTTTTATTACATGAATTAGGTCATTATATGGCAGCTTCCTACTTTAATTGGCGAATTAATCAAGTTATGTTATGGGTTTTTGGGGGTGTGATGGATACCGATGAACAAGGCAGTAGACCTGTAAAAGAAGAATTTCTTGTCACGATAGCAGGTCCCATTCAACATCTTATTATTTATGTTCTCATGTTTTTTGCATCCTGTTTTTCTCTGCTACCAAGTTCAATCATTGATACAATCTTATTCTATAATACAACAATTCTAGTGTTTAATTTGCTTCCTATATGGCCACTGGATGGAGGAAAGCTATTATTTTTTTTGCTATCCCAAAGGTACTCGTTTCAACGCGCCTATAATACGGCATTAGTTTTTTCTATTATAATCTGTTTGGTAATTATTGTAATACAGCTGTTATTTTTCCCATTTACACTCAGTGCGTTATTAATTATGGTGTTTTTACTTTTAGAAAACAGAGCCGATTGGAAGAAGAGACATTTTGTTTTCATTCGTTTTCTCTTAAATCGGTATAAAGGGAACAACTGGATAAAATCAGTAAGCCCAATAACAGTGCCATTTCAGTATACGCTCATGGATGTGTTCTCGCAGTTTAAGCGAGATGTAAAGCACGCGATTTACATACAAATGCCTGATAATCAAAGACTAGCAATTGATGAAACGGAATGCTTAAAAAGTTATTTTTATGATCAAAACTACAATAAAACGGTCGGTGAAGTGGCAACATATACAACGATATAGAAAGTTTCTTGACAAAGATAAGCATACATGATAACATTTTTATGTTATTCATCGTAGCACCCGTTGCTACAACCGCACAGAACAGGTCATGGAAAAACTATAATAGTTTACCTGTATGGCGAGTCTGAGTTAATTAAGGAGGTGCAGTTATGTACGCTATTATCGAAACAGGTGGTAAGCAAGTTAAAGTTGAAGAAGGCCAAGTAATTTACGTTGAAAAAGTTACAGCAGACGTGGATGAAACTGTTACTTTTGACAAAGTTCTTTTCGTAGGTGGGGAAAACGTTCAAGTTGGTTCTCCTTATGTTGAAGGTGCTACTGTTACGGCTAAAGTTGAAAAACATGGTCGTCAAAAGAAAGTCACTGTATTCAAATTCAAGCCTAAGAAAAACTATCATAAGAAGCAAGGTCATCGTCAGCCTTATACTAAATTAGTAATCGAAAAAATTAACCAATAAGGGTCTTGTTATGATAAAAATAACTGTATACCGAGATAATAATCAAATAAAAACCTTTGAATTATCTGGACATGCAGAGAGTGGACCCTACGGATATGATTTGGTTTGTGCTGGGGTATCTGCGGTTTCATTTGGAGCAGTAAATGCTGTATTGAAATTAACAGATATTGATCTGGCAATTGAACAAGGTAGTGAAGGTGGTTATCTTCGCGTATCGATTCCAGATTCTGTTCCATCAGAAATAATGGATAACGTACAACTCTTGTTCGAAGGTATGATTGTATCACTTCAAACGATTGAACGTGATTATAGTCAGTTTATAACGATACAAAGTAAATAGGAGGTGCTCTAATGCTACGTCTAGATTTACAGTTCTTCGCATCTAAAAAGGGTGTAGGTAGTACAAAGAACGGTCGTGACTCTGAGTCCAAACGTCTTGGTGCTAAACGTGCTGATGGTCAATTCGTAACTGGTGGATCTATTCTTTACCGTCAACGCGGTACAAAAATCTATCCAGGTGAAAACGTTGGCCGTGGTGGTGATGACACACTTTATGCTAAAATCGACGGTGTTGTAAAATTCGAACGCTATGGTCGTGATCGCAAAAAAGTTAGTGTATACCCAGTTGCTCAAGAAGCATAATATGACATACAAACTCCAATCATTTTAGATGGTTGGGGTTTTTTTATTAGATTTAATTAAGTATCCAATTCATCTTGCTCTCCATTTAATGTATGAATGCCCATTTTCTGCTATAATTCTACATAATGGGGGAGGATAATGTGGATGCTAAAGAAGTGATTCAATTATTACGATTACAAAGGCATGATTTAATGAATGATTTACAAATCGTGCATGGATACTTAAGCATGGGTAAGGCGGATAAAGTAAAAGTAAAGGTAGACGAGATAATTGAGGGGTTAAATCGTGAGCGATTATTGATGAATAGTAGTTGCCCTAACTTTGCACTATGGTTAATACAGACGAATTTACAACATAATCATATCCAATTTACATATGAAATAGGTACAAGTAATAGGAATCTACAAGCCTATGATAAGGTGTTAACGGATATCGGAAATACAATAGTTGATTACATTTTAGTGGATAAATTTGAAATAATAAATGGTGTATTACAGCTAATTGAAGAAGATTCAGTCGTTAAGTTGGTTGTGACACTCAGTAGTCCGCCAATTAGCTCGGAAAGATGGAAAAATAGAATGGCTGAAAAGCTAAATAATGTGTGGATACAAGCAGAGGAACTGGAATCTAGTGTTAGGTTTACGTTTTCCCTATCCTCGCTTGAATAGATGAGGTGAGTATTATGTTTGTCGATCAAGTCAGTGTCTACGTAAAGGCAGGAGATGGTGGTAATGGTCTTGTTGCTTATCGTAGAGAGAAATATGTACCGTTGGGTGGTCCAGCGGGTGGAGATGGCGGGAATGGTGGTGACGTTATCTTTAAGGTGGATGAAGGATTAAATACACTAATGGATTTACGTTACAACCGTCATTTTAAAGCCAAACGTGGCGAAAATGGAATGAGCAAAAATCAGCATGGTAAAAATGCAGCACCATTAATTGTTTCAGTACCACCTGGAACAACCATTATGGATGAGGATACCGAACAAGTCATTGCCGACTTAACCATTCATGGGCAAGAGGCTGTCATTGCCAAAGGTGGTAGAGGTGGTAGAGGGAATTCTCGTTTTGCAACGCCAAGAAACCCAGCGCCAGATTTTGCGGAGAATGGTGAGCCTGGTGAAGAGAAAAACATAAAAGTGGAATTAAAGCTTATTGCAGATGTGGGACTTGTTGGATTTCCAAGTGTTGGAAAATCTACATTCTTATCTGTTGTAAGTGCAGCTAAACCAAAAATCGCTGATTATCACTTTACTACATTAGCTCCTAATTTAGGTGTTGTTGATACTGGAGATCAACGAAGCTTTGTCTTAGCAGATTTACCTGGATTAATTGAAGGAGCCCACCAAGGAATAGGTTTAGGGCATCAATTTTTACGCCATGTGGAGCGGACAAGAGTAATTATCCATGTTATTGATATGGCAGGAACAGAAGGAAGAGATCCTTTTGAAGACTATGTCAAGATTAATACAGAACTGAAAGAATATGATGAAAAACTAATGACAAGGCCACAGGTTATTGCGGCAAACAAAATGGATATGCCGGGTGCGGAGGAGAATTTAGAGAAATTTAAAGAACAGCTTGGTGAAGATGTACCTGTATATCCAGTATCTGCTCTTACGAAGGATGGATTAAGAGATATATTATATGCCGTAGCAGACCTTCTAGAAACAATACCGAAGTACGCTCCGCAATTGGAGGAAACAGAAGAAAAGGTTGTTTATCGTTATCAAAAAGAAGATAAAGGATTTACCATTACTCGTGAGGATGATGGTGCCTTTGTTGTTTCAGGTCCAAAAATTGAAAAATTATTTAAGATGACAGATTTCAATCGTGAAGAAGCAATTCGTCGTTTCGCACGTCAAATGCGTTCCATGGGAGTGGATGAAGAACTTCGTAAAAAAGGAGCAGAGGACGGCGACACAATCCGTATATTACAATTCGAATTTGAATTTGTTGATTAAGTCATTCTCTCTTGAGAATGGCTTTTTTGCTGATAGGGTAAGTAAAAAAAACTTGTAGTCAGGAGTAGATATGGAAATAATCGTTTTAGGACAATAATATGAGCTCAGATGATTTTCATTCTTTTCGAATAAAGTTCAACATTTCCATTTAAGTTGCATATCTTGGTATAGAGTGATTAGCCCAGAAATCGAGAAGTGAAAGGAGTTCGTTGAACATTGAAAATTCATATTGTACAAAAGGGAGATACAATGTGGGAGCTGTCTAAAAAATATGGAGTTGATTTTGAAGCATTAAAAGCTGCAAATTCACATATTTCTAGTCCAGATATGATTATGCCTGGTATGAAAATACGTATTCCAACTAATGCTAAAACAGTAAAGAAAGAGGCGCCCGTAAAAGAAGTGAAGGAAGTGAAAAAAGAGGTCAAGAAAGAAAAGCAAGTAGAGACGCCGTATAAGGATATCAGTCCTAAACCACTTCCAGTTATTAAAGAAGATGATGAGAAGCCAGAAATGGTCGTAAAACCAGAACTTCCAATGCCTCAGATGCCACAAATTCCACAAATGACGATGCCGCTAATGCATGCTCCGAAAATAGAACAGGAAAAGCATACAACGTATAATATGACCTTTAATATTGATGAAAGCTCTGAGAGTAAAGAATCATCGGAGAAAGATGTACATCATGCAAAACAACCGAAAGCACAGCCGATAAGCTATCAACCAATTTCACAACCAATGCACCAACCGGTTCAGATGATTCCTTGTTATCCTATCAATCCTTGCTGGGGAATGCATCCGATGGTTCCCATTCATCCAGTACCATTACCAGCACATATGGTTTATCCGCAACAAATGCCAATGGTGGAGGATGTAACGGGGGATTGTGGTTGCGGTGCTCCAAAAATCCCACCAATGGGTGATGTATCCCCATTTAATCCTGCAATGTACCAAGGTCAGCCAATGGTACCACAATTTGATCCAAGTATGATGCAGGGTACTGGACAACAGCCAATGCAATTCGATCCGGAAATGATGCAAAATCAAGGCCAGCCAATGATGCCGCAATTCGATCCGGATATGATGCAAGAGCAAGGACAACCGATGATGCCACAATTCGATCCAAATATGATGCAAGGCCAAGACCAACCGATGATGCCACAATTTGATCCGAATATGATGCAAAATCAAGGCCAGCCAATGATGCCACAATTTGATCCAAGTATGTTCCAAGGGCAGGCTAATATGCCACAAATGGGACCGAATACGACGTATCCATTTATGTCGGGTTTTCCTGAAGATGGTTTTCCTACCCCTCCCGGATTCGGTGAATTAAGAGCGGATAATGAGGAAGAGTCAGCAGATTGAGTAAACAATCAAGTAGAGACGATCAACGAATCAATCGTCTCTCTTCTTTTTTATATTGGGAGGGGAGGATTGAGGCGAGAAAGATTCATCCTATTAAACGTAATATATATTTAATCGAAACAAACTCAGGAGATAAATATGTCTTAAAAGGCCATTCCAATGTCATAAATCTAAAACAACAATGGGAATTTTTTGAACGTGTTCAATCTAAGGAAATTGTGCCATTTGTACGCTATCCGAATGGAAAAAAGGAAATCTCAACTGGAACAAATTATTATTGGACGATTTCACCATATGTTTCCGGCAGAAAATTAAATTATCAAGTAGAGAGTGATAGGCAAAAAGCAGTGAGCACATTAAAACTTTTTCATGCTACAGCTAATCAAATCTACGTGAAAAATATGGTTAGAAAACAATTATTTGTAAAACGATGGCATGCAAGACTAATGAAATTTATAGAAACCGAGCAACTTTTTGAAAAGTATCGGTATTTATATTTATTTCAGGATATAACAATGTCGATGAAGCACTATTTAGAAAAAGTCTCCAATTATCCATGGAACAAAGAACAATTAATGGCAGAAAGAAACGGTACCTGGGTTCATGGGGATGTTGCATCACATAATTTTATTCATCATGATGATACAGTTATCATTGATTTCGATTTATTACAATGTACATTTCAGGATAACGATTACATCCAACTGGCACAACGTTTTTTACCCGCTATTAATTGGGAAGTGGATACTTTGTTATCTTATAATATGGTACAGGAAGAAGCGATGGAACGGTATTTAATGACAACATTTATTCCAAGTGATATGTTACGGGAATGGTTACATTTTTTGACGAGAAAACGGCGGATTAGTGTGGAAATGTATTTACAATCGATGGAACAAGAATGGATAAATCGTAAAGAATTTCTAAAGGAGTCGAAGCGGATTATTGGGTAGAAGGATTTTATGGTCTTGTTATCGGTATAAATCTATTTCCAAAAATTATGTAAAAAGGATAATATAACCGCTTCTAAATAACCTCTCTAGTAGCAAACTAGCTGTAAGGGAGGTTTTATTATGCGTAGGAAATTACTTCTTGCATTCGTGAGTTTAATATTAACTGCTGCTTGTGGTAATGAAACAGAAGAAGGAATGAATGATTCGACCAATAATTCAATTCAACCGATTAATTATGAAACACCGAAGGAACAAGAAGAACGAATAAATAACCAGGAGAAAACAATTGGAGAATTAGGTGGCTATCCACAAAGTGAGCAAGAATATGTCAACGAAGGTGATAAAAATTTAGACGCTGAAAATGAGGATCGTTTTACGAACGAAAGGACGTTGCAAATTTCGGAATATTTGTCAGAAAGAAAAGAAATTGTTCAAGCACAGGTGGCAGAGACGGATGATCGAATTATTGTTGCAATCATGACCGGAAATAAATATTACCCCAATTTAGCAGATACTATCGAGGAAGAAGTTAAACAAATTGTCTCAGATAAGGAAGTTGTTGTATACTCAGAATCAACCTGGTGGGATCGTAGACGTAACCAAAATAGTAACCCTAACCTTGATGAAGAAGTGGAAAATAATCTAAATGATTTTTATCATCAAGGAAACGAATAAAAGTCAGAATCAGTATTATCGGGCCTACAGAGAGAAATCTTTGTCAGGCTTTTTTTAATTTCTTCTGTTGGTAATATTTCGGCAACTGTGACAGCTCTATTCATGGGCTCTTGTGTATGCTGGTTCGTAGAAATTGTGTTAGAATAGGAAAAGGATTTATAGTGGGGAGAAGATAGTATGATTTCGTACTTACGAGGAAATTTAGTTTCCATACAAGATGAAGCAATTATAATAGATGTTAATGGAGTTGGCTATGAAGTAGTTTGTCCAAATCCATTTGCCTTTCAAGATTCTTTAAACAAGGAATTTCAAATACATACTTTTTTCCATGTTCGGGAAGATGCACAAATTTTATTTGGTTTTAAAAATGAGGATCAGAAATATTTATTTACTAGACTTCTTTCGGTTTCAGGAATCGGCCCTAAAGGCGCCTTAGCTATTCTTGCGGGGGTTAATATTCCTGATTTTGTTGCCGCAGTGGAACGTGAGGATGATAAATTCCTGACTAGTTTCCCTGGTGTTGGGAAAAAAACAGCCAGACAAATTATTTTAGATCTAAAAGGTAAACTAACTGCGAACTTCACTATTTCTGATGTCGAGGTAGAAAATAAAACGACTTCTACTAGCCTATCTTCTGATCAATTAAAAGAAGCTATCGAGGCGTTAAAAGCATTAGGATATATGGATAAAGAAATTAAATTAATCTTACCAGCATTGAAAAAATCGCTAACTGATAGAACTAATACAGATGAAATTATTAGAAAAGCATTAAGCTTACTTATGAAAAAGTAGGAAGGGGGCAATGTAATGGATGAGAGAATGGTTACAGGTGAATTACATGAGGAAGAATCCTATGTTGAACTTAGTCTTCGCCCCACAACATTAAATCAGTATATTGGACAGGACAAGGTAAAGGAAAACTTAACAATCTTTATCCAAGCGGCTAAGATGCGGAATGAGCCATTGGATCATGTGTTGTTATATGGACCACCAGGGCTTGGTAAAACAACATTAGCTGCTATTATTGCGAATGAGATGGGTGTTAACTTTCGTTCAACATCAGGACCTGCAATTGATCGTGCGGGCGACCTGGCAGCAATTCTCACTTCCTTAGAAGTTGGTGATGTCTTATTTATTGATGAGGTTCATCGCTTGCCACGAGCAGTGGAAGAAGTATTATATTCTGCGATGGAAGATTTCTTTATTGATATTGTTATCGGGACAGGACCAAGTGCGCGGTCGGTAAGAATTGATTTACCACCTTTCACACTAGTTGGTGCAACGACGAGGGCAGGTTTACTGTCGGCCCCTTTACGT
The DNA here is from genome assembly GCF_037975285.1 of Ornithinibacillus sp. FSL M8-0202. Lineage (GTDB taxonomy): Bacteria > Bacillota > Bacilli > Bacillales > Amphibacillaceae > Ornithinibacillus > Ornithinibacillus massiliensis. The sequence continues at coordinate 3,490,257 of NZ_CP150248.1, forward strand.
GATCGTTTTGGCGTTCTTTCAAGGTTGGAATACTATGAGACAAAGGATTTACGAGCGATTGTGGAACGGACAGCAGAGATTTTTGATACGAAAATTGTAAAAGAGGCCGCAATAGAAATTGCCCGACGTTCCAGAGGGACACCTCGTATTGCCAATCGACTTTTACGCAGAATTCGGGATATATCCCAAGTAAAAGGGGAAGTTGAGATCAGTTTAGAAACAACGGATATAGCCCTCGGAATGTTACAAGTGGATGATCAAGGATTAGACCATATTGATCATAAACTATTAAAAGGCATTATTGAAGGCTTTCAAGGAGGACCAGTTGGGTTAGATACGATTGCAGCAACCATTGGTGAAGAGTCTCAGACCATTGAGGATGTGTATGAACCCTATTTATTACAGATTGGTTTTATTCAGCGAACTCCGAGAGGGAGAGTTGTCACACCAAAGGCGTATCAACATTTTGGTATGAAAGTGAATGATGAAACGTGAATATTGGTAAGATGTTTATTATAATTGGAATTATACTGGTCGTTATAGGGCTAATATGGACATTTATTGGTAGATTACCTGGCGATATTTCGTTTAAAAAAGGAAATGTTACCTTTTACTTTCCGATCATGACATCTATTATAGTAAGCATTATCTTATCATTATTATTTTTTATTTTAGGACGATTTCGTTAAACTGTTTAAAGGAGTAACACCATGAATATTGAAGATTTTGATTTTAACTTACCAGAAGAATTAATCGCACAGACACCATTACGTGAGCGAAGTGCATCTAGATTAATGGTATTAAATAGAGATACGAAGGAAATAGCACATAAACAGTTCCCAGATATTAAGCAATATTTAAAACCTGGGGATTGCTTAGTATTAAATGATACACGTGTCTTACCTGCAAGATTATATGGGGTAAAAGAGGACACAGGAGGAAAAGTAGAGATTCTACTGCTCAAACAGCTAGAAGGGGATTCTTGGGAAGTTCTAGCTAAGCCTGCTAAACGCATGAAAGAAGGTAGCACCTTGATTTTTGGTGAGGGCAAGCTACGAGCAACTTGTACAGGTACTTTAGAGCATGGTGGCCGTATATTGCAATTTGACTATGAGGGGATCTTTTATGAGGTGTTGGAGGAGCTAGGAGAAATGCCTTTACCACCGTATATAAAAGAGCAATTACCAGAAAAAGAACGGTACCAAACCGTGTATGCGAAAGAAAAAGGGTCAGCAGCGGCTCCAACAGCAGGATTACATTTTACTACTGAATTACTAGAAGAGATTAAAGAAATGGGTGTCACGATTGCTTTCATTACACTTCATGTTGGACTTGGAACATTCAGACCCGTATCTGTAGATAATATTGATGAGCATAAAATGCATTCAGAGTTTTATGTGATGTCACGGGAGACCGCAGAAACACTGACTCGGGTAAGAGAAAATGGTGGTAGAATCATTTCTGTTGGTACAACCTCAACAAGAACACTAGAGACCATTACACGTGATAATAATGGACAATTTGTTGAATCAAGTGGTTGGACAGATATATTTATATACCCGGGATTTGAATATAAGGCAATTGATGGATTAATCACAAATTTCCATCTGCCAAAATCAACGTTAATTATGTTAGTCAGCGCGTTTGCTGATCGAGATTTTATACTGAAAGCTTATCATGAGGCAGTTAAAGAAAAATATCGCTTCTTTAGTTTTGGCGATGCGATGTTAATTATGTAGAAGAGGAAAGATACAATGACAACACCGATACGTTATGAATTAATTAAAACAGATAAACAAACAGGAGCGAGACTTGGAGTCGTTCATACACCACATGGTTCATTTGAAACGCCGACATTTATGCCGGTAGGAACTCTCGCGACGGTCAAAACAATGAGTCCTGAGGATTTAGAATCGATGGGAGCGAATATTATTCTATCGAATACGTACCATCTCTGGTTGCGCCCTGGTGAAAATATCATCAAAGAAGCTGGTGGGCTGCATAAGTTTATGAATTGGGATGGCGCAATTCTCACTGATTCAGGTGGTTTCCAGGTATTTAGTTTGAGTGATATGCGAAAAATAACGGAAGAAGGGGTGCATTTCCGTAATCATTTAAATGGTGAAAAGCTATTTTTATCCCCAGAAAAAGCCATGCAAATTCAAAATGATTTAGGCTCAGATATTATGATGGCATTTGATGAATGCCCACCATACCCAGCAACACATGAATATATGAAGCAATCTGTGGAAAGAACTTCTAGATGGGCAGAGAGATGTTTAGCTGCTCATGCCAGACCAGATGTGCAAGGGTTATTCGGGATTATTCAAGGTGGAGAGTATGAAGATTTGCGTAAACAGAGTGCACAGGACTTAATTTCGCTTGATTTACCTGGCTATGCAGTTGGGGGACTTTCGGTTGGAGAACCGAAGGATGTTATGAATCGAGTATTAGAGTTTACGACACCATTAATGCCTAGTAATAAACCACGATACCTAATGGGAGTTGGTTCGCCAGATTCCTTGATAGACGGTGCGATACGTGGGATTGATATGTTTGATTGTGTATTGCCGACGCGAATTGCCCGTAATGGTACATGTATGACATCATCAGGAAGGTTAGTAGTAAGAAATGCCAAATATGCACGTGATTTCGGTCCAATTGATGAAAACTGTGACTGTCATGTTTGCCGAAATTATACTCGTGCCTACATCAGACATCTAATAAAATGTAATGAAACGTTTGGTTTTAGACTTACTACTTATCATAACTTATATTTTCTGTTAAAATTAATGGAGCAAGTACGACAAGCAATACGCGAAGATCGACTTGGTGACTTTAAAGAAGAATTCTTCGAGCAATACGGATTAAATAAACCGGATGCCAAGAATTTTTAATGAGCGTTTAGAAAATCATGATTTTTTAAACGAATGGATTGGAAAGGAGGGACAAGTATATGGAGAGTTTCATTACGTTATTACCCTTAATAGCTATGTTTGTAATTTTCTATTTCTTGCTGATTCGTCCGCAACAAAAGCGTCAGAAACAAGTAAGGCTAATGCAGTCTGAACTTAAAAAAGGTGATTCTGTTGTGACGATAGGTGGTTTCCATGGCGTGATTCATGCTTTAGATGAAGACACTGTAGTATTACAAGCAGGAGACGGTTCTAAACTTACATATGATCGTTCTGCGATTCGTGAAGTTAAAACTGTATAATCAAAAGGTAAAAGAGACTGACCTAGGTTAGTCTCTTTTACTTTCGAATCTACTAGCAATTGTTTGATTAACAATAAATTTTATTCCTGATTAGAGGTAATATTGACACCGACAGCCCCACCGAATAGCGCTGCTAAAATATAAAAGAAATGATGGATGGCTTGTTGTAAGTTGAAGCCAACCTGATATCCGAGGTATTGAACTAGGAAAGTGAACACGGTAAATCCTAATCCGGTAATCGCACCAATCATCCACCCTTTCTGTTTTCCTTTCGCTCCAGCAACTGCCCCACCGATAAATAAAGAGATTAATCCGATAACAAGTGTTACCCAATCTGTTGCAGGTTCATTAAAAGTAGAGAATCGTAATAATAGAGCCAATGCCATACTAGAAACAAGAATTAATCCAAGTACAACAATCCATCCGTAAAGTAACGCTGTAAATTGTTGATTTCGCATGAGAATCCCCCTCACAAAAGTCCTTTTATAGTATTCATATTCTTGTCCGTTGAAAAGTAGACGAGTTTTTTATAGATTTATTTACTATCAACGAAATGTACTAGTGCATTCCCTTGTCAATTTAAGACTTAATCCATTTTTGTAAAAATGGAATTTGTTCTAGTTCTTCCTTCGTGATAAATCGCAAAATAAATAGTAAGATGAGATAGATAGCTGTTAAGGCAATCAATGATAGTCCAAATAGAAATAGGTTTGGATCGTAATTTATATAAATGTCATAAAGTAACTTACCAGTAAACCAAGTGGCGAGAATTAAGACAATCATTTTTGCGATGTCTTTGATTGGAATGTAGAAATTAATAGCCTGACGCAAGGAGGCTAAATGTAATAATGTTATGAGAATGACACCGACTGACATGGCAATTGCAACTCCCATGATGCCAAAGCTTTCATTTGAGGCTAGAATAAATAGTACAATGAATTTTACGACAGCACCTATTAAGCTATTCCACATTGCTGCCTTGGCTAAATCTAATGCTTGAAGCGCAGCTTGTAATGGTGACTGGATATAAAGTAAAATATAGAATGGTGCCATAAATATAAGAATATTGCTTGCATTAGCTGTACCATACATAAAAGATAGGATTGGAACGGCAAAAATCGTTAATACGACCGTAGCAATCGCTCCCGAAGCAAATGATATCCGAATGGATTGATGGATGCGATAGTGTATAAGGCTAGTATTTTGCCTTGCATCTGCTTCTGAGATATTAGGTACGAGTGCGATAGATAATGACTGGGTAATAAAGGTTGGTAGAAACAGAAGCGGTAAAACAAACCCAGTTAATTCTCCGTACTGCTTTGTAGCTAATGCACCTGATATACCTGCGAGAGCTAGGCTGTTCGTTACAATAATGGGTTCAAGAAAATAAGAGAATGAACTAATCATTTTACTACCAGTACTCGGCAGAGCAATAGAGAATAACTCTTTCACGGTTTTCTTACTTGCTTTTACATAGGCAAAAAAGCGATGCCGTATACGAATTGTTTTTTTGCGTTTAAACAGATATATCATATAGAGTAGGGAAGCAAATTCGCCTAAAATAACACTAATCATGGCTCCTGCTGCTGCGTACTCTATTCCATAAGGGAGTAGTAAATGTACAAATAAGGCAACACAGCTAATACGTACGATTTGTTCAATAACTTGTGAATAGCTCTGTGGTTTCATGTTTTGTTTTCCTTGAAAATAACCGCGTAAAACGGATGAAACAGCCACAATAGGGATGATTGGGCTAACTGCGATTAACGGATAAAGTGTACGTTCATCTGTTAATAATGTAGTGGCGATAAAAGGTGCTGCAAAGATCATGGCTGTTGTAAAGATAATACTAGAAATGGAGGTAATAATAATCGAAACTACTAATATTCGTTTTATTTTCGCATGATCTTGCTGTGCATCTGCTTCTGCTACACGTTTTGATATAGCAACAGGTAGTCCAAGTTGTGTAAGTGTCATGACTAAAAATAGAGTAGGAAGGGCCATCATATATAGCCCTACGCCTTCTTCTCCCATCAGTCTGGCAACTACAAGACGATTAATAAATCCTAGAAAACGAGTAATCATGCCTGCTGCTATTAAGATGAGTGTCCCTTGGAGAAAAGTTTGTTTAGACACATCGACGACCTGCCTTCTCAAAAAATAAAATTTCATATACAATGATATATATGCAATTGGTGTAGCCAAGCATGACAACTTGTACAATCTTATTACAATCTTTCTAGGAAGGTGAAGGTCTTGGAGATAAAGAAGACTGTTGAAGCATGGAAGCAGGAGTTAAGACCAGCTTTAGAAAGTAAGACGCAAGAATTTCAAATGATGGGGTATTCTCGAGCAACAGAAGAAGATATTTGGAATTGCCTGATGAAGAAAGTGTGGAAAGGCAATCCAGAAAAAAGACTTTACGAAGTTGTCCAAGATATACTACACCTTAGCTCGAGTACATATATGAGCTATTTGACCATAGATGCCTATCAAGATGATGATTTGATGGTTTCGATCGCTGCCTTAACTGGCAATAGCTAAACCCCTAAGCGTTACATATGTGTTGGATACATAAAAGGGAGGAACTTTTTATTATGAAAAATAAAGGACGGATTGCATCCTTTTTCCTAATTGTTATTGCATTAGGACTTATTATTGGATTACTTACACCAAGTGTTACGAAAAGCATTAATCTTGGACTGGATTTGCAAGGGGGCTTTGAGGTCCTTTATACAGTAGAACCAATTGATGAAACCCAGGAAGTCGATCGGAGCTTATTGGAAGCTACAGTTCAATTATTAAATGATCGGGTAAATAAGTTAGGAATTAGTGAAGCAGTAATTGATATCGAAGGAGAAGACCGTATTCGCGTTCAATTAGCCGGTGTTGAAGATCAAACACAAGCCCGTGAAATGTTAGCAACATCAGCTAGACTTACCTTTCGCGATGTAAATGATACGGTATTGTTAGATGGGTCTGATGTGAAAGAGGGAAGTGCTAAGCAAGATTTCCACCCAGATACGAATCAGCCTATTGTCACCTTACAAGTAAAGGATGCAAGTAAATTTGCCCAAGTAACGAGAGAGTTATCGCAAGAAAGTCCAGGTGATAATTTACTTGTCATTTGGATGGATTATGAAGATGGGGATTCTTTTGAAGAGGAAGCATTAAAAGAAGAGCCTAAATTTATCTCAGCGCCATCCGTAAATGAACCGATTACTGGCGGTAATGTTATGATTACCGGAAACTTTACGGTTGAAGAGGCACAATATCTGGCGAGCATGATTAATTCTGGTTCGCTGCCAGTTAATTTAGAGGAGATATTCTCTACTTCAGTTGGGGCACAGTTTGGTCAGCAAGCTCTAGATCAAACTGTACTTGCTGCTATAGTTGGAATCAGTATTATATTTGTGTTTATGATAGCAGTATATCGCTTTCCAGGTGTTATTTCTGTTATATCATTAAGTGCTTATATATTCTTAGTGCTTGCTATATTTGAAAGTCTACGAGGTGTACTAACATTACCTGGTATAGCCGCATTAATATTAGGGGTAGGTATGGCAGTAGATGCCAATGTTATTACCTTTGAACGTATTAAGGAAGAATTACGGGAAGGTAAATCGCTACAGGCAGCCTTTAAAAAAGGGACAAGCAACTCCTTACGGGCAATTCTAGATGCTAATATTACAACGCTACTAGCGGCGGCAGTACTATTTATTTTTGGTACTAGTTCTGTAAAAGGGTTTGCGACGATGTTGATTATTAGTATCGTAGTAAGCTTTTTAACAGCAGTGTATGGAACTAAATTACTCCTCCAATTATGGATTAAAGTTAAATTCTTTAAAAATCATCCAGGTTGGTTTGGCGTAAAGAAATCAACTATAAAAGATATCCGAGATAATAGTGAAGTTCCAGCAACATTCTTAGGTAAAGAATGGAATGTAGTGGATAATCGTAAGATATTTTTCGTTATCACGATTATATTAACGGTTATTGGTGTCATTGCTTTTGGTATATTTAGATTAACTCCTGGAATTGACTTTACAAGTGGTTCAAGAGTGCAGATTATGGCGGAAGAACCATTAAGTGAAACAGAAATTGAGTCAGATTTAGAAGCTCTAGGATTAGAGGCGAGATCAATCATACTTTCTGGTGAAAATAATGAAATTGCAGTAATTCGTTACCAGGATGTAATACCAGAAGATAAAATTAGTGAACTGACCACTTATTTTCATGATAAATATAATGTAGAGCCTGGTATCAGTGTTGTATCGCCAATAGTTGGGCAAGAATTAGTGAAAAATGCTATCTATGCCCTTGCTATTGCTGCTGTAGGAATGATTATTTATGTGGCATTCCGCTTTGAGTTTTACTTTGCAGTCATGGCGATCCTAACATTACTCCATGATATATTTATCATGTTAATGGTGTTTAGTATTTTCAAGATTGAATTTGATGTTACCATTGTTGCTGCAATCCTAACGATAGTCGGATATGCAATCAACTCTACCATTGTAACCTTTGATCGAATTCGCGAAAATGCTGCACAATCTAATCGGGTGATAAAATCCTTTAAGGAGCTTTCCGGTATTGTAAATCGAAGTATTGTTCAAACGATGACTAGAACGATAAATACGAATATTACAACATTAATTGCTATTGTCGCATTCTTAATTTTAGGTGCAGAGCCGATTCGTGGGTTTGGTATTGCCTTACTCATTGGAATCATTGCAGGTACCTACTCATCTTTATTCCTTGCAACACAATTATGGTTAGTATGGCGAGGAAAGAATATTAAGGATAAGCCAGTAGACTTTAGAAAGAAAAAACGTGTGGAAGGACCACAGGTTTAACGAAACAATCCCTTTGCAAGGTGCAGAGGGATTGTTTTTTTTCTACTTGTATAAAATAAAGGGTAGCGAAAAAGGACAAGGAGGAATTATTGTGAGAGGACAAACGTATGTGATTGTTGCGATTATTTTTGTCATACTGGTTGCTATATTTGCTGTAATGAATGTTAGTCCTGTACAGGTTACCTATTTTTTTTGGCAAGTAGAATCACCATTAATTTTAGTGATCCTTTTCTCTGTTTTAATGGGGGGAATGATTACGGCTGCTGTCGGAATGGTTAGAATGTTTAAGCTGCAAAAAGAGATAAAAGTAATAAGAAGAAAGAATGCAGCATTATCTCAACTAGTAGAAGACAAGAATGTAGCTGAAACGAATGGAGGCACGCAAGCTTCTAAAGCAAATGATGGCACACAGGAAGACTAAACGATAAATTCTCGTTGCTCCCCCTGACTCTATTTGTGTATAATAGATTAGTCAGGGGTGAATATATGCTACAAAGCAAGTCGAAATGGAAATTTGTGCGTACAGAAGAATATCAAGACCAGTGGATGGATGACTCAATAGAATTATCCCCCGTGATAAAAGAGTTATTAGTACAGCGTGGTATTCAATCCTATGAAGAAGCGCAAGAGTTCTTAATGCCATCTATTGATAACTTGATTAGTCCTATGAAGTTAGCTTCCATGGATATTGCTACAGAACGAGTCCATCAAGCCATTCGCGCCAATGAAAAAATTCTCGTATTTGGTGATTATGATGCGGATGGGGTTAGCTCGACAACGATACTTATTAAAGCATTAGAAGAACTAGGTGCTAATTGCAATTTCTATATACCGAATCGTTTTACAGAAGGATATGGTCCTAATGAAGCTGCCTTCAGAGAGGCTTGTGAAAATGGATATAAACTTATTATTACAGTCGATACCGGTATTGCCTCTGTTTATGAAGCAGAAGTAGCGAAGGAACTAGGTATCGATTTAATCATTACCGACCACCATGAACCACAAGAAGCATTACCAGATGCTTTTGCTATCATACATCCAAAATGCTCTCCAGAATATTCCTTTAAGGAATTAGCTGGAGCAGGGGTAGCCTTTAAATTTGCACAAAGCTTACTAGGTTATTTCCCAGAGCATTTATTAGATTTAGTTGTCATTGGTACGGTTGCAGATTTAGTTCCTCTAGTTGGAGAAAATCGGATATTAACTTATTATGGGTTACAGAAGCTATCCGTTACGAAGCGAGAAGGATTAATTGCCTTAAAGAAGCAATGTAAAATGGAAGGAAATACGACAGAAGAAGACATTGGATTCCTAATTGGACCTAGGCTAAATGCAGTAGGGCGGTTACAGGATGCAGATTTAGCTGTTGAGCTACTTTTAACCGATATTCCGGAAGAAGCCGAGGAATTAGCAGAACAAGTAGGGCAACTTAATCAAGAGCGTCAACAAATTGTTGCATCTATTGTAAAAGAAGTGGAACAACTTGAAACGATTGACCCGGAAAAAGGGGTTATCGTCGTTGCAAAACAAGGCTGGAATGAAGGAGTTCTAGGTATTGTTGCATCTAGACTAGTAAGAAAGTATGACCGACCGGCCATTGTACTATCAATTAATGAAGAAAATGGTACTGCAAAGGGTTCTGCAAGGAGCATCCCTGCCTTTGATTTATTTCAAAGCTGTATGAAATTGAAAGAAGTGTTCACGCATTTTGGTGGGCATGCACAAGCAGCTGGGATGACATTACCAATTGAAAACGTGAGAATACTAGAAAAAGAACTCGATCATTTGATTCAACAGGAATTGACGAGTGAGGACTTTAAGCAAGAGATTCTCATTAGTAAAACACTGACTTTATCGGATATTAGTGAAGGATTAATTGATGAGATAGGTAAGCTAGCACCATTTGGAATGGCGAATCCAAAGCCTAAATTCCGGATTGAAGCAAAGCCTTATGAAGTCCGTCAATTAGGTAATATGAAAAAGCATTTGAAACTGCTATTTAAGGAAAACGGAAGCTCTTTAGAAGGAATCGCGTTTGGAATGGGGGAATTATATCAATATATTTCGCCAAAAGCCACGCTATCCGTAGTCGGAGAATTAGGTATGAATGAATGGAATGGCATTCGTAAGCCACAACTTGTCGTGGAAGATATGCGAATTGATCATTGGCAATTATTTGACCACCGAGGAAAAAAACAAGTAGACATAACGAATTTCCTTCATCAGTTTGATAGACATGTGCTATTGTATAATGAGAATTTTTCTAATAACCATGATTTTCCAGAAGGAATTATGCCGTTAACATACAAAGAAGCACTGACTTTTCATGAGGAGATAGATGTGCTTTATCTCTTTGATCTACCGCAAAATCTAGATGAATTGAGAAAAATCGTGCATAAGACTAAGCCTTGTGTCATTCATGCGTGTTTTTATGTAGAAAATAGTGTATACTTATCTAGTTTCCCCACAAGAGAAGATTTTAAATGGTTATATTCGTTAATATGGAAGAGAAAAGAACTGAATATCCGTAAAGACTTACAAGCCATTATAAATGCTAAGGGCTGGACTAAGGATTCGATTATGTTTATGTTAAAGGTGTTTTCTGAGCTTGAATTTGTTAATATTAGTAATGGAATTATTGCATTAAATTCATCGCCACAAAAAAAGGATTTACAAGAAGCACACATCTATCAGGAACGTGTGAAGCAAATAGAAATTGAAAAAATGCTTTATTACGCAACGTATGAAGAATTAACAAGATGGTTTGAAGATTGTATGGGACTGATGGATAAACCTAAGGAGGAAATGACCCATGGATTATAAACAATATATTAAAATTGTACACGATTGGCCAAAAGAAGGAATTGAATTTAAAGATATTACGCCATTAATGGATAATGGAAAAGCATTTAAATCAGCAGTAAATGAGATTGTAGAATTTGCTAGGGATAAACAAATTGATTTAGTAGTAGGACCTGAAGCTAGAGGATTTATTGTTGGTTGTCCAGTTTCCTATGCACTTGAAGTTGGATTTGCACCGGTTAGAAAAGAAGGTAAGCTACCACGTGAGGTAATTAAAGTAGACTATGGTTTAGAATATGGACAAAATGTTTTAACCATTCATAAGGATGCTATTAAACCAGGTCAACGTGTTCTCATTACCGATGATTTATTAGCAACAGGTGGTACAATTGAAGCAACTATTAAATTAGTGGAAGAATTAGGTGGAATTGTTGTTGGCTGTGCCTTCCTAATCGAATTATCGTATTTAAATGGTTTGGATAAACTGAAAGGTTATGATGTTCTATCCTTAATGAAATATTAATTTATGTAGGTCTGGTGGAGAAATCCTTCATCAGACCTCTTGTAATTCGGAAAAGGAATAGCTTTTAACAACAGCTTGCTTAAAATAGGTTCTAGAATGTGCTACTAATGATAAGTGATGTTTAGACAATGACTGCGGTGAGTTACCAGAAAATGTAAAGGTATTTTTTCTTTACATTTTAATAAATTTTTTTGATACTAGAAAGAAAGTATCTTCTACAATTAAAGGTGATAATATGGCGAAAAATGACATTATAACAATTGAACAATTACAAGAAAAAGCTAGCACGTATTTATCGGAGGACGATGTTGCGTTTATTATGCGTGCTTATACGTACGCAGAAGAGGCACATAGGGACCAGTATCGTAAATCAGGAGAAGCATATATCATACACCCTATTCAAGTTGCTGGCATATTAGTAGATTTAAAAATGGATCCAGTGACGGTTGCGGGTGGATTTTTGCATGATGTTGTAGAGGATACCGAAATAACATTAGAAGAAATAGAAGAACAATTTAATAAGGAAGTTGCCATGCTTGTTGATGGTGTTACAAAGCTAGGTAAAATCAAATACAAATCCAAAGAAGCCCAACAAGCTGAAAATCACCGAAAAATGTTTGTCGCTATGGCGAAAGATATACGTGTTATATTAATTAAGCTAGCGGATAGATTGCATAATATGCGAACGTTAAAGTTCTTACCACCTGAAAAGCAACGTATCAAAGCGAATGAAACGATAGAAATCTTTGCTCCATTAGCACATCGTTTAGGAATTTCTGCGATTAAATGGGAGCTAGAAGATATCTCATTACGTTACTTAAATCCCCAACAATATTACCGAATTGTTCAGTTAATGAAGCAAAAGCGGGAACAACGTGAATCTTACATTGATGAAGTTATTCAAGAAGTAAATAAACAGTTAGAAGAAGTAAATATAGAAGCGGAAATCTCAGGTAGACCGAAGCATTTATATAGTATTTATCAGAAGATGATAAAGCAAAACAAACAGTTTAATGAGATTTATGATTTATTGGCTGTTCGTATTTTAGTCAACAGTATTAAAGATTGTTATGCGGTACTAGGAATTATTCATACATGCTGGAAGCCAATGCCTGGTAGATTTAAAGATTATATTGCAATGCCAAAGCAAAACCTATACCAATCCTTGCATACAACGGTAATTGGTCCTAAAGGAGATCCTTTAGAGGTACAAATAAGAACGAAGGAAATGCATGAGATTGCCGAGTACGGGATTGCTGCTCACTGGGCGTATAAGGAAGGTAAGCAACTTAATCGTGATAAGAAATCCTTTGAAGAGAAATTAACATGGTTCCGTGAAATTTTAGAATGGCAAAATGAGACACATGATGCGGAGGAATTTGTTGAATCTTTAAAAGTAGATTTATTTTCCGATATGGTTTATGTCTTTACGCCTAAAGGAGATGTAATAGAACTTCCTTCTGGTTCTGTTCCACTTGATTTTGCTTACCGAATTCATACGGAAATCGGTAATCAGACAATCGGGGCAAAAATTAACGGGAAAATGGAGCCATTAGACTACAAATTAAAAAATGGCGACATAATCGAAGTACTAACTTCGAAACATTCCTATGGACCTTCTCAAGATTGGTTAAAGATCACGCAAACATCACAGGCAAAGAATAAAATTAGACAATTTTTCAAGAAGCAACGCCGTGAAGAAAACGTAGCAAAGGGTAAGGATTTAGTCGAAAAAGAGATTCGGGCATTTGATATCGAACCGAAAGAAGCATTGACAGAGGAGAATTTAAAACGCGTTTACGAACGATTTAACTTTGTTTCTGAGGAAGACTTATATGCCGCGGTAGGTTATCAGGGTATTACTGCCGCTCTAGTCGCGACAAGATTAACGGAGAAAATACGTCAATCTCGCCAAAAAGAAGAAGACCTTGCCAAAACGTTAGAGGGTACAAAAACAGAGTATAAGGAATTTAAAAAACATAAGAAAGACTCTGGTGTAATTGTAGAAGGCATTGATAATTTACTTGTCCGTCTATCCAAATGCTGTAATCCTGTCCCTGGTGATGAAATAATTGGGTATATTACAAAAGGGCGAGGCGTATCTGTCCATCGAACCGACTGCCCAAATGTACAAACAGAGGAAGCAAGAGAACGTCATCTACATGTGGAATGGGAAAAAGATCAAACACAAAAGCAATATCATGTGGATTTAGAAATCTCAGGCTATGATCGTAGAGGCTTATTAAATGAAGTGTTACAAGCAGTAAATGAGTCGAAAACAAATATTACCCATGTAAATGGCAGGTCTGATCGTAATAAAATGGCTGTTATTCAAATTACGATTTTGATTCATAATACGAACCATTTAAGAAAAATTGTGGAACGGATTAAGCAGATCAAAGATGTTTATGCAGTTACACGTACACTTCAATAAAACTTTCACAAAACTAAAAGTTAGAGATGTAAACCCGAATAAGGCATCACACTAGCTCCGGAAAATTGGTAGACGAAAGGCAAGGATCCAGACCTTGGATGAACCTCAAGTCTACTAACCATTCACGGAGCGGTGGCTTGCTCATTATTCGGTTTTTCCTTTATCATAAACATTTCTAACCCGACTCTATAGTACTAGTAAAAGGAGTTTTAAACATGAGAGCTATTATCCAACGTGCTAGAGATGCACGTGTTACCGTAAAAGATGAGGTAGTTGGCAAAATCGATAATGGTTTTGTCGTGTTAATTGGAGTAACCCATGAGGATACAGTGGAGGATGCACAATATCTAGCAAATAAAATTGTCAACCTACGTGTATTTGAAGATGAACAAGAAAAAATGAACTTATCATTAACAGACGTAAATGGCGAAATTTTATCGATATCCCAATTCACCCTTTATGGCGATACTAGAAAGGGCAGAAGACCAAATTTCATGCAAGCAGCGAAGCCACAGCAAGCAAATGAGCTTTACGAGAAGTTCAATGAAATGCTTCGTCAAGAAGGAATAAAGGTAGAGGTAGGTAGATTCGGAGCAATGATGGATGTTACACTTACCAATGTTGGTCCAGTAACTTTCATTTTAGATAGTAAAGATAGATAACGAGACAGGGGCGTAACAAAAAGAATGAAAGGTAACACCGATTGATATTCAATACTCGCTCAGGAAATATATCTAGACTCCTGTGGGAGGAAAGGGCACTGCCTGAGACCCAGGAAGAGCTTAAGCTCTGAGGCGGCTCACTAGCCACCAGGCGGTAAAGTAGACACTGCGAGGTTCTCTCGAGCAGATGTCGCCCCTGTACTGGAAGTAACCGCAAGTATATTTCCAGAGCGGGGGCTTTGCTCATCATTCGGTTTTACCTATAGGATAAATTCTGTTGTCCCAGCCTCTACTTAATTAGAAAAATAACGCTGTAATCCATTTACAATACCAGATACGAGTTTTTTCTGATAGGCATTTGTCGTCATTAGCGTATCCATTTCAGGATTGGACATGAACCCTAGCTCAATAAGTACAGCAGGCATCAGATTTTGTCTAATTACTTGGAAATCACCAAACTCCGCACCACGATCTCTGTCACCTGATTCTTTAATAATCTCTTGCTGCATATAACGCGCTAATTCTGCATACTGCTCATGGGAATAATAGGTACTTATGCCAGTGACTGTAGGAAGATCAGGTACACTATTATAGTGTAAACTAATGAAAGCATCAGCATGAACCGTGTTAGAAAGCGTGGCCCGACTTGCTAATGACGCAAATGTATCCTCCTCTCTAGTAGTTATAACGATAGCACCTAACATCGTTAATTCCTGAGCTAGAATATCTGCTGTTTTATAGGCTAAGTCCTTTTCTAGTACATTTGTAGGACTAATAGCACCTGAATCAAATCCACCATGACCTGGATCTAGAACGATTGTTTTTCCTTTTAAACCTTCGCTTGTTTCCTTGATTTCATCTTTAACTAAGTCTGCTAATACATACCCTTCCATCGTGTCATTTTTCACTTTTAACCAATTATCCGTTTTACCGATTACAGAAAGAGTTTCCCCTTTTTCAGCAAAGTAGATAATTTCATCATCAGTTGAAGGGCCATTTCGAATATGGGTTTTCTCGAATGGAATGGTAATAGAAGTCTGGTCAACTGAATGATCAAGCCCCACATTTTTCACTTGTTGTTCAGATGAATCTTCTTGAATGGTTACATAATCGGTCGAAATCCAAGCAGTATATCCATCAAGTTGAATCTCAACCCAATCCCCTTCTTGACCTACAATGGGGTATTGTTCATTTTGATGGACTTGTCCAAGTTTATCGTAATTCGTACCAGGACCACTTCGTAGATTTAAATAATTTTCGTTTACAATGACCTCTTTTGTACTAGCTGTTACAGGAAAGGTCCATGTAATCAGTAGTAGGCAAAGTATAATTCCAATTGTTTTTTTATAGCCCAATCGATTTCCTCCTAATAATTCGTAAACCACATGACTCTATTTTAATAAATATTGTCGAATTAGGCAAAACTAGTCTTATGAAAAAGGAGGCGATCTAATTGCGAATGAATGAAAAGCATTGGAGTTCCCATAATAATCGAGATATTTTTGGTGTAAACTTGCATAAGTTTATCGAAATGGAACAGTCCTCTGGACATATGGAAATAGCACAGGAGTTAGGGATATCATTAGGAGAGGTAAAAGCATTAAAGAAAAAGATTAATCGCTCTTGACAATCAGGAAGCAAAACATTATGATAATATTCATTCAAGTATCTTGAACGAACAAGAAATATCCTATGAAGGAAAAAGTAACTAGTACTTGCGTGAGCAGAGACAAAATGCCTTTGGCTGGAAGCATTTTGCATGGCAACCTAGTGAAAGACAATCCTGAGGATCTATATTGAACGTTATGACTAGTAAATATAGACGTTTTGCAGGCGTTAACTGTGAAAAGAGGATGCAATTAATTGCGTCAACTAGGGTGGCAACGCGGGTAACTCTCGTCCCTTTTTTATAGGGACGGGAGTTTTTTGTATACTTTTATAGCAACAAGGATTAAATGAATCATACATACACCGTGGATATGAAGTAAGAAAAGTTAACCATTACATGACTTTGGAATTCATAATCGTTTTAGGAGGATAAAAGAATGAATATTAAAGCGCCTAGAGGAACGGTAGATGTTCTACCAAAGGATGCCAAAAAATGGCAGTTTGTTGAGAATAAAATAAAGTGGATCTGTGATAAATATCATTACGAAGAAATTCGTACACCGGTATTTGAACATACAGAAGTATTTTCCCGTGGGGTAGGAGACTCAACTGATATTGTGCAAAAGGAGATGTATACCTTTGAAGACCGTGGCGGTAGAAGTCTTACACTTCGCCCAGAGGGTACAGCTGCTGTAACGAGAGCTTTTGTACAAAACAAGTTGTACGGGGAGGCCAATCAACCTGTAAAACTATACTACTTCATGCAAATGTTCCGTTATGAACGACCTCAGGCAGGCAGAATGCGTCAGTTGAATCAGTTTGGGGTAGAAGTATTAGGAAGTGCAGATCCAGCGGTTGATGCAGAAGTGATTGATTTAGCGATGACGGTATATCGGTCACTAGGATTAACATCTTTAAAACTAGTCATTAATTCGTTAGGTGATGTAGAGAGTAGAAAGAGACATCGCGATGCACTAATTAAACACTTTACACCATACAAGGAAGAACTGTGTAAAGATTGTCAGTCTCGATTAGAGCAAAATCCTATGAGAATTCTAGATTGTAAAGTCGACCGTGATCATCCATCCATGAAAACAGCACCTTCTATTCTAGACTATCTGAATGAAGATTCAGTTGAATACTTTGAAAAGGTTAAAAAATATCTTGAATTGATGGGAATTGAATATGAAGTTGATCCTAATCTTGTAAGAGGCTTGGATTACTATAATCACACCGCTTTTGAAATTATGAGTGAGGCAGAAGGTTTCGGAGCCATTACGACACTTGCTGGTGGGGGTAGATACAATGGACTAGTAGAACAGCTAGGTGGTCCAGCTACACCAGGTATTGGGTTTGGAATGGGAATTGAAAGACTATTAATGGCATTAGAAGCCGAAAATGTTGAAATTCCGTTAGAAGAAGCGTTGGATTGCTTTATCGTATCGGTTGGAGAGGAGCCAAAATCGGAAGTAGTTCGTATTACACATGAATTACGTCAACATGGTATCCAAGTCGATCAAGACTACCAAGGTAGAAAAATTAAAGCTCAATTTAAAGCCGCAGACAGATACAAGGCTAAATATGTGTTAGTTTTAGGTGAAGAGGAGCTAGATAAGAATGTCATAAATGTCAAAGAAATGGCTACTGGTGAACAAGTAGAGATTCCTTTAGATCAATTAACTCTCACAATGAAGGAAAAGCTTTTAGGAGGAAAATAGGATGACTGAAAGAATACTAGCAGGAACGATACAAGAAAAAGATGTTGAAAAGGTAATTCTACTAAAAGGGTGGGTTCAAAAACGCCGTGATTTAGGTGGTTTGATATTCATTGATCTCCGTGATAAATCTGGTATTGTACAGGTAGTTTTTAATCCTGATCACGAGGAAGCTTTAACAATTGCAGAATCCGTTCGTAGTGAATATGTTATCGAAGTAAAAGGGAAGGTGGTGCTTCGGGACGAGAGCACGATAAATCCAAATATGGAGACGGGTACTTTAGAGGTTATCGCAACAGAGGTTTCTATATTAAATAAGTCGAAAAATCCTCCATTTCTCATACAAGATGATACAGATGTGTCAGAGGATTTACGTCTGAAGTATCGTTATATGGACCTACGTCGTGGATCATTACAAGAGACCTTTAAAAAGCGCCATCAAATCACTCAAGTAGTGCGTAACTTCTTAAATGATGATGGATTCCTAGAAATGGAAACACCGATTTTAACGAAGAGTACACCAGAAGGAGCCCGTGATTACTTAGTTCCTAGTCGTGTACATCCAGGTGAATTCTATGCATTACCACAGTCACCACAATTGTTTAAACAATTGATCATGATGAGTGGCTTTGAAAAATACTATCAAATTGCTCGTTGCTTCCGTGATGAAGATTTACGTGCTGACAGACAACCAGAATTTACGCAAATTGATATTGAGACCTCCTTTATGACAAGTGATGAAATCATGACAATGACAGAGAAAATGATGCAGAAGGTGATGAAAGAAGTCAATCAGGTTGATATTCCATTACCACTACCAAGAATGCCATACAAGGAAGCAATGGAGCGTTACGGTTCTGATAAACCAGATACACGCTTTGGCTTAGAACTTATTCATGTTTCGGATCTACTAGCCAATTCTAGCTTTAAAGTATTCCAAGGTGCAATCGAGCGGGGTGGAAAGGTTGCATTATTAAATGTCAAAGGAGAAGCTACTAATTTCTCCCGAAAGGACATTGATAAACTAACTGAGTTCGTCAATGTCTATGGAGCTAAGGGACTTGCTTGGCTCAAGGTAGAAGATGGGGAATTAAAAGGACCAATTGCTAAGTTTATTTCAGAGGAAGAAAAACAAGGCTTATTAGAGCGAGCAAATGCAGAAAATGGGGACTTACTATTATTCGTTGCGGATAAGACCTCTGTTGTATACGATAGCCTAGGAGCTTTACGCCTTAAGCTTGGTAAAGAGCTTGGTCTAATAGATGAAAGTAAGTATAATTTCCTATGGATTACCGATTGGCCACTACTTGAATATGATGAAGAACTTGGCCGTTACTTTGCAGCCCACCATCCATTCACGATGCCATTTGAGGAAGATGTTGAGAAGCTGGCAACTGATCCAGCAAGTGTTCGCGCAAATGCGTATGATTTAGTTCTGAATGGATATGAATTAGGTGGAGGTTCTATTCGTATTTATAAACGTGAACAACAAAATGAAATGTTTAAGGTGCTAGGATTTACCGAAGAAGAAGCACAAGAACAATTTGGTTTCTTACTGGAAGCCTTGGAATATGGTGCACCGCCACATGGGGGGATTGCGTTAGGGCTGGATCGTATTGTTATGCTTCTAACAGGTAGAAGTAACCTAAGAGATACGATACTATTCCCGAAAACTGCATCAGCATCAGACTTGCTAACAGAAGCTCCAAGTGAAGTGAGTAACGCACAGTTAACTGAATTATCTATTCAGCTAAATGAAAATAAATAACTATAGTGCTAATAATGTTTAAATTTTGTAACAATTGTAATGAATACTTCATATAAAGGGATATTGAATACGTGGAATACGTATGTTAATATAATTTTACAAACGTAATGCATTACGAAGGCGAATCAATCCTGATATGTTTGCCTATATCATATGTTTTGACCGAACAGTTTTATATAGGGAGCCTGGCGGTTTTCGTATGGCATACATGCCTCGTTTTCACTTAACGAGAGGACGTATAAAATATGAAACAGGGCACCCACCTGCTCGTAGCGGGGATCAAAACTTACTATAGGCGGCATTATTGGGATTGATGTATACATAAATAACAGGTAAGGCTAGCAGAAAAGCTAGTCTTATTTTTTTGCTGTTTGGAATAATCGTTATATCTGGATACTACAATCATGAACGAAAAACTATAACAAAGTATGGACTTTTTAGATAATTTCATATAGTATTTTCGAAACATTATTAATAAATAGAATTAATTTATGATCAACAGGTGAGCGAAGTTTAGGAAATGGTATTCATAATGGGGGGGATGGAAATGGAAGATTGTTTTATTTGTGCTAAACATACGGGGGAAATTTCTACTTCGGGCGTAACCATCTATGAGGATGATGTCGTGTATGTTGGACATATCGATCAAAATGGAAAACCGAATTATCTAGGTCATATTATGATTGATTTGAAGCGACATGCTCCAACCCTTGCTGATTTGACGATAGAGGAAGCAAAAGTATTTGGGGTTATGATGGCACGTGTCAGTAAAGCTTTAGTTCAAAGTGTTGGGGCAGAGCATGTTTACTCACTAGTTTCGGGAAATAGCGTTCCACACCTTCATATGCATCTAGTTGCACGTTATCCAAATACGCCTGAAAATTATTGGGGACCAATGGCGGTTTACGATTGGAAGGAAGCACCTTTTGGTGATAACGAAGAGGTGATTCAGCTGTGCAAAAAAATAAAAGCGTATCTGGAGAAGTAATGATGGAGGGTAGGATAAAGGAATACACCTGGATAGGAAGTCAAATAGATTATGTAGATCAGATTAATGTTCAGCAACTTAGTCATGTCGTAATAGGGAACTTCGGTGGAAATTCTTCTGCAGGTCAATATAAAAATGAGGATGGATGTCTCGTATGGACTGATCAAAATAAATGTTGGGAGTTTGCTGTTTTATTAGATGCCCATCATTCAGCGGAAAGTGCAGAATTAGTGATGAATCAAATAAATGCCAATAAAAGTCATATACAAGATCTATGCAATGACCCATCTATTAAAGGGATAAAGGATATAGAGCATACCATAGTTAATATGTTTATGGATGGGGCATTTCTCGGAGCATGTCGGAAAGTTAAAGGAGAGACGGCGTGTTTACTTGTATTAAGAAAAGAGAAGTATCTATGGTGGTTTTCTGTTGGGGATTGTCTTTGCTATGTATTTCATCCGGAGCTTGCCGAATTAGGTCAATATCAAGTGAACCAACGGCATTTTTATGAATGGATAGGGAAAGTGAATACATTTGAACAATCGGTTCCCTGTTATAGTAGTGGTGTCAGAGAACTAAGAAAAGGATTAAATCGTATTTTTTTAACGACTGATGGATTAATTGAGTGCCCTAATGATCCATTTGCATCTCCTGTTGATATCGATCGAATGATGAGTAAACATTCCAATCATAAAGGCATTCAAAAATTACTGCAAACAATACAACATCATCATGTTCGAGATAGCACCACGATTATTGCTTGGGATGTCACGGTCGATTCAGCTGTGACAAGACCTAGTGATGAAGTAGATGAGGAACAAAGCTAAGCCTAGTTTCTTTTGGGGTAAATAGTGCAAAAAGAAAAAACCGAACTAATTCAAATTCTTCTAATAGAATCGTGATAAGTAGTTCGGATTTTTCTATATCTACTATGCTTTTCTTACAAACAAATCTTATATCGACTGGGTTATCTGTTGCTTAGTTAGATCCCTGTGCAATTTGCTCAAGGTTACCATTCTTGTCCATCCGGAAAGCAGGAGCTTTAAACGAGCCTTGGTCTTCTAATACCGTCATCTTTCTTGCGCGGTCCATGATTTGGACGAATACTTTATAATCTTCTTGAATAGTAGATAGCTCTTGTTTCGTCTCTGAGAGTTCCTTTTCAAGTTTATTAATCTGTTCTTTTAGTAAAGCATTCTCTTTCTGTGCTTGGTCAAGAGATACTTTTGATTGATTGGAAGCATAATAGTCTTTTTTGAGTTGGTTCAAAAATTGAATAACGGTTTCCAATGTTATAGGCGATGGTGTAGTATACTCTGGCTCTCTACTAGTATCTTCTGTTACAGGGGTTTCATAGTTTTGTTGAAAGGCAATAACTGGTGCTCTATTCGCCTTCTTCGCTTTCTCAATGGCTCGTTTTTTCTCTTTACGTTGCCTTTTAGCTAAATCAATCGCATTAATATATTTTTTTCGGATTTCAGCATTCCACCTAAAGCCACAAGCTGCTGATGTACGATTGAGCTTGTCTCCGACTTCCTCAAAGGCATTTAATTGTGTGCTTCCTTCACGAATATGACGCAGTACAGTTTCTGCAAGTAGTAAGTCATCCTCATGTGACCATGCATCCTGTCTAACTTTTGTCATGTATGTTTCATCTCCTTTTTCCATAACTACCTAATCAAAACAATAGATTTTTTAACTAGTAAATTTTCTAAGTCAAAAAGTCAGTTCATTAGATAGACAGTTTTAGAATTGACTTTTAGGACATTATTTCCTTTTACATAGTCTAGACGGGAGATGATTTTTTTATACGTTAGGAGGATATAATTTTTAACGGATTGTTATATGAAGATGCATAAAAAAACTAGGCATCAATTAAGGATGCCTAGCTTATACCTCTTTAATTATGATTCTTTTTCTCTTTTAGTATCTTCTCATACACTTGTTTCATAGCTTGTTCAAATTTTCCGGTTTCCTTTGGCGAGTAGTATTGTTTGTTTTTTATGGTATCAGGTAAATATTGTTGATAAACCCAACCGCCAGGATAATCATGTGGGTATTTATAGTCTACACCTCTACCTAGACTGGACGCTCCTTGATAATGTGCATCTTTTAAATGCTTTGGAATATCACCGCTTTTACCACTGCGAATATCAGCAATGGCAGCATCAAGAGCTTGATATGCTGTATTTGATTTCGGTGATAAGCATAGCTCAACAATGGCAACTGCTAGCGGAATTCTTGCTTCTGGGAAGCCTAATCTTTCTGCCGCCTCTACTGCCGCAACTGCACGAGGACCTGCTTGTGGATTGGCTAGTCCTATATCTTCGTAGGCAATAACGATCATTCTTCTAGCGATTGAATCTAAGTCACCAGCTTCAATTAATCTACCTAAGTAATGTAATGCCGCATCAACATCGCTACCACGAATCGACTTTTGGAAAGCTGATAATACATCATAATGAGCATCACCATCTTTATCGTGGGAAAAGCTCTTGCGTTGCATACATTCCTCTGCAATGTCGATGTTGATAACGATTTCACCATCTTGATTTGGTGGTGTTGATGCCACAGCTAACTCTAACCCATTTAAAGCAGATCGCATATCGCCACCAGAACTTTGTGAAAAGTGCTCTAGCGCTTCATCAGTAAGAATAACTTTCTCATTACCATATCCATTGTCTGAATCAGTTAGTGCTCTTTGGATAGCTTTTTTGACATCTAATGGTGTTAAGGCATGTAATTCAAATATGTGGCAACGACTTCTAATGGCAGGGTTAATTGCGTGGTAGGGATTACTTGTCGTACAGCCTATTAATGTTATTAAATTGCTCTCCAAATGAGGAAGTAGGAAATCCTGCTTTCCCTTATCCAAACGATGTACCTCATCTAGGATTAATACCATGGAACCGGACATTTTTGCTTCTTCTACAACTATTTCCATATCTTTCTTTTTATCAATGACTGCATTTAATTTTCTAACTTGAAGTTTAAGCGTCTTTGCTATCGCTGTTGCCATCGATGTTTTACCAGTACCCGGCGGCCCATAAAGAATCATCGATGCCAGCTTCTCTGCTTTTACCATTCGGTTTATGATTTTTCCTTCCCCAACTAAATGTTCTTGTCCAATGATTTCACTTATATGATTAGGTCTTAGTCGATAGGCTAGTGGTTGATGTTTCATCTTCATCGTCCTTTTATAAATTATAATAGTTTGGTAATCTTAGCCTAAGCTTGATTCGAAAAAAATGCAAGAAGACTAACTTCATGCTATAATACCATGTATTTTAAAGTTTAAGATGATAATGGTATAGTTAATATAGAAGTAATAGGAAAAACGGTAAGGATTAGAGGAGTTATAGTAAATGAAAATTTCAACTAAAGGACGTTATGGGCTGACGATTATGCTGGAGCTTGCACGTAATTATGGAGAAGGCCCAATTCCATTAAAAACAATTGCAAAAGAAAATAGTTTGTCAGAACATTACCTAGAGCAACTGGCTGCACCACTTAGAAATGCCGGACTCATTAAGAGTATTCGAGGAGCGTATGGCGGATATATCTTACCAAAGGATCCAAAAGAGATTAGTGCAGGGGATATCATTCGAGTACTAGAGGGACCGATTGTTTTAGTAGAGGGAATCGAGGATGAGGAACCAGCCAAGCAGGCATTATGGAAGCGTGTTACAGAGGCTGTTAAAGATGTTTTAGATAAGACGACATTGGAAGATTTGGTCAACCATGAGAAGGATGACCCATTAGAAGGATATATGTTTTACATTTGATTTAATGACTAGAAAGGACGAGCGTAATGGAACATATATATTTAGATCATGCTGCAACTACACCGATGGATAAAAGAGTAATTGATGCAATGGTACCAGTTTATGAAGAGGTGTTTGGAAATCCTTCGAGTGTCCATTCGTTTGGCAGAAAAGCGAGGCAATTATTAGATGAAGGAAGGCGAGTTCTTGCTGGAAGTATCCATGCTAATGAAAAAGAGATTATTTTTACTAGTGGCGGAACCGAGGCAGATAATCTTGCCTTAATTGGAACAGCAAAAGCGAACCAGCATAAAGGAAAACACATCATTACGACGGCTATGGAGCATCATGCAACATTGCACACTGCTGAGCATTTAGAAAAAGAGGGCTTTGAGGTAACGTATCTTCCTGTTAAGGAGGATGGGAAGATTTCCGTTAGTGACCTTCAAAATACTTTAAGAGATGACACGATTCTTGTTTCGATTATGTATGTGAATAATGAAACGGGAATCATTCAACCAATTAAGGAAATTGGGGAATTGTTAAAGAATCATCCAGCATATTTCCATACCGACGCTGTTCAAGCCTATGGAACAATAGAGATAAACGTACAAGAGCTTGGTGTGGATTTATTATCTGTCTCTGCACATAAAATAAACGGTCCAAAAGGAATTGGTTTTTTATATGTAAGAGAAGGGATTAAATTGAATGCCTTGCAATTCGGTGGCGAGCAAGAGCGAAAACGCCGCCCAGGGACTGAAAATGTTGTTGGCGTTGTCGGTTTTCAGACTGCAGTAGAAGTAATGATTAGAGAAAGAGAAATTCGTAATACTAAGTATGCAGCATATAAGGAACAGTTTTTACAGGTATTGAAAGAACAAGGCATTAATTTTAGTGTGAATGGAGACATAAATAGCACCATTGCTTCGATTGTGAACGTAAGCTTTCCGGGTGGTAATGTAGAAAAGTTGCTTGCTAACTTTGATTTATCTGGAGTAGCAGCATCTAGCGGAAGTGCTTGTACAGCAGGTTCGGTGGAACCATCACATGTATTAACAGCGATTTATGGTGAAAATAACCCATGCACAACTAACTCGATTCGATTTAGCTTTGGAGCTGCCAATACTAGTGAAAATGTCGAAGAAGCAGCACATCGTGTTGCCAAAATTATAAAACGATTAGTAAAGTAGGGTGTTCATAATGAAAGAAAATAAAGATATACGTGTTGTTGTAGGAATGAGTGGTGGAGTCGATTCATCAGTAGCTGCACTACTATTAAAGGAACAAGGGTATGATGTAGTCGGTATTTTTATGAAAAACTGGGACGATACCGATGAATTTGGTGTCTGTACGGCAACAGAAGATTTTGAAGATGTTGTTCGTGTATGTAATCAATTGGATATCCCGTATTATTCCGTTAACTTTGAAAAGCAATACTGGGATAAAGTGTTTACGTATTTCCTAGATGAATATAAAGCAGGGCGCACACCTAACCCAGATGTAATGTGTAATAAGGAAATTAAGTTTAAAGCATTTTTAGATTATGCACTAGATTTAGGAGCGGATTATTTAGCTACTGGACATTATGCTCAAGTTCGTGAACATAATGGAAAGTATGAAATGTTACGCGGAGTAGATTCAAATAAAGACCAAACATATTTCCTAAATCAATTATCTAGTGATATTTTAGAAAAAGTTATGTTTCCACTAGGTCACTTACCAAAATCAAAAGTGCGTGAAATTGCCAAAGAACACGGCTTAGCTACTGCTACGAAAAAAGATAGCACGGGAATTTGTTTCATCGGTGAGCGTAACTTTAAAGAATTTCTTAGTGAATATTTACCTGCACAACCTGGTGAAATGCAAACCCTTGATGGAGAAGTGAAGGGAAAGCATGATGGATTGATGTATTATACGATTGGTCAACGTCAAGGACTAGGAATCGGTGGTTCAGGTGATCCATGGTTTGTTGTTGGTAAAAATCTAAAGAAAAATATTCTTTATGTGGAACAAGGCTTCAGTAATGAATATCTATATTCTGATGAACTATTAGCGACAGATGTTAATTGGATTAATCCTGATACAGTAGAGAAAACCTTTACGTGTACGGCAAAATTCCGCTATCGTCAAGAAGACAGTGGGGTAACAGTACATGTATTAGATAATGGTGACTTAAAGGTAGTATTTGATGAAAGTCAACGCGCTATTACACCAGGTCAAGCTGTTGTATTCTACGATGGTGAGGTATGTCTTGGTGGTGGAACTATAGACAAAGTTAAGAAACAAAACAACGTATTAGATTATGTTGGATAGGGAGTACGACAATGAGTAAAATTGCAGAAGCAGTCGAATTAATGAAAGAAAGTAAATATGAAGAAGCAGCTAATCTATTTAATGAATATATCGAAGAAAATCCCAATGATCCGGTTGGGTTTATAAACTTTGGTAATTTATTATTGCATATTGGTGAGCATGAAAGTGCCATTAATTTCTTTCAAAAGGCTTTATCGTTAGATGATACAACTGCTACAGCCTATTATGGGATTGGAAATGCTTATTTTGAAATGGAAGATTTTCCAAAAGCACAACAGAACTTTCTTGAAGCGATTAAATTAGGTTTAGAAGAAGCAGACGTTTACTTTATGCTTGGAATGTCTCATCAAAACCAACAGCAATTTACATTAGCTTTGCCGTACCTTTTAAGAGCAAAGGAAATAACACCTCAAGATGAGGAGGTTGTGTTTCAGTATGGACTTGCTTTAGCGCAGAGTGAATTATTATCGGATGCTAAAAAGGTATTCGAAACGGTGTTAGAATTAAATGAAAGCCATAGTGATGCTTTATATAACTTAGGCGTCATTTCACTATTCGAAGAAGACGTAACTAGTGCATTAGCATATTTTGATGAAGCACTAAAATATAATCCGAACCATGTGCTAGCAGCGAATGGAAAGCGGGTAGCAGAGGAAGCAATAAATTAATTGCGGTATGGAATGTGAGGTATTTAGTATGGACCAACTTCAACCTATGGAAATCGAAGAATATATAAAGGGAGAGCTTCTCTATACAATTTTTCATAATGATGTAGAGCATTTTTCCATTGCCAAGGTAAAAATACTAGATACTAATCTAAACTATGATGAGAAAGAAATTGTCATAAAGGGCTATTTTTCCCAATTGCAAGAAGGGACTGTGTATCGATTTATTGGTCAGCTTGAAAAGCATCCTAAATATGGACAGCAATATAGTGTTACTTCCTATCAAACATTTATTCCAGATACAAAGGATGGACTAATCGCTTATTTATCTAGTGATATGTTTTATGGAATCGGAAAAAGAACTGCCAAGAAGGTTGTCGATCATTTAGGAGAATCTACCGTTTCTTCTATTTTAAATAACCCTTCTATTTTAGATTCCGTGCCAGGGCTAAAGAAAGAAGCTGCTAATACAATTGTTAAGACGTTACAAGAGAATCAAGGCTTTGAACATGTAGTTGTTTACTTAGCAAAGTATAATATTGGGCTTAAAATGGCACAGAAAGTCTATGAACAATATAAGGATGAAACGATAGAGTTATTAGAAGATGATCCATACCGCTTAGTATTTGATGTGGAAGGTTTCGGATTTCAGACAGCAGATGAGATTGCAAAGAAGAATGGATTATCTCTATCCAGCCCCAATCGAATTGGAGCTGGATGTATTTATATATTGCAAAGAAGTGTGCAGGATGGCCATGCATTCTTGCCATTAAACCAATGCCTTGATGAAGTCAGGGCGTTATTAAGTAATCAGGAGTATGTCCTAACAGAGGAAGAAATCAAAAGTACGATAGAAGAGTTAAATAAGGAAAAGAATATAATCCTATATGAAGGCAAAGTATATCTACCGTCTTTATATTATGCAGAAGATGGATTTGCCTCTAGTATTAAACGATTAATTTCGTCTCAGATGGATGAAGCTACTACGCTAGCTGATTTAATGAAGATTATCGGGAAAATTGAAGAGGAAGAAATCCTTAGCTATGGGAAGGAACAGTTTGCGGCTATCGAGCAAGCATTAAAATCAAAACTGATGATTCTTACAGGTGGTCCTGGAACGGGTAAGACCACCGTTATTAAAGGAATTATTAAGGCATATGCTGCTGTTCATAATCTTTCAGTAGACATAGCAGACTATGAGCATAAGAAGGACTTTCCTTTTGTCCTTGCTGCACCAACAGGGAGAGCAGCAAAACGATTAAATGAATCGACAGGTCTTCCAGCTCTTACGATACATCGCCTTTTAGGTTGGAATGGTAGTGAAGGCTTTGAGAAGAACGAGCATGAGCCTTTGAACGGAAAGTATCTCATAATTGATGAGTTTTCTATGGTAGACATATGGTTAGCTAATAATCTATTTAAAGCCATTCCTACGGATATGCAAGTACTAATCGTTGGAGATGAGGATCAACTTCCATCTGTTGGCCCGGGACAGGTGTTAACCGATTTGCTGGAAAATAATCATATTCCAAAAGTAAGCCTACATGAAGTTTATCGGCAAAAAGAAGGCTCAAAGATAATCCAATTAGCTCATAGTATAAAGAATGATACATGCTCAGTGGACAGCTTAACAAATGATAAAGATTTTAGCTTTATTGCTTGCCGGGAGCATCATGTCGTAGACGTCATTACTAAGGTGTTTGAGAAGGCGATGAATAAAGGGCTTGATGTTCGAGATATTCAAGTATTAGCACCGATGTATAAGTCCCAGGCAGGAATCACCATCATTAACAATGCCCTACAAGCATTAATTAATCCAACAGAAAAAGGAAAGCGTGAAGTTAGGCATCATGACACCGTTTTTCGAATTGGAGATAAAGTAATCCAGTTAGTTAATCAACCGGAAGATCATGTGTATAATGGTGATATTGGTGAGGTAGTTGCTATTTTCAGAGAAAATGAAAATACAGAGAATGTAGAGCAATTAGTGGTGTCATTTGATGAACGGGAAGTCGTCTATGAGCGAAAGGACTATGACAACTTAATGCTGGCATATTGTATCTCTATTCATAAATCCCAAGGAAGTGAGTTTCCTATCGTTATATTACCTGTTGTGTCCACGTATAACCGTATGTTACGGAAGAATCTATTATATACTGCGATTACAAGAGGACAGAAATCACTTATAGTATGTGGTGAGAAACAAGCATTTTTACGAGGAATTCAGATGAAGGATACGAATAAACGGTATACATCTTTACAGGAACAGTTAACCGAAAGATTAGGAGACGTACAAGTTTCAAGTGGGGATACAGTAGAAGAGGAATACGATATTTCCCCTTATGATTTCATGTAAGGATGTATATTTTGGAGAAAAAGGGAAAGCATAACATAATACTTATAAATTATTTCCAGGAGAGATTAGTATTTATGTTAATGCGATGCCCGAATTGTAGTAGTAAAGATATAGGAAAAATTGGTTCACAGCAGTACTATTGCTGGAATTGTTTTGTAGAAATGTCTGTATCAGGTAATGAATTAACCGTGCATCAAGTTGAAGCGGATGGCAGTTTAAGCTCGCTCAATGATTTATTTACAGAAGAAGAAAGAAAACTAGAATGGTAATCCTTTAGTTTTGAACAAAAATTCATGACTAAAGGGGTGTACCAGATGTTTTCTCAAAAAAAACCGATTCATTTTCTTTATTATATCGTGACAGGGATATTTGTATTTTTATTTATTTATTTGCTTGTAAAGCTATTTCCTTATTATAAGGCGTTCTTTTCTTTCCTGTTGCATTTAGCAGCACCCTTTTTGATTGCTAGTTTAATCGCCTATTTGCTGTATCCTATTGTCCAGAAAATACATCAATACAATATTCCTAGAAGTATTGCAATTTTACTGATATACATTCTGTTTTTCGGTGGACTTGGCTATTTAATTTATCGTGTCTATCCTGCAGCTGTGGCACAATTACGGGATTTTAATGCGTATTTACCACAGTTAATTGCTATGTATCAAGATCTTATCTATCAGGTTTATGCGTCTACGTCATTTTTGCCGGAAACCGTTCATGATAGGATTGAAGAGACTATTCTGTCGATTGAATCGAGTCTTGACGGATGGATAGGTAAGTTAGTTGGTGGCGTAACCAAAATTATCGATTTTATTGTTTTATTAACGGTTATTCCGGTATTAGTTTTTTATTTCTTAAAGGACTATGAGAAAATCAAAGGATATGTCAAACGGTTTATCCCGTCTAAGTATCGCGATAATTCTAGTAATCTTGTCCATGCCATTGATGAAGGCTTAGGTGGATATTTACGTGGACAATTATTAGTTAGTCTATTTGTTGCTATTGCGTCATATATTGTGTTTCAATTTTTGGGATTGAACTATGCCTTGCTACTTGCTATATTTATGGGCATTATGAATTTCATACCATATTTTGGACCAATTATAGGAGCAGTTCCAGCGGTATTAATTGGTTTAACCGTTTCAGGAAAAATGGTCCTGTTTATCGTTATTGGTGTCTTTGTTATTCAATTAATTGAGAGTAATTTACTCTCCCCATACATCGTTGGTAGAAGTACTAGAATTCATCCCGTTGTCATCATTTTCGCTTTATTACTAGGTGGTAAAATTGGTGGCGTCTTAGGAATGGTAGTGGCTGTACCTGCATTTACGATATTGCGGGTCATTATGAAACATACTTGGATTATGATTAGAGGAAATTGACTTTTTAGGTAAAGTTATCTATAATATCGCTATCAATAATTATTTAATACGATGAAGGTTCTGAGTACATGGCACTCGATTTTCTAGAGAGAGGTTTCCTAGGCTGTAAGAAATCTTAAATTAGAACCATGGAAAGCTAAACCTGAGTACGGCTAATCCCCGTCGGTTTCATACCGTTATCATGCTTAAGTGATGGATAGTAATGTCCATAATTAGGGTGGTACCGCGAATAATCTCGTCCCTGCAAATATTGCAGAGAGGAGATTTTTTTATTGGTGTAATTTCTACATAATAGCGTGTAAATGAACTGTAGCGTGCTAATATGAATTGGACACCCGAAAAATCAATTATGAATAATTTTAAAAGGAGGATATAGATGAAAAAATTAACATCTGCTCAAATTAGACAAATGTATTTGGACTTTTTCCAAGAAAAAGGCCACAGAGTGGAACCAAGTGCTTCACTAGTCCCACAAGATGATCCAACATTATTATGGATAAATAGTGGGGTAGCGACATTAAAGAAATATTTTGATGGTCGTGTCATTCCAGAAAATCCTCGGATTGTTAACGCTCAAAAATCAATCCGTACAAATGACATTGAAAATGTAGGGTATACAGCAAGACACCATACATTCTTTGAAATGTTAGGGAACTTCTCTATTGGAGATTATTTTAAGAAAGAAGCGATTGCATTCGCATGGGAATTTTTAACGAGTGAAAAATGGTTAGGCTTAGATCCCGAGAAGCTATCTGTAACTGTTCACCCGGAGGATGATGAAGCGTATGAAATGTGGTTAAACGATATTAAGCTGCCGAAAGAGCGAATCATTCGTTTAGAAGAAAATTTCTGGGATATCGGTGAAGGTCCAAGTGGTCCGAATACGGAAATCTTCTATGATCGCGGAGAAAGCTATGGCAATGATCCAAATGATCCAGAATTATATCCCGGTGGCGAGAACGACCGATACTTAGAGATATGGAACTTAGTATTCTCACAATTTAATCATAATCCAGATGATACGTATACACCACTTCCTAAGAAGAATATTGATACAGGAATGGGACTAGAACGTATTGTCTCCGTAATTCAAGATGTACCAACTAACTTTGAAACAGATTTATTCATGCCAATTATTAAGAAGACAGAGCAATTAGCAAATGTAAAGTATGGGGTAGCGAAAACGAGTGATACAGCATATAAAGTAATTGCTGACCATATTAGAACGGTTAGTTTTGCGATTAGTGATGGGGCACTACCATCAAATGATGGAAGAGGCTATGTATTAAGAAGACTAATACGTCGAGCAGTTCGATTTGCGAAAGAAATTGGGATCGAAAAACCATTCATGTACGAATTAGTTAAAACGGTTGGAGAAATCATGAAAGATTTCTATCCTACTGTCCTACAGCAACATGACTTTATACAAAATATTATCAAAGTAGAAGAAGAACGCTTCCATGAAACCTTGAATGAAGGGCTAGATATTCTAACTACTATTATTGAAAAAGAAAAAGGGAAAGGTTCAACTGTATTCCCAGGTGAGGAAGTATTCCGACTGTATGATACGTATGGTTTTCCTAAAGAATTAACAGCAGAATATGTGGAACAATTAGGATTTAGTATAGACGAAGCTGGATATGATAGAGAAATGGAAAAACAGCGTGAACGCGCTAGAAACGCTCGACAAAAGGTAGATTCTATGCATGTTCAGGATGAAGTGCTTGGTAAATTAGACGTAGAGAGTGAATTTATCGGATATGATAGGTTAGAATCCGATACGAAGATAGTGGCATTATTGAAGGATGGAGAATTAGTAGATTGTGCTAAGAAAGATGAAGAAGTATTGATTTTCCTACAAGAAACGCCATTCTACGCAGAAAGTGGCGGGCAAATTGCAGACCATGGAATAATCACTAACAGTAATGGGAAGGCTTCTGTGAAGCATGTACAAAAGTCACCTAAATCACAAAACATTCACCGTACTGTTGTAGAAGAGGGTGAATTACGTGTTGGTGATCTTGTTAAAGCGGTGGTGGACTCTGAATCCAGAAACTTAGTAATTAAGAACCATACAGCAACTCATTTACTACACCAAGCGTTAAAAGATGTACTCGGAGCACATGTCAATCAAGCCGGCTCTTTAGTTGCAGCTGATCGACTACGATTTGACTTCTCTCACTTTAATGCAGTTTCTATAGAAGAGTTAAACCAAATTGAAAAAATAGTTAATGAAAAAATTTGGGATTCCATTTCTTTAGATATTAGCTATAAGAGTCTAAAAGAAGCAAAAGAAATGGGCGCCATGGCTTTATTTGGGGAAAAATATGGTGAGATTGTCCGAGTTGTTCGTATTGGTGATTACAGTCTTGAATTATGTGGTGGTATACACGTTCGAAACACTTCAGAAATAGGTCTATTTAAAATCGTTTCAGAAGGTGGAATTGGTGCAGGTACACGCCGTATTGAAGCAGTAACAAGTAAATTTGCTTATCAATTCTTATCAGAGAAGGTACATCTTCTCCAAAATACAGCTCAATTAGTGAAAACAAAAGATGAGAAAGTACCAGAACGTGTCGAGGCACTATTCCAAGAGATCAAAGCATTACAAAAAGAAAATGAATCATTAAGTGCTAAGCTTTCCAATTTAGAAGTTTCCTCTATTTTGGAGCAGGTTGAAGAAGTATCAGGCATTAAAGTGTTAGCTCAAAAAGTTAATGTGAATGATATGAACCAATTAAGAACGATGGTTGATGAGTTGAAACAAAAGCTTGGTTCTGCCATAATTTTATTAGCAACAGAAAGTGGCAATAAAGTTCAACTTGCATCAGGAGTTTCAAAGGATCTAATTGAACGAGGATTACATGCTGGTAATTTAATTAAAGGAGCTGCACAGCTTTGTGGCGGTGGAGGCGGTGGACGCCCTGATATGGCCCAAGCTGGAGGAAAAGATGCGAGTAAAATTAATGATGCATTAGATTTCACAAAACAGTACGTGGAATCGAACCTTAAAGCATAAAAATATTATATTTAATCTTTCAAACATGGTAGAATGAATAGAGAGTCAAAAAGCGGAATGAGGTGTCGTGATGAGTTCAAATGATAAAACCATGAAATTCAACTTTTCGGAAGAGCCATTTGATCGAGATATAAAAGAAATCTTAATGACTGTCCATGAGGCACTTCAAGAAAAAGGATACAATCCCATTAATCAGATTGTTGGTTACTTATTGTCCGGGGATCCAGCATATATTCCAAGATATAAAGATGCAAGAAATTTGATCCGTAGAATAGAACGTGATGAAGTGATTGAGGAACTTGTCAAATACTATCTAGAACAGCAATATAAAAAAGGTATTTAAATGAAGATAATGGGTTTAGATGTTGGCTCTAAGACAATTGGAGTCGCTATAAGTGATGAATTGGGATGGACAGCCCAAGGATTAACAACGATTAAATGGGATGAAAATGATATTCATTCAGCAGATAGTCAATTAAAAACAATAATTGATGAGCATAATATATCAAAAGTAGTCATTGGCTTACCTAAAAATATGAATGGAACGATTGGGGAACGTGGTGAGGCATCACAGCGTTTTGCCGCGTATATGGAAGAAAAGTACAATCTCCAAACAATATTATGGGACGAGCGCTTAACGACGATGGCAGCTGAACGAGTGCTACTCGAAGCAGATGTCAGTCGAAAGAAGCGTAAAAAGGTGATCGATAAAATGGCTGCTATGATGATTTTACAAGGCTATCTTGATCAAAAGTAAAAAGGAGACTAATAATATGGCTATTGAAGAAAAAGAACGCATCATCATTCCTGATGAAAATGGTGAAGAACATTTATTTGAGGTATTATTTACATTTGATGTAGATGATACAGGAAATTCTTACATTGCAGTCGTTCCTGCTGAACAAAAAAATGACGAGGAAGTAGAAGTTTATGCTTTCCGTTATGAAGAAAAAGATGATGAGGATATTTCATTATTTGCTATTGAGTCAGATGAAGAGTGGGATATTGTAGAAGAAATGCTAAATACATTAGCTGAAGAAGAAGAAGAATTGAACGACTAAACGTTATCCAAAAAACAAAGTTAAAAGAACCCCCTACCACTTTACAATGTGATAGGGGATCTTTGTTTTATTAGCTAAAATCATTTTTTAAAGCTTATATCAGTCCTTTACTATAGCATCAGGGAACTTAGGTAATAGCACAATTAAATTGTATTTCTTGGGGAAATAATAGGATACATATGAGCCACTTTTCATGTATAAACGGATAAATCCTAGCGTATATTGTCATTTTTTAGTATAATATACCGGATGAGAGGGGGACGATGAATGTCGAAAGGAAAAGATAAAGGTACTTTTAAAGATAATTTAATTGCTAGAGGTGAAGAAGCACGTACAGTTCGCAAAATAGTAGCAATTGTTATCTTTACCATTATCATTATCCTTGCTATCGGTGGTATAGTTGGATACAACTATGTTAAATCGGCTTTAGAACCAGTGGACCCTGGTAATGAGCAAGGTGTTGAGATAGAAATTCCTTTAGGTTCATCCACTTCAAGTATTGCCAATATACTTGAGGAAAATGAAATTATCAAAAATTCGATGATTTTTCGCTTCTATATAAAGTTTAAAAATGAGTCAGACTTTCAAGCAGGAAACTATACATTCACGAAGTCAATGACGATTGATGAAATTATAGAGTCCTTAAAAAGTGGTCGAATAACGAAGGAACCAGTTTACAGGGTTACTATTCCAGAAGGTCTAACCATTGAAGAAATCGCAAGCATATATGCAGATAAACTTCCGATTACAGAAGAAGAATTCTTGGAAAAGGTAACGGACGAAGCGTATATCAATCAACTTATTGAACAGTATTCCATACTAACGGAGGATATTCTCAATCCAGAACTACGGTTTGCACTAGAAGGATATCTTTTTGCGGCAACATATGATTTCTATCAAGAAGATCCACCAGTGGAATTAATAATTGAAAATATGTTGGACAAGTCTCAAGCTGTCATCAGTCAATATGTTGATAGTATTTCTGAAAGGGGATTATCCTTACATGAGGCGGTAACAATGGCGTCGATTGTAGAGAAGGAAGCAGTGACAGAAGATCAACGTAAAAAAATTGCTGGTATTTTCTTTAATCGATTAGAGATTGGTATGCCGTTACAGACTGATCCAACCGTATTATATGCGATAGGTGGTCATAAGGAAAAGGTGTTATTATCCGATTTAGAGGTGGATTCACCATTTAATACGTACCAGATTAATGGCTTACCTATTGGGCCTATTTCAAATTTCTCGGAAAGTGCATTAGAATCTACCATTAATCCTGAGGAGTCCGATTTTTATTATTTCCTACATGATGAAGATGGTAATATTTATTATTCTGAGACATTAGAAGAACATAACGCATATAAGTCACAATATATTAATTAATCTCGAGGAAGTGTGAAGAATCTATTCACATTTCCCGTTTTTTTGCATGTGGTGTCAGCACGTTTATTACTGATTAAGGATTTAAGCATAAGATTACCACAAATTGGTATCCTAATAGGATAAGCATAAATGAGGGTTAGAAATGGATGAACAGTTATTAAATTATTTGAACCGTCACCTTCCTCCATCAGAGGATTGGGTAAAAGACATTGAACAGCAAGCACATATCGATCGTGTCCCAATTATGGATTCCATTGGGATAAATTTTCTAATGCAGTTAATTCGTTTATCTAAACCGAAGCGAATTTTAGAAATTGGTGCAGCTATTGGGTATTCAGCTTTAAGAATGAGTGAAGCCAATCCAGAAGCTACCATAACAACGATTGAAAGAGATGACAAAAGGTACCAACAAGCAATAGAAAATATTACGAAAAATAACAAGGAAGCGGCAATTAAAATTATACATGGTGATGCCATAGAGGAGTTAACTAGGCTAGCAGAAAGTAATAATACGTATGATTTTATCTTTATAGATGCTGCGAAGGGTAGCTATAAGCGTTTTTTTGAATTATGTTTCCCGCTATTAGCTGATCAAGGTGTAATTATTTCAGATAACGTGTTATTTCGAGGCTATGTCCTTGATCCAAATTTTGACCACCCACGTTACAAGAAAATGGTCGAGAAAATTCGATCGTATAATGAATGGCTGGTAAATCATCCTAGCTTTATCACAACGATATTACCTATTGGTGATGGGGTTGCAATTAGTTATAAAAAATAGAAAAGGGGTAGCAAGATGCAAGACAAACCAGTAGTAATTGGAGTTGCAGGTGGTAGTGGAAGTGGGAAGACCTCTGTAACGAAATCAATCTGCCAGCGATTTTCAGATAAAACAATTCTTGTAATAGAGCAAGATTATTATTATAAAGATCAAAGTGATTTACCGTTTGAAGAGCGTTTAAAAACAAATTATGACCACCCACTTGCTTTTGATAATGATTTATTAATCCAACATATTCATGATTTATTAAATCATAAATCCATAGATAAACCTGTATATGACTACAAGGTTCACAATCGTTCAAAGGAAGTTATTACGGTAGAACCTAAGGATGTAATTATTTTAGAGGGAATATTAATATTAGAGGATCCTCGCTTAGTGGATTTAATGGATATAAAAGTGTTCGTTGATACAGATGCTGACCTTAGAATTATTAGAAGGTTGCTTCGTGATATCAAGGATCGTGGAAGATCTCTTGATTCGGTTATTGATCAATACTTAAACTCTGTAAGACCAATGCATTTACAATTTGTAGAACCGACGAAGCGTTATGCAGATATTATCATTCCTGAAGGTGGAGAAAACCACGTCGCAATTGACATTATGGCGACAAAAATCGCGGATATTTTGTCAAAAAATAAAGAAAATAGTTTAAACAAAAGTATTGAAAAGTAAAATAAAATCTGCCATAGTTATGGATAGTATACTTTTTAGTTGAATTGGGTTATCCCATAACACAATCAAGGTATTCTTGATTTAAAGCAGTAGATAGACAAAGGAGTGTTTTTTATGGCTGTAGAGAAAAGTTATTACATGACACAAGAGGGGAAAGAAAAGTTAGAACAAGAACTTCTTTATTTAAAAACGGAAAGAAGACAAGAAGTTGTTGAACGAATTAAGGTCGCTCGTGATTTCGGTGACCTATCTGAGAACTCTGAGTATGATGCAGCGAAGGATGAGCAAGCATTTGTAGAATCCCGAATTTCTCAGGTTGAAAAGATGATTCGAAATGCAGTAATCATTGAAAATGATAATGAAAATCCTAATATGGTTTCTTTAGGTAAATCCGTGACGTTCCAAGAGCTACCAGATGGTGACGAGGAAACGTATACGATTGTAGGAAGTGCAGAAGCGGATCCTTTTGAAGGTAGAATTTCGAATGACTCACCAATGGCGAAAAGTCTTCTTGGACATGAAGTTGGGGAGGAAGTAGCAGTAGTAACCCCTGGCGGAGAAATCCAAGTAAAAATATTAAAAGTAGAATAGATAAAAAGCGGAGTAAATTGCTCCGCTTTTTGTTTCGATTGCATATAAATTACCTGTGAATCACTCATATTTCTCTATCCTTTAAGATAACTACTTTAAGTTTGTGACAAAACGTAATCACGTTTGTTCTAACTTCTATTTTTTCATGAAAGTGAAACAGGAAAGTAAACAAAGGATATTATTCCTAGCATATAAGTTATGGTAATATAATAAGGTATACATAGGGAGGGAACGATAGAATGAGTGAATTTGATAGAAAATCTCGTGTAAACAAATTCGAAAAAAGACGTAAAAATACAAAGCTAATGTCTATACTAATTGTTGCTGCATGCTTCCTTATTATTCTTCTTTTAGGTTTATGGATTTTCAGTCCTAATGATAAACCTGACGAGAAAGATGAAAGTGCTAATCCTGATCAAGTGTCAGAAGGAGATAACGATATTGAAACAGATGATTCTGAATTAGAGGAGGAATCTACAACGGAAGAGACTTCCCCTGAGGAAGATGAAGAAAATAATGAACCGTCAGAGGAAGATAATTCTAGCCAAGAAAGTGATAACCAATCAGTTGAAAGGAAAACTACAGATCCAGTTGCAGCTGATGATGATAATGTAATTAGTGCATTTACTGCGGATTGGCAGCCGGTTGGTACAGAACAAAGTGGGCCACATACCGTCGTATTCGATGACGGTTCACAAGATAGAATAGAAATGGAAAAGGCTATTCTTTTAGCTACTGGATTAGCTAAAGATGATTTGATTACTTGGTGGGTGAAGCGTGGCGGTGATCAACAGGTGATCGGAACAGTATCAAATAGAGCTGAAACGGAGATATATCGTGTATATATAAGTTGGATAGATAACCAAGGATGGCAGCCGACTTTGGTAGAAGTATTGAAGGAAAACGATGAAAAATGGAGATTTGAATAGTAATAGGAGGATATACATCATGACAATAGGTATCATTGGCGCAATGGATGAAGAAATAGAAATTTTAAAAAAGAAAATGATAGACACAGAAGAGACTATAATCGCTAATTGCGTATTTATAAAAGGTCATTTAGAAGGGAAAGAAGTAGTACTACTTCAATCTGGTATTGGTAAAGTGAATGCTGCCATGGCTACCACGATATTAATGGAAAGATACGCCCCTACGTTTATTATTAATACGGGTTCTGCTGGTGGCTTTTCTTCTAAACTGGAAGTTGGGGACATCGTAGTATCGTCTGAGGTTGTGCACCATGATGTAGATGTAACAGCTTTTAACTATCAATATGGACAAGTTCCAGGAATGCCACCAACATATCAAGCTGATTCCTCATTAGTGGAAAAGACGATGAAGGCAATTGAACAACTAGATATAAATGGTGAGGTTGGATTAATTGCGACAAGTGATTCCTTTATGGATGATCCTGAACGAGTTCGTTTTGTACGTGAGAAATTCCCGAATATGATAGCTAGTGAGATGGAAGCGGCTGCTATTGCACAAGTATCATACCAGTATAATTGCCCATTTGTCGTAATTCGAGCATTGTCTGATATAGCCGGAAAGGAATCTTCTGTATCCTTTGATGCCTTTTTAGAAACAGCAGCAAAAAACGCATCGGCATTAATTATCTTACTGTTAAAAGCCATTTAGATTGGTAAGGTACGGGCTTCATTACTTAAGGTATTACAACATGAAAAAAGGTTAAAAATCGAACTGATTGCATACCTTATTAAGCTAATAGTAAAGGCTGTCGTTGATGCTATCCGACAGCCTTTATAATCTTCTTATCATCATGTAAGCATGCATTTCTTATCCTTTTCGTTCATTACGATAATACTCATGAAATACCTTCATTAAAGCCCTTTTTTCGATACGTGATACATAACTTCTGGATATGTTTAACTTCTTCGCGATTTCTCTTTGTGTCATTTCTTTTTTATCATTCAATCCATAGCGATAAATAATTACTTCTTTTTCGCGTTTATCTAGAATGGAAAAATAATCCTGCATTTTTTCTATTTCCATATTTAATTGGATGTATTCAATGACATTTTCGTTTTCAGCTTGTAAAATGTCAATAAGGCTAATCTCGTTACCTTCTTTATCCTGACCGATAGGATCATGTAATGAAACGTCTTTCTTTACCTTTTTTAAGGCTCTTAAATGCATCAGTATTTCGTTCTCGATACAACGAGCCGCATACGTAGCGAGCTTGGTACCTTTCCCAACAGAGAAGCTCTCAATCCCCTTAATCAAACCAATAGTACCAATTGAGATTAAATCTTCCATATCCTCGCCAGTGTTTTCGAACTTTTTAACTATATGGGCAACAAGTCTTAAATTATGTTCAATTAACTTGTTTCTTGCTTCTTCACTACCATTTTGCATTTCTTCGATATATTTGGCTTCTTCCTCTGAAGATAATGGCTGTGGAAAAGCATGATTTTTTACATAGGAAACAAAGAATAGAGCTTCCTTTATTAGCAATGCAAGGACACTCATTATTCCGGACAAACACATACACCTCCTGACCAGGCTGGGCTATAGCCTATATAAACACAGTATGTCGTTAGAGCGTGTCTTGTGTCTGTCCATTTAAACAAATACAAGCAAAAAATAAGGACGCTTTAAAGGGAGAACATCCCATTTAAAGCGTCCGTTTTTATGATTGACGTTTTCGCATTGCTTCTTCAAATGCATCGGTGCGATTTTTCGTAACGGGCTTAACACCACTAATATGTGCAGCACGACCAATCATATGTGATGAAACCGGAGCGGTTATCAAAATAAATAATATACCGAGTAACAGCTTCCCACTTACGATGTCTTCCTTGACTAATAGGTACAAGAAGGCAGCTAATATGATGCTAGATACTCCAAGTGTGGAAGCCTTCGTTGCTGCATGTAGTCTCGTGAAGATGTCTGGGAAACGTATTATTCCAATAGATGCAGATAATGTTACAAATGCACCAATCAGTAATAATAAGCTAACAACAATATTTATAAGTAATTCAATCCATGTCCCTGTCAATAATAACACCCTTTTCTACATATTTTGCCGTAGCAAGTGTACCAAGGAATCCAAGAATTCCAACGAGTAAAACCACGTCGTTTAAATATGGAGTAGAAAGGTGAATGGCTACAAGACCTGTCAATGCCATGAGATTTATTCCAATTGTATCTAAACTAACGGCACGATCTGGGTTAGTAGGCCCTTTAAACGTACGATAGAGGAGTAGTACTAGTGAAATTCCAATAGCAATTGAACAAACAATAATGGTATATTCCAGGATTAATTCTGTTACTTTTATAGCCTCTTCCATCTATCTTGTCACCTCCAGGATCGCTTTCTCGAAACTTTCCTTTATTTCCTTAACGGATTTATCTACTTCATCAATATCCATCGCATGAATGTACAATATGTCATTTTCATCTGACACAGCAACAGATAGGGTACCAGGGGTTAAGGAAATTAGATGAGCTAAAATAGTAATTTCCCAATTGCTTTTCACCTCTAATGGTAGTGCAAATATTCCTGGTTCTATTTCTGGTTTAGGTGTATAAACCAGTTTAAGAATACCGAGGTTTGATAGGAATAACTCTTTCACAAAAAGAAGAAGAAGCTTTACAATCTTTACGACCCGTATTCCATAAAATCGACCAGGTATAAACCGATTTAGCAAGAGTACTAAGAGAATACCCCAAATATATCCAGCAATAAAGCTTGCTAACGTATACGATTCACTAAGGAACATCCACATGATGGCAATAATTAGGTTAATAATAATTTGAAATGGCATAATCCATTACTCCTTCAACACAGAATCAATATAAATTTGGGGATCTAATAAATACTCCGCTATTCCTTCAATAGAAGGATAGACAAACTCAGCTCCGATACCAAGAAAGACGGAGATGGCTAATAAACCAACAATTGGTAAGATTAATCCTAGCGAAGGCTTCTTCGTATAGGTTTTCGTTTCATCTTTTTCTCCCCAGAATCCTCGAATGAAAATTTTTATGACAGAGTATAGGATGAGTAGACTGGATAATAGCGCTATTAAGGTTATCGCAATTTCATCAGCCGATAGGGCACCCCTAAGTAGTAATAGCTTTCCGATAAAACCACTAAATGGTGGAATACCCGCAAGAATAAATGCTGCGATAAATAATAACCATCCCA
Organism: Ornithinibacillus sp. FSL M8-0202; assembly: GCF_037975285.1. Lineage (GTDB taxonomy): Bacteria > Bacillota > Bacilli > Bacillales > Amphibacillaceae > Ornithinibacillus > Ornithinibacillus massiliensis. The sequence continues at coordinate 3,532,994 of NZ_CP150248.1, forward strand.
ATAATGGGTAATGATGGATTAATCCACCCATTTTCTTCAAGTCTGATGTTCCAGCTACATAGGCAATAACTCCAACCAGTAAAAATAGCGCAGATTTTATAATCATATCGTGTACCAAATAATAAATGGAGCCACTTAGCGCATCGAGATTAAAAATACCTATTCCCATAATGATAAATCCTATCGCAGGGATAATATTATAACTAATGATTAGTTTAATATTATTTGTTGAAAGGGCACCAATTACTCCAAATACCATGGATAGTCCTGCAATCCAGATGAATGCTTCATGTGTAATTTCCATACGATGGATGAAAATTAATGAGAACACGCGTAGGATGGAATAGATACCTACTTTCGTTAATAGGGCACCAAATAAAGCAGATACGACTGGATTTGGTACGATATATGGCCTAGGTAACCAATAATATAGCGGGAATAATGCTGCTTTCGTACCAAATACGAAGAACAGGAGCACCGCTATAGTTGTTAAGATTCCAGTCTGTTCAACTTCTGCAACACGCTCTGCAATTTGAGCCATATTAATGGTTCCTACTGCACCATATAATAGGGCAATTGCCGTTACAAATAACATGGAAGAGAACAAGTTAATTAAAACATACTTGATAGATTCTCTTAATTGTACTTTATCGCCACCAAGTACGATAAGGGCATAGGAAGCCATCAGTAATACTTCAAAAAATACAAATAGGTTAAATAAATCACCTGTCAGAAACGCACCGGTTACACCAGCAATAAGCATAAAGTAAAACGTATAGAAATAATGTGTTTCTTGCCTTAAGGTTAAAGAGTTTGGTGCGTAAAATACCGCTGCTGTTGCGATGATATTCGTTGTTAGAACGAGTAGAATGGAAAGCTTATCTGCCACCAATATAATTCCGTATGGTGCTATCCAACCACCCGTCTCCAAAATTATCGCACCATCAGTAAATACAGTATAGGCAACAAACATCGTGACTGCTAAGCCAACTAAAGTAAAGAGCTTTGTTAAAAGTCGAGTTGTCTTCACATGTGAGTTAGTAAATGCCACAATGACACCTGAGATTGCCGGGATGATTAGCGGTAATATAGCTAAATTACTCATTCGATTCACCCCTCATTTCTTCCATATTGTCTGTTTTGTTTTCTTGTGCTGTTCGGTAAGCTAGAACAAGTAAAAGACTCGTAATACCGAAGCTAATTACGATCGAAGTTAAGATCAATGCTTGTGGTAAAGGGTCAGTATAGTTTACTACCGAATCATCCAGTATTGGAGGCTGACCCCGTTTTAATTTCCCCATCGTTAAAATAACTAGATGGGCACCATGGGATAATAGAACAGTCCCAATGATTATACGTAATAGCTGTTTTTGTAATAGGTTATAAACGGCTGTTGCAAATAATATCCCAGCCAGTATTAGAATGATATATTCCATTTACTCAGCCTCCTTATTTCTGAGTTTAATGAGGCCATAGATGGCTAAAGCAGCAATACCTAATACTGCGATTTCAAACAGTGTATCGAGTCCACGCATATCTACAAGAATAACGTTTACGATATTGTGTCCACCACCGAGTTTATATGCGGTTTCTACAAAGTAATCTGAAATCTTATTAAACCAATCTGCACTATGGGCTGCAAATCCTGTCAGCGTAACTAATAGTCCCATACCTACAGCGATAATGGTATTGGCAGTGGATGTCTGCAATGTTTCTTCTCTTTTTCGTAGCTCTGGTAAATGATAGTAAGCGAGTAGGAAAAGAGCCATCGATACAGTTTCTACTACTAATTGCGTTAAAGCTAAGTCTGGAGCACGGAAGATGACAAACAGAATAGAAATTCCAAAGCCAACAATACCTGTAATGATAATTAGTGCAAGTTTATCATTAACAAAAATTGTCGCTAAGGCAGCTAATACCATGATGATTACTACGGCAATATCAACTGCGGAAACTTCTGCTAAATCATCAAAGCTAATATTGCTTAGACCACCAGTTGTTAACATAATAGTAAATGTTGCCACTATGATAGCGACTAAAATGATGGACATATATAGCTTAATTGATCCAGTCATATATGCATTGGTGACACGGGTTGAAACATCGTCTATTTTCTGAATTAACTTGTCATATACTTTATTAAAACTTAATTTACCAGGTAGGACATGATAAATGTTGCTCCATTTTTTACGAGTTAAGAATAGGACAATACCTAGTCCAACTACGATAAGAGACATTTGGAATGCTATCGAATCAAATCCATGCCAATAATGAACATGATAAGGCTCCATCGGACTATTCATTATTCCGCCAGTTGCATGTGCTAGTAATGAACTGTTCGCAATATTAGGGAATAAACCAATGATGATAACACCTAGGATAAGGATTAATGGTGAAATAAGCATACCAATTGGTGCCTCGTGTGGTTTCTTTTTAAATAAATCGAATTTTTTCGGCCCAGTAAACACGCCAAAGAATAGATACATCGAATATACAAATGTAAAAATACTCCCAAACACGGCAAGGTAAGGAATAGCAGTTGAAAGGAAGCTGGCTAATCCATTTGCCTGATCACTTAATTTCGTTGTTGCCTCAAAGAATAATTCTTTACTATAGAAGCCGTTTAAGAACGGAAATGGAACCCCAGCCATGGAGAAGGTACCAAAGACAGCTAACGTACCGGATATTGGCATAATCGTAAATAATCCACCAAGCTTACGTATGTCTCTCGTTCCAGTTTCGTGGTCAATAATCCCAGCAATCATAAACAGGCTTCCTTTGAATGTAGCATGGTTTAAAATATGGAATACAGCAGCGAAAATAGCAGCCTCTGTTCCAAATCCAAGCATAGCCATAATCATACCTAATTGACTTATGGTAGAAAATGCAAGGATACCCTTCAAGTCAGTCTGTCGTACTGCCATATAGGATCCCCAAACCAATGTAACAATTCCGACTAAACTAACGGTAATATAAAACCATTCAAACGCTACGAAAATAGGTAAGAATCTTGCTACGAGATAAATACCCGCTTTAACCATAGTAGCGGAGTGTAAGTAAGCACTAACTGGAGTAGGTGCCTCCATTGCATCTGGTAACCAAATATGAAATGGAAATTGTGCAGATTTAGTAAATGCACCTAACAGAATTAATCCTAAAATTAAAGGCAAATAATTGTTATTAATAATCAAATCTACTTGATCAATCATCCCACGGATACTTGTCGTTCCAGTAATGACGGATAATAATATTAGTCCACCAAGCATGCTTAGCCCACCAAATACGGTGATAAGCATCGATTTTTGGGCGCCATAACGTGAACGTTCTCGATGATGCCAATATCCAATTAATAAGAATGAAGATATTGAGGTTAGTTCCCAAAAGGAATATAGTACAAACACATTATCAGACAACACAACGCCTAGCATGGCTGACATGAACATAAGTAGATAAACATAGAAATGAGCTAATCTTTCTGAGACATGCAGGTAATAAATGGAATAGAATACAACGAGTGTACCAATCCCACTAATAAGCAGTACAAAAAGCAAGCTAAGTCCATCTAAATAAAAATCAAAATTTATACCAAGGGAAGGAATCCAGTTATATGTATGACGTACTGGAGAAAAGTCATTACCTATAAAACGAACAAAGTAAAGGAAGATTCCTAAGGGGATAAGTAATACAAATATACCTGTATGAACTTTATTCTTCACCTTACTTAACAGTGGAACTAATAAAGCAAATACAAGGGGTATTAAAACTGCAAATATCATCTACGAATTGACCTCCTATTTATTTATCGATTATCCCAAACGTAAGATGAGTAGATTACTCTTATTTTGGGTTAGCTTCTAACTTATCATTTACGTTAATTTTATTTTAATATATAACTGATAAAGTCACAAAGCGATATAACGTTACATATAACAGAAAGCTTACCATACTTTTTACCGAGAAAAAAATAAAATACCCCCAACATTCACAATAATGTCAAGGGTTATAAAATCTCTTCCTATTTATATAGAATCATTTCATACGGTCGATTTTTTTAACTGCTATACTTTATTTTGTGACTTAAACCTCGGCGATATATTTCATCTTCTATAAGCGAAACAAAATCAGGGCTTAATTTTAATTCATTTGCTTTATGATACGACTCGATTAATAATTCATCTGACAAATGTTCCATAATCGTAGCCCTCCTATATTAAACAAGTTCTTTTATTAAGACGGTTTACTAGAAGATTGTTGCATTTTGTGGAATTAGGATTGAGTGGGAGCCATATGGATATAGCTTTTTCAACAATCTTTCCTATAGTAGCGGTCTTAACTATCTACTAGATTTATGATAGATATAACGTAACACGAAAAATAATCGAGGACAAGATGCTAGTTATCTACATGGGGCTGTAGATAACTTGTGTATAAAGGTAGAAAACAACAGCTAAACACTTGATTTTATACTGTTGATAATGTGAATATAGTTATCCACAATACGAGAAATGCGAGAATTTGTCGAACGATTTTTGCATTTTTAATCGCTATTTTACATATTTCTACCTTCTGTAACATATCTATGGTATTTTAGTATGCATAGGTTTTTATTTATATTATGTATAATAACCAAAAAGACTTTTGTATAAACATCGAATAGGTTAGTATATAAGTCGATAGATTTTGTAAACAAAGAGGTGTAACTATTGTTAAAGCGGTTTCTACCAAACGAACACGTAAAAAGTATATTTGAAATTAAACCTAGTGACCTTCATGATAAAGGGATAAAAGGAGTAATTACAGATTTAGATAATACATTGGTAGCGTGGGATGTAAAGAATGCTAGTCCTGAGGTTGTGGAATGGTTTAAACTAATGAAGGACCATGGCATTAAAGTAACCATCATATCCAATAATAAGGAAGAAAGAGTAAAAATGTTTTCAGAGCCACTAGGCACACCATTTGTTTTTAGTGCTAGAAAACCACTAACTAGAGCATTTAAGACTGCTGCACAGCAAATGGAATTAAAAAAAGAAGAGGTAGTTGTCATAGGTGATCAATTATTAACCGATATACTAGGTGGTAATACAGCAGGTTTTTACACAATCCTTGTTGTTCCGATTGTTCAAACCGATGAAAAAATAACGCAATTTAATCGCAGAATTGAACGGAAAATAATGAACTACTTTCGTAAAAAAGGTATGATTAGCTGGGAGGAATAAAAGTGGAACAAATCCATTGCATAGGATGCGGTGTCGAAATCCAAACAGAAGACCCAAAAGGTTTAGGATATACACCAAAATCATCTCTAGAAAAAGAAAATATACTTTGTAAAAGGTGTTTTCGTTTAAAGCATTACAATGAAATACAAGACGTATCCATTCACGATGACGATTTTCTTAGAATGGTTAGTTCGATTCGTGATAAAAAGGGACTTGTCGTCCATATTATCGATATTTTTGATGTGAATGGAACAATGATTAAGAGTTTACCTAGGATTGTTGGGAATAATCCGATTATTTTAGTTGGAAACAAAATGGATTTATTGCCAAAATCTACAAATCAGAATAAACTGATACAATGGTTGCGGTCATCTGCTAAAGAACTTGGTCTAAAAGTACAGGATGTTTTCTTAATCTCATCAGTTAAAGGCTATGGGATGGAAGAATTAACGAATCAAATTGAAGAGTACCGTAATCAACAAGATGTTTATATTGTTGGTACGACCAATGTCGGAAAATCAACATTCATTAATCGATTAATCAAACAGTCCGTTGGGGAGAGTGATGTCATTACGACATCTTATTTTCCAGGAACTACACTCGGGTTTATTGAAATTCCTTTAGATGATGATTCTGCTCTTATTGATACTCCTGGAATAGTTAATCATGAGCAAATTGCACATTACGTATCCGATCAGGATCTAAAGGTAATTACCCCGACTAAAGAGATAAAACCAAGAGTATATCAATTGAATTCGGAACAAACGCTATTCTTCGGTGGCTTAGCCCGTCTTGATTTTATTAAGGGAGATAGACAATCGTTCGTTTGTTACTTTTCCAATAATCTTCCAATCCATCGGACTAAGCTGGAGAAAGCAGATGAATTATATGAGAATCATGTTGGAGAATTATTATCTCCACCAGATGAAGAATCGATGAAATTGCTACCACCATTCACAACAAGCTCCTATCGATTAAATGGCGAGAAGACAGATATTGTATTTCCTGGATTGGGCTGGGTAACGGTAAGTGGAGCATGTACGATTGTGGCACATAGTCCAAAAGAAGTAGCTGTATCGTTAAGGAAATCCTTGATATAGGAGGGGCTAAGTGGTGTATCAGCTTGGGTTAATAGGGTATCCAATCAAACATTCCTTGTCTCCATGGATACATAAACAATTCCTAGAGGAAGCGAATATACAAGGAAACTATTCAATATTTGAAGTTAGAGAAGATGATTTAACAGAACTTGTACAAACTATAAAGGAAAAACGTATTACAGGATTTAATGTTACACTTCCATATAAACAAAAAATAATTCCTTTATTAGATGAATTAGACCCAAGTGCGAAACATATTGGTGCAGTTAATACGGTGTTAAATAAAGATGGTCGTTTAATCGGATATAACACAGATGGAATTGGTTACCTACGTTCGTTAGAGCAAAGCTATCCCGATTTATCCAATAATAAACAGGTAAACATCCTGATAATTGGTGCAGGAGGCGCTGCGCGAGGAATATACAATGCCCTACATCAAGCAGGATATTCATCGATTACTATTGCCAACCGAACCATCGAAAAAGCAAAGGAAATTGCTCAACATTCAAAGTCAGCTATAACCTTAGACCAAGCTGAGGAAAATATAGCTACCTTTGACCTAATAATTCAAACGACTAATGTTGGGATGAAGCCTAATCAAGCAGATTCGCCAATACGAATAGATGGAATGAAATCATCTACTATAGTAAGTGATATCATCTATCAACCGATTTTAACTACGTTATTACGTGAAGCCAAAAAGAAAGGTGCCCAAATCCATCAAGGACATTCCATGCTGCTATATCAAGCACAATATGCTTTTGAAATTTGGTTTGGGATAACACCATCACTTGGAAATATGAACAGTCAATTAAAACGAATACTAGAAGGGTGATAACATGCTAACAGGTAAACAAAAGAGATTTCTTCGATCAAAGGCACATCATTTAAAACCTATTTTTCAAGTTGGTAAAATAGGGGTTAATGAGAATATGATCGTACAAGTAAATGAAGCACTAGAAAAAAGAGAATTAATTAAGATTACAATTTTGCAAAATTGTTTAGATGATAAAGAAACTGTAGCGGAAGAATTACAGGCGGGAACAGGTGCAGAAATTGTCCAAATTATTGGTAATAACATTGTTCTTTATAAAGAATCGAAAGAGAACAAAGAAATCGTATTACCTTCATCTTCGGACTGACATAAACGGTTAGTTTTATAGTGTATTTCTGTACTTTTTTAGAAGGAGTATGTTTAGATGAATAAAAATGATGCGATTGCATTTGTTGAGCCACATTTAACGAAGAAGAGATTTGAGCATACATTACGTGTAGCAAATACAGCTGTGTCTTTGGCGAAGAAATATAATGTTTCTCCTGAAAAGGCCGAGCTTGCCTCTATTTTTCATGATTATTGCAAATATCGCGCAATCGATGAAATGAAAAGAATAATTGAAGCAAGTAAATTACCAAAGGACCTACTTCTCTATCATCATGAGCTTTGGCATGGGCCGGTTGCATCGATTAAAATAGAAGAGGAAGTCGGGATAACAGATCATGAGGTAAAATCAGCTATTTATTATCATACTACTGGAAAAGCCAATATGAGCAAATTAGAACTTATTGTATTTATTGCAGATTATATTGAGCCTGGAAGAAGCTTTCCGGGACTAGATGAAGTAAGAGAGATGGCAGAACACGATTTGATTAAAGCAGGGTGGATGGTATCTCGAAATACCATAAAATATTTGATGGAAAAGGAAAATCGTATTTATCCTGACACATTTCATGCATATAATGATTTAACAAGACTTATAACTGGAGGTATTCATGTTGAATAATAATCCTATGGAAATATTAAAGCTAGCAGCCGAAGCATGTGATGACAAACGAGCAGAAGAGATTGTTGCACTTGACTTAGCACAAGTATCCTTAGTCGCAGATTATTTCTTAATTTGCCATGGTTCGAATGAAAGGCAAGTTCAATCCATTGCTAGAGCTGTAAAAGAAACAATGGAAGAGCATCAAATATCAGTGAAGCGATTAGAAGGGTTTGAGCAAGCAAGATGGGTATTGGTCGACCTAGGTGATGTTGTATGCCATGTTTTCCATAAGGATGAACGAAACTATTATAATTTGGAGCGATTATGGGGAGATGCTGCCCAAGTACCATTAGAGGTAGGACAGTAAGGGATGGCGTATCAATTAATGGCAAGCCTATATGATCAATTTATGGAAGATGCTCCATATGATCAATGGGTGCACTATACGAAAATGATTATCGACAAATATGGTTTGAAAACACCAAATGTACTGGATTTAGGGTGTGGGACTGGTGAAATTACCGTTCAGCTGGCAGAAGAATATTCGATTACGGGTGTTGATTATTCTGCTGATATGCTTACAGTCGCAGACCAAAAAGCAAGTCATCACAATCAACAGATTCAGCTAGTCCACCAAGATTTAAGAGAGCTGGAAGGACTTCATCATTTTGATTTAGCAATTAGTTACTGCGATGTTATCAATTATATGACAACCATGGAGGATGTTCAAAAGGTCTTTCACAATGTTTATCATTCCCTCAACGATCATGGCCTCTTTGTGTTTGATTTTCACTCTGTTCGTCATGTTGAAGAAGATTTAGTTGGGAATTCTTTTTCTGATGTCAAAGAGGATAGCGCGTATATTTGGACGTGTTATCCAGGAGATGAGGAAGGCGAGATGTTTCATGAGTTAACCTTCTTTACATCAGAAGGAGATTTATATACTCGATTTGATGAAACACATCATCAAAAGACGTATTCAGTTGAGGTTTATCGTCGTTTACTAAAAAATGCAGGTTTTGAAATTTTGGCTGTTCATGGTGATTTTTCGATAGAAACAGATTTTTCTGAAAAAGAAGCGGATCGAATATTTATTATAGCGCAAAAAAGGACAAGATAAGTTATTTTTCTTGTCCTTTTCTTATTTTGCCAGAAAGATATTCGTCTTGTATCATAGTAGGACAACTAGTAATAGGATGTGAATGTCTTGCTAGAATGGTTACGAAAAAACGTATTGGTAATCTTTATGGTAATAGGGATAATAGTTGTGTTCCTTATGTTGAAGATGGGGGAGGAAGACCCGCCTGCGGCTCTAGTTACAGTTGATGATTCCTCAATAATTGAGGCTGAAGCCATTACTGAACCAAATTCTGGCCTGGTAGTCGTAGATATCAAAGGAGAGGTTCAACATCCTGGTGTCTATGAAATTGAAGAGAGTTCCCGTGTTCGCGATGTCGTACAATTAGCAGGAGGTTTTACCAATTCTGCTGATCAAAATTTTATTAATCTTGCCCAAAAGGTATTTGATGAAATGGTGATCCTTGTTCCAGAAATAGGACATGAGGGTTCGATTAATGTTGGAGAATCACAAAGCGCAAAGATAAGAATAAACTATGCGACGGTCGAGGAAATCCAAAAACTACCAGGGATAGGACCGTCTAAAGCAAATGCAATTGTTGAGTATCGGGATGCGAATGGCTATTTTCAACAAGTAGAGGATTTACTAGGTGTTACAGGGATTGGTGAGAAGACATTAGAGGCAATCAAGGATGAGCTTCAAGTTCCTTAACCGATTGACGATAGTAGGACTCACAAGGTAAACAAATTTAATAGAGAGGGGACTGATCATGGAAAGAATCTCATGGAATCAATATTTTATGGCACAAAGTCATTTACTATCGTTGCGAAGTACTTGTACAAGACTGATGGTAGGAGCGACGATTGTTCGCGATAAACGAATAATAGCTGGTGGTTATAATGGTAGTGTATCTGGCGATGTTCACTGTGTAGATGAAGGTTGCTATGTTATTGATGGACATTGTGTTCGAACTGTTCATGCAGAAGCTAATGCTCTTCTTCAATGTGCGAAGTTTGGAGTTCCTACAGAAAATGCTGATATCTATGTTACCCATTTTCCGTGTTTACAATGTACGAAGCAACTGATTCAAAGTGGTATTAAAACAGTATATTATGCAGAGGATTATAAGAATCATCCATATGCAATTGAGTTGTTTAAGGAAGCCGGAGTAAGAACGGAAAAAGTAGAATTAGACTACTTAGCATTAGATATAAACTACAAAGAGAAAGCCTCTGTTGTCGAAGAATTATTAAAGATAGTGGAGGATGCTGATTCGAGCGAGTTTAATCAGCTTAAAAAGAAGGCACAGGAATTATTCCGCATCGTAAGGTAGACGTTATATGAATGGTAATTGGTACATACCTGCTTTTGCAGTTGTTTGTAGTGCATTATCTGTCACGTTTGATTCAATCCTATTTTTTTTAGCTTTTATCATTTGGCTATTCATATTGTTTAAACAACAACGACTAGGTAAGTTTCCCATCACGGTCTCCCTAGTCGTTTATCTTACCTTCCTCCTTTATATCCCTTCGATTGATTCTCTCAAGCCCGACACGGACCGTTCTGATGTCACATTATCCGGGAAAGTAATACGTTCTCCCGTTGTAACGGAAACGATGCTACAATTTGATTTTAAAGCTGATGATACCCAGAATAGGATGAAAGTTAGGCTATTTAATCCTGATAGACAAAATCCTACTATTGCCACTATTCAATCTGGTGCATCCTGTCAAATTCATGGTGAGCTCAACATACCAGAAAGCAGTAGTAATCCTGGGCAATTTGATTATCAAGCCTATTTAGCAGCAAATGGAATACAATATGAACTCGTAATTAATTCGATAGAGGATATTCGTTGTCATGGTAGTGATAGCTGGAATGTTCTCTATAAGATGAGAGAGAATATCAAGGAATATGTTTATAGTAAATTTTCTGAAGAGACAGGTGCTTGGATACTTGCACTTGTTCTAGGAGATGATAGTTTAATCTCTAAGGATATAACGGCGTTGTTTCAACGGTGGAGTTTGTCTCATTTGTTAGCTATTTCTGGTCTTCATATTGGATTAGTCGTGGGGCTACTGTATTTCTTTACGGTAAAGCTTCAATTGCTAACCATTGAGAAAGCACAATATCTTATGATGATATTTTTACCGATATACGCTTTTCTTGCTGGTGGAGCGCCTTCTATACTGCGAGCGAGTTCGATGGTTTTACTCGTTATATTTATTCAAAAACTGAAATGGAAGCTCATGATAACCGATGTTATTAGTATTGTCTTCATCATGCTGATTATTTTCGATAAATACATTATCTATCATATTGGATTTCAATTTTCTTTTTTGGTTACTTTTGCCATCATATTATCTAAAAAATGGCTGGTAAGTAGTGATTCTTTATTATTTCAGATGTTGAAATTAAGTTTTATCTCACAGCTTGTTATTCTCCCCATACAGATGATTTATTTTTACCATTTTAATCCGCTATCCATATTACTGAATGTCTTCGTCGTTCCGTATTTTACTTTCTTTGTAATCCCACTTATGTTTTTGCTTCTGTTGATTTCGCCGATTCCATTCCTACATGTATTTATGGACAAGCTATTTTCATTCGTGCAGGAGATTTTTCTACGCTTATTACAAGGGGTAGATAATATTCTTTATTATCCGTGGTGGAATGGACAATTTCCTACTAGTTATATCGTAATTTATTATGTGCTGCTCATTTTCATGTTAGCGATGATTCTACGTGAGAAGTTAACGAGAGCATTTGCTTATGGAACGTTATTAACGATGTTATTGGTATCGTTGATGCTTCGACCATATGTATCTCCATATGGGAGTGTCACCATGTTAGATATAGGACAAGGGGACGCAATAGTAATTGAACTTCCATTTCGTAAGGGGGTGTTTATCGTCGATGCGGGGGCTGCGATTTCGTTCGAAAGTATGGAAGCTACGAATCGAAATTACACTAGAGTCATTCAACCCTTTCTTCAGTATCAAGGAATATATGAGATAGATGCCATTATCATCAGTCATGAGGATATAGACCATGCGGGTAGTGTGAAATATATTATGGATGATTATCGTGTGAACAGGATAATGATAAGTGAATATTACCAGCTTGAAGAGGAGCTTACTCATAAGCTGACAGATGGGGAGATCCTACGAGTAAGAGCGGGACAAAGGGTGGAAATGAAGGGGAAAAGGTTTAATATTCTTGCACCTTGGGTAGATAAAAAAGGCAGTAACGAAAATTCTCTCGTATTTTCCATTAGTCTAGGTGGTCGAGATTGGCTATTTACTGGAGATATTGATAAGGAAACCGAGAAAGATATAATAAAGACTTTCCCCGATCTGTCTGTAGATGTATTGAAGGTAGCACATCACGGTAGTAATACTTCAACCGATCCAGAATTTATTTCAGCGATTAAACCCAATTACGCGCTAATCTCAGTCGGTAAAAATAATCGATATGGCCACCCAACTCGTGATGTTTTAGAAACCTTGAATAATGAACAGGTTCTTGTTTTAAGAACAGATCAAGCGGGGGCTATTATTTATCGATTCAACGAAAATGATGGAACGTTTTATCAATTCAAGCCATAATCTAAACTAGACCAAAAAACAAAAGAGACCGGAGAAAGCCCAGTCTCTTTTGTTACGAAAAAACACTTATGTACTTATTGACCAATTACGCTAATGGTTACTCCGATAAAAAAGATTAAAAGAAAGAAAACTAAAGAAAAGCCAAACCCTTTAATGGAATCAACTACATCATTATTTTTTGATTGTGGATCCTTTTCAAATTCATTCATAGCTAACCCTCCCATATCAACCTTTAGTATAAATTAATTACTTAAAAAAATCCACCAAAGATACAAAAATGTCAAATATTAATTATACATAGCCAAAATTAGAAAGACTTAACAACTATACTTTTAGGGAGAAGGGTCATGCTATAGGTGAAAGAAAAACATCGTTTAACATACTGTTCCTAGGGCTTTATGTTAAACGTTCATATAGATAGAGAGGGAAATTCCTGTCCCTAATTTCCCTCTCAGGTTTTTCTTGCTATTCATCTTTCGACCGATTACCATAAAGAATATACGAATTTGGAGTGAATAGCATGACTTACACAGATGTAGTGAAACAAATAAAAAAAAAGCAAATCCCAGAAGTCATTTTATTATATGGTACAGAAAACTATTTTATCCAGAAAATAAAGGATTTACTGGTTAAAGGTGTTCTAGACGAGGAAGAAAACCTATCTACATATGATTTAACCGAAACATCCATCCAAGAAGTCATTGCAGATGTCGAGACATATCCTTTTTTTGGTGAAAAGAAATTGGTCATTGCTACAAATGCACTTTTTCTCAAGGCGAAGTCGGACAAGCTGCCATTTGAACATGACTTGTCAGTACTCGAACAATATTTAGAAATGCCTGTAGATTATTCTGTATTGGTTCTCATCGCACCTTATGAAAAAATTGATGAACGGAAAAAAATCAGTAAGCTTCTGAAAAATAAAGGGTTGGTAGCAGAATGTAACCCGGTTAAAGAGTACGAATTAAAAAATTGGATAGTAAATTTAGCTAAACAATTACATGTAACGATTGATGAGGATGCGTTTGAAATATTCGAAAATGAACTTTCTACTGACTTAAATATCATTGAAAGTGAGCTAGAGAAAATAGCATTATATGTTGGTGATGGGGGTACGGTGACGAAGCAAGTGGCGGAAGATCTAGTATCCCATACGATTACTAGCTCTGGTATTCGACTTGTGGACACAGTGATAGAAGGGAATCTTGCAAAAGCGATTACCATTTATAAAGATTTAGAAATCATGAAGGAAGAACCGATTGCATTAATTGGGTTATTGGCCTTTCAGTTTAGGACCATTCTGCGAGTAAAGCTTCTAAAGCAAAAGGGATATAGCTCTGGTCAGATGCAAAAGCAACTAGGTGTTCATCCCTATGTAATAAAAGTTGCATTAAACCGAGAAGCGAAGTTTACTGTACAAAAGCTGGAATATATTATTCATCAGCTTACCGAAACAGATGCGATAATTAAGCAAGGAAAAATGGAAAAGTCGTTAGCTTTTGAAATATTATTATATAATCTGATTAAAAAATAATGTTAATAACAATAAAAAACGATCCCGAATAGGATCGTTTTTTATTGTTTAGGCACCAAGACCGTTAACTTTTTTAGCTAGACGACTCTTTTGACGAGCACCAGCATTTTTATGGATAAGACCTTTTTGTACTGCTTTATCAATTTTTTTAATAGTTGCAGTTAATGCAGTTTTAGCATTTTCTACATCATTTGCTTCAACAAATTTTTCTAAAATCTTTATTTGTGAACGCATTTCAGATTTGTCTGATTGATTTTGAGCACGTTTTTTATTGTTTACTTCAACACGTTTAATTGCGGATTTAATATTAGCCATGATTTCACCTCCTAAAAAACACAAACGTTCATTACATTGAACAAGAGACATTGTACCAAAGTTGGAGCGTGTTTTCAATAACTATTATCCTTTATTCATGGTAATTTGTATGTTTTTAGTGAAAATGCGAAGGATAATTCTATAGATTTGTGTAGTTATCAAGTTGAAAGGATGAGATTTATTTTGGATAAAAAGGATATGATGGAAAACCAATTTCAAGTTCGTACGGATTTAGCAGTGGAAGCGAAGGATATGTACGTTGAGAAGGAAACTCCCTCTGAAGAGCATATAAAAGGAGTTAAACTGAAGGATATCGAAGAAAATGGTATTAAAATATCCTATGTTGAAATAGATGATGAGGGTGCTCAACTCTTAGGTAAGAAACCAGGGTCCTATGTAACTATCTATGCAGATGGGGTGAAGAAACAGGATACGAAACGCCAAGAAAATGCAGCAAAGATTCTGGCACGAGAAATTGAGAATTTACTTGAGAAAAACAATATCAAGAAAAATGCAACTGGACTTATAGTTGGATTAGGAAACTGGAATGTAACACCAGATGCTCTTGGTCCTATGACAGTGGAGAAAGTGCTTGTAACGAGTCATTTATTTAAGTTAGAACATGAATCTGTCTCAGATGGCTATAGACCAGTTGGAGCCGTAACCCCTGGAGTAATGGGGATTACTGGGATAGAGACAAGCAATATTATTTTTGGGATTGTAGAAAAGTTTAAGCCTGATTTTGTGTTAGCGGTTGATGCCTTAGCATCCAGATCGATAGAACGGGTTAATGAAACCATTCAATTATCTGATTCTGGTATCCATCCTGGTTCGGGAGTGGGGAATAAGCGTAAGGAGCTTAGTAAGGAAACACTAGGTGTTCCTGTATTGGCGATTGGGGTACCGACAGTTGTTGATGCTGTAACGATAACTAGTGATACTATCGATTTTATACTGAAGCATTTCGGTAGGGAATGGCGAGAAAAGGATCGCCCATCTAAAGCACTTGCCCCAGCGAGTATGTCTTTTGGTGGTAAGGAGTATAACGAAGAAGATTTGCCAGATTCAGAAAAGAGACAGACCTTTATGGGGATTGTAGGGAATCTATCTGAAGAAGAAAAAAGAAAGCTTATTTCAGAGGTGCTAACACCAACAGGCTATAATATGATGGTAACGCCAAAAGAAGTAGATGGTTTTATGGTTGATATGTCACATGTTTTGGCCAATGGTATAAACGCTGCCCTTCATGAGGCGGTAGATGTGAATAATATTGCTTCCTACTCTCGATAAGAAATGCGTATAAATCTATTAAATTTTGTGAAAAATAAGAGATAACAGTTCTACCTTCCAAGGATTCGTCATAGATTTTACTAAAGACGAACTAGGAAGGTGGAACATGATGCTAGGACCTCATCGTTTTAAACGTGAAAATAGATTACCTCAATATGTTAAAAAAAGTGTTTTATATGTTGTCAGTGTGATTATTTTGTTTCTCTTTATCGGACTTTTTACCACTATTTCACCTGCTTTTCGATTATCGTCCAATACATTAACAAATTGGACAAGTGAAATTGAGAGCTCTACCTTTATGTATTTATTAGGAATGGAAAATCGCATTTTTATGAAGGGACTTCCGCCAGAAACAGAATTGCCAAATTTATCCTCAACTCTATTTCAAATAGCAACCAGTGTCAGGCCGGATGATCCGAGAAGTTTACTTGGAAATGAACTTCCTGGTTTTTCGATTTATGATAGTGAGATTTTCATTGCTGGGGAAGGAACGAATTATACGAATCTTCCAGTGGAATCATCACCTCCGCTAGAAGAAGTGTTAAAAGATAGGGAAGCCGTAATCGATGAAGAGGTTGAAGTGGAAACTCCAGAGGATTCACCAGAAGGAACGCCATCAACTGGAGATAGAGAAGTTGTTTATATTTATAATACACATAACTATGAATCATTTTTACCTCATTTACCAGGCGTAAACAATCCTAATTTAGCACAGCATAGTGAAGTGAATGTCACATTAGTAAGTGAGCGCCTCTCTAATGCCCTAAAAAAATATGGTATCGGTAATAAGCTTGATGATACAGATAACATGAAATTATTGGAGCAGAACAACATGGAGTACTGGCAATCTTACACTTCGATTCGGGGTACTGTCCAGGAGGTTTTTGCTAATAATCAAGATATACAATATGTATTTGATATTCATCGGGATTCATTAAGAAGAGAAGCAACTACAAAAGAAATCGATGGAGAAGCATACGCTAAGATTGCGTTTGTAATAGGTGGAGATAATGAAAATTATGAGAAGAATCTGGAGTTTGCAAGTAGACTTCATAAGCTAATGCAAGAGAAATACCCGGGTCTAAGTAGGGGAGTATTACCTCCTAAAAAAGGCGCAGGGACCGACGGGGTATTTAATCAAGACTTACATGAGAATGCTTTAACAGTAGAAATAGGTGGAATAGATAATAATTTAGAGGAATTATATCGATCTGCAGACGCATTGGCAGAAGTGTTTAGTGAATTATACTGGGATGCGGAAAAGGTTAGTTCGGAATAGGGAGGTAGATCAGGATGTTTAAGTTTATATCTGTGGTGCTACTACTCGTTATTTGTTTTCTAGTAGGTGCTATCGTAGGTGTTGACCATACTGGAAAACAAGTACCAGCGACCGATACAAGGACTGGTAGTGAAGTTGTGGAAGCATCCTCACAGATCCAACAAACTACTAATGATAAGTCGGAAAATCCGGAAATCGTTAATCAAACAACAATTACCGAGGAGCTTTCTGTTTCGAATCCTGACCAGCTAAGCCAGAAGACAGCATCCTTTTTAGAAGTTGTGGTTCAAGGTTTTTATGATCTGGTTGTTGAAATCTTATATCAGATTTCCCAATTATTTTTCTAACTAAATCTGTACTAGATGTGGCTCGAATATGCGATGTTTCCCGCGTAGTTGAGCCACTTCTTGCGTTAGATTAGATATCGTGGTTGAAAGTAAATCATTCTACTAAATCGAGATATTGCGTCTTTATGTATGATTATGGCAACTCTTTCTTGAAACAATAGACTCCAATTGCTATAATCATCCTAGCAATCATCGAATTGTTGGCAGATAGGAAAGGACAATTAGCTTTCCTAACCAGCATAAGAAAAAACAACATATTCGCAAAAGATGTGCGAATGCGAGTTTTTCTAATACTAGGATGTATTAAATATGTACTTTACCGAAAATGGGTAAAGGCAAGTAGGAGTGAACATCACGTATGGTAAGAAACCAAGAGAATGTACGTAATTTTTCTATCATAGCCCATATTGACCATGGTAAGTCGACTTTGGCTGACCGTATTTTAGAGAATACACAAACCGTTACAAAACGTGAAATGAAAGACCAAATTCTTGATGCAATGGATTTGGAACGAGAACGTGGCATAACGATTAAATTGAATGCAGTACAATTACAATATAAGAGTAAAAGTGGGGAAGATTTTACGTTCCATTTAATTGATACCCCAGGACATGTTGATTTTACATATGAAGTATCTAGAAGTTTGGCGGCTTGTGAAGGTGCCATTTTAGTAGTTGATGCAGCACAAGGAATTGAAGCGCAAACACTTGCGAATGTTTATCTCGCATTAGATAATGAATTAGAGATTATTCCAGTTATTAATAAGATTGACCTACCTAGTGCTGACCCAGAACGTGTAAAGAAAGAACTGGAGGAAGTAATCGGAATTGATCCTGATGACGTTATTTTAGCATCTGCTAAAGCGAATATTGGTATCGAAGACATTCTTGAGCGAATTACGGAGGCCGTCCCACCACCGGCTGGAGATCCAGATGAGCCTTTAAAAGCACTTATTTTTGATTCATTATATGATTCCTATCGTGGTGTTGTCGCGTATGTCTGTGTGAAAGAAGGATCTGTAAAAGTTGGCGATCGTATTAAAATGATGGCAACCGGTAAAGAATTTGAGGTAAACGAGGTTGGTGTGTTTACACCAAAACAATTGCCACTTAAAGAGCTAAATGTTGGAGACGTTGGCTATATTACCGCGTCCATTAAGAATGTTGGAGATACACGTGTAGGAGATACCATTACACTAGCAGATAATCCAGCAAAAGAGCCATTACCAGGATATCGACGCTTAAATCCTATGGTTTATTGTGGACTTTACCCAGTAGATTCCAGTAAATATAACGATTTACGTGAGGCGCTCGAACGATTAGAATTGAATGACTCAGCTTTACAATATGAAGCAGAGACGTCACAAGCGTTAGGATTTGGCTTCCGTTGTGGGTTTTTAGGATTATTACACATGGAAATAATTCAAGAACGTATTGAACGTGAATTTAAAATTGATCTTATAACTACTGCTCCTAGTGTAATCTATGAAGTAGAGCAAACAGACGGAGAAGTTTTAACGATTGATAATCCATCTGTCATGCCAGATCCGCAGAAGATTCAAGAAATTCGTGAACCGTATGTGAAAGCTACTATTATGGTACCGAATGAATACGTAGGACCAGTAATGGAAATCGCTCAAAAGAAGCGTGGTCAGTTTATTGACATGGAATATCTCGATGATATTCGAGTCAATGTGATTTATCATATCCCACTTTCTGAAATTGTGTACGATTTCTTTGATCAATTGAAATCCAATACAAAAGGGTATGCATCATTTGATTATGAATTATTAGGTTATCAAGCATCGAAACTAGTGAAAATGGATATCCTGCTAAATGGTGAGACAATCGATGCGTTATCGTTTATTGTGCATAAAGATTTTTCATATGATCGCGGGAAGCAAATCGTAGAGAAATTAAAAGAATTAATTCCTAGACAACAATTCGAAGTTCCGGTACAAGCAGCAGTTGGAAATAAAATAGTTGCAAGATCAACCATCAAAGCAATGCGTAAAAACGTATTAGCAAAATGTTATGGTGGGGATATATCCCGTAAGAGAAAACTTCTAGAGAAGCAAAAAGAAGGAAAAAAACGAATGAAGATGGTTGGTTCAGTAGAAGTACCACAAGAAGCATTTATGGCCGTATTAAAAATGGATGATGAATAATAGTAAGAGAACGAGGCTAGGACATAACGAAAAGAATTAAATGTATAACCGAATGATACACGATGCTAGCTCCGAAAATATACGTAGACTCCTGCGGGAGGAAAGGGCACTGCCTGAGACCCCTAAAGAAGTAGCACGAGGAGGCTCACCAGCTGCCCGGCGGTAAAGAAGACACTGCGAGGTTCTCTCGAGCAGATGTCGCGCTTATGCTGTGATAAAGTGCAAGGTAGACGCTGCCAGGGTTTTTTCGAGCAGATGTCGCCCCTGTACTGGAAGCAACCGCAAGTATATTTCCGGAGCTGGGTCTTTGCTCGTTATTCGGTTTTTCCTTTGAGATAAATTCTTTTGTTCCAGCCTTTTTTCTTTTTTAATTATAGAGCCTACAATTTTTCAGAAGATGTCAATCCAAGAAAAGTTTTAGGATGGTTAGGAGACATAATATGATTCAATCAGTATATATCCATATCCCGTTCTGTCAGCACATCTGTCATTATTGCGATTTTACAAAGTTCTTTTATAATGAACAATTGGCAACGGAATATTTAGAAGCACTAGAAAACGAAATAAACACACAAATTCAAGGCAGTAAGCATCCCGTCAAAACGATTTTTATTGGCGGAGGAACCCCGACTGCTTTAACCTATTCCCAATTAAAAAAATTACTAATGTTCGTGGCAGAAAAATTTGACGTTTGGAATTGTAAAGAATATACCATTGAAGCTAATCCAGGAGACTTTGATGCAGATAAGGCGAAACTCTTAAAGGAATACGGTATAAATCGTGTGTCACTTGGTGTTCAAGTGTTTGATGATGTGATGTTAGCGGAACTTGGAAGAGCCCATCGCGTAAAAGATGTATATAAAACGGTTGAACTATTAAACACGGCTGGCTTAACTAATATTAGTTTAGATATGATTTACTCTTTACCGAATCAAACACCTAAGCATTTTGAAAAAACGGTTACTGAGGCACTTTCCTTTGGTTTACCACATTATTCAGCTTATTCCTTACAGATCGAACCAAAAACGATTTTTTATAACCGTTATAAAAAAGGACAATTACATCGACCTGCTCAAGAAGAAGAGGTAGAAATGTATGACATCCTGCAATCAAAAATGCGGCAAAGTGGACTAATACAATATGAAATAAGTAACTTTGCCAAGTCCGGTTTTGAAAGTAAACATAATTTGACCTATTGGAATAATGATTATTACTATGGTTTTGGAGCCGGTGCGAGTGGTTACTTACCAGGAAAACGTACCATGAATATTCGACCATTACCGGCATATATCAAACAAGCAAATGAGGATGGAAAACCAATTCTAAAGGTTGAAACGATAGGTTTAAAAGAGCAAATTGAGGAAGAATGGTTCTTAGGGTTACGAAAACTGTGTGGGGTCCATAAGAAAGTCTTCCAGGACAAGTTTGGGTTTTCACATGAATTACTGTATAAACAACAAATTGAACACCTAGTTCAAAAGGGTTGGTTAATTAATGATAAAGAGACCATCCATCTTTCACAGCAAGGGTTACTATTTGGAAATGATGTATTTGAGTATTTTCTGTTGGAAGAAGAAGATCTAGAGGCAATAGCATTGACAAAAAAATCGTGATTTGATAATTTATTAGTAGTATTAGCACTCGAGGTAAGAGAGTGCTAACAGGGGTGATCATTAATGTTAACGGATAGGCAATTAATGATTTTGCAAGTTATTATTGATGATTTTATTGAATCAGCCCACCCAGTTGGTTCACGTGCGATTTCAAAAAAAGATGAAATATCCTTCAGTGCTGCAACTATCCGTAATGTGATGGCGGATTTGGAAGAAATGGGTTTTATCGAAAAAACGCATTCTTCTTCAGGCCGTGTGCCATCAGAAAAAGGATATCGTTATTATGTAGACCATGTCATTGCACCGTCTATTGATAAAAGTAATTTAAATATAATGAAGGATTTAATTCGGGATGAATTTATTGACTTTGAAAAGCTCGTACAAAAATCGGCTGAGGTATTGTCTGATTTAACAAATTATACGTCCATCATTTTAGGTCCAGAAATATTCGAAACAAAAGTAAAACAGTTGCAAATTGTTCCACTGTCGGATCATACGGCAGTTGCAATACTGGTTACAGATTCCGGTCATGTTGAACATCGTTCTTTCACGATCCCTGGAGAAATTAGCCCATCTGACTTGGAAAAAATCGTCAATATTTTAAATGAACGATTAAAGGGCGTTTCACTGGCACGATTACCAGATGTTATAACAACGGAAGTAGTATCATTAATGAGGATGTACGTTCGTGATTTTGAAAAATCCTTTCAATATTTAGCGTCTGCCTTCTTCCGTGATCAACCGGTAAAGCTCTATATAGGTGGAAAAACAAATTTATTAACACAACCAGAATTTAATGATATTAATAAAGTTCGGTCATTCTATCAAATGATGGAAAACGAGAATCAGGTTGTAAATTTATTAAAGACACCACAACATGGAATAAAGGTGACCATTGGAAATGAAAATAAGGTTGACGAAATCAAGGATTTCAGTTTGATTACTGCTTCCTATCAATTAGGAAGTGAACAAATGGGAACTATTGCACTAATTGGACCTACACGGATGGAATACCGCAAAGTAATTACATTATTAAATGCGCTATCAAATGAAATGACAGATGCTTTATACTTATGGTATAAAAACAACGGGTAAAGGCATGGGAAGAGCATGTCTTTCTGAGTTGTATTTTGGAGGTGCGAATCATGGAAGAAAAAGATGTTACAGGGGTCGAAGATGAGAAGAATCTTGACGAACAAGATGAAAAGGAAGAGCAAACTGCCGACTCCGAAGTGACAACTGAAGAAGAAGGTACTGAACCTGATTCAGAAACAACCGAGCTAGAAGCAGAGTTGGCGAAAGTTCAACAAGAAAAAGAAGAGTTATACCAACGACTATTAAGAACACAAGCTGAATTTGATAACTACAAAAAACGTTCCATTAAAGAACGGGAAGCGGAGCGCAAGTATAAAGCACAGGATCTTGCTACAGAGCTTTTACCTGCAATCGATAATTTCGAGCGTGCTTTACAAGTAGAAACGACAGATGCTAACAAGAACTTGTTAGATGGAATTTCGATGGTATATAGACAGCTTGTGGATGCATTAAAATCACAAGGTGTTGAACCTATCGAAGCTGTTGGGAAAGAATTTGATCCCAATATTCATCAAGCCGTTATGCAGGTTGAGGAAGAAGGCTTTGAACCGAATACGGTAGTAGAGGAACTACAAAAGGGGTACATGATGAAGGATCGTGTAATCCGTCCTGCAATGGTAAAAGTAAACCAATAATTTAAAGAAGGCTATCTTGTCAAGGAGGAAATAATTCATGGGTAAAATCATCGGAATTGATTTAGGAACAACAAACTCTTGTGTTGCAGTTATGGAAGGTGGAGAAGCGGTTGTTATCCCTAATCCTGAAGGGAACCGTACGACACCATCAGCTGTAGCGTTTAAAAATGGAGAAAGACAGGTAGGGGAAGTAGCAAAACGCCAATCTATTACTAACCCGAATACGATTCTTTCTATTAAACGTCATATGGGTACAGATTATAAAGTAAAAGTTGAAGATAAAGAATATACACCTCAAGAAGTATCTGCTATTATTCTTCAACATTTAAAATCTTACGCAGAAGATTATATTGGTGAAAAAGTGGATAAGGCAGTTATTACAGTACCTGCATACTTTAATGACGCTGAACGCCAAGCTACAAAAGATGCTGGTAAAATTGCTGGTTTAGAAGTAGAGCGTATTATTAACGAACCAACAGCAGCTGCTTTAGCATATGGAATTGAAAAGTCAAATGAAGACCAAACTATCCTTGTTTACGACCTTGGTGGAGGTACTTTTGATGTATCCATCCTAGATATTGGTGAAGGTACATTTGAAGTAATTGCAACTGCAGGGGATAACCGACTAGGTGGAGATGATTTTGACGAAGTTATCATCGAGCATCTAGTTTCAGAATTCAAAAAAGAAAACGGAATTGACCTTGCAAAAGATAAAATGGCTATGCAACGTCTAAAAGATGCAGCTGAAAAAGCTAAGAAAGATTTATCAGGTGTTTCCCAAACACAAATCTCATTACCATTCATTACTGCAGGAGAAGCTGGTCCATTACATTTAGAGATGAACCTAACTCGTTCTAAGTTCGAAGAGTTATCTTCTGACCTAGTTGAACGTACAATGATCCCAACTCGTAAAGCATTACGCGATGCAGATTTAACTGCAAATGATATTGATAAAGTTATTTTAGTTGGTGGTTCAACACGTATTCCAGCAGTACAAGAAGCAATCAAACGTGAAATTGGTAAAGAACCATCTAAAGGGGTAAACCCAGACGAAGTAGTAGCATTAGGTGCTGCTATTCAAGGTGGTGTCTTACAAGGTGATGTGAAAGATGTTGTATTACTTGATGTAACACCACTTTCACTTGGTATTGAGACTATGGGTGGCGTATTTACGAAACTTATTGAACGTAATACAACAATCCCTACTAGTCATTCACAAGTGTTCTCAACAGCAGCTGATAATCAGACCGCTGTAGATATTCATGTTCTTCAAGGGGAACGTGAGATGGCAGCAGACAATAAAACACTTGGTCGCTTCCAATTAACGGATATCCCACCAGCACCAAGAGGAGTACCACAAATTGAGGTATCCTTTGATATCGATGCTAACGGTATCGTTAATGTACGTGCAAAAGACATGGGTACGAATAAAGAACAATCCATTACGATTAAATCTTCTTCCGGCTTATCAGATGAAGAAGTAGAACGTATGGTACAAGAAGCAGAGGAAAATGCGGAAGCTGATAAGAAGCGTCGTGAAGAAGTGGAGCTTCGTAATGAAGCAGAACAATTAATCTTTACAACCGATAAAACGCTAAAAGATTTAGCGGATAAAGTTTCGGATGAGGAAAAACAAAAAGCAGAAGCAGCTAAAGAAGAGTTGAAAAAAGCTGTAGAAGGTAATGACCTCGATGAAATTAAAGCGAAAAAAGAAGCGTTACAAGAACAAGTACAACAGTTATCTGTAAAGCTATATGAACAAATGGCTCAAGCAAACCAAGCTGGTCAAGAAGATGCAGCTCAAAACACGTCAGATGATGTAGTTGACGCTGATTACCAAGAAGTCGATGACGAAGAGAAAAAATAAGTAAATACGTGCACAAAAAAAGTCAAAGTCAGGACCTTCTTGACTTTGACTTTTTTAAGTTAAGTTGGTTCACCCCAATAGTTGGCAAGATGCTTCGTCGGTCACACACAAATTTCTTACGGATAATGAGGCCACTAGTTGAGTACGAGCAGAATATAGGAAGCTATCCTTATTTGTAAGTATCCAGTGTGTTAATCGATTGGACGATATGGTTTATTAACTAAATCTACTAAAGCACAAGCAATGAACCATTTGCCATCATAATGTTGTTAATGTTATGATTTACTCTATGTGAAAGTGATTCGGGAGAGTGATACAGAGTGTCAAAACGAGATTATTATGAAGTCTTAGGTATAGACAAAAGCGCATCTAAAGAAGAAATCAAAAAGGCATACCGCAAATTAGCTCGTAAATACCATCCAGACGTAAACAAAGAGCCAGATGCTGCTGATAAATTTAAAGAAGTGAAGGAAGCATACGAGACATTATCCAATGATCAAAAACGTGCACAATATGATCAATTCGGCCATGCCGGAATGAATGGAGGCCAAGGCTTTGGTGGCTTCGGTGGTTCTCAGGATTTTGGTGGATTTGGCGATATATTTGACATGTTCTTTGGTGGAGGGGGACGTAGAAGAGATCCGAACGCCCCACAACAAGGTGCAGACTTACAATATACGATGATATTAGATTTCGAGGAAGCTATCTTCGGAAAAGAAGCAGATATTACGATACCTAAAGATGAACAATGTGCTACATGTCATGGTTCTGGAGCAAAGCCTGGTACTAAGCCAGAAACATGTTCTCACTGTCATGGTTCAGGTCAATTAAATACCGAACAGAATACGCCATTTGGTCGTGTAGTAAACCGCCGAGTTTGTCATTATTGTGATGGATCTGGAAAGGTTATTAAGGAAAAATGTACAACATGTAGTGGCAAAGGTACTGTTAAAAAGAACAAAAAAATCCACATTACCATTCCTGCTGGTATTGATGATGGACAACAAATTCGTGTAGCAGGAAAAGGGGAACCAGGTAAGAACGGTGGTCCTAGTGGTGATTTATATGTTGTTATTCAAGTACGTAGCCATGAATTCTTTACTCGTGAAGGAGATCATATTTACTGTGAGCTACCATTAAACTTTGCACAAGCAGCTCTTGGTGATGAAGTAGAGGTTCCAACTGTCCATGGTAAGGTGAAGCTAAAAGTCCCTGCTGGTACTCAGACTGGTAAGGTATTTCGTCTAAAAGGTAAGGGAGCACCTAATGTAAGAGGTTATGGACAAGGAGATCAACATATTAAAGTTCGTGTTGTAACACCTACTAAATTAACCGATCGTCAGAAAGAATTATTACGAGAATTTAATGAGATTTCTGGTAATGGAAAAGCAGAGGAACAAGAGGATTCACTTTTCCAGAAATTCAAAAGAGCATTTAAAGGGGAATAGGATTTTAACCTAATTCCCTAATACATAACGATGATAGGAACCGGAATACAAGACTATAATGAAAAAGAAAAGAGTGAGATTTGCTTGAAATGGTCAGAGATTTGTATCCATACCACAAATGAAGCTATCGAACCGATTTCCAATATCCTACATGATTTGGGAGCAAGTGGTGTCGTTATTGAGGACCCGCTAGACTTAATCATTGAGAAGGACACGATGTATGGTGAGATTTTTGAGCTTGATGCGAATGATTATCCAGAAGAGGGTGTATATATAAAGGCTTATTTACCTACTAATAGCTCTTTAGGTGAGACAGTTGATGCAATCAAGTTAGCAGTAAATAATTTGAGAACCTTTGACATTGATCTTGGTGAAAATCAGATTACATTGAGCGAAGTAGATGAAGAGGATTGGTCAACAGCATGGAAGAAATATTATAAACCAGTGCACATTTCCGATAAAATTACCATTACGCCAACATGGGAAGAATATACACCAAAGTCTAAAGAAGAAATTGTTATTGAATTAGATCCTGGGATGGCATTTGGTACGGGGACACATCCAACCACGATTTTAAGTATTCGTGCATTAGAGAAATACCTTAAAGGCGATGAAACGGTAATCGATGTTGGATGTGGTTCGGGTGTACTTAGTATTGCCTCTGCATTTCTAGGTGCTAAGGAAATTTATGCGTATGATTTAGACGAAATTGCTGTGACTAGTACGACAATGAATGCAAAAGTCAATCAAGTTGATCAATTAATCCATACGAAACAAAATAATTTGTTGCAGGATGTTCATATGAAGGTGGATGTCATTGTTTC
This sequence comes from Ornithinibacillus sp. FSL M8-0202, assembly GCF_037975285.1. Taxonomy (GTDB): domain Bacteria; phylum Bacillota; class Bacilli; order Bacillales; family Amphibacillaceae; genus Ornithinibacillus; species Ornithinibacillus massiliensis. The sequence goes on from NZ_CP150248.1 coordinate 3,560,176, forward strand.
TAACATATTAGCAGAAATCATTGTTCGATTTATTAAGGAAGCATGGGATAATCTCATTCAGGGTGGTTATTTTATTACTTCTGGCATCATTCAAGCGAAAAAGGAAATGGTCTTAGAGCAGCTAGAGGATCAGGGGTTTGAAATAATCGAAATTAATGAACTGGAAGACTGGGTTTCTGTAGTAGCGAAGAAAAAGTAGGTGCTTTTTTATGCAAAGGTACTTTGTTCCAACAGAAAATTGGAGAAATGATACTGTAGTAATTGCTGGTGATGATGCTCACCACATAGTAAGAGTAATGCGTATGCAGGTAGATGACCGGATAATATGTAATCCACCAGATTCAAAGGGAGCTATTTGTAAAATTGTACAAATGGATACGGATTCCGTAACTGCAGAAGTTGTAGAGTGGTTAGAAAGGGATAGCGAGCTACCTGTCTATGTAACCATTGCCCAAGGCTTACCGAAGGGCGATAAAATGGATTTGGTGCTACAAAAGGGAACCGAACTCGGTGCAAGTGCTTTTATCCCTTTTCAGGCTGATAGAACTGTTGTAAAATGGGATGCTAAGAAAGAAGAAAAGAAATTAACACGTTACCGTAAAATTATAAAAGAAGCAAGTGAGCAATCCCACCGCAATCATTTACCAGAAATTAAGCCAGCAATGAAGTTGAAGCAGCTTATTGAGGAAAGTAACACCTATCATGTACGACTTTTCGCATATGAAGAAGAGGCAAAAACGGCTTCTTTCCAATCATTTGCAAGTGTTGTAAGTAAGCTAAACAAGGGAGACCGAGTTATAATATGTATTGGTCCAGAGGGTGGCTTTTCAACTGATGAAGTTGATATATTGAAAGAACATCACTTTCTCCCTGTTCGATTAGGTCCTAGAATTTTAAGGACCGAGACAGCTGCTTTATACGCACTGGCTAGTATTTCATACCATTTGGAAGAATTGGAGGACTAGTAATGCCAACAGTTGCATTTCACACATTAGGGTGTAAGGTAAATCATTATGAAACAGAAGGAATATGGCGGATGTTTAAGGAGCAAGGTTATGAACGTGTCGATTTTGACCATGATTCCGATGTCTATGTTATTAATACGTGTACCGTAACGAACTCAGGAGACAAAAAAAGTAGACAAATTATTAGAAGAGCTGTTCGTAAAAATCCCGATGGTATTGTCTGTGTTACAGGATGCTATGCACAAACGTCACCTGGTGAGATATTAGAAATACCTGGTGTGGATGTTGTAGTCGGTACGCAAGATCGTAAAAATATGATTCAATATATTGAAGATCATAAGAAAACGAAAGAGCCAATTAATGGTGTGTCAAACATCATGAAAAATCGCGTATTTGAGGAAATGGACGTTCCAGAATTTTCTGATAGAACACGTGCCTCATTGAAAATTCAAGAAGGTTGTAATAACTTTTGTACATTCTGTATTATTCCATGGTCTAGAGGGTTATTACGTTCAAGAGACCCTGAGAGTGTATTAGATCAAGCTCAAAAATTAGTAGATGCTGGCTATAAAGAGATTGTATTGACAGGAATTCATACTGCTGGCTACGGGGAAGATTTAAATGACTACAACTTTGCAATGCTTTTACGTGATTTAGAGTCTAAAGTTGAAGGATTACAACGGATAAGGGTATCTTCAATTGAAGCGAGTCAGATTACCGATGAAGTCATTGATGTATTAGACCAATCGGAGAAGATCGTGCGTCATTTACATATCCCATTACAATCTGGTTCTGACTCTGTTTTAAAACGGATGAGAAGAAAGTATTCAACAGATTATTATTATCAAAAAGTAGAGAAAATACGTCGTGCTTTACCAGATCTTGCGATTACTTCTGATGTTATTGTTGGATTCCCTGGAGAAACAGAAGAAGAGTTTATGGAAACTTATAATTTTATTAAAAAAGTTGGTTATTCCGAGCTACATGTATTCCCGTTTTCTCGCAGAACAGGGACGCCTGCTGCTAGAATGGAAGACCAAGTGGACGAAGATGTGAAAAATGAGCGAGTTCAACGGATGATAGACCTATCAGAGGAACTAGCAAAAGCATATGCATCTCGATATGAAAACGAAGTACTTGAAGTAATTCCAGAAGAACGTGCACCAGAAGAGGATAATCCGAATATGTTAGTCGGCTATACGGATAACTATCTTAAAGTGAAGTTTGAAGGTACACCTGATATGATCGGGAAAATTGTCCGTGTAAAAATAACAAAATCAGGTTATCCATATAACGAGGGTACTTTTGTAAGAATTATGGAACATGCCACCCATGGTAAAATAAAAATGAATGCCTAGTCATAAGACTGGGCATTTTATTTAGCGAATAACCGATAATAAATAGCTTTTTATTTTAGAAAATGCTATGATACCAAAGAGGTACGTACAACTGATAAAGGGGAGTTAACCATGATACAAAATTTAGAAAAATATATTGATCATACGCTTTTAAAGCCAGATACAACAAAAAACAGTATTCTAAAGATTGTAGAAGAAGCGAAAGAATACAAATTTGCATCCGTTTGTGTTAATCCACATTGGGTATCCTTATGTTATGAGTATTTAAAAGATACGGAAGTAAAAGTATGTACAGTAATCGGTTTTCCATTAGGAGCAACATCTACTGAAGTAAAAGTATTTGAAACAAAACAAGCCATTTCTGATGGTGCTACTGAAGTAGATATGGTCATTAACATTGGAGAATTGAAATCAGGTAATGATGAATTAGTTAAGCAAGATATTCAAGCTGTAGTTGAGGCTGCTAAAGGACAAGCATTAACGAAAGTAATCATCGAAACATCACTACTATCAGATGATGAAAAAGTACGTGCTTGTAAACTAGCTAAAGAAGCTGGAGCTGACTTTGTAAAAACTTCAACAGGTTTCTCTGGAGGAGGCGCAACCGTTGAAGATATTACGTTAATGCGTAAAACAGTCGGACCGGATATGGGAGTAAAAGCATCTGGTGGAGTACGTGACTTAGCTGGAGCAGAAGCCATGATTAGTGCGGGTGCGACAAGAATTGGTGCTAGTGCAGGAGTAGACATTATCAATGGTAATCAAGGGACTTCTGATTATTAATGGTATTGCCTAAATAATAGTAGTCACAAACTGAAAGAGAAAGAAAAAAACACGAACAAGAAATAATCAGTTGACCGATGTTTCGTGTTATATTATAATTACAAAAGGCGTGTGATATGTCATTCGTCTTTATAATCTGTTTTATGCTTCGGAGGGAGGGAAATTAGCATGTCAAATACAACTCGCGTTCGTAAAAACGAGTCTCTTGAGGATGCTCTTCGTCGCTTTAAACGTAGTGTTGCAAAAAGTGGGACACTACAAGAATATCGTAAGCGTGAACACTATGAAAAACCTAGCGTTCGTCGTAAAAAGAAATCTGAAGCTGCTAGAAAGCGTAAATTCTAAAGAAGGTGCTAGAAGATGTCATTACTTACACAGTTGAACGATGATATGAAGCAAGCGATGAAGAGTAAGGACAAAGAAAAACTTAGTGTGATTCGCATGGTTAAAGCTTCATTACAGAACGAATCGATAAAGCTTGGTAAAAGTGATTTATCGGAAGACGAAGAATTATCAATTTTATCAAGAGAAATGAAACAAAGAAAAGATTCCCTCCAAGAATTTAAATCAGCTGGACGCGATGATCTTGTTGAAAAACTTGAAACGGAAATCAAAATCATTCAAGAATATATGCCTAAACAACTTTCAGATGAAGAGCTTTCGGCTATTATTCAAGAAACGATTCAAGAAACTGGTGCATCTTCAAAAAAAGATATGGGTAAAGTGATGAGTGCGGTTATGCCAAAAGTAAAAGGTAAAGCTGATGGCTCTAAAATTAATAAATTAGTTCAAGAATTCTTGAATTAGTATACCCTAGAAACCCTTGCTGATAGGCAAGGGTTTTTTACTTAAATGGGAACTTTAAAATGTAAAGTGTTATTGGATTTTGCTTAAGACCGTCTTTTTTTCCTTATACATAATGGTAGGTATGAATTTTATATCCTATCCTTTCTCATATCCCTACCGTTCCACCATCAAATTATGATACTATTTACTATAGTTAATAACATTTTTAAATCTTTTTTGAAACCTTACATAGACTCACAACGTATGAATAGGTGTATAAAGGAGGTGCCATCATTGCCGAAAAAACGATTGATACTCTATATTGCCATATTCGCTACTTTGTTTTTATCGGTATTTTCACCTAATACTGGAGAAGTAGCACATGCGGATGAACAGGGTGGGGGTAAGCTTATCTATGTCATCCCGATTGAAAATGATGTGGAACGGGGATTAGAAGCCTTTCTATCTAGAACAACTAAAGAGGCTGTAGAAGCTGGTGCAGATCACATTATTTTTGAGATTAATACTCCAGGTGGAAGCGTGCAAGCGGCTGATAATATTGGAACGATTATTGCTGATTTAGATATTCCAACAACATCATTTATTATTAGTCAAGCCCTATCTGCTGGATCTTATATAGCGCTTCATACCGATAACATATATATGACTCCAAGAGCTACGATGGGAGCAAGTGGCGTTATTAATTCAGATGGGACTGCGGCTGACAAGAAAGCACAGTCAGCTTGGCTAAAGGCCATGACTAGTGCCGCTGAGGCTGGTGGAAGAGACCCTCTATATGCAGCTGCCATGGCAGATTCTAGTATTGATTTACCTGAACTAGATGCACCGGAGGGAGAATTTTTAACCTTAACACCACAAGAAGCGGTGGAAGTCGGATATGCTGAAGGAATTGTATCCCACCGTACTGAATTGCTGCATGAGCTAGGATTATCGAATGCAACTATTATTCAAACAGAAACTACTCTTGCAGAGAACATAGCTAGATTTATAACGAACCCAATCGTTATTTCCATCCTATTATCACTAGCAGGATTGGGATTAATTGTTGAACTGTATTCCCCAGGATTTGGTGTGCCAGGTAGTATAGGAATAATCTCATTAGTATTATTTTTCTATGGTCATGTGGTCGCAGGACTTGCCGGGATGGAAGCAATTATTATCTTAGTTATCGGTATAGCACTTCTCATTGCTGAATTTTTTGTTCCAGGTGGTATATTAGGCTTATTAGGAGTTGGTGCCATAATTGGTTCAATCTTTATGTCAGGTGCTAATATTGGACATATGACGATAAGTGTTGCAATTGCTTTACTAGTTGTCATCATTGCATCTGTTATCTTATTTAGAAGAGTAGGTCTGGATAAAGGCGTGTTTCGTCATGTCATACTTCGGGACCGCACAACAACAGAGTTAGGCTATGTGTCCAATGAAAATCGACTTGAATTAATTGGTATGGTAGGTGTCACAGCGACATCTCTTAGACCTTCAGGAGTTGCTATCTTCGGGAAAGACAGAGTGGATGTTGTATCGGAAGGTAGTTTTATTCAAGTGAATGTACCAGTTAAAGTAGTAAAAGTTGAAGGAGCACGTATACTTGTTAGGGAATTATAAGGTTAATTAATAACCTATAAGATAAATAAACTTTAGGAGGAAATTTATATGGATCCACAAGAATACATTTTTCCGGTGATTTTAATCGCTGTGATCTTGATTGCAATTGCAATCCTATTTACTTTTATACCTGTTACACTCTGGATTAGTGCATTAGCTGCTGGTGTTCGAGTAGGTATACTTCAATTAATCGGAATGCGTCTACGCCGAGTGGTACCTAGTCGAGTAATTAACCCATTAATTAAAGCACACAAGGCAGGACTTGATGTTAAAACAAATCAACTGGAAAGTCACTACTTAGCTGGTGGTAATGTTGATAGAGTGGTAAATGCTTTAATCGCTGCACATCGTGCGAATATTGAGTTATCATTTGAACGTGCTGCGGCTATTGACCTTGCTGGTCGTGATGTATTAGAAGCAGTACAAATGAGTGTTAATCCTGAAGTAATTGAGACACCATTTATTGCTGGTATTGCCATGGATGGTATCGAGGTAAAAGCAAAAGCAAGAATTACAGTACGTGCTAACATCGACCGCCTAGTAGGGGGTGCTGGTGAAGAAACCATCATTGCCCGCGTTGGGGAAGGTGTCGTTAGTACAATAGGTAGTTCAGAAACACATGCAAAAGTTTTAGAAAATCCAGATTCTATTTCACATACTGTCCTTTCTAAAGGCTTAGATGCTGGTACAGCATTCGAAATTCTATCGATTGATATTGCTGATGTTGATATCGGTAAGAACATTGGAGCGATTTTACAAACTGACCAAGCAGAGGCAGATAAAAATATTGCTCAGGCGAAAGCCGAAGAACGTCGTGCAATGGCGGTAGCACAAGAACAAGAAATGGTAGCGCGTGTACAAGAAATGCGTGCGAAAGTGGTGGAAGCAGAAGCGGAAGTACCACTTGCACTTGCAGAGGCATTACGTTCTGGAAAATTAGGTGTGATGGATTATTTGAATTACGAAAATATTAATGCAGACACTGATATGCGTGATTCTATTGGAAAATTATCTAAAGAAAACAATGATGAGAACAAGTAATTTAGTTGCTATTAACAGGAAGGGGGGACATGATGGAAGAAATATTAAATTTTTTACCTCTCATTGCCATTATCCTCTTTGGGATTATTAAAGGAACGATTGGGAACAATGAGCAAAATGAGAAAAAGCAACGAACACCAAGTCGACCAACGAATGTACCTAGACCAAATCCTACCCCTTCAGGAGGTCAAGAGAGAACGCGGAGTACGACTCAAAGAACTGCTCCAGTGCAACCTTCTATTGAAGAACAGCAAAAGCAGCAAATGGAACAGTTAAAAAGCAGAATGAATACTGGATCTAAGGTGAATCTTGATGACATAAGTCAACAGGATGTAGGATTAGGATCTAGTATACAGGATGCGATTAAGCATCAGGCTACGAACAAGGTAGCTGAAAATAAAGAGAAATTTAAGAAAGAGGTAAAGACTGGCCTTAATCGACGTGGATTAGTACAAGGCATCATTATGTCGGAGGTGCTAGGCCCACCAAGAGCAAGGAAGCCTTACCAAAATGTAATAACAGAGAGAAAAAGACATATATCACGATAATGAAACCCAAAAGCATCCTTATGATGCTTTTGGGTTTTTTAGTTCTTAACTGTTTTAGTTTCTCATAAATATGTATGTGAGAGGGGGCTCGCATCTGTGAAGAAATTACAACAACGATTACGACCATGGCTAGTAAAATACCTCGCATTGCCTTCTGATGTTGTAATGGAACTACCAAGAATAACGATTATTGGCCAAATACATGTATACATTGAAAATCATAAAGGACTCGCCGTATTCACGGACGACGAATTAAGGTTAAAAACAACAAAGGGCTATATCCAAATAAAAGGATCGTCATTTGTATTAAAGATGATGTTACCAGAAGAAATATTACTGGAAGGAAACATAACAGATGTTAAGTTTATTCCAGGATAAACGTTAGTAAATGGGAGGACGAAATGAAACAGATACAGGGGTCATATTTCAAGGGATATGTAAGAATTGTGGTAAAAGGTCGTTTGCCAGATCATTTTTTCCAAGCATGTGCCAATCGTGGTATTACCGTATGGAATATTAAAAGAGAAGGTAACGAAACGTGTAGTGGTAATGTTAAGCTATCTGATATAGCTAGAGTGAAACAATTAAGACGTGAAAAAAAATATAAGATTACGTTTGAACAGCGGAAAGGTTACCCATTTATAATAAGTCGCTTTATAAAAAGAAGAGAATTTGTTCTATCGCTTGTGATGAGCATATTAATGATTCTTTTTATGTCCAATATCATTTGGAAAGTAGAGGTTACGGGTGATTTACCTATCGAAATTGAAGAAAAAATCGCCAAACAACTAGATGAGTATGGTATTCATCCAGGTGCTTGGATTTTTACATTAGATTCACCGGGAATTATCCAGCAGAAACTAACCAATGACATTCCTGAATTGCTTTGGGTTGGTGTCAGGCAAAAAGGGACAACCTTTCAATTAGAAGGAGTAGAAAAAATTGTTGTTAAAGAGGAAGAAATAGGGGGACCGAGAGATTTGGTGGCGACAAAGAAGGGTGTTATCAAGAAAATGTATGTCGCGAAAGGCTTACCAAAAGTGGAAATTAATGATTACGTGCAGCCTGGACAAGTTCTAGTTTCGGGTACATTAAATGAAGTAGCACAGAATCAGGATGATGAGGAAGAAAAGAAAAATGATTCGATAGTCGTACCAGCAGAAGGTGAAATTATTGCTAGAACATGGTACGAAATGAATGTTAGTATTCCATTAAATCAAAATTATGAACTTGTTACTGGTCAACAGGAGAAAAAATATTATATAGGCATTCGTGACTTTAAATTACCAGTATGGGGATTCGGAACACCAGAATATGAGGCAATTCACTATGAAAGCATCGAAACGCCAATAAAATTTATAAAATGGGATTTACCGTTAAAAATAATAGAAACAACTTTAAGTGAAAAACAGTATCACGAGTTAGAACGAACGAAGGAACAGGCAAGAAAAGCAGGTATCGAACAAGCGAAAGAGGAGCTTCAACTACAGCTTGGACCGGAGGCTAAGATTGTATCAGAAAAAGTTTTGCATGAATCTGTAGAGAATGGTAAAGTTAAATTAGAATTATATATGACAGTTGAGGAAAATATTGCTAAAGCACAACCTATAACTCAAGGAGATTGAATATGCCTGATAACTTAAACGCAATTGATATTGAACTAACCAATCCAGAAGAGGCTCTCGAGCTTTTTGGGAATAATGACAGATACTTAAAACATATTGAAGAAAAACTTAACGTCTCTATTATAACAAGAGGAGAGAAAATTAGTGTTTCTGGAACTGATAGTGATATTGCAATTGTACAGGATATCCTTTTAACCCTTCTAAACGTGGTTCGTAAGGGAATAACAATAGCTGAGCGTGATATTGTTTATGCGATTGAGCTTGCAAAGGAAGGAAGAATCAATCAATTTGAAACGCTATTTGAGGATGTCATCACAAAAAATGTTAAAGGAAAGTCCATTCGAATTAAAACCCTTGGACAAAAAAGCTATATAGCAGCCATAAGAGAGAATGATTTAGTATTTGGTATCGGTCCTGCAGGTACAGGTAAAACATATCTTGCCGTTGTTATGGCTGTTCAAGCTCTTAAGAATGGTCAAGTAAAGCGAATCATTTTAACTAGACCAGCTGTTGAAGCAGGTGAAAGCTTAGGATTTTTACCTGGTGATTTGAAGGAGAAGGTTGATCCTTACTTAAGACCATTGTATGATGCATTAAATGATGTATTAGGAGCAGAGCATACACTGCGGTTAATCGAAAGAGAGACAATTGAGATTGCTCCTCTAGCCTATATGAGAGGACGCACACTAGATGATGCCTTTGTTATATTAGATGAAGCGCAGAATACAACGCCAGAACAAATGAAGATGTTCCTGACTCGACTAGGTTTTGGTTCGAAAATGGTTATAACTGGTGATGTAACACAAATTGACTTACCAAAAGGGAAAAAATCTGGACTACATGTGGCAGAGAAAATGTTAGGCGCTATAACAGGAATTTCTTTTGTCCATCTCACACAAACAGACGTAGTGAGACATCCATTGGTACAGCGAATCATAGATGCATACGAAAAAAGCAACAAGATTGATTAGTCTAGGAGACCCGTTTGGAGGGTCTTATTTCTTTATTTTTCGAAATAATGAATTACTTGATGGGAAATATGAAGATAAAGAGGTGAAATCATGAATTCGTTTAAGAATATTATAGAATATATCATGAAAATAAGAAGCAAATTTCTACGTATTGTTGTACCGATTATCGCATTAAGCCTTTATTTTTTTCTATTATCCTTTAATAATGTATACACGGAAACATATGATATTGAACCTCTGACAACAGCAAGAGAAACGATTCGTTCACCAATCACCATAGAAAATCAACAAGAGACGAAGAGAAAGACTAGAGAAGTTTATCAGTCCGTGCAGGATCGATTTGATATTTCAACAGAAATTGCCCAGGAACAGATTGGATACATAGAAGAGATTTTTAATGCTGTAGATAAATTAGAAGCGGAATCCATGAAGGAGGATGAAAGCGACGTACCAGCTCCTTTAAACAATCGCGAAAAAGTAGAGCGATTAAAACAATTACTATCCAACAGTATAACGGAAAAAGTGGATGACAGTGTATTTCTTAGGTTAATTGATGTATCACCTGAGGAAAGAGAACAAGGGGAAGAACTGTTCATTACCTATGTTCAAGAGGTATACGAGACTGGTGTACGAACAGCGAATATGAATAGTGCTATCGAAAGTATTAAAGAAAATATTCGCTATTCTACATTAGATGATAATTTAATTGAGGCGTTACAAGAACTGACCGAATTTGTTATTGTTGAGAACTCTTTCTACGATGCTGATAAGACAGAAGAGGCAAGAAAACAGGCAGCTAGTACGGTCGAGCCAGTTATGATTAATGCTGGTGAAGTAATTGTTAGAGAAGGAGAGACCATAACAAATGAAGTTTATGAAAAACTTCAATTAGTTGGACTTTTAAATGAAGACCGTAATGTATTTCCAGTTATCGGATTAGCCATTCTCATTATATTGATTGGATCGATCATTTTTTATGAGATGAACCGAATCGATAATTATAAGAGACTGGATAAAGGAGCAATTGCTTCAATCTTATTAATCAGCTTTTTCGTTGTTTCTTTAATGAAAACGATTAGTCTATTTACGACACATGCTAATGAGCTCTTCTTTATTGTGCCTGTAGCAACTGGGGTTCTCTTAGTTAAGCAGCTAATCAATGAACGATTAGCTATCGTGTTAACCGCATTATATGCTATTCTTGGTGGTATTATATTTAATGGGCAAATACCAGGTACACTTAACATAGAAGCGGTTGTCTATTTCTTTTTCTCACAATTTGCAGCAATCGTATGCTTGATGAATGTTAAGGATCGATTATCGATTGTTCGATCTGGTATTGGAATGTCCATTGCGAATATTGTTACGATACTATTATTTGTATTCTTGTCCTTTGAAAAATATTCATTAGCTGATTTATTACTATTATCTGGATATGGTTTAGCTTCTGCTTTTTTATCAGCTGTCTTAACAATCGGCTTACTGCCATTTTTTGAAACAGGTCTTGGTATACTATCTGATATAAAGCTATTACAATTATCGAGTCCGAATCAACCATTACTCAAAAAAATCTTAACAGAAGCTCCAGGAACGTACCATCACTCCATTATGGTTGCTAATTTAAGTGAAACCGCATGTGATGCTATTGGGGCAAATGGTTTATTAGCTAGAGTAGCTGCTTATTATCATGATATTGGCAAAACCGTAAGACCGCATTATTTTATTGAAAATCAATTGTCTATTAAAAATCCACATGACGTGATTTCACCTGAGCAGAGTGCTGAAATTATTATACGCCATCCTTATGATGGTGCAGAACTACTCAAGAAGCATCGTATGCCTAAGGAGATTATCGATGTCGCAATGCAACATCATGGTACGACATTGTTAAAGTATTTTTATTTCAAAGAGAAAGAACAGAACCCAACAACAAGAGAAGCAGATTTCCGGTACCCCGGTCCGAAACCGCAAACTAAAGAGGCTGCTGTCATATCTATTTGTGATTCTGTAGAAGCGGCGGTACGTTCATTACAGGAACCTACTGAAGAAAAAATTGAAGAAATCGTATCCAATATTGTAAATGAGCGATTAATGGATGGACAATTAGATGAATGTCCGCTAACAATTAAAGAAGTGAAAATTGTCCATCAAACCATTTGTGAAACATTAAAAGGAATCTTTCACTCTAGAATTCAATATCCAACAAAGGAGGCAAAATAATGGATATAGATTTTCAAGATAATACCAATTCGGTGTTAGAAGATGAAATTAAATTAATTACAGGATTACTAGAAATTGCTGCTAAAAAGGAAGCCGTACCGAATCATGCTGAGGTTTCGGTTACGTTTGTGAATAACGAGGAAATACAAGAGATTAATCGAGATTATCGTAACTTAGATAAGCCAACCGATGTTATCTCATTCGCATTAGAAGAAACTGTAGATGACGAAGTAGAGATCGTTGGAGAAGATTTACCAGTTGTGCTAGGTGATATTATCATTTCAGTTGAAAGAGCAAAAGAACAAGCGGCAGATTACAATCATTCCTATGAAAGAGAATTAGGCTTTTTAGCTGTGCATGGTTTTCTACATCTATTAGGTTATGATCATATGACGAAAGAAGATGAGAAGGTTATGTTTCAAAAACAAGAGGAAATACTAGGTGAATTTAACCTTGGAAGGTAAAAGGAAATCTATCGGCTTTACCTATGCTTTAAATGGGTTAAAGGAAGTGTTCCAATCAGAACATAACTTTCGCTTGCATATGCTATCGATTGTTCTAGTGGTCATTGCTGGATGTTATTTCGATATTGACACTATAGAGTGGTTGGCTGTTATCATTGTAATGGGTCTCGTGGTTACCACTGAAATGGTAAACACAGCAATTGAAGAAATAATCAACTATGTTAAACCTGAGATCCACCCAGCGGCTAAGAAGATAAAAGATATAGCAGCAGGCGCGGTTCTAATCGCTTCTCTCACCGCTCTAATCGTGGGGGTTGTCATCTTTATTCCGAAAATATTTTAAGGATACAAAGCAGTAACGAACTTACTTAGGAAAAATTCAGGCCTATTGGATATTCTTCAATAGGTCTGTTTTTTGTCTCGATAGATATAGGCATTCCTAATGGTAAAGATTCCATCACAATTAGATTGCTTACTTGTGGCTGTTCCTTTACAACAAGTATTTGGAGAAAGGGATAAGTATGGCACTTACCTTGCTGAATCATCATAAAGTAAAGAATAAGATGATTGGTGACTTAACTCGCAAATTCGCTAAAAAACGAGTAAATATGATCTTTTCATAATGAGACTTATCGAAGCATATAATCTTTTTAAAGGTTTTGTCGATAACATGAAACAAGGAAGAATTTGTAGTATAATAGACCAAACATAGAAACGAAAAATAGAAACGAAAATCGTAAACAATAAACTTCTTGGAGGAATTTCATACATGGAAAACAACTACAAATCAGGATTTATAGCTATTATTGGTAGACCAAATGTTGGGAAGTCAACATTTATGAATAAAGTAATTGGTCAAAAGATAGCCATTATGAGTGATAAACCACAAACAACTAGAAATAAAATTCAAGGTGTATTAACCCAATCAGATGCACAATTTATATTTATCGATACCCCAGGAATACATAAGCCAAAGCATCGTCTAGGTGACTTTATGGTTAAAATTGCTGAAAATACCTTGAATGAAGTTGATGCAGTACTGTTTATGATAAATGCCGATGAGGGATATGGTAAAGGGGATCAATTTATTATGGATCGCCTTGAACGTGTAAAAAGTCCAGTCTTCCTTGTCGTAAATAAAATCGATCTAGTACATCCGGATAAGCTATTACCACTAATTGAATTGTATAAAGAAAAATATGATTTTGAAGAAATTATTCCTATTTCAGCATTGCAAGGGAATAATGTTACCCATCTTTTGGACGTACTTAAAAACCATCTACCAGAGGGGCCACAATTTTACCCGGCGGATCAAGTAACGGACCATCCGGAGAGGTTTATCATTAGTGAATTAATTCGAGAGAAGGTACTTCATTTAACAAGAGAAGAAGTACCACATTCTATCGCTGTTGTAATAGAAAACATCGAGAAACGTGAATCAAATGCCATTTTTATACAAGCAGTAATTGTGACAGAAAGGAAATCACAAAAAGGGATATTAATTGGTAAACAAGGAAGCATGCTGAAGAATATCGGGAAAGAAGCACGCAAGGATATTGAAGCGTTATTAGGTTCTAAAGTTTATCTCGAACTCTGGGTAAAAGTACAAAAAGACTGGAGAAATAAGCAAAGCCAATTATTTGAATATGGATTCCGCCAAGATGAGTATTAAAGTTGGAAAAAATTATAACTCATTCTTTCTCTTAGAGTGGAGAAGATAAGCATATCCGGAACATGGATTGCCTGTCATGCAACCTATGTATCCAGATTAATTTAGGAAGTAAGCAGTATTCTAACTTAGAAAAGATACTTGTAGAAAAGTATAAAGAAAGGTGTGTTTTCTTGTGATCGACTTAGTATGGAAATTATTTAGTCAAACAGGAAATATTGAGACCTATTTATTGATGAAAGAGTTAGAAAGTGAACCTCAAGAGCTAAATTTAGAAAATGGCTCAGAAAATAATCTGGAGAACTTACCGGTTGATTCAAATATGTAGCATGCAGTGAATAAAGGGGACTATGTATGCTAGAGAAAATAGATGGTATCATAATAAAAACAAAAGACTATGGTGAAACACATAAAATTGTTACGATATTCAGTAAAAAAATAGGTAAATTTTCTGCAATTGCAAGAGGTGCAAAGAAACCTAAAAGCAGGATGGCTGCTGTTACGCAGCCATTCATTTATGGTCAATTTTTTCTTTATCTTAATAAAGGTTTAAGCAATATACAACAGGGAGAAATTATTGATTCATACCGAACTATTCGAGAGGACATTATAAAGACGGCCTATGCTGCCTATTTAATGGAGCTGACAGATAAGCTGCTTGATGAACATGTACCTAATTTAGAGATATATACACAATTAACGGAGACGTTGGAATGGATAAGTAATCATCATGACGTCGATATACCACTCATGATGTATGAAATGAAGTTATATCGGGTCGGAGGTTTTGCTCCTACGGTGGACTGTTGTGCACATTGTGGTGAGAAAAATCCTCCCTTTACCTTTTCTATGATAGAAGGTGGCTTACTTTGTTCGAAATGTCGTCATTTCGATCCTGAGTCTGTTCCGTTATCGAATTCGGTCGTAAAGCTATTATATATTTTCTCCAGTGTTGGATTAGAAAGAGTAGGCAATGTATCGGTTAAAGAAGAAAACAAGCTATTGTTACGAGGGTTGTTAGATAATTACTATGACCGCTATGGAGGGTATTATTTAAAGACTAGAAAATTTCTTAATCAGCTTGATAAGCTGCAATAATGACCTTTATATTGACAAATACCACATGAATAAAGTAATATGATACATATTTGATAGATTGTGATGAAAGAGAAGAGTACTTTCTGTTTACCATTAGTAGCGAATCCAGGGTGGTGAGAGCTGGGTATTGGGGCAGTTAGGAATGGCGCTCTGGAGCATGAACGAGTAAAGTGGCTTTATGAATCAATAAAGCAAATAGGGTGGAACCGCGGATTTAAACCCGTCCCTATGTCTATAAGCTATTTATAGGCATAGGGACGGGTTTTTTGATTTAGAGTAAGTGGTTCCCGGCCATAGTACCGGTTGTTTATCCTTACGATGGAGATTCGTGTTTTATGAGTAAAGCGATAGGAACGCTTATGTCACTCTCTTTTGAAAAGTTCTTTATTAGATTATCCTAAAAAAACTAAACGGAGGTAGTATTCATGAATATTCAAAATATGATCTTAACATTGCAAAAGTTTTGGTCAGAACAGAACTGTATTTTAATGCAGGCTTATGATGTTGAAAAAGGTGCTGGGACAATGTCCCCGATGACATTACTACGTAGTCTTGGTCCAGAGCCATGGAGAGTTGCTTATGTAGAGCCGTCCCGTAGACCAGATGACGGACGATATGGGGAAAACCCAAACCGTCTGTATCAGCATCATCAATTCCAGGTTGTGATTAAGCCTTCTCCAGATAATATCCAGGAACTATATTTAGATTCTTTAAAGGCTTTAGGGATCAATCCACTAGAACATGATATTCGATTTGTAGAAGATAACTGGGAAAATCCAACTCTTGGAGCAGCTGGCCTTGGCTGGGAAGTATGGCTTGATGGAATGGAAATTACGCAATTTACGTATTTCCAACAAATTGGCGGGTTAGAAGCGAATCCGGTAACCGTTGAATTAACGTATGGAATTGAGCGACTAGCATCGTATATTCAAGATAAAGAGAATGTATTTGATTTAGAATGGACAGAGGGCTTTACTTACAAAGATATCTTTAAACAACCTGAATTTGAGCATTCAACTTATACATTTGAAGAATCTAATGTTGATATGCTATTTACCTTATTTACAATGTATGAAGAAGAGGCACAAAAAACGATGGAAAAAGGACTTATTTTCCCTGCTTATGATTACGTACTGAAATGTTCCCATACGTTTAACCTGTTAGATGCAAGAGGTGTAATCTCAGTAACAGAACGAACTGGATACATTTCAAGAATTCGAAATCTAGCACGTAACATTTCAAAAGCTTATGTTGCGGAACGAGAACGTTTAGGATTCCCTATGCTTAAGAAGGAGGAAAAATAATGGCTAAGAATGTGTTGTTTGAAATAGGTCTAGAAGAACTTCCAGCACGATTTATTGATGATGCTGAAAAGCAATTGGAAGATAAAACAAGAAGCTGGTTAGAGGAACAACGGATTACTTATACAGGAATCGAAACCTATTCAACCCCTAGAAGGCTAGCAATTTTTATTCAAGATATGGATGAAAATCAAGCTACTATTGAGGAAGAAGCAAAGGGACCCGCTATTAAAATTGCCAAAGATGAAGCTGGTAATTGGACGAAGGCTGCTATTGGTTTTACTAAAGGACAAGGTAAATCAGTAGATGATATTTATACAAAGGATATAAAGGGTACTACTTATATATTTGTTAAGAAAGTAATTGAAGGGAAACCAACAAAGGAAATATTACCAGAGTTTAAGCGTATCATTGAGTCTATCCAATTTGGCAAAAACATGCGTTGGGGCGAGCAA
This sequence comes from Ornithinibacillus sp. FSL M8-0202, assembly GCF_037975285.1. Lineage (GTDB taxonomy): Bacteria > Bacillota > Bacilli > Bacillales > Amphibacillaceae > Ornithinibacillus > Ornithinibacillus massiliensis. Next base: position 3,577,089 of record NZ_CP150248.1, read on the forward strand.
TCCATGAGATATGCTAGACCAATTCGCTGGTTAGTAGCGCTTTATGATAAGGAGATCATACCGTTTACTATTGCACAAGTGCAAACTAATAATGAAACATTTGGACATCGTTTCTTAGGTGATAAAATTACGATTCAACTTCCTTTAGAGTATAAGGAAAAAATGAAAGATAGCTTTGTCATTGTCGATGCAGATGAGAGAGAGAAAATGATTCTTGATGGGATTAAACAAATAGAGAATGAGCATGACTTTCTAGTGCCTATCGAACAAGATCTATTAGAGGAAGTAAAGAACCTAGTAGAATATCCAACAGTATTTGTTGGATCATTTGAAAAGGAATTTCTTCCATTACCTGAACAAGTGTTAGTAACGTCCATGAAGGAACATCAACGTTATTTCCCAGTTAAATCTAATTCTGGGGAATTGCTACCTTACTTTGTAGGGGTCCGTAATGGAGATAGCCATGCTATTGAAACAGTAATTAAAGGAAATGAAAAAGTATTGAGAGCCAGATTGTCTGATGCGCAATTTTTCTATGAAGAGGATCAGAAGCAGACAATCAATTTTTACCAGGAAAAATTAAAGAATGTTGTTTTCCAGGAAAAACTAGGAACTATTTATGATAAAGTTAATCGCGTAATCAGTATTTCTAAGAAGATAGCAGAGGCAATCGCTATTAATGAGAATGAAAAGAACCAGATTATGCGTGCTGCTGAAATCTCTAAATTTGATTTAATGACGAATATGGTAAGTGAATTTACCGAGCTTCAAGGTATAATGGGTGAAAAATATGCTCGGATATTTGGAGAAGATGAAGCTGTTGCAGTTGCAATTAAAGAACATTATATGCCGACAAGTGCAGGTGGACAATTACCAGAGACATTGATTGGTTCAGTCGTAAGTGTTGCGGAAAAATTAGACACAATAGTAGGATGCCTTGGTGTCGGCCTGAAGCCTTCAGGGTCCCAGGATCCATACGGATTGCGCCGTCAAGCAACTGGAATCTTACGTATAGCGAATGAACGGGGCTGGGAAATTAAAGTTGATCAACTATTTAACATAGCCGTTGAGCTTTATGAGTCCTTGAATCTAGAACATGTTAATCTAGAATTGGTACAGCAAGAATTACATGATTTTGTACAACAAAGAGTTGCCTTTGTATTAAAAGAAAGAGGCATTGAACAAGACATTATTCAGGCAATAACTGGTGAGGAAATTGGTGTTATGTCAGCTATCATTCAGAAGGCTAGCATTTTATCATCAAAACGTAATGATGAAAGCTTTAAACCGATTCAAGAAGCTTTGGTACGGGTATTAAACTTAGCTTCGAAAACAGATGAAACAGAAGTACATGCTACTTATTTTGAAACAGATTCCGAAAGAGCATTATATGAAGCATATGAGAAAATAGAACAGAGCTATCAATCATGGATAGAGAAAGATAATTATCAGGAAGCATTTGCTCAACTAGAGAAGCTAGCAGAGCCTATCCATCAATTCTTTGATAACAATATGGTAATGGCAGAGGATGAGCGATTAAAAACAAATCGATTGGCATTATTAAATCGTATTGCCATATTACTAAATAGCTTTGCAAACTTAAATGCAATCGAGTGGAAACAGCATTTTTAAAAAGTAGACATACTAATTTCTCTTTCCGGTGTAAGTGGGCTATAATATTATTAAATAGTATGTCTTATTTGGCGGGTAGTGAAGTATTACGAAGCAGGCTATCTGCATAAGGAAAACTAATTGCATTCACTTAGAAAATGCAGGTTTTTCTAAAACCGTTGGGTGGTGTGAAATAGTGGAATTATCCAATCGACAAGAAAAAATAATAGAAATTGTTAAAAATAATGGTCCAATTACTGGTGAGCATATTGCGGAACAATTAAACTTGACTAGAGCGACATTACGGCCTGATCTTGCAATATTAACAATGGCTGGATTTTTAGATGCAAGGCCTCGTGTTGGTTATTTTTACACTGGAAAAACTGGATCGGAATTATTAACAGAGAAGATTAAAAAGTTTAAGGTTCATGAATATCATTCGATACCGATTGTGGTGCAAGAAAGTGCTTCGGTATATGATGCCATCTCGACCATGTTCCTAGAGGATGTTGGCACATTGTTTATCGTGGATGAACATTCATGTCTAATTGGCGTTGTATCGAGAAAAGATTTACTACGTGCGGCCATTGGGAAGCAAGATTTAAGTGCCTTACCGGTCCATATTATTATGACAAGGATGCCCAATATTACCGTGTGCAGAAAAGAAGACTTGTTAATTGATGTAGCGAAGAATCTTATTAATAAACAAATTGATGGGGTTCCTGTCGTAAAGGACACACCAAAAGGTCTAGAGGTAGTTGGACGGGTAACGAAAACGACAATTACCAATGTCTTTGTCGAATTAATTACAGATAATCATATCTAACCCTAGGGGGATGATGCGAATGAATAGTAAAAAGCATGTTTTTATCCTATCCGATTCTGTGGGCGAGACGGCAGAACTGGTGATAAAAGCGGGATTAAGTCAATTTACACATCATTATGATATTCAACGTGTACCGTATGTTGAAGATACGAAAACAATTGACGAAGTTTTATTTCGGGCAAAGGATGCGGAAAGTATCATAGGGTTTACGCTAGTAGATCCAATGTTGCGTGATTATTTGAATCAAAAAGCAATTGAATTAAATATAGAGGCAATTGATATTATGGGGCCAATGCTTCAAGCGATGGAACGTTTCTTTGACAAAAAGCCTCGTCAAGAGCCAGGATTAGTTCATAAATTAGATGAAGACTATTTCAAAAAGGTGGAAGCAATTGAGTTTGCCGTGAAATATGACGATGGACGTGATCCAAGAGGAATTTCTAGAGCGGATATCATATTAATTGGTGTCTCCAGAACATCTAAAACACCATTGTCTCAGTTTCTTGCACATAAGCGATTGAAAGTAGCCAACATACCAATCGTGCCGGAAGTTGAACCTCCTGAGGAATTATTTATGGTAGATCCAAAGAAATGTATCGGATTACGCATTGAACCTACTAAGCTAAATGATATTCGAAAAGAAAGATTGAAGGCGTTAGGTTTGGGAGATCAGGCAACCTACGCCAACATTCAAAGAATCCATCAAGAATTAGATTATTTTGATAAAATTGTGGAAAGAATTGGATGTAGTGTTGTTGATGTATCCAATAAAGCCGTAGAAGAAACAGCCAACCACATTTTACGTTTAATAAAAGAATAATTAGTTTGTTAGAGGCTGGGACAAAACGAAAAGAATTAAATGTAAAACCGAATGATACAGGATACTAGCTCCGGAAATATACGTAGACTCCTGCGGGAGGAAAGGGCAAGGTTGAGACCCCTAAAGAAGTAGCACGAAGAGGCTAAGGCAGCCGCCCGGCGGTAAAGTAGACACTGCGAGGTCTTTTCGAGCAGATGTCGCACTTATACTGTGATAAAGTGCAAGGTAGACACTGCGATGGTTTTATCGAGCAGATGTCGCCTGTGCTGGAAGCAACCGCAAGTATATTTCCGGAGCGAGGTCTTTGCGTATCATTTGGTTTTTCCTTTTAGATAAATTCTTTTGTCCCGGCCTCTTTACTACGGTTTTAAAAAAAGTAATAAAAAAACTTGCATATTTTAATTTAATTAATAGTAATTTTAAAGGAAATGTATTATAATAAATTTTTGTGTAAAAATACTTGATATTGTATAGAATAGTACAAAAGAAACTTTAGGAGATATTCTGAAAAATAAAACATTCATTTTAAAGAAGGAATCTGCATTTTTTTGTAGAATAGTATTATTAGACTTATCAAAAACAGTCTAGGCTATAAATTTTAGGATTATACAGTAAAACAAACCTAATGCAAATCAAGATGACTTCTATATCCTTCTAAGCGTTTTTCATAATAGAAGGAATTTTTTTCGACTATCTCAAAAAACTTGTCGAAATATGAAGGATTTTATTAGGAGGATATCGAATAAATAGTATATGAAATCCTGAAATCTGGTGGTTTATATGGCGAACCAAATATCTGATGAATTAATTGAACAAATTCGTAATGCTAATGACATCGTGGATGTGATTGGTGAATATGTCCAATTAAAGAAACAAGGTAGGAATTATTTTGGACTTTGTCCTTTTCATGGTGAAAAATCACCATCCTTCTCTGTAACACAAGAAAAGCAAATCTTTCATTGCTTTGGTTGTGGAAAGGGAGGGAATGTAGTGACCTTCTTAATGGAGATGGAAAGTTTTAACTTTTTTGAAGCAATTAAGCATCTTGCAGATCGTTCTGGTATTGAGCTTCCTGAACATGCCATTAAACAAGAATCTTCATTATCCAAAGAAAGTCAACAAGTACTTTCTGCACATGAATGGTTAACGAAACTGTATCACCATCTAATACGTTATACTAAGGATGGGAAAGTAGGTTTGGATTATCTTCAGGAGAGGGGTATTACTAATGAAGCGATAGATACGTTTCAACTTGGGTATGCACCTAATACGAAGGATTTTACAGCTACATTCTTGCAGAAGAAAGGCTTTCATCAGCAAATGCTAGTAAAATATGGCCTTCTTACCAGGGGACAAGATGATTCCGTTATAGATCGATTTAGAGGAAGGGTTATATTCCCGATTCGAAATCATCTAGGTAGAACGGTTGCATTCGGTGCAAGGGCAATGGAGGGACAGGAACCAAAATACTTAAATAGTCCTGAATCCGATATGTTTCAAAAAGGTAAAATGTTATACAACTTTGATTTAGCAAAGAAATATATCCGAAAACAAAATGAGGTAGTCTTGTTTGAAGGATATATGGATGTTATAACGGCATTTCAATCTGGTGTCCAAAATGTGGTAGCTACCATGGGGACAGCACTTACCGAAGTACAAGCGAAGCTTCTTAGAAGATACGCGGAAACTATTGTAATTTGTTATGACGGTGATAATGCTGGAGTGGAAGCTACTTATAAAGCGGCGAAATTACTTCAGGAGATTGGCTGTCAAGTGAAAATTGCGAGCTTAAAGGATAAACTTGATCCCGATAGTTATATTCAAAAATTTGGTGGAGAAGCCTTTAAGCGAGAGGTTATTGGAGCAAGTAAAACCTTTATGAGTTTTTACATGCAGTATTTAAAAAAAGACTTTAACTTAAGTCTTGAAGGTGATCGCCTCCAGTATCTAGAAGAAGTTCTTAAAGAAATTGCTCACCTAGATAGTTCTGTTGAAAGAGAATTTTACGTAAAAGAACTAAGTACAGAATATAATATTTCAATGGAATCCTTATTAGGAGAAATAGAACAATACCGACAAAAACTCGGTACCAGTAAGGATAAGAGGGAAAAAGACAGATATACTAATAGGGTAGAAAAGTCAAGAGGTAAATTATTACCAGCTTTCCATAATGCTGAAAGACAGCTCTTGGCTTACATGCTTCAGAATCGGTCCATCGCTGATAAGGTCCAGGAGGATATTGGCGTTTCCTTCAATATTGATGATCACAAAATCATCGCTACACACTTATATGCGTTTTATGAAGAGGATAACCTGGAAGATGTTAGCCTATTCATTGAACGTATCGTAGATGAGAAATTAAGGAAATTGGTTATTGAACTTGCGTTAATTCCTACCCAGACGGAAATTAGTGATAGAGAAATTAATGATTATATACAGATTATTCGTAATGAAAGTAGTGCAGGGGTAAGCATTAAGCAGCTGAAAGCCGAACAACGATTAGCTGAACAGCAGAATGACCCAATTAAAGCAGCGCAAATTGCACTAAAGATAATAGAATTACAAAGACAAGTTAAGCATTTAAATTGATTTAAGTAGTATGGAAGGAGGGGGACTCATGGCTGACAATAATACTTCACAAACAAAAGAAAATGAGCCTGAGTTAACTTTAGAACAAGCGAAAGAACAGCTTGTAGAGATTGGTAAGAAACGTGGTGTACTTGCCTACGAGGAAATCGCAGATCGCCTATCTAGCTTTGTAATCGAGCCAGATCAAATGGATGAATTCTATGAAAATCTTGCTGATCAAGGTATTGATGTAATTGGTGAGTCTGATGATGACCCGAAAATGAAAGAAATCGAAAAAGAAGAAGAATTTGATATCAATGACTTAAGCGTACCACTAGGGATTAAAATTAATGATCCGGTACGAATGTACTTAAAAGAAATCGGTCGTGTGGATTTATTATCTGCTACAGAAGAAATTGAGTTAGCTACTCGTATTGAACAAGGTGATGAGGAAGCTAAGAAACGACTAGCAGAAGCTAACTTACGTTTAGTAGTAAGTATTGCTAAGCGATATGTCGGTAGAGGAATGCTATTCCTTGACCTAATCCAAGAAGGTAATATGGGTCTTATTAAAGCTGTTGAAAAATTTGATTATCGTAAAGGCTTTAAATTTAGTACGTACGCAACTTGGTGGATTCGCCAAGCCATTACTCGTGCTATTGCTGACCAAGCAAGAACGATTCGTATACCTGTACACATGGTTGAAACGATTAATAAACTTATTCGTGTTCAAAGACAGTTATTACAGGATCTAGGTCGTGAACCAACACCAGAAGAAATTGGTGAAGAAATGGATTTAACGCCTGATAAAGTTCGTGAAATCCTAAAAATTGCACAAGAACCTGTTTCATTAGAAACACCGATTGGTGAAGAGGACGATTCACACTTAGGTGACTTTATTGAAGACCAGGAAGCAATCTCACCTTCTGATCATGCTGCTTATGAATTATTAAAAGAGCAATTAGAAGATGTATTAGATACATTAACCGACAGAGAAGAAAATGTTCTTCGATTACGATTTGGTCTAGATGATGGTCGCACTCGTACCTTAGAAGAAGTCGGTAAAGTATTTGGTGTAACTCGTGAAAGAATTCGTCAGATTGAAGCAAAAGCACTTCGTAAGCTAAGACACCCTAGTCGTAGTAAACGGTTAAAAGACTTTTTAGATTAATTGGGTTGGTCATTGGTCGTATAAGAGCAATGACTTTCCTTCTTTCTTTTTTGTATGTCGTTAAATCTGCATCGGGGTGATGAAATTGGCAGATGATCGTACTAGTACCATTGTAAAAGAAATCCTGTATTGGAAGGAGCATAAATTACTTCCTGAATCACAGTGTGATTTCTTGTTAGCATTATATACACAAGGGAACGATAATTCGTTATCGGATATAAAGAAGGAAAAGTATAAACCTTTCCTTTATATTCAGCTAATCCTTTTAGTGTTAATGGTACCGTTTTCATTTCTTGTAGTTTATTTTACTCAATTTAGTTTCATTTTGCAACTGAGTATTTTAGTTCTTTTTTTGGGATATTCTATTTGGGTGTTTCGTTATTTTTATAGGAATAAGATAAACTATGTACATATTTCAGTTATTGTTCCACTAGTTATATTATTAATGACTACAGATTTAATTACGAATGCACTTCAAATAAACCCATATGTTACCATAACGATATTTCTGCTAATTTTTGTATTTTGGTATTGGTTAGGGAAAAAACTTCGCTATCGTTATTTAATGTTGTCAAGTGTTTTAGCTATTATTTTGTTATTGTTCGTAAATTTTTCACATCTTTTTTCTTTCAACTAAAGCATTTTTCATATAGAATAGATATAGCTATGTGGAATAATTTTTTATTCTGGGGATACATAAGGAGGAAATACTAATGAAACGAAACCCATTAATCCCCTTTGCAATGATTGCCATTGTCGGGGTACTAGCAGTAATTGTTATTTCTTTTGTGGGTAATCATCAAAGGACACAGATTGCTGAAGGGGACGAAGGACAAGCTGATAACGTAATCATGGAAGATCCGGAAGAGATTTATGAAACGAGTTGCTTACATTGTCATGGGGCAGACCTTTCTGGTGGTATGGGACCTGCTTTAGATGCAGTTGGTTCTGAATTATCTTTAGATGAAATTAAAGATATCATTACCAATGGTACAGAAGGCGGAATGCCAGCTCAACAAGGGCAGCTTGCTGAAGAAGAAATTGCAATTATTTCTGAATGGTTAAGTGAGAAGAAATAAATAGTGTCGGGGAAAGCTTTCTGATATAATACAGAAAGCTTTTCTTTTATTATGTATTTGAAAGAGGAGGCTAGTTATGGCAGAGGAAATAAAGTTATCTAATAGACTGCGAAAGGTCGCTTCTTATTTACCAAAAGGAGCACATTTTGCCGATATTGGATCTGATCATGCGTACTTGCCTTGTTATGTATGCAGTAATGATTCGACCGCAAGAGCAATTGCTGGAGAAGTAAATGAAGGACCACTATCTAGTGCAATCGATACGATTAACACCTACCAGCTACAGGATGTTATTGAAGCAAGATTAGGTAATGGTTTGGCTGTTCTACAACAAGGAGAAGTGAATCAGGTAGTTATTGCTGGTATGGGTGGAGCGTTAATCCGTTCGATCCTAGAAAATGGGAAGGACAAGCTCAATAATGTCAATTTAATTATTGCCCAGCCAAATGTCGATGAAAAAAATGTACGTAGTTGGTACATAGAGAATGGTTTTATTATTGGGGATGAAGCTATACTAGAAGAAAATGGACATATCTATGAAATTATTGTTGGGAAACGGTCAAATGATAAGGAAACACTATCCGAGCAACAATTACTTTTTGGCCCGATTTTATTAAACCGACGAGATGCATTGTTCTTTAAAAAATGGAAGTCTGAACGAGATAAATTAACAAACGTTATTCGTCAGATGAAGCAAGCTAAAGTACAAGATACCATGAAAATAGGGAAATTTGAGGAGCAATTAAGTTGGATTGAGGAGGTGCTACGTTATGACCAAGACAACTAACGCACATATCTTTAACCTTATGGAGAAATGGGCTCCAAAAGCTTTCGCATACGATTGGGATAATATAGGCTTACAGGTAGGTTCATACAATAAACCAGTAAAAAAAATCATGGTTACATTAGATGTACTAGAGTCTGTAGTAGATGAGGCAATTGAAAATAAGGTCGATTTAATCATTGCACATCACCCATTATTATTCAAACCCCTAAAACAAATTAATATTGACAACTGGCGTGGAAGAATGATTAGAAAGCTAATTCAGCATGATATTACCGTGTATGCAGCACATACGAACCTTGATGTTGCAAAAGGTGGCGTAAATGATTTATTAGCTGATTTACTTGGTCTTGAAGATAAGGAAGTATTAATAGAAACGAATGAAGATTCATTATGTAAAGTTGTTGTCTATATACCAGAAACCCATATAGAAGTTGTGACAAATGCACTAGCTAATGCAGGGGCTGGCCACATTGGTCATTATAGTCATTGTACATTCCAGACCAAAGGGACGGGCACATTTATGCCTTTAGATGAAGCGAATCCTTTTATCGGGAAAAAGAATCAACTTGAGATGGTTCCAGAGGTGAAAGTGGAAACAATCGTCCAGCATACAATTCTTTCCAATGTATTAAAAGAAATGATTGCTGCTCATCCATATGAAGAAGTGGCATATGATGTCATTTCATTAGAAAATGAAGGTGAGAAGTTTGGAATTGGCCGAGTTGGAAATATAAAGGAAGTAACGTCATTAGATGAATTTGTGACAAAAGTAAAGCAAGTACTAGAGGTGGATCACTTAAGAGTATCTGGAGATTATAACCGTAAAGTTAAAAGAGTAGCTGTGTTAGGTGGAAGTGGTGAAAATTATATTCACGCTGCATTACAAAAGAAGGCAGATGTTTACATTACTGGGGATATGACATTCCATGTAGCACAAGAAGCGATTGAAATGGGAATTTCTGTTATTGATGCTGGGCATTATATAGAAAAAGTCATGAAGTCTGCTACGAAACAATATTTAGAACAACAAATCAAAGAAGATGCAACCTTAGATAAATCACTTGAAATAATTGTTTCGGAGACGAATACAGACCCTTTTCAATATCGATAGTAATTTAGTTTGGTAAGGCACTTAAAGGAGTAATCGTATGAATAAGACATTTAAATCAATATCATTCAACCCAATTATACTGGGTGTAATTGAAAGCTTGGAATTTAAGCAACCAACAGAAATCCAGCAGAAAATAATTCCTGCTATTTTAAAAGGGCAAAGTGTCATTGGACAATCCCATACTGGTTCAGGAAAAACACACTCTTTTTTACTTCCAATCTTTAATCAATTAGACGCGAGTAAAAAAGAAGTACAAAGTGTAATCACAGCACCAACACGCGAACTTGCGACACAGCTATATGATGAAGTGAAAAAAATTATCAAATTAGCCGGTAAAGAAGAGGAGTGGAAAACGAAGCTGTTAGTTGGAGGAACCGATAAACAAAAGATGATTGATAAATTGAAAGAGCCTCCACATATTATTGTAGGTACCCCTGGTCGTATTTTAGACTTAGTAAAAGAAGAAGCGATATCGATTTATTCTGCTACTTCCTTTGTCATTGATGAAGCGGATTTAATGCTTGATTTAGGTTTTATTGAGACATTAGATCAATTATTAATTCGTTGTAAGCAAGATATACAATTAATGGTATTCTCTGCAACCATTCCACAACGATTAGAACACTTCTTTAAAAAGTATTTAGAAAATCCACTACATGTTAAGATTGCTAATGAATTATCTCCTGAAACAATGGAGCACCGTTTAGTTGCTGTTAAGCATCGTGCAGAAGATGAAATCATTTATCAACTATCCGAGGCAATCAATCCTTATCTAGCCATTATTTTTACTAACGGTAAAGAGAATGCAGATAAACTTCATGAAAAACTGTTAGAAAAAGGTCTTAATGTAGGGATTATTCATGGTGGGCTTACACCTCGGGAAAGAAAGCGGATTTTAAAAGAGATTCAAAGTCTTAAATATCAATATTTAGTTGCTACTGATTTAGCATCAAGAGGAATTGATATTAAAGGAGTAAGTCATGTCATAAATGCACAACTTCCGAAAGAGGAAGAGTTCTATATTCACCGTGTAGGTAGAACAGCACGGGCTGGAATGGAAGGAACTGCTATTAGCCTATATCGAGAAGAAGATATCAAGCTAATCGAAAAGCTTGAACAAAAAGGATTAGAATTTGTTTTTTATGATGTAAGAAATGGCGAGTGGAAAGATGCAAAAGCATGGAATGAACGAAATCTGCGTCTGAAGACAACAACAGAGGTTGAAAAAGAAGCATGGAAGCAGGTTCGTAAGCCTAAGAAGGTAAAACCGGGCTATAAGAAAAAGATGAAAAGACAACAGGAATCCATTAAGAAAAATATGATTAAAAGTAAAAATAGAAAGAAATAATGGGGGAGTAAAGTCGTTATGTTAAAAATTGGTTCGCATGTCTCAATGAGCGGCAAAAAAATGTTGCTAGCTTCAAGTGAAGAAGCGGTCTCTTATGGCGCAAATGCGTTGATGATCTATACTGGTGCACCACAGAATACGAGGAGAAAGCCAATCGAAGAATTAAATATTGAAGCAGGGCTTAAGCATATGGCGGAAAACGGTATTCAGGATATTGTTGTCCATGCACCGTACATTATTAATATTGGAAATACAACGAAACCAGAAACCTTTGAATTAGGAGTTAACTTCTTAAGAAGTGAAATCGATCGTACGGAAGCTATTGGTGCAAAACAGATTGTACTTCATCCAGGTGCCCATGTAGGTGCTGGACCAGAAGAAGGAATTCAAAAGATAATTGAGGGTTTGAATGAAGTATTAGAGAAAGATGATAAAGTTCAGATTGCGTTAGAAACAATGGCTGGAAAAGGTTCAGAAATAGGTAGAACATTTGAAGAAATTGCCCAGATTATAGAGGGTGTTACCCATAACGATAAGTTATCCGTATGTTTTGACACCTGTCATGTTCATGATGCTGGTTACGATATTGTGAATGATTTTGATGGTGTTCTAGAACAGTTTGATAAAATTATTGGTGTGGATAGAATAAAGGTCGTCCATGTAAATGATTCTAAAAATGAGCGAGGAGCACATAAGGATCGTCATGAAAACATAGGGTTTGGCCATATTGGGTTTGATGCACTACATTATATTATCCATCACCCGCAATTAGCGACACTACCTAAAATATTGGAAACACCTTATGTAGGTTTAGACAAGAAGAGTAAAAAAGCGCCATATAAATTTGAAATAGAAATGATTCGAAATGGGTCATTTAACCCGGAATTACAAGAAATAATTATGAATCAATAAATTAACGAGATGCCAAGACGATGATTAGCAAGTTTATCATGATGTTTAGTGTCCGGTTTAATTCGATTATTAAGCCATAGAGGTTGGGATACGGTTCGAGTATCGCTGTCTCAGCCTCTTGTTCTTTACTTAAACTTGTTTTATCATGCGTAAATAGATAAGCTACCTAGAAGGTAAATTTCTTACCTAGGTAGCTTTTTTTAATTAAATAAATGCTCTAGTCCGTATGATTTTATTAATTCATGAAAAAGTCTATCAGCTTTTAAGGCGGTTTGGCGATCGGTAATTTCACTTAGATCGTGGAGCATCTTTTCTCGCTCTCTTTTGTCAAATGGATTAATTTTTTTAGTATGAACATAATTGGCAATTTCCTCGGCCTGCTGTCTCGTAATCGTAAACCCGTATTCCCCTGAATATTGTAAAATATCTTCCGCAGTAATTTGTCTCATTTTATTGAGAATAATTTGTTTTATAAACACTGACATAACATACACCTCTCTTTGTTTACCACTATATGCTTACCAGCTACTTTTATCAACTTGTTCTCACCGTTTTATGGAAAATGGTTAATTCTCACGGTGGTAAAAAGTAACATTATAAGATTCGTTTTTCATCATAAACTATAATTGCACCTCATCATTTTATAGAAGGAGGTCAATCATGGACGATAAAATTCGTACCAATAATGTGGAGAACGCTCCGAAGCATGGTGAAGACGATATTTCATCACGTCACGTGGATGGACTTTATTACAGTAGCCGTGATGAGGAAACAGCTGCTGAATTAACAGCAGATGACTACAGAAATGTAGCCCTTGACGAGGAAAAAAGTGAAGCGAATACTTCAATCGGTTGGATAGCCTTAGTGTTATCTATTGCCTCATTCTTCTGGGCACCAATTCTTTTAGGCGGTGCTGGGATTGTTGTAGGGTTTATGGCAAAGAATCGCCATGCAAATACCCTTGGTAATATTGCAATCGTAGCAGGCGCAATCTCCATTATCATTACACTGTTTATATTACCTTTCGTATAGACGAGGAGGCTAGGTTCGCTACCTGGCCTCTTTTATATTTCGACTAATTATTTCCATAACCATTATATTTTGGAAAGAAATAATAGCGGTTCACTTGCAGTTGATCAGGGTCTACTGTTGGATTCAATGTAGAAAAATCTATGCGTATTTGTTCTATATTTATATTGTGTATCGTTGGGTTAAGTCGTTCGGTGACGCTGAGCACTGTGTCACCTCGTTCTGTTTTTATTTTGATTGGTTCAAAAGCGGTGTTTTCAGTTAGGGAAGAATCCTGACTTTCATTTTGCTTTGATATGTTAGTTCCGGTGTTTAAGTCTTTATAGATACTAATCAATAATAGTATAATACATACAGTAAGAATAAATTTTTTCATGAGTTACTCCTTATTATGAAACCATTTATTATTTACAAACGTATATAAAGTAAGATTAATTTGGAGAGGGAGAAGAATATGGAAATATTTTCTCAAGAGTGGATTGCTATTATCATCACTGGCTTAGCAACATTATTTTTAATTGGAGAAATATTAGTAAATATGCGTGGTATATTTGCTTTATTAGGTATAGGATTTATAACGGTTTATTTTTCAGTATATTTGGAAACGGACTCCCTTATTCTTATGCTTGTCATTTATTTTATTGGAATTGCACTTATCATTATAGATGGTAAAGTATTAAATGATGGAACCTTAGCAACTATTGGAACAGCTGCCATGATCGCAGCAGTTGCGTTACCGGCACCAAATTTTGCCGCCGGAGCATATGCGGTATTAGGGGTAATACTAGGGGCAGCAGGATCACTGTTTTTCTTAAAAGTATTTAAACGTAGAGATATGTGGAATAAGATTACCTTAAAGGATAAATTGACTAGTGAGGCTGGATATAATTCTATCAATGCTGAATATAAAACGTTATTAAATCAAGAAGCGGTTACATTAAATGATTTACGTCCGGTTGGTACGATACGACTTGGAAATAAAGATTATAGTGCTATTTCGAATGGTCAATGGATACCAAAAGGAACAGAGGTTGTCGTAACGGAAGTAGATGGAACAAAAATATTAGTAGAACGTAAAAAAAATTCTTAGAAGCCTCCTAAGAATTTTTTTTTGCCTTTTACACACAATACGTTTATTGGATGAATTTGTACTTTCTTGTCGGAATTTCAATGTAAATTTTGTGTAAAGTTTTTAATAATTACTTTACAAAATGGATTCTTTTTTCAATAATGATTAAGGTGTGCCAATAAGGGTTACATAAGACAACATAATTAAAGGGGCGAATATCCATTGGAAATAGACGTGCAGACGCTGATTTTTGAATTCATCGGTGGTTTAGGTATTTTTCTTCTAGGTATTAAATATATGGGAGATGGATTACAAAAATCTGCCGGAGATCGTTTGCGAGAAATTTTAGACCGTTTTACGAGTAATCCGTTTCTTGGAGTACTTGCGGGTATAGTAGTGACTATTTTAATCCAAAGTAGTTCAGGTACGACCGTACTGACTGTAGGTTTAGTTAGTGCCGGATTTATGACACTTAGACAAGCCATCGGTGTTATTATGGGTGCGAATATTGGTACTACGGTTACAGCATTTATCATCGGTATCGATGTCGGTGCGTATTCATTACCGATTCTTGCAATTGGTGCCTTAATGATCTTTTTCTTTAAACATCAAAAGGTTACTGCTATTGGTCAAGTCGTGTTTGGTTTTGGCTCATTATTTTATGGGTTAGAATTAATGAGTAGTGGTATGAAGCCTTTAAGGTCGTTAGAAGCATTCCAAGAATTAACCTTAAGTATGAGTGAGCATTCCGTATTAGGGGTTGTTATTGGGGTACTGTTTACTGTTATCGTCCAAAGCTCTAGTGCGACAATTGGTATTTTGCAGGGACTTTATTCTGAAGGAGCCATCCGATTAGATGCTGCATTACCTGTCCTTTTTGGTGATAATATTGGGACAACGATTACAGCTATTATAGCATCTTTAGGTGCTACGGTTGCTGCTCGCCGTGCAGCTGCAGTCCATGTCATCTTTAACTTAGTAGGTACGACTGTCTTTTTATTATTACTACATCCATTCACACAATATGTGATGTTTTTACAAGAGAAACTGATGTTAAACGCTGAAATGACCATTGCTTTTGCACATGGTAGCTTTAATATACTAAATACAATAGTTCAGTTCCCATTCATTGGCTTACTAGCATGGATGGTAACGAAGCTTGTACCAGGAAAGGATACTACAATCGAGTACAAACCGAAGCATTTAGACCCGATTTTCATTCAACAATCTTCAGCACTAGCACTTGACCAAGCAAAGGCTGAAATAGTTCGGATGGGTGAATATGCATATCAAGGCATGGAAGAGACAAGCTTGTATTTATCAACGAACCAAACGAAACATGCTGAAATGGCTTTACAGATTGAAGGCGCACTAAACAGTTTAGATCGAAGTATAACCGATTATCTTATTGACATTTCTGGTGGTTCATTGTCTGAATTTGAAAGTGCAAAGCACACGGTATTAATGGATACAGTGCGAGATATTGAACGAATTGGCGACCATTTTGAAAATGTAGTGGAGTTAATTGATTATAAAATATCTAATAAAGTAGTGATTACGGATAGGGCACAAGAGGATTTAAATAATATGTTTGACTTAACCATGTCAACCGTTAAGCAAGCGATTAAGGCGCTTGATACGGGGAATCGTGAAGAGGCATTGGCAGTTGTTCAAAAAGAGGATCAAATCGACAAAATGGAACGAAGCTATCGTAAAAAGCATATTATCCGTATGAATGAAGGGGATTGTTCTGTATCAGCAGGTATCGTCTTTGTTGATATTATATCGAACTTAGAACGTATCGGTGATCATGCAGTTAACATTGCAGAAGCGGTGTTAGAGGACCATTAAATATATAAAGAGAGAGGTTTTTTCCTCTCTTTTTATTTTTTTTGTAAATTTTTGTTGCTATTTTTATATAAAGGTGATATAGTAATTATTGTCGTTTTCGACAGAAAGTAAGATTTACATAAATTAAATTAGAATAATAGTTGACACGAAAGATTGAACATGTTATATTATATCTCGTGCCACTTAAAGAGAAGACATCTTCTTCTTACTTACAAGATTGATAATTTTCCACAGTAGCTCAGTGGTAGAGCAATCGGCTGTTAACCGATCGGTCGTAGGTTCGAATCCTACCTGTGGAGCCAACAACATGGCGGCGTAGCTCAGCTGGCGAGAGCGTACGGTTCATACCCGTGAGGTCGTGGGTTCGATCCCCTCCGCCGCTACCATTACTTATCTTAGTTTAAACATCATGGCGGCCGTGGCGAAGTGGTTAACGCACCGGATTGTGGCTCCGGCACTCGTGGGTTCGATTCCCACCGGTCGCCCCATATAACGAAGGACCCTTAGCTCAGTTGGTTAGAGCTATCGGCTCATAACCGATCGGTCGCAGGTTCGAGTCCTGCAGGGTCCACCATATAACTCGGAGGTATACCCAAGTCTGGCTGAAGGGATCGGTCTTGAAAACCGACAGGCGGGTCAAACCGCGCGGGGGTTCGAATCCCTCTACCTCCTCCATACATAATCAATGATACTTTTTTTACATCATAGCGTAAGGCTTGGTAGCTCAATCGGTAGAGCAACGAGCAACACACCCACCGAATAAGCTACGAGTAACCCCGAAGCATAAACATCCTTGAATAATCTAGAAGATGCAGGGGTCAAAACATTGCAAGAAAATTTTATTATGTTTTTTTATGAAATATAGCAAGGCTTGGTAGCTCAGTCGGTAGAGCAATGGACTGAAAATCCATGTGTCGGCGGTTCGATTCCGTCCCAAGCCACCATTTTGTACAAGCAAATCGCTTGTTTTTTTTATTGGGTTTTTTTCTATCTCCTCAACAGATAACGTTACAAGGGCAAATAATTTGCAAGAACTGGAAACCTCTGATAATCTTTCATGTGAAGGGTATTTTATCCCTAACTAATAGATTATTGAAGGAGGATTTCATTATGGCAAAATTTGAATTACCAGAATTACCTTATGCATATGATGCATTAGAGCCAACTATTGATAAAGAAACAATGAACATCCATCATACAAAGCATCATAATACTTATGTTACAAACTTAAATGCTGCGCTTGAAGGAAAATCCGATTTAGCAGGTAAATCCCTTGAAGAGTTAATTAGCAATCTGGATGCAGTACCAGAAAGCATCCGTACTGCTGTACGTAACAATGGTGGAGGTCACCATAACCATAGCTTATTCTGGAAAGTTCTTTCTCCAAATGGTGGTGGAGAACCAACTGGTGAACTAGCTGACAAGATTAATGCTAAATTTGGTAGCTTTGAAAAATTCAAAGAGGAATTTGAAAATGCTGCAAAAACTCGCTTTGGTTCAGGTTGGGCATGGTTAGTAGTAAACAATGGTGAACTAGAAGTAACAAGTACTCCAAACCAAGATTCTCCTTTAATGGAAGGGAAAACACCAGTATTAGGTCTTGATGTTTGGGAGCATGCTTACTACTTAAACTACCAAAACAAACGTCCTGACTATGTTTCAGCATTCTGGAACGTTGTTAACTGGGATCAAGTTGCGAAAAACTACAGTGAAGCTAAATAATGTTTTTTATAGATAATAGGATGTCACAGAGAGATAAGTCTCTTTGTGACATCCTTTTTTCTTTTCGTATATCTCTATTTGAATTGCTCACACTAAGGAAAGAGAGAAAAGGGGCAATTCACTATGCATAAAAGCTTACAATTTGTTTTCGGCAAAACAGAAATCAATCGAGATTTGATCCTATTATTAGTAATAGGTGGACTATATTCATTAGGTATATATTTATCCAATACATTTGTAAATATTTACTTATGGAAGCAAGCAGAAGGAAATTATTACACGATAGCCTTTTATAATCTTGCTATCTTTGTGTTTCAACCGATTACCTTTATAGTAGCTGGAAAAATAGCGAAAAAGGTGGATCGCGTCATTGTTTTAAGATTAGGTGTTATATTTTTATCGTTGTTTTTTTTAACGGTACTTATGATAGGAGAGAAAGCAGCATATTTTAACCTATTATTAGGAAGTTTATTAGGTATTGGTTATGGCTTTTATTGGTTAGCGTTTAATGTACTAACATTTGAGATTACTGAACCGGAGACTCGGGATCTTTTTAACGGTTTTTTAGGTGTTTTACAATCTTTAGGTGGCATGATTGGTCCAATTACAGCTGGATTTATTATTTCCAAGATGCCAGCTAATATTGGGTATAGTACTATATTTACAGCTTCCTTCATTTTATTCATTTGTGCGGTAGCCTGTAGCTTCTTTTTGATTAGAAGACCTGCAAAAGGTGATTATCTATTTAAGCGTGTCGTTATAGAGAAGAATCATAATAAAAATTGGGATCGAATACTGAAGGCTCATTTATTTCAGGGATTACGTGAGGGAATTTTCCTATTTGTCATTACTATCTGGGTATATATCGTGACACAAAGTGAACTTTCACTTGGTATGTTTAATCTGTGCTTCTCTGGTTTTTCCTTTGTTTTTTATTTTCTAGCTACGAAATTTATAAAGCCTTCCAAGCGTAAAAAGGCTATCCTGATTGGTAGTTTGATGCTATACCTCGCATTATTCGTTATTTTAATCCATGCTAGCTATAGTACGTTAATCATCTACGGTATTATTATTGGTATTGCATACCCTATTGTAAATGTACCCTATGCATCCATGACATATGATGTCATTGGAAAGGCATGGAAAGCAGGCGAATTACGCATTGAATATATCGTAGTTAGAGAATTATTTACGAATATTGGCCGAGTTATCTCTATTATGACCTTCATCTTAAGTATCACCATATTTGAAACAGAGAAAATAATTCCTATTCTACTTGTTGTATTTGGGGCTATGCACTTAGGTGTTTATCTCTATGGCAGAAATATTTATTTAACTAGTTCAAACAAAAAGGACGTACTCATAAAAGATCAGGTGACTGATGAAAAAAACCGTTAAATTTTTCAATCATTAATGCTATAATATAGAGATAGAGAGAATCTAAATTTTGCTTATAATGGGGGAGAAATATGAAGAAGGAAAAAAAACAAAAAGCCCAACTTCCCTTTCGATTAAATATATTATTCTTTATAGTATTTTTATTGTTTGCGGTGCTTATTTTACAGCTTGGAATAGTCCAGATACTTAATGGGGAAAGCTTTCAGGAAGAAATAAATAAAACAACAGAAGATATAACGAAGATACCGGTACCGCGTGGAGAGATATATGATCGGAACTACAATGTAATAGTAAAAAACAAGCCGATGTATGCCATTACGTATACGCCACCTAAAGGTGTACAGGCAAATGATCGGTTGAAGGTTGCACAGGAACTTTCGAAATATATTGATATGTTCGACCCGGATCCTGAAAAAAGAAAAAAACAAATTAACAGAATAACTGAACGGGATAAAAAAGAGTATTGGTACCTTTTACATGATGAAGAGGTAAAGGAGAAGTTAACTACAGAGGAAGCTGCTGAAATGGATCCAGCGGAACAATATAATACGGTACTTAAGCGAATCACGGAAGAAGAATATGAAGATCTTACTGAGCAGGATCTTGAAATTATCCTCATTAAAAAAGAGCTTGACCGTGCCTATTCATTATCACCTCAAATTGTAAAAAGTGAAAATGTGACGCCGGAGGAATATGCAAAAGTTGCAGAACACTTAGCGTCCTTACCTGGTATTAATGCCACAACAGATTGGGTACGTGAATATCCTTTTGAACAAACTTTACGAAATCTTTTAGGAAATGTGACAACCGAAAAAGAGGGGATACCGGCCGAATCGATTGATACCTATTTAGCCAAGGGCTATAATCGTAATGATCGAGTTGGTGATACTGGATTAGAAAAGCAATATGAAGACCTGTTAAGAGGTAGGAAAGAACAGGTTAAATATACGATGAGTAAAAGTGGTGTCATTCTTGATTCGGAAGTAGTGGTACCTGGTGAAAGTGGTAAGGACTTAGTTCTTAGTATTGACATGGAATTTCAAGAAATGGTAGATGAAATACTAAGATCAGAACTTAAAGCTGCTACACAAGGTGGGAAAAATAAATACCTTCAACATGCTTTAGCGGTAGTGATGAATCCACATACTGGTGAGTTATTATCGGTTGCTGGTCAGAGTTATTTAGATGATCCAGAAACTAGTGTGATTGAGCAAGATGAAATTGTAGATTCAGCCTTTCGAACAATGACGGACGGCTATCGACCTGGATCCACTGTTAAAGGGGCTACCGTCCTTGCAGGATATGAATCAGGTGTTATCAGTCCTGGCAATAGCGTATATGATACACCAATTAAAATCCTCGGAACCCCACAAAAGGGTTCTTGGACAAATTTAGGACATGTTAATGATTTAGATGCGCTTAGACGTTCTTCTAACGTATACATGTTCTATATAGCGATGAAAATGGGTGGAGAATATAATTATTACGAAAATAAGAAGATTAGTTTTGATCCTGCTGCATTTGAACAAATGAGAAATTATTTTAAACAATTCGGCTTAGGTGTAGAAACCGGTGTTGATTATCCAAATGAAACAACTGGCTATACGGGACCTAAAAAAGAAGCCGGCTTACTAATGGACTATGCGATTGGTCAGTATGATACGTTTAGTGCCATGCAGCTTGCTCAATATGTGTCAACTATTGCTAATGGTGGTTACCGTGTACAACCACATTTCTTGAAGGAAGTTCGTAATCCATCGACGAATGATGAGAACATGGGATCCATTTATAAAAGTGTAAATCCAAAAGTATTAAATAAAATCGTAATGGATGACAGTCTAATTGCAAGAGTTCAAGAAGGCTTCCGTCAAGTATATCAGGAGCCAGGTGGGACGTCATATAGCTATTTTAGAGGCACTAATTTTAAAGCAGCCGGGAAAACTGGTACAGCTCAGAATGATATTACGATAAACGGTACGTTATACAAAACCATTAATCTAACGATGGTAGCATATGCTCCATATGATAATCCTGAGATTGCCTTATCAGTAATTGTACCCAACTTAGATACAAATACGGATTACCAAATTAACCAAAATATTACTCGTAGAATAATGGAGGCTTATTTTACACTTAAAGAGCAACGCGATAAAGGTACAAACGATGAAAATTCAGCAACTGAAAATGATGAAATAGAAGAAGATCAAAGCGAATAACACAGACCCTAAGACAGTACCAAAGTCTTAGGGTTTTTATCATGGAAACATTTTTTACAATAACTTTACATATAGTTAATATAGCCTTTATATTGAAGGACTATGATAGGTGTACTTTAATTAGGGGAGAGCGATTTTATGCTTAGTAGGGGACAGTTCCATTCCGAGATTGATACACTGAATCAAGATATCATCCAATTAGCAAATTTGGCTAAAAATGCATTAATTAAATGTATGGATGCGTTATTTAATCAAGATATAGAGCTAGCAAAACAAGTTGTAGAAGATGATAAAGTAATTGATAAAGAAGAAGCAGCAATTAATGATAAAGCAATTCTATTAATTGCTAAGCAACAACCCGTTGCAACTGATCTAAGACGTTTAATTATTGCGTTACGAGTGGTCACCGATATAGAACGGATGGGTGATAATGCTAAGAATATAGCAAAAGCAACGATACGCTTAGGAGATCACTATTTAGAAGAACTACCAAAGGAATTAAAGACGATGCGTGATACTGCTTTAGCAATGTTAGATACAGCGATCATGGCATTTCAACAAGAAGATATTACCGTTGCACACAAATTGGCACAGATGGATGATAAAGTAGATAAACATTATAAACAAGTAGTGACGGATATGTTGAGTAAAACGGCCATCAACTCCGAAGAGGTTCAATATGTAATGCAAATCGCTTTCAGTGCTCGATATATTGAACGTTTTGCGGATCATATTACAAATATCGGGGAAAGTATTTTATTTCTGGTTAAAGGCGAAATAGTAGATCTAAATGATTAAAGAAAAGGAAGAGGAATTAGGCTAATACCTAAAATCCTCTTCCTTTTATCTAGTTAGTGCTTCTGCTATTTCGTAATGACTCATATCACTAGTCAGCGTGAATTCACCAAGTTGAACTCGATTAGCATAGCCCTTATCTTCTAAATAGTTACTGAAATCTCTTGCATTATCGATAATCCCATTCTCCTCAAGTTGATTACTAATCGCAGAGGATGGCATACCGGATTCTATAGTTAACGTATATGATTTAACCGCTTCTTCTTGTTCCTCTTCTGGCTCATTATTAGAAGATTCCTCAGAAGAACTTTCGTCTGAATCGCTAGCACTTTCATCGGATTTCTCTTCATCACTAGCTTCCTCTTTGTCGTTCTCATTAGCTTCTTCTGACTCTGAAGAATTCTCGGTTTCTTCCTTTTCCACTTTGTGGTTCATGGATAAGGATATGTAATCCTCTTCAGATAGTACATGATATCCTTGTTCTTTTACATGTTTTAATACATCTTCCATTGGCATGTCAGATAAATCTTGACTCGAGCCATCTGAAAAATAAGAGACTACTAGCATAATGATTGCTGCTGTACATAGTCCTACTGCAAATGCACGTATGGTCTGCTTCATATTTTCCACCTTACTTTAATAGATTAATTAACATCAGTTTCTTGATAATCTTCTGTAAGTAATTCTTCTTCTAATACTTTTACTTTTTTCTTAAGCTGATACGTATCTTGCATTGTCGAAATGGATAGTTGCTCTAATTCACTTTCAATTTTCTCAAAGCGGTCATTTAAGAAAAAGGAAAGTACAAATAGTACAACAGCAACAACAACAATGGTTACTCCCGCAATAATCATTCTATAACCTCCATTCATATACATTATTAGTTATATCACACATTTCGACACGAGGGAACCATAAATTTTTTCCATGTACTTGATTGATTGCTAAACATCTGCTATTATTAATAAGTCTGAAAAGAACTAATAGATGCGATTAATGCAAGTTTACTATAAGTTTGGAGGGAAAAACATGCGCGTAAACATTACTTTAGCTTGTACTGAAACGGGAGATCGTAATTACATTACAACAAAAAATAAGCGTACGAATCCTGAGCGTATTGAGCTTATGAAATATTGTCCACGTCTTAAAAAACATACTTTACACCGTGAAACAAAATAATGATTCACGGAAAAGCTTGCTCTTACCAATGGCTAGGAGCAAGCTTTTTTTCTACTAAATACGACAAAAGTAGGAGATGTGATTCATGCAAAAAGAACAACTCCGTAAACAAGTCATTCAACGTCTGCAAGCTATAACTGACCAGGAAAGAAACCAGATAGAGAAAAAACTTCAAACCAACTTATTCCAATCTGACTACTGGAAGGAAGCCAATATTATTGGTGTCACTATATCAAGGGGATTTGAATGGGATACAAAAGAAATCATTGAAGAGGGCTGGAGACAGGGAAAAGTAATGGCTGTTCCGAAATGCTATCCAGAGGAGAAAGAAATGGCCTTCTATCGATTACATAGCTTCTCAGAGTTAGAAACCGTGTATTCCAATCTTTTAGAACCTAAGCCAATTGAAGAAAAATTCCTTTCCAAGCATCAAATGGATCTAATTTTAGTTCCAGGGGTAGTATTTGATTCACATGGGTTTCGAATTGGATTTGGAGGCGGGTACTATGACCGATTTTTAGCTTCCTATCAAGGTAATACCATTGCTATCCTGAGTAATATACAACTTGTGGAAAGGATATCGGTTGAAGCGTATGATATTGCAGTAAAGCATTTGTTATCTGAGCATGGGTTGATTAAATAGAATATTTTTGACTAGAAGGATAAGACTATAAACACCACAGTTTTGAAGGGGTGTTTAGATGAGAGTATTGATGATATTAACAATATTTATAACCATGATTTCTGTCGTTTATAAATGGCGCTATAAGATCATGAACGCCATGTTAGCGGTGAGTTTCTTAAGAAAAATAGCTGTTTCCATATCCATGAATTTACCATCTATCCGGAAGAATATTCTCCCAAGCTTTTTCAAGGAATCAACCGATTCAACCACGTAAAAGGAGCTGGTTTTATACAGCTTCTTTTTTTGTCATAACATATAATCAACGACTAGAACGATAAATAGAGGCAAATTTTAGATTCAGCATTTATTCGTTGAATTTGATATGATGTAAGGGGAGGGGAAAGAATGGAGCACAACGAAATTTATCTAATGTACTCAATAGCCCAGCAATTGGTTAAGGAACATCGTTATGATGTGTTATACCTTAACAATAAAGTGGAGGAAATATGGTTAGAGAAGTATGAAAATAAGACCTCTACAGTAGTTCGGTTATCTGCGAACGGATTTGATTGGAAAAACCATCTCAAGAAAGACATCGGCATCGTATTTCAAAAGGCTGGTGCACTGAGAAAATTGTTAAAAGGTAAAGATATTCAAATACATAATGTTTATATTTCCCCACATTCACCAATTGACAGCTGGGAAATACTGAAAAAACCATTGACGGTTCAGGATAAAAATCCGATTCAAATGAAGATATATTACTTATCTGGGGATGAAATAGAAACAGAACGAAATAGATTAGGACAGAATATTGGAGTCACGTTTACAAACGATGAAGATCTTATAAGTGAGGAGCTGATGGAAACAACTACTCAGCAATATAAAGTTGAATTGTTTCATAAAGTTCAGGAAAAACAAGAGCGTAATGTTTTTAATTATGGAAAGCCGTTTATTACGTATTTTCTTATTGCGATAAATGCTATTTTCTTTCTTTTATTAGAATTAAATGGAGGTAGTCAAAATAATGTTACATTGATGGAATATGGGGCAAAATATAACCCGTTAATTATGGATGGGGAATGGTGGCGGATTATTTCCTCTATGTTTTTACACATTGGCCTCTTACACTTTGCCTCCAATATGTTATTCCTTTATTTTTTTGGTTCTTTAGCAGAGAGGATATTTGGTTCTGCAAGATTTTTCGTTATCTATATGCTTGCAGGAATAGGTGGGGGTATCGCTAGTTTTACCTTTGTAACTAACTTATCCGCTGGAGCATCTGGAGCTTTGTATGGATTATTTGGTGCGTTTATATATTTTGGCTTATTTCATCGACGAATTTTTCTACAAACAATTGGCAGAGATATCTTGATTCTGTTAGGCATTAACATTTTATTAGGATTTGCTATGCCACAGTTAGATGTTTCGGCACATATGGGAGGATTAGTTGCTGGTTTTATAGTAGCTGGTATCGTACATTTTCCAAAGAGAAAGAATGTTCCATTGCAGCTTGGTGCCTTAGTTATTTATGTTGCACTGTGCATCGGAATGTTTATATATGGAATGCATCAGAATGAAGCGAATCCTATCTATCTCCTCCAAAATATGGAGCAATCAATCCAGGAAGAACGGTATGAGGATGTTGTAACAAGTGCTACAAAAGGATTGGAAAATCCCGAGGAATTTGAAGCTATGTTTTTATTTCAACGTTCTTATGCGTATATCCACTTAAACGAAATTGACTCAGCAATTGCTGATTTAGAAAAGTGCATCCAACTATTAGATAAACCAAGTGATTTACCAGAGGCGTATTACAACTTGGCAATTCTGTATGATCAAATAGGGGATGAACGTGCAGGAGAGATGATTGAAGCAGCTTATCAAGCAAGTCCAACAGATGATAAAATTAAGGAAATGTATGAAAAAATCTCAAAAGATTAATTTCCTGCATTTATGATTAATATGGAATACCCGTTTCTATAGCTCCTTACCTGTACATAGCCTTCGGAGAGAGTGTGTGTACAGGAAGAGGATGAGACAAAACTATTTCTAACAAAGGATAAACCGAACATTAGAGTTAGCGCATCAGACCCGCCCCGGAAATATACTACGCGTCCGTGGGCGGCTGGTGAGCCTCCTCAGAGCTAAAGCTCTTCCGGGGTCTCAGGCAGTGCCCTGTCCTCCCACAGGAGTCTCCGTATATTTCCGGGTAATGATAGTGATTGTTCGTTTTTTATTACCTTTTTTTTTTGTTTTGTCCCAGCCTCTTCTGCGTATAAAGGGCATACAAAGTGTATAAGAAACGTTAGATTCTATTTTGGATGAATCTATCCAAATCAACCTAACAATTATAGTTTCTCCATGTCCTCGTGTACAGGTAAGTATGAGGGCCGTTATGAATAGAATTGCATGGCAAGCGAAAACTAGTCTTATCAATGGTTTTCATGGAGGAACTATGGAAAACGACAAACAACCACTATTCTCAAATTATGAACAGAACAATGCTTATATCCAAGAACGATTACAAGTAGATAAAAACTTCGATATTGTCCATCTAGATTTAGAATATGCAGGAAGAAACATGTCCATGTTCTTTATTGATGGGTTTGTAAAAGATGACATATTGCATCTGATTATGAAATTTTTAGCTAAACTCGAACCAGATAGTTTAGAGCCAGATGCACTGACGAAATTATTAAAACGATATCTTCCTTATGTAGAATTAGATGAGGTTGATGACTTAAATCAGGCTGCCGATACTATTCTTGGTGGACCGACCGCCTTACTTGTTGAGGGTGTCAATAAGGTTATTATTATTGATGCTAGAACTTACCCTGTACGTTCACCTGGCGAGCCTGATTTAGAAAGGGTAGTAAGAGGGTCAAGAGATGGTTATGTAGAGACAATCGTGTTTAACACTGCTCTGACGAGAAGGAGAGTACGTGATCGCTCATTACGGATGGAGTATATGCAAATCGGAAGAAGGTCGCAAACGGATATCTGCATTTGTTATTTAGAAGATATCGCCGACCAGAAGAGAGTGGCGGACATTAAGAATAAATTAAAAGAAATTGACACGGATGGTCTTCCGATGGCGGAGAAGACGGTGGAAGAATATATTAGTGGAAGACACTGGAATCCTTTCCCAACAGTAAGGTACACAGAAAGACCAGACACAGCTGCAACGCATTTATATGAAGGTCATGTTTTAATTATTATTGACGGATCACCAAGCGTAATTATTACACCGACTACCTATTGGCATCATTTACAGCATGCAGAGGAATATCGTCAAAAGCCTATTGTTGGAGCATATCTTCGTTTTGTAAGGTTTATTGCAGTATGGGCATCCATCTTTATTTTACCGTTATATTTTTTATTCTCGACCCAACCAAAGCTACTACCAGTAGAACTAGGATTTATTGGTTTGAGTGATGTGGGGGCAGTACCAATCTTAATACAGTTTATCATCGCTGAAATCGGAATTGATATGCTAAGAATGGCTGCCATCCATACTCCTTCATCCTTAGCTACAGCAATTGGTTTAGTTGCAGCTATACTAATAGGGCAAGTCGCTATAGAAGTAGGATTATTTTCCTATGAAGTTATCTTGTATTTAGCAATAGCTGCCATTGGTACTTATGCGACACCTAGCTATGAAATGAGCCTTGCAAATCGTCTAGTTCGCTTATATTTGTTAATGGTAACGGCGGCCTTTGGTGTGAATGGTTATATGGTAGGAACACTATTATGGATTTTATATACAGTGCGGATGAAATCTTTTGAAATACCTTATTACTGGCCAGTATTACCATTTTCGTTTCGTGCATTTCGAGATGTATTTATTCGAACGCCAATCCCTCTTAAACGAAAAAGACCAACCATTTTACATCCCCAAGACCCAGATCGATAATTTCGGCTGGGTCTTTTGTTGTTATGACTATATCCTTTTTCCTTCATTTGGTATAATAAAGTTTGGTGATTTAAATGAATACTTTGTATGATGTACTACAACTACTTAAGCGTTTTGGCACGTTTATCTATACGGGTAATCGGTTAGCAGATTTGGAATTAATGCAAACAGAGATAAAAGAACTATATTCATATGGACTTATTGATGTAGAGGACTATAGACTATCTCTATTAATTATCCGTCAAGAAATCAACAAACTTCATTCTGAAAAAGGTGAGAAATAATGAATAAATCAATTATTGTTGGAGTAGATATAGGAGGTACTACCGTTAAAATTGGTATCCTAAAAGCTAGCGGTGAAATCATGAAAAAATGGGAAATTGAAACAAATAAATCTTCTGACGATACCGCTGTTATGAACGACATCTGGGAATCTGTCTTAGCTAGATTGACAGAATTAGCTATTGATTTGCATGATGTTCTTGGAATAGGAATTGGTGCGCCAGGTTTTATTGATGGCGAAAAAGGGTATGTGTATGAAGCAGTAAATCTTGGCTGGAGAGATTTTAATCTTGCTGATTATATGTCTAGTAAAACAGGTTTACCAGTATATGTGGAAAATGATGCCAATATTGCCGTTTTAGGTGAGAATTGGTTAGGTGCGGGTAACCAATCCAATGATATTCTTGCTGTTACTCTAGGAACAGGCGTAGGTGGAGGAGTAATAGCTGGTGGCAAGATAATAAATGGTATTAATGGGACTGCAGGGGAAATTGGACATATTACGGTTGATCCAAATGGCTATCCTTGTAATTGTGGTCGTAAGGGATGTTTGGAGACGATTGCTTCTGCTACCGGAATTGTTCGTCAAGCTGAGAAGTTTATCGAAGACGATCCAAGCTGCAAACTAGCTCATATACAGAACCAGTACGGAGCGATCACGGCTAAGCATATATTTGAACTAGCCGCTAATGGTGATGAGAATAGTATTCAAATCGTTAACCATACAGCAGACGTATTAGGCCTTGTGTTAGCTAATTTAGCTGTGACAGTAAATCCTTCCAAAATATTAATTGGTGGAGGCGTGTCAAAGGCTGGAGATCAATTATTACAACCTGTTAAGAAATCGTTTACAAAATATGCTTTAGCAAGAACAAGTAGAGCATGTGAAATTCGAATAGCAGAACTAGGTAATGATGCTGGAATCATTGGTGCAGCGTATTTAGTAATAGAAAATAGTAACTAGTGATATATTTTTCTCCTATAAAATGTCATTATTTTGAAACTTTTTTGTTAACTAAAACGTCTAATAGGATAGCATGTTTTTCCTGAGTGACATTTATGTCCTAACAATACTAGCTTGAAAAACATATAGTAAAGCAGTAATTTCTTAGGAGGAAATAGGATGAAAAGTAAAGGAATAAGGCTTCCTTTATATGTTTTAGCAACTCTATTATTCGGTTTAAAAACATATATTGTCTATCGTTTTTTATTTTCATTGGATTTAGAGAATTCCATGCAAGAGTTTATCTTATTTATTAACCCATTTGTTTCAGCCTTTTTACTATTTGGCTTGAGCGTTTGGATTACGAAGCCGGAAAGACAAATGAAGTATGTACGTTATATGATCTTGATCGGCACGTTCATTATTTTTGCCAATCTAGTATTCTACCGATCTTTCTCTGATTTCATTACAGTTCCACAATTAATCCAAGGTGGAACGATGGGAGATTTAGGATCTAGCATTTTATCTCTAATTAAGGTGTATGATATTTTACTGTTTCTTGATGTAATTATCATTTGGTATTTGAGTAAGAAACATCAAGAACTTGTGGTAACGAAATACCCAAGAAGTGGTAAGGTATGTGCGTTAGCATTATCATTAGCTCTTTTAGTTGGGAATTTCTTCCTTGCAGAAATGGAGCGACCACAGCTATTTACAAGGGCATTTGATAGGGAATACCTAGTGAAATATATTGGGCTATTTAATTACCATATTTATGATGTTGTATTACACTCAAAGGTAAAAACACAGCATGTATTTGCTGACGGTAGTGAGTTACCCACTATCAAGGAGTATGTAGATAATGTCATTGAAACGAATGCGGAATCAGAATTATTCGGGGTAGCAAAAGATAAGAACGTGATATTTATTTCTGCTGAATCATTACAATCCTTTGTTATAAATAACACGGTGAATGGTCAAGAAGTTACACCTTTTCTTAATCGTTTAGTTGAAGATGAGGACACGTATTATTTTGAGAATTTCTATCACCAAACAGAGCAAGGGAAGACATCTGACTCTGAGTTTTTAACAGAAAACTCACTATATCCGCTTCCAAGAGGTGCTGTGTTCTATACCCATGCCCAAAATGATTATTATGCATTACCTGAAATGCTTGGGAATGAAGGGTATTATACGACAGTATTCCATGCGAATAATGATAGCTTTTATAATCGGGATCAAATGTATCCGAGTTTAGGTTTCGATCATTTCTATGATGTCGATGCATATGAAGTAAATGATTATAATAGTGTTGGTTGGGGATTAAAGGATAAGCCATTCTTTGAGCAGTCAATGAAATACCTGACTACGCTTACGGAACCGTATTACGCAAAATTTATAACCTTAACCAATCATTTCCCATTCGAACTCGATGAGATGGATAAATCAATCGAACGATATGATTCCAATTCTAATACACTGAATAATTATTTTCCAACAGTTCGTTATATGGATGAATCCATTGAGGAATTCTTCCAGATGCTTAAAGATTCAGGTATCTACGATAAGTCGATTATCATAATAATGGGTGATCATTATGGCATTAGTTCTAATCATAATAAGGCGATGAGCATGTATTTAGAGAAGGACGAAATAACACCATATGACCATGTACAATTACAGCGTGTACCTTTATTCATTCACATCCCTGGTCATGGAAAAGGCGAAGTAAGGTCAACCATTAGCGGACAAATTGATTTGAAGCCGACAATCCTCAGTCTTTTAGGTATCGAACATAAAGACGATATTTATTTTGGTAATGATTTATTTGTAGATGATCGAAAGGATTATATTGCGCTTCGAAATGGGGACGTTATCACGGAAGACTATATCTATACGAATGATAGCTGCTATGACTTTACTAGTGGTGAGATTCTAGAAGAGGCGGATACATGCTTTGAGCTTAGCGAAACAATCAAGAAAGAACTGGAGTATTCAGATAGTATTATCTACGGAGATTTGTTTCGTTTTATTGACTCTAGATAACATGTCATAACGCAATAGAGGTATATAGAAAGCTTAATATGTCTCATGAATAAAGAAAAACTACACATCAGAAACGGAATGTGTAGTTTTTTCTTCTATTATAGTGATTCCTTTATAGCAGAAATAATGGTGCTTATTGAGAAAAATCCAAATGCTAAAACCGTTAGTGCGGAAAAGATTAGCGCTAAAACATTACGATATTTTAGCTGTCTTACAAAAGAAACAACTGCTACAATTGCAACTACTAAAAAGATAATACCTAATACTATATGTAGTGACATCGTTACAATAAACCTCCTTATACTAAGCTAATCATCTTTGTTTGTTTCATTACGTTATTTATATTAATATGTATCATACTACCACATTTATTCTAGTATAAAATTATGGTTTTGTCGAGAATATCACAAAATATTTCTAATTTCTTCACATTCAAGATAGGAGGAGACAATCAATGGAAATTAAGCAATTCCAATTAGGGCCACTTGGTACGAATTGTTATCTTGTACATAATACGGAACAAGTCATCATAATTGATCCAGGTGGGGATGGAAAGCGATTAATGAATTGGTTGACAGAAAATAATCTGGAGCCGATTGCAATCCTGTTAACCCATGCTCATTTTGATCATATTGGAGCGGTTGAGCTGTTACGTACCCATTACAACATAAAGGTCTATATGCATAAGGAAGAAGCGACATGGTTAGAGGATCCTAGCCTTAATCGTTCTCTAGCTTTTATTGGTGAGGAAATCATCACCTCCGCACCAGATGTCCTTCTAGGGCCCGGTAATTTTTCTATTGGTCCATTTGAATTCGACGTATTGTATACCCCAGGACATTCGCCAGGAAGTATAAGTTTTTTATTGCAAGCGGAAAAGGTAATTTTCAGTGGGGATGTATTATTTAATCGTGGAATTGGTAGGACAGATCTACCTGGTGGTGATTTTGCTACCTTACAAGATACAATATGGAATACGTTATATACATTAACCAATGACATTACGGTATATCCGGGGCATGGCCCAACAACGACCATTGGTGAGGAGAAAAGGTATAACCCATTTATACCCCAAAAATAGATAAAACAAAAACCCTGCGATGAATCCATATGTAAGCAGGGTTTTTGTTTCTTAATGCCCGAAACCTGGCACTAAAATAAATTCTGAATACCATGTAAAACCTATCATGAAAACAGTACAATAAGCTCCGAACAAGTACATGTACATACGCTCAGATAATTTCAAATAACTTACTGTTAGGAAAAATACCGTTTGAACTAGGAATAGTAAAGAAGTGTTGACCATACCACCAACATAAAACATTACCGTAAAAATACCAGTCCAAAAGGCAAGGACTCTAAACATTCTGTCCATCATTTCCCCTCCTTTTCGGTGACGTCATCACTGTTATTATATACAAGTCAAACCATAATGTAAACGATTCATATTATTTGTTTGAAATTTATTAACAAATAAAAAGAGTGTTAAAATTATTCTATCTCTTGGAATGGATTGGAATTAGGTGCTGGTTTTACCATTTCCGAGACGAATAAGACTTTCGATTGATTCGTTTCTATGTTAAAGCGTAATTGAATAAACTCTCCATATCCCTTAGACCGTACATTTACTTTCCCGTTAGGAAATTGATAGGTTAGGTTTTCATCCTTATTTTGGGGAATGTAGTCTTTTTTATACGTTATATAACCCATTTGGAATAGTGTTTGGGCATGGATTTGTTCGATTACATTATAGGTTATCTTTAAATCATGTTGATAGGCTAACAAATTTGATGAGAAGTTTAGTAATACGAAGGTAGTCAATAATAGGACCGAGGGGAGGATAAAACCTTTTTCCTTATGGATAAAATCCAATCGTCTTTTCATAGTGATCTCCCTTTAAGGATGTGACGTGAATTGTAAATCCGAATGGTAACGAATTAATTTGAAAACTTTCGATATCGCGTAAATATATTTCATGGCCTTTGCCATTCAATTGTCTTCGAACTAATTGTCGATATAACTCAATGGTGACAACATCATCATTATATAATTGAAGTACGATTTTATTCGAGTGAGTAGTACAAGCAATGGATTGATTGACTTCTTTTTGAATCAAATTAAAAAACTGTTGAATGGATAATTCTTCGTAGTAGGAGTCTTGGTGATGTAAGCTGTTTAAAATTGCCCCTTGTATCGGTAGACAGATCATAAGAATTAGTAAACTGAATAATTGATTTAGTAATGTAAAACCTTTTTCATTATTCTTGAGCACCATAAAGACATACCTCTTCCTGTCTGTTGTTTATATTCATCCAATTTGCACAGCCTTGAATAATATCATCTTCCAGCACCGTAAATGTCATTCCTATCTCTACCTGTTCTATTGATTCATAGTACGTATCGGCAGGGACACCGTACCACAATACAGATTGTAATTCGTCATGTAAATGATACGTGACGGCCCTTTTAAGACTTAGTGCTTCTCTTTCAACGGAAATGAATGACGTTAGAGGAAGGAGAGCAGTGCTAATGACCATTAGCACTGCTAAAGAGACTAATGCCTCTGTCATCGTAAATCCGCTACTGCTTCTCAATATAACCACGTCCTTTACCAATTGGAAAAATAACGTTATAGCTATTCGTTGGTGAAGAAATTTCTATGGTGCCTGCATATCTAATCGTTCCGTTTTCATTAAAGGAAATGCTTTGGAGTGTGCGTGGATCAATGCTCCAGCCATTTGGAAGCTTCCGTTCGATTGGCTCTATACTATCGCCAATTAAGGTATAGCTGTTTTTCTCTAGCTTGATTCGTAAATAGTCGTTTGTAACCATCGATTGATTTTGTAAGAAGAGAACATCGTATTGGAATTGCGCTAGAATTTTTTCTTCTGTTAGCTTTCCTAATAAAGCATGACTTACCGGCACACTAATCGAAAGAATGATTCCCAAAATAGCTAGGGCAACTAACGTTTCCAAGAGGGAAAATCCTAATTGTTTATCATTCATTTTCTGGTGCCGATACAGTTCCCGTTACTGAATTATACACAAGCTCATTATTGGAGCATTGCGTTTGATTTTCACGAATATAACCTTTGTTCACTAGTTCATTGAGGCTAGTTGGAAACGTATGAGAGTCTAAATAAAATGCATCGATTTGGGTTTGTACGACAGAGACTAATGCATCACACCCTTTACCCTGTGCTTCTTGGCTCTTATTTCCCAGATTAGGAATGATAAGAATCATCAAAACAGAGACTATCATTAATACGACAAGCATTTCGATTAAGGTAAATGCTTTTTGGTTTTTAAACATTTAAATCGCTCCTTTAGATGGTTTCAATAAATTGATACATTGGTACTAATAAGGATAAGTAAATCAGAATAATCACTAGCCCTAACAAGATGAAAAAGACTGGCTGGATATAGGTGATGAACTTAACTATTTTTTCGTTTATTTCTTCTGTGATATAAGCAGAGTACGTACCGAGATCTTTCTCCAAAGTATCCGCATTGCTATTCTGTTGAAATATCGAGGCAAGTTGTGGGCTGATGAATGTTAGCTCAGTCATAAGCTGTGAAATAGGTACACCATGATGAAGACCATTGGTTAATTGCGTTGCATAATAGGAAAGCAATGGCAGTTTTTCTTGGTTGGAAAGAATCGTAAGGACATCCTTTATTGGTAGTCCGGTTTTTAAAAGGGATTCCACATGGGTAGCAAATAAGAAGGAAGTATTTAATGTTACATAGTTTCGGTATAAGGGGATAGAGCGATAAATCTTTATTTGTAGCCCAATAGGTATAGTAGCTTTAATTCGTTTCCAAATCCAATACATGATGAATAGCGCTATTAGAATTACGATGGTGCTATAGTATAAAAGGGAAGACAATCCAATGGCCGAATGAATAATAAACGAATCTTGTTCATTTTGCGGAAATAGCATAAGGAGATTCGGTACTACAGAATGTTGAATAAACAAAAATGCAATCGAAAATATAATTAGCAGTATAATTGGATAACGGATTACTTGGGTGAATTTTTTTAGATGATGGATTCTCTTTTCAAAGATAGCAAGACATTTCGTTATACTGGCATCTAAATCCCCATGTTCCTTTGCGAAAAAGAGATAAGACGTGATAATGGGATGAAAAGAGAGTTTTTCTAGTGATTGATCTAAGGTGTAGCCACGTTTGATATGGTAGATGATATCTTCTGCTAGGTGATATAAGTTCTTGTCCCATTTTAATGTTTCTAATGCTGCTAATAATGGGTACCCATTGGTTAATGCTCTGGATAATCGTTTTAAAAAGGTTAATTGAGTAGCTATATTTAGCTTCTTATTAAAACGTCTCAAAGGTATCTTTAGAGATAAATCCATAGATATAAGCCTTCCTTCGTAGATATTCAAATGAATGCTTAGACTCATGAAGATTGATTACTTTGCCATGGATAACCTGACTTAATAAGTCTCCATTTAATATTTCTAAGATAGCTGCGCGTTTTTGTGTTGGGTTACACGTTAATATGGATAATAACTGAATCGACGCAATCCCAATTAGCGATTGTTCTAATTCAGAAGGGGTTATCCCCATTTCGAGTAAACGATGAATTGTCCCTTGGGTATTCTTAGCATGAATGGTACTCAGCACTAAATGTCCTGTTAAGGATGCTTCAAAGGCAAATTTAGCTGTTTCCCTATCTCGAATTTCTCCAACCATGATAATATCTGGATCATGACGTAGTGCGGCTTTCAGTCCTGTTTGGTATGTAATACCTGCTTTTTCATTTACTTGTACTTGTAAAATGTCTTGGATATTTTTCTCAATTGGGTCTTCAAGTGTAATGGTCTGGAAGGATTCATCCTTTAAAGCGGACTCTAGTAATGCATATAATGTTGTCGTTTTCCCGCTCCCGGTTGGTCCAGAAAACAATATTAAACCTGCTGGGGAATTCATCCACGTTTTGATTGTATGAAGTTGTTGTTTAAAGAGAAAAAGTTGTTCCAGAGATAAGTTTTGCTGTTGTGGAAGGAGTCGAATAGCTAGGCTTTCTAATTGGTTAACTGGTAAAGTAGACAGCCGAAGGGAGTATTTATCGGATGTTGTGGAGTGAAAAAGTGTCCCATTTTGGGGCTTTCTATTTTCACCGATATCCATGCCTGATGTAAACTTATAATAAGTAAGAAGGGATTCATAACGATTAATTGAGATCGATTGATAAAGTATTCGTTTACCATATACGCGGAAGTAAATATTTGTCGTCGTTTCAAAGGGGTAGAAGTGGATATCCGTGGCTTGGTTTTCAATGGCATTTGTAATGATATGACGGGATAGTCTTTCAGCAGTAGTCAATAGGCAACACCTCCATTTTTGGTTCTATATTTATTTTGATTCGACATAAAACGGGTAAATCCTTCTTTTTTCTTAAAATTTTTTGAAAGAGGAGTAAATAAGTTGAAACAGCTATATTTAATTGGCTTCATGGGAAGCGGTAAAACTACTGTTGGTCGCTCGATTAAGGAACAGTATGGAATCGATTATATCGATCTGGATGAGGCGATTGAGAGTAGATTACATAAACGTATTGTCGATATTTTTAAAGAAGAGGGAGAAGGAGCATTTCGTACGTATGAAACCGAGACTTTAAAAGCATTAAAGACCACACCAATTATTGCAACCGGTGGGGGAATTATAGAACGAAGTGAAAATATTTCGTATATGAAAGAAAATGGGATCATTATTTACTTAAAGACTTCCTTTAATACCATTAAATTAAGATTAACACGCGATCAATCCCGTCCATTATGGAAGGATGAAAAACAGAATAAAGCTTTATTTGACAAAAGAAATAAAATCTATGAACATGCTGCGGATTATATCGTTCATTGTGATAACCGATCGACAAAGGAGATACTAGAAGAAATTGTAAGCCTGTACAGGTATAAAGGGATTTTGGATAGTGAAGACTAAACATAATCCTATATATAAGGGGTGGTTATCATAAAAGGAAACGATTATGTGAAATTTATGACCGAGCAAGTTGTATCGTATATTGATCTTCCAAAAGAAGAACGTAGAAAAAAGCGATTAGAACAAAAGGCACAGAGAACGCAAGTCACGATAGGCAACAAATGGTTTGGTGTGTTACCAGTGGCAATTAAGTCTATGTTTAAAAAGGCGGAATGAATGCCTCTATTGGGATAGGGTCTGATCATGAAGTCATTTATCAGACCCTATGGAGGCTTTTTTACGTATTAGAAGCATTTAAATAAAAAATTCCACCATTAATGACAGTAAGCTCAATTTTTGGCTGATAACGTTCTTTTAAGCCCTGTAATTCTTTCTCCATTTGTTCAACATCTTCCTCTTGATCCCCTTCATAGAAATGCTTTAGTAATTCTATTTCCTTGTCCAATTCTTCAAGGGATTCTTTTGCCCAATCGTGCTCAAGGTCCTGGATGTATTGGTTGATGACTGCTAATATTCTGTTATATCCACTCTTTGGTTTAATTAACGGTGTAATGGTATAGCAGTAATCCGAAATCTGCATGAGAAACTCCTTCTTCATTAAGGTATCCATTATTTCCGTTTTCATCATGCCATTTAGTAAGTTTAATCCGATAGAAAATACTTCATCTTTTTTAAGTTTTCCAATGTAGCTTAATTTTAAGTTGATGACGAGCCATGGATGTAGGGCGGTATTTTGATTCGTGTATACCACTTCAAATAGTCTAGTATAGCGTTCATTTTCTTTTAAATGATTCAATATTTGTTGAAGTCGAGGACTACCGAAATGAATTCGCTCACCCTTTTCTTCTAATGACGAGGGGTTTGTAATCAAGGTGAGTTGCATTGGGTCACCCTCTCGTCCCATTTTTTTAATGTAATGCCAATAAAATGGCCTATTCATTAGAGCACGGTCCATTTTCTCATTTAACTGTACCTTAAGTACACCTTCACGATTAGAAAGTATGTCACAATGATGAGCAGTGAAATAGTCTTCTAAAAATGAATGGAGATTAATTGCCATATTGAGACTCCTCTTGGAATGTATTCTGATGTGTATGATGAATAATAGAAGCTAAATTATCTAATTTAATTTTTACCTCTCCAGTAGATGAGGACTCGTTCATAATCGTTTTTACTTCTCCTTCAAAGCTATCAATATTAAGCTCGGCTAATATGTCGTCTAAATGTCCAACTACTTTTTCAAAAAGAGCAATTTTTTCATAGAGTAATTTCATTATATGCTCTTCCAATGTATTACGAATCGCAAAATTATAAATATGCACATCCTTCTCTTGACCATAACGATGAATTCTACCGATTCGTTGTTCTAAGCGCATCGGATTCCAAGGAAGGTCATAATTAATCATATAATGACAAAACTGTAAATTAATTCCTTCACCACCGGCTTCTGTGGCAATTAACACTTGTGCTTTATCTTGGAAGAGTTGTTTCATCCAGTCCTTCTTTCCTCGTTTAAAACCACCACGGAAAGGAACCGAAGTAATTCCATGCTGCTGTAAAAACCACTGCAAATAAAGCTGTGAAGCTCGGTATTCGGTGAAGATAATCACTTTTTCATCACCAATTTGTTTCATTAGCTCAACCACTTTATGCGCTTTGGCATGATGCGGAAGTTGGCCAATTTTATCGATAATCGGCTTTAATATCTCTCTTCCTTGACTTTCTTCATCATTTACATACTTTTGGAGAGATAGATAGCAAGCCTCACGAGAAGAACAAAGCTCTCGTAGAAATGTAATCTTTGAAAAAGATGAGAAAGGTTGAAAGGTATGATCCAACTCGTTATATACGTCATATTCTTCCGGTGTAAAATCGACCCAAATGGTTTCGATATGCCGTTTTGCATGATCTAATTTCGTATCCTTTCTAGTATTTCGTACCATCACTTTTTGAACGAGCTGCTTTAAGTAAACATCCTGATTTAACTTTTTACGATCTCTACCATACTTTTCTAAGAATGATTCATAATTTCCTAAGTGGCCAGGCTTTAATATCGATACTAGGTTGAAGATCTCGATTAATTGATTTTGTACCGGTGTCGCGGTTAATAGTAAACAATATTTCTTCCTTAATGCCCGTACAAATTCATAGTTTTTTGTTTTATGATTCTTTAGTTTATGTGCTTCATCAATGAGGATAAAATCATAATCAATATCTAATATCGCTTCCCGGTGAGGCGAACGTTTTGCTGTATCAATCGATGTCACAATTATATCGTATTGATCCCATGGGAAATGCTTACGAAAGGTAGCAGCCGGAATATAAAATTTTTCATTAAGTTCCTTTACCCATTGATTCACTAGGGAAGCTGGAACAAGAATAAGTACTTTCTTCACTAGTCCACGAATCATATATTCCTTTAATATTAATCCGGCTTCTATTGTTTTCCCTAGGCCAACTTCATCTGCTAAAATAGCCCGTCCATTCATTTCTTCAATTGCTTGTTTGGCTGTCTCAATTTGATGTGGTAAAAACTCCATATCTGGTAAAAATTCAAGAGCTCGTAAACCATGAAAGTCTTTCGTTATTGTAGTAAGCTCTGCTTTATAAGCCATCTGGAATAGCTCCCAAGAGGAAAAGGGTCCATCCTGCTCTAACTTTTCATCTAACGTCTCAATAAAGTTTGAATCATGGATAATGTCTATATGTTTCATACGATACGTCCTTTATCAATAGTTTCATCATGGATGAATATTAACGATACATTTTAACTGTTCTATGGTATAATAAAAGCGAAAAATCTAGTTAGTAAAATGAGTTTTGATACATAGTATAACCAAAAGTTAGAATTTCATAAGAAGCGGATGATTACAGGGGGAGAGATTACTCTTCTATGTATGATTAGTAACGCCGAAGGAGCAAGCAATGTTGCGAATCTCTCAGGCAAAAGAACTCTTGTAGGACGCACCTCTGGAGAGTGTTTACTTCGGTAAACCACCCACGAAGCACGCATTTTCTAATAGGAAATGTTAAACTTTCTGGTTACAGGACAGAGACAGTATAAAAGGGGATAATAGAATCTCCATATTATACTGTCTCTATTTTTATGGTTAATAATTAGAAAATTTAAAAGGGAGTGGAAATTGTGAGTGAACTGAAAAGAACCCCAATTTTTCCTGAGTATGCAAAGCTTGGGGCAAAGACAATTGACTTTGGTGGATGGGATTTACCAGTCCAATTCTCCAGCATCAAAGAAGAGCATGAGGCGACAAGAAAGAAAGCAGGTTTATTTGATGTATCCCATATGGGTGAAATTTTAGTAACAGGTCCGAAAGCGCTTGACTTTTTACAATACGTTACGACAAATGATGTATCCAAATTAGTGCCAAATAAAGCACAATATGCACTCATGTGTTATGAAGATGGTGGCACTGTTGATGATTTTCTAATTTATATGATCAATAATAATGAATACTTAGTCGTTGTAAATGCGGCAAATACTGAAAAAGATTATGAATGGATGGTTAAGAATAATCAATTTACAGAAGAAGACGTTACCATTAAAAATGTTTCCGCTGAATATGCACAACTAGCATTACAAGGTCCAAAGGCGGAAGAAATCTTACAATCTGTTACAAGTACAAACGTAAGCGAGATTAAATTCTTTCGATTTGAGAAGGAAGTAGCCATTAAAGGAGTACAAACCCCAGTTTTAGTTTCGAGAACAGGCTACACTGGTGAGGATGGATTTGAATTATATATTGCTAGTGCAGATGGTCCAAAATTATGGAATGTACTACTTGAGGCTGGAAAAGAAATAGGAATTTTACCGGTTGGTCTTGGAGCAAGGGATACACTTCGATTTGAAGCTAACCTCCCATTATATGGACAGGAGCTCTCTTCTACTATTACACCGATAGAAGCTGGTTTAGGTTTTGCAGTTAAAGTCAATAAAGAAGCTGACTTTATTGGAAAATCGGTGTTAAAAGAGCAAGTAGAACATGGAACTAAACGGAAAATAGTTGGTATAGAAATGATCGATAAAGGTATCCCACGTCATGGATATGAAGTGTTTCACGGAGAGGAAGAAGTAGGTGTTGTCACCTCTGGTACACAATCTCCTACACTACAAAAAAATATTGGCTTAGCTTTAGTGCAGTCAGAATTTGCTGAAGCTGGAATGGAACTAGAAATACAGGTAAGAAAACGTAGACTACGGGCAAAAATCATTTCGAGAAAATTCTTAAAGCAAGATTAATAGGGGGGAATGGAAATGGATTTTCGTTATTTACCAATGACAGAAACAGATAAACAAGAAATGTTAAGTGCGATTGGCGTCGCTTCAACTGATGAATTATTTTCAGATATTCCAGAGAAGGTTCGCCTAAAGGATGGATTAAACTTAAAAACACCAAAAAGTGAAGCTGAGTTAAAAAAAGAACTTGTCCTAATGGCAAACAAAAACTATAACCTAAGGGAGTATACCTCTTTCTTAGGAGCAGGGGTATATGATCACTTTATTCCTTCTGTAGTGGATCATATTATATCAAGGTCAGAATTCTATACGGCGTATACACCGTATCAGCCAGAAATTTCACAAGGGGAATTACAAGCGATTTTTGAATTTCAAACGATGATTTCAGAGCTTACCGGGATGCCGGTTGCCAATTCATCTATGTACGATGGCGGAACCTCTTTAGCTGAAGCAGTGAACTTAAGTGCTGGTCAAACGCGAAAGAAAAAAGTTCTAGTATCGAAAGCGATTCACCCAGAATCTCAAGCGGTAATTGAAACATATGGTAAAGGCCAAAATCTGGATATCGTATATATTGATCATAGCGATGGTCGTACAGATTTAGAGCAATTAGCTAGTGAATTAGATGAACATACTGCAAGTGTTGTCTTACAATACCCGAACTTTTTCGGACAAATTGAGCCTTTAGCA
Organism: Ornithinibacillus sp. FSL M8-0202; assembly: GCF_037975285.1. Taxonomy (GTDB): domain Bacteria; phylum Bacillota; class Bacilli; order Bacillales; family Amphibacillaceae; genus Ornithinibacillus; species Ornithinibacillus massiliensis. The sequence continues at coordinate 3,619,308 of NZ_CP150248.1, forward strand.
GAGGTTCGAGCATTATTAGATACACAACCAAAAACAATGTTTATCGTATCTAGTAATCCTTTAGCATTAGGTTATTTAACACCTCCTGGTAAGTTTGGAGCAGATATTGTGATTGGCGATACACAAGTGTTTGGTATTCCTGCTCAATTTGGCGGTCCGCATTGCGGTTATTTCGCAACTACTGAAAAGCTTATGCGTAAAATTCCAGGACGATTAGTAGGACAAACAAAGGATGAAAATGGCGTCCGTGGATTTGTATTAACCTTACAAGCTCGTGAACAACATATTCGTCGTGATAAAGCTACTTCTAATATTTGTTCTAACCAGGCATTAAATGCGCTTGCAAGTGCTGTTGCAATGAGTTCTATTGGTAAGCATGGGATAAGAAAAATGGCAGAGCTTAATATGCAAAAGGCACGTTATGCGAAAAAGCAGCTTGAGATTGCAGGGTTTGAAGTAGTAGGTCATGGTTCCTTCTTTAATGAATTTATCGTGAAGCTTCCAGTTTCTGTTAAAGATGCGAATGATAAATTACTCGAAAAGGGAATCATAGGTGGTTATGATTTAGCAACTTATTATCCAGAACTAGAAGGTCATATGCTAATTGCTGTAACAGAAATTCGTACAAAAGAAGAAATTGATACTTTTGTAAAAGAATTGGGGGATATCCATGAGTAATCAAGATTTTGCCTTAATCTTTGAACGTAGTAAAGAAGGTAGAGTTAGCTATAATTTACCAGAAATAGATGTACCAGAAGTAGATTTAGAAGCGGAACTAACGGATACGTATGTAAGAGCAGATGCTCCAGATTTACCTGAAGTAAGTGAATTAGATATCATTCGTCACTATACAGGATTATCGAATCGCAATTATGGGGTTGATTCTGGCTTTTATCCGCTTGGATCATGTACGATGAAGTATAATCCGAAAATTAATGAAGATGTTGCACGATTAGATGGGTTCAGTCATATTCACCCTTATCAGGACCCTAAAACTGTTCAAGGTGCCCTGGAGATGATGTATGATTTACAAGAATCATTAAAAGAAATTACTGGTATGGCTGGTGTATCACTACAATCAGCAGCAGGTGCACATGGTGAGTGGACAGGGCTAATGATGATTCGTGCATTCCATGAAGCTAATGGCGATTTTCAACGTACAAAGGTAATAGTTCCAGACTCAGCACATGGTACAAATCCAGCTTCGGCAACTGTCGCAGGATTTGATGCGATTACAGTTAAATCAAATGAGAATGGGCTGGTTGATTTAGAGGACTTAAAGCGTGTAGTCGGGGAAGACACAGCGGCATTAATGCTAACAAATCCGAATACACTTGGATTATTTGAGACGGAAATTCTTGAAATGGCTGAGATTGTTCATTCAGCAGGGGGTAAGCTTTATTATGATGGAGCAAACTTAAATGCCATTATGGGCTATGCTCGTCCTGGAGATATGGGATTTGATGTTGTACATCTAAATTTACACAAAACATTCACTGGTCCACATGGCGGTGGTGGTCCTGGTTCAGGTCCAGTTGGGGTATCGGCTGAACTGGAGCCTTTCTTACCAAAACCTTTAATTGTAAAGCAAGATGATTTCTTCACGTTCGAGTATGATCGACCACAGTCAATTGGTCGTGTAAAACCTTACTATGGTAACTTCGGAATCAATCTTCGTGCCTATACGTATATCCGTACGATGGGTGGAGAGGGTCTTAAGAAGGTTAGTGAGTATGCGGTATTAAATGCGAATTATATGATGCGTAAATTAGAGAAGGCTTATGATTTACCATATACACAACATTGTAAGCATGAATTTGTACTTTCTGGAAGAAAACAGAAGAAGCTAGGTGTACGTACATTAGATATTGCCAAACGTCTGTTAGACTTTGGTTATCATCCGCCAACCATCTACTTCCCATTAAATGTTGAAGAAGCTTTAATGATAGAGCCTACAGAAACAGAGTCTAAAGAAACATTGGATGGATTTATAGAAACGATGCTACAAATTGCAGACGAAGCGGAAAATAATCCTGAGATTGTTCAAGAAGCTCCGCATAATACTGTAGTAAAGCGTATGGATGAAACAACAGCAGCAAGAAAACCAGTACTACGTTATTATAAAGAGAAATAATAGTATAAGGCATCACCGAGAGATACTTCAGTGATGCCTTTTTCAATGTAGCTAAAAGCTATTGTCTGACACTTGTATGAGATGGCCAAAAAATAAAGAAGCTTGGAGTTCCCAAGCTTCTTTATTTGTGATTCTATTCCTATTAAGTTAAAATTTATCCTTGTTTTACTTTACCAGTCCATTTTTTAAATCCACCTTTTAATTGGTAGATATGCTCATAGCCCTTTTTATGAAGAAGCTGTGCGGCTCTTGCTGATCGTGCGCCACTTTGACAATATAGGTATACTGGCTTATCTTTACGAATCTCAATCAAACGCTGCTTCATTTGCGTAACTGGAATATTTCTAGAACCTAGAATATGTCCATTTTTAAATTCTTGAGGCTCTCTTACATCTATAAGCTGTGCTTTACGATAGCCTTCACGGAATTGATCTTCTGTTAACGTTTTTAAATAAGTACGTTGTCTAAAGTAACGAAATACTGCTATTACGATAATAATGATTAGTGCTAATAAAAGATACTTCATCTATTAATCCCCCGTCTTTCCATGTGTACTATCTTATTATAGGCGGAAACGATGTTTTTTTCAAAGTTTTTCTATGAAGGTTTACATGTTTATTATGTCGAAAAATAGTGAAAATATATCACTATCACAAGCCTATTATTTTATGCAATATGAAAAAATGTTAGTGTATGGAGATTTACACAAATATTGCTTGCAATAGCTTTGTTTTTCTTAGATTTTTGCTTTTTATTGTTTGTTGACAAATTTAATACAATATGCTCAATTTACCATATATTGTGTTGTGTTAAAATGCAAATACAAGATATTGTAATTTTGTTGCTGAATATGGTATGGTATTACTAATTAAATTCTAGATTAATAGAATTTCATTTATGTCAAAAGGAGAGATAGAATGTCTACGGTTGTTGAATCAAGAACGAACATTAATGTGGATTTGCTAAATGAGGATATTAAGCAATTTCCACAAGTACACCCAATCACGCCAGATATGAAATTGTTACATAAAGGTGTGTCTAGACTTGTTATGCTAGACCGATATTCCTTTAAAGATATAGAAAAAAAGACATTAAAAGAAGGGGATTTTGTCGTTTTAACAGTTAAAGCCGATCCCAAATTCCCAGCTAGAGGGTTAGGATTTATTAAATCGATTGATCGTGTAAACAATGAGGCATTGGTCCAGGTAGAACCAGATTACACCTCTGTATTAGACGGGGAAGAAGCACAAACAGGGGTAGTAAAGAGAGGTCTAGATAGTATTGATAAGCCTCTAGAAGTGTTCTATGAACAAATTGCTAAGCGTAATGCTACAGGGCTAGCAAGTGTTGAGCCAACGGCAGAGCTTCGTCAACAATCCTTTGAAAGATTTTACAAGGAACTAGCGAATTTAAACTTTATCCCTGCAGGAAGAGTATTGTACGGTGCTGGTTCAGATACAGAAGTAACATACTTTAACTGTTATGTAATGCCATATGTTCGAGACTCTCGCGAAGGTATATCAGAACACCGTAAACAAGTTATGGAAATCATGAGTAGAGGTGGGGGTGTCGGAACGAACGGCTCGACATTACGACCACGCAATGCACTAGCAAGAGGGGTTAATGGTAAATCATCTGGATCGGTATCATGGTTGGATGATATTGCTAAATTGACTCACCTCGTTGAGCAAGGTGGATCACGTAGGGGTGCTCAAATGATTATGCTAGTTGACAATCACCCTGACATTATTGAATTCATTATTTCGAAGATGCAAAATCCTAGAATTCTCCGATATTTGATTGAGAATACCGAGGATGAACAAATTAAAAAGCTCGCACAGGAAAAGCTTAAATTCACCCCATTAACCGAAACAGAAGTAGATCTCTACCAAGGAATTCTTAATTATAAAAGCATTCCAGGACAAGGCGGATTTACGAACCAAGTATTAAAAGAAGCAGAAGAAAAGCTTCGAACAGGTGGTACATACTCTGTTCACAATCCAGAATTCTTAACTGGAGCTAATATTTCCGTATGTATTACGAAGGAGTTCATGGAAGCTGTTGAGAACGATACGTTCTACGAATTAAAATTCCCTGATGTGGAAAATTATACGGAAGAAGAAATGAAAGATTATAATGAAAACTGGCACAATGTTGGGGATGTACGTAAGTGGGAAGAAATGGGCTATGGTGTTCGTGTATATCGTCGAATTAAAGCTAAAGAGCTATGGAACTTAATTAATATTTGTGCTACGTATTCTGCTGAACCGGGGATTTTCTTTATTGATAATGCCAATGACATGACGAATGCCAAAGCATATGGGCAACAAGTAGTTGCAACTAACCCTTGTGGGGAACAACCACTTGCGCCATTCTCTGTATGTAACTTAGCAGCGGTAAATCTTGGTGAAATGGCTAATAAAGATTCTAAAACGGTAGACTTTAAGAAATTACAAGAAACGGTAAAAACCGGAGTCCGTATGCAAGACAACGTTATTGACGCGACGCCATATTTCCTAGATGAAAATAAAAAACAAGCTCTAGGAGAACGCCGAATTGGTTTAGGTGTAATGGGATTACACGATTTACTTATCTATTGTGAAACAGAGTATGGTTCAAAAGAAGGTAATGAACTAGTCGATAAGATTTTTGAAACAATTGCTACAACTGCATACCGTGAGTCTATTGAGCTTGCTAAAGAAAAGGGAAGCTTCCCGTTCTTAATAGGAGAAAATGAAGAAGAAACGATGAACCTTCGTGAAGCGTTTATCAATACTGGCTATATGAAGAAAATGCCAGAAGATATTCGTCAAGATATTCTGAAGTACGGTATTCGAAATTCACATTTATTAACGGTAGCACCAACCGGTAGTACTGGTACGATGGTGGGGGTTTCTACTGGGCTTGAACCATACTTCTCCTTCTCTTATTTCAGAAGTGGAAGACTTGGTAAGTTTATTGAAGTAAAAGCGGACATCGTCCAAGAATATTTAGATGCCAACCCAGAAGCAGATGCTAATAACCTACCTAATTGGTTCGTAACTGCTATGGAATTATCGCCAGAGGCTCATGCTGATACACAATGTGTGATTCAACGCTGGGTAGATAGTTCAATTTCTAAAACAGTGAATGCACCTAAAGGGTATACAGTAAGTCAAGTTGAAAGTGTCTATAGAAGACTTTATCGTGGTGGTGCTAAAGGTGGAACGGTGTATGTAGATGGAAGCCGTGACTCTCAAGTACTAACACTGAAAGCAGAAGAAAATAATTTTGAACAAACCGAGTTATTCGAGGAAACTACTGAACCTAAAAAAGTGGTGTTAATGGATACTATCCAAGAGCTTAAATCAACAGATGTTACGATTGGTTCAGAAGTAGGTGACACATGTCCAGTTTGTCGTGAAGGTAGTGTCGAGGATATTGGTGGTTGTAACACTTGTACAAGCTGTGGGGCGCAATTGAAGTGTGGTCTATAATCGTGATGGCTTTGAATGGTTTTTGATAAGTAAGAAATAAAGTTTGATAAGAAATAACCTCTTCGGTATGATAGCCGTAAGGGGTTATTTTACATTTCTCAACATATAAGGATAATGGTACACGGATTTCCAAACGCTATAATTCTATAATCATAGAATTAGTGTTTACATAAACTAATGGGGTAAGATTTGCTGGTTAAATAGGGGAGTATTTAAACATGACAAAAATCTTAATAATAGAAGATGATGATAAAATACAACAATTTTTACTAAGTTCTATAAGGGAACTGGATCCCAATGGATGGACAAGTGAAAATCCGCGGAAAAGTACTAGGTGAAGGAGTAGACTTTCCTGAGAATGTTGGAGTATTTATTAATTCGCCTGGATACATTGAAATCTATAGTGGCTTCAAGAATCTTCAATACTTAGCTGCTATTAATGGGAAAATATCAGATAACAAAATAAAAGAAACAATGAGTCTAGTTGGATTAAATCCCGATAATAAGACAAAAGTTAAAGATTATTCACTTGGTATGAGGCAAAAGCTTGGGATTGCCCAAGCCATTATGGAAGAACAAGACATTCTAATTCTGGATGAACCTTTCAATGCATTAGATTATAAAACGTATAATGATATCAAGGATATTATTAAAACACTCCAAGCGGATGAAAGAACCATTTTACTAACTAGTCATCACTTTGAAGATATAGAAGAGCTTTGTGATAAGGTGTATCTTATTGCCGATGGAGAATTGAAAGTATTAACGGAGGAATGGAAGTCGATTTATTTTAACCGTTCATAAAGAAAAGTGATAAAATCTAAATAGAAAATCCCGTTTTAATTATGCCTATATTTAAAACGGGATTTTCTAATTGAATAGACGTTGTGGGGGATGAGATGATTTTGATCAACCTGTATTTAAAAGCTACTATACACACCGAATTTAGTTGTTTAAAATCGTGAAGCACATACGCAATAACGATTACATATAAACGTACGATACTTACAATACGGAGAGATAAGAAATGAGAGAATGGTGGCAAGTAAAAAAATCAAAAACAAAAAGGCATCAAAAAAAGAAGGAAGGACGCTATACATTTTGGGATGGAATCATGGATGCATTATGGTGGATTCCGGACTTACTTTTATTACCATTTCGTTTATTGTTCTGGTTATTACGAGCTGTCTGGAGACTATTCGATTTTACATAAAAGCTTGTACACCATCCAATTTTCCTGTATCCTCAATATATAGAAACAATGTTGCATAAGATAAAAATTATTCGATGAAACGAGGAGAATTGGATGCCAACCCCAAGTATGGAAGACTATATTGAAATTATATATAACTTAATTGAAACCAAAGGATATGCTAGAGTTTCTGATATTGCTGAAACATTAGAAGTTCATCCGTCCTCTGTTACCAAGATGGTTCAAAAGCTAGATAAAGATGATTATTTACTGTATGAAAAATATAGAGGCTTTGTTCTCACTGAAAAAGGTAAGAAAGTTGGAGAGCGATTAGTGTTTCGCCATGAATTATTAGAGAATTTCTTAGAGATCATTGGTGTAGATGCAGAAAATATCTACAATGATGTAGAAGGAATAGAGCATCATTTAAGCTGGAATTCGATTGATCGATTAGGTGACTTAGTACAATATTTTAAAGAAGATCAAAAGCGAATAGATGATTTACGAAATATTCAAAAGAGAAATAATGATTAACTATGAAGGACAATGTTCTATTTCATACACTTATTGCTTACATATTATATAAAAAGCGAGAAGGAGATAGGGTATGAAAATAGACGGTGTCTTCTCCGGTGGTGGTGTGAAAGCCTATGCTTTCATTGGAGCACTTGAAGGTATACAAGAGAAAGAACTGGAATTTGAACGGGTTGCTGGAACTTCCGCAGGAGCAATCTTGGCTGCATTTATCGCTTCAGGCTATAAAGTCAGTGAAATTGAATCATTATTAGATGAATTGAATTTAGAGGAATTTCTAGACCCACCAGGACTTACCAAGATATTACCGGGTAGTAAGTGGTTTTTCTTATATTTTCAAATGGGTCTTAATAAAGGCGATAAATTTGAAAAATGGATATACTACAACCTGGCAAAAAAGGGAATTTTTACGTTCGGAGATATAAAGGAAGGTTATTTAAAGGTAGTCGTTAGTGATTTGACTTTAGGCAAATTAATTGTCATACCAGATGATTTAGAACGGGTGTATGGAATTAATCCTAATGATTTTCCTGTAGCAAAAGCTGTTAGGATGAGTGCAGGATTCCCATACTTTTTTATGCCTAAAAAAATAGCCGGAAAGCATAAGGAAAAAAGCATAATCGTTGATGGTGGACTGTTAAGTAATTTTCCGATTTGGGTATTAGAAAGTGAAACGAATAAACGCATGCGACCGATATTAGGGTTAAAGCTTAGTGATTCCCCACAACATATCTCCCCCAAAAAAATTAAAAATGCTCTTGATATGCTGCATGCTTTATTTTCCACTATGAAACAAGCCCATGACGCAAGATATATTTCTAAATCACAACAAGATAGTATCATTTTTATTCCAGTAAAAGATGTGCAAACTGTTGATTTTAAGATTGATCAACATGTGAAAGAAAGCTTAATGCAGAGCGGGCGTGAGGAAGCAAGAAAGTTTCTAAAATATTGGCCCGCTTAATAAAAGCAAGCTTCTATTTATTAGAAGCCTGCTTTTTTACGTTTTGATTTATTTCCATCAATCACGCGTAAATGAGCTGGTCGTTTCTTTGATTTCTTTTTCAATGAAGCCGGTTGTGAATGCTTTACATTTGGTGTTTGTTGATGATGTGTGTATTTCGACTTTGATTGTCGTACTGCTTGCTTATATTTCTTAGCATCGGATGATTTGTTGCGCCCACCTAGAATGAAATAGTAGAACAATCCAAAAAGAGCTAATCCAACGATTGCAGCAACGAATAATTGAGTTAAAAATCCTATCGTATTACGAAATAACTGCATCAGTAGTCCAAATACTGCTAATCCCACAATTCCGTAAATAATATATTTCATCATCGAGTTTTTTCTCATATGAATCTTCCTTTCATCTATATATGTATATATGATTTGTTTCCTATTATCGTCATTCTAATAGATAATCGTTCTTCTTATTCTAGTATAATTGTTTCCTTCTTACCATAAAATATTCAGGCTTTTAAAATATGATGCTGTATCCATTTTATCATAAACGCATTTCATGTAATTCATTTTCGCCAATAGGTAATACTAATGTTGGAGGTGGATACAGTGGAAGATAAAAAATTAGAACAAAATAAACAAGAGGATTCTTCAACCATACTAGGGAGATCGTTACTTACTGGTTTCATTGGTGGGATTCTCGCAAGTTTATTAGGACTGTTTATGTATTATTTTAATTTTACGGAGGTCTCTGCAAAATCTTATGTACTTCGACCATGGACCACCGCTCATTGGACAGATACATGGTTAGGGGAATTAGTAACAATAGTTATCATAGCCATTTTATCCATTGTGGTTGCACTAGTTTATTATGGGCTTTTAAGGAAAATCTACTCCTTATGGGTTGGGGTGGCATACGGTATTATGCTATGGCTCATTGTGTTTTTTGTTTTACAGCCTATATTTACTAACGTTCCAAGTGTACAAGAGATGGAAGTAAAGTCGATTATCTCCACTATTTGTTTGTATATCTTATATGGAACCTTTATCGGTTATTCCATTTCGTTTGATTATCATGATTCTATGTTAAGTCACACAAATGATGAACAAAAGTCATCATCAAACTAAGGAACTCCTATTACACAGCAAAATCAATATTCAAACTTGTCTATTTATGGTAAACTGTTAAAGTCGAAGCTACTAAAAAGAGACGTGGTTTTGTTCATTATAGCTGGTGAGCAAAAAGGAAAGGGATGAAGAGATGGAAAAATTAAATAAGATTAGACAATCACTTCAAGAATTGAATCTTGATGCATTAATGATTACAAGTCCTATTAACCGTCGATATGTAACAGGATTTACTGGTACTGCTGGTATTGCGATTATTAGTGCAGAAGAAGCTATCTTTATTACTGATTTCCGTTATACAGAACAAGCTGCAGAACAAGCAAAGGGCTTTACTATTATCGAGCATAAGACGTTAATTGAAGAAGAAGTGAATGCACAATTAACACGACTACATGTGAAACGATTAGGTTTTGAAAAAAATCATATCACATATGCTACATATGACCGCTATAATGAGCTTATTGATGCTGAATTAGTCCCAACTAGTGAAATTGTGGAAAAAATTCGTTTATTCAAAACACCAGAAGAGCTAACTATTCTAAAGAAGGCGGCAGAAATTGCAGATGCTGCTTTTGAACATATTCAAGGTTACATTAAACCAGGTGTAAAAGAAATTGATGTTTCTAATGAGCTTGAATTTTTTATGCGTAGACAAGGCGCTACACAATCGAGCTTTGATACGATTGTTGCATCAGGCTTACGTTCCGCTATGCCACATGGAGTTGCTTCTACTAAAGAAATCCAAGCAGGTGAGCTAGTAACACTAGACTACGGGGCTCTATATGAAGGATATGTTTCAGATATCACGAGAACAGTCGCAGTTGGTGAGATTAGTGATGAATTACGAAAAATTTACGACACTGTACTTGAAGCACAACTTCGTGGAGTGAATGGAATTAAGCCAGGTATGACTGGAATTGAAGCAGATGCTTTAACAAGAGATTATATTAAAGAACAAGGCTATGGCGACTATTTCGGCCATTCTACTGGACATGGAATTGGGTTAGAAGTGCACGAAGGTCCTGGACTTTCTTTCCGTAGTGGATTAAAATTAGAACCCGGTATGGTTGTTACCGTTGAACCAGGTATTTATATTCCAAATATTGGCGGATGTCGCATAGAAGATGATATTGTCATTACAGAAACTGGTAATGAACGTTTAACAACATCAACGAAAGAACTTATTCAGCTATAAGCTGTGTTTCAATGAGGAGGAAATAGAATGATTTCAGTAAACGATTTTAAGACAGGATTAACAATTGAATTAGATAATGATGTATGGCAAGTTGTTGATTTCCAACATGTTAAGCCAGGTAAAGGTGCAGCTTTTGTAAGATCAAAGCTTCGTAACCTTCGTAATGGTAACATTCAAGAAAAAACATTCCGTGCTGGAGAAAAAGTAGGTAAAGCACATGTTGAACATAAAAAGATGCAATATCTATATGCATCTGGTGATTCACATGCATTTATGGATACAGCTACGTATGAACAAATCGAGCTTAGCTCTGACCAAATTGAGTATGAATTAAAATTTATTAAGGAAAATATGGAAGTATCGATTATTTCTTATCAAGGTCAAATGTTAGGTATCGATTTACCAAACAATGTTGAACTTGAAGTAATTGAGACAGAACCAGGTATTAAAGGTGATACAGCTAGCGGTGGTTCAAAACCAGCTACAGTAGAAACTGGATTAGTCGTGCAAGTTCCATTCTTTATTAACGTAGGCGATAAGCTAATTATCAATACCTCTGATGGTAAATACGTTTCTAGAGCATAATATTTCATAAATAATAAGTTGAAGAATGATCATCATTTACGATGGTCATTTTTTTATATGATTAATTTTATGATATTTTATATTTTTATAAATATTATGATAAAATATGGGTAAATTAATCCATGAAAACGGGAAAGGAAGGCAAACCTTGAAAAAAATAACTAGCGAACAATTTAATCGTACGCGAGAATTTTTATTACGTCATTGCAGGGATCTAGAAATCGACCGTTTTGATTATGTATTTGGTAATGGTAGTAAGGATAAGGTCCTAAAAAGTCTCAAGGAATTTCAAAATGAGGATGGTGGATTCGGCCATGGGATTGAACCGGATTTTTGGTTACCGAAGTCCTCTCCTATGGCTTCTTGGGCAGCAGCTCAAGTTTTAATCGAAATAGGTGCAGATAAGGAGGAACCAATTGTTCAGAAACTTATTTCTTATTTGATTGATACATACAATGAAGAATCGGGTCAGTGGACATCTGTGTTACCAGAAAATAATGATTATCCACATGCGCCATGGTGGCACTGGGAAGAAGGAGTACAAGATAATTGGTCATTTAACCCGAGTGTAGAACTTGCAGCGACCCTTATACATTGGTCAGAATCAACGAGTAGCGGCTCAAAAATAGGCTGGGATTCAGTGGGCAAGGCTGTTACGCATTTAATGAATCAAACTGAAATGGACAAGCACGAAATTAATAATTTCCAACAGTGTATCAAGCTATTAAAACCACATCTATCTACCTTTGAATCTCATATACCGTTTTCCTTTGAACAAGTTGAAGAGAAAGTAATTGACTTAGCATTGGAATGTATCAATCAAGATGTAACGCAATGGGATACTGGCTATGAGTCACTACCATTGGATTTTGTACAAAGTCCATCCGATACGCTATGTAGTAAACTTGGATCATTAATTGATCAAAATTTTATGTTTTATGTAAACCAGCTTTCTGAAGGTGGTACATGGGATATTTCTTGGGAGTGGGGGAATTATCCGAAGGAATTTGAAATGGCAAGTATCTATTGGAAGGGGATTTTAGCAGTAGAAAGATATAAACGCTTTGATTCATTCGGGTATTTAGATATAGATGTTGAAAAGAGCGAGATGAAAAAAATACGATTTTAACTTTAGTAAAACGCAAAGAAAAGAGATGGTCACCTTTTTGGTGGGCATCTCTTTTTGCTGTTCTTTTAATTGGATCGAAATATACCTACTCGTTTAGCTGTACATGGTTTGAAAATATAAAAACAAGGAGGCTCATCATGTCGGTTTATAAAAGAATTTTAATACCGCTTGTTCATGAGAAATTTTTAACTATATTATCCGTTTTTGCAGGTATACTATCGGCTTTGTTAAATCTGACTCGTCCATTATTACTCGGTCTTATCGTGGATAGTCTTATCCAATCAAATCAAGCAAGATTATGGAACTTAATCCTTCTCTATGCTATTTCATGGGTGTTTACCTGGGGCTTGTCCATATTAGTGGAGTATTTAAGTGGTATAGTCAGTCAAAATATATTAAAAGAATTACGAAACCAAGTATTTAATCAATATTTATCGTTACCTTTCATCGAAATTGAAAGTATTAAACAAGGGAAAATAGAATCTATCGTGATGTCTGACCTTCCAGAATGGACTAAAATATACGGAACTGTATTGGCACAAGTAGTTCATTCCTTCGCGCAATTAATTGGTGCCTTGATAGCAATTAGCAATGTTAATACTAAATTAACCATTCTGATGATCCCTTTTTTAATTTTCTGTTTAACGATTCCATGGTTTATAAGAAATAGACTGCGGAAAATCAGTTTTGATACACAACAGAGTAAGGCATATATGTTTCAAAGGTTAACAGGAATGATTGCCGGAATTCAAGACTTAATCAGTTTAAGGCAAGTGCAATGGGGGAAACGGGTATTTCAAAATTCGACGGAGAGAATTTTGAAAAATGAATTAAGACAAAATCTAGTCACTAGTCTATTAAGAGTTTCTGGTTCTATAGCTGAAACGGCAGCTTATATGGTTATTATGGTGGTTGGCTCGATATTTATATTACAGGGGGAAATAATGGTTGCGGAGCTTATTACGGTTTTAGCAACTATTGAGCTACTATTCTATCCTGTAAGAAGTGCGGGGGATTTATACAGTTCGATTCAGTATTCGATTGGTGCTGCAACACGAGTGTGGGAATTCCTTGATAAGGAAGCTGACCAGGTTACCGTTACTCCGACACCAAGTTTTAAATGCAAAGATCTTGAGTTTGTTTATAAGAATGGAAAGAAAGGACTAACCGATATAACTTTCCAAGTAGAGCGTGGCGAATTTATCGCAATTGTTGGTCCAAGTGGTTCTGGTAAATCCACGTTACTAAAATTAATTTCCGGAGTCTATCAACCTTCAAAGGGAAGCATAAAATATGATGAATGGAAGAATAATGGACAAACAGCTGTATTATGGCAGGAGCCATATTTATTTAATGTTTCTTTAGGAGAAAATATAACATTTAATCAAGAATTTAAGGAAGACCAGATACATGAAAAATTAAAGGCATTCAATCTTTTGGAGGTTGTGGAAAGTTTACCTCATAAATTACATACCATTATATCTGATAATGGTCGTAATGTATCTAGTGGTCAAAAGAGAAGAATAGCCTTATTACGTTCCATCCTAATAAACCCAGATTTACTGATTCTAGATGAACCAACTTCCGGTCTGGATAAAACTAATCGAGAATTGCTATATACGTTGTTAAAAAACATGGATAAAACTACAAGGATTACGAGTACACATGAGTATGAATTAGCAAAAATGGCAGATAAAGTGATCGTGTTAGCGAATGGTCAGATAATTGAAATGGGAATACCTGATGAATTATGGAATCAAAAAGGAGCGTTCTATAAGCTGTTTTATCAAAATGAAGAGTGAATGGTTTTTAAACGAGGGTGGTACAAAAGAACTTATCTTAATGGAAAAATCGAATGATGAGCAAGGACTTCGCTCCGGAAATATACATGCGATTGCTTCCAGTTCAGGGGGGCATCTGCTCGAAAGAACCTCGCAGTGTCCATTTACCGCTTGCTGGCTGCCTTAGCTTCCTCGTGCTACTTCTTTAGGAGTCTCAACCTTGCCCTAACTTCCGCAGAAGTCTACGTATATTTCCGGAGCTAGTATCGTGTATCAATTGGTTTCGCATTTAATTCTATTAGTTATGTCCCAACCTCGTTGCTTAATTAATGATGGTATACACTCTTTCTACTCTATCAATGTTATTTGTAGCAAAACTATTAAGTTCGTTCTATCAGTCATAAAATCTCCATTCCAACATACATTTATTTATAGAAAATGAAAACAATTAAAAACCGATACAAAGTGGGGACAAGCTATGGAGGAGATACTACGTTTATTTCCGACTGAAATACAAACGGTCTTAAGAAGCAAAATTGGGAAGCGTTGGAATATGGTACAAGAGATTCGTGTTCGTTTGAACCAACCGATCGAACTTATCTTTGACCAAGGAGTGGAATGGGTAACACAAGCTAGACCGAATAAAACTGATAATGTATTCATCGTGAATCAGTTGAGTGAGTTTTCTCTATATAGGATGGAGGATGAATTAAGGGAGGGTTATATCACCATAGAAGGGGGTCACCGAGTAGGACTTGCAGGCAAAGTAAATACGGTACACGGTATGGTAAAGGCCATTCAATATATTACCTTTTTCAATATTCGTATTGCAAAACAGAAAATCGGTGTCGGGAAACAAGTCATGCCTTATCTTTATGAGAATGGATTTCTCAATACGTTATTTGTTGGCTCTCCACAGTCGGGGAAAACAACGCTCATTCGAGATGTCATTCGGATTATTTCATCAGGATGGAACCATATACCACCTAAAAAGGTGGGAGTTGTTGATGAACGATCGGAAATTGCCGCATGTTTAAAAGGTGTACCACAACATGACCTTGGAAGACGAACAGATGTCTTGGATGCTTGTCCAAAAGCAGAGGGCATGATGATGCTCATTCGATCAATGTCACCGGAAATATTAGTGGTGGATGAGATTGGCAGCGATAAAGATGTACAAGCCTTAACAAATGCGATTAATGCTGGTGTTACCGTAATATGTACGATTCATGGACAAACCCTAGAAGAATTAAAGAAAAGGCCTTCCATTCTGCCACTACTAGAAAAAAAGGTCTTTAGACGAGTTGTACTGCTGAAAGGACAGTCGGCTCCCGGAACGATTCAGTCAATCTTTGATGAAAATGAAAAAAATATCTATAAGAAAACGGGGTGCTATCCAAATGAAGTGGATCGGGGCACTACTCTTCATCGGAGTAACAACATGGCTAGGATTCGAATGGAGTAATAAATTGGCTCGGCGGCCAAAGCAAATCCGTCAGCTCATCAATGCCCTTCAAGTACTAGAGGCAGAAATTTTATATAGTCAGATGCCACTCCACGATGCATTTCTATCCATTGCCAAACAAATCCCAGAACCATGTGCATCTTTTTTCCAATCAGTGGCTAATAAGATGATGGGAACGAATAGCTATTTTGACTTAGTATGGGAAGAATGTGTTGCAAATTATATGGACAATTCTAGTTTAACATCACATGAAAAAGAAATTCTTCTTCAGTTTGGAAGAACACTTGGGCAACATGATTTTGACCAGCAACAAAAACATATACAGCTAACGATTAAGCATTTGGAAAGAGAATTAGATGATGCAAGGGATGAACAGGATAAGTATGGAAAGATGGCCAAAAATCTAGGATTTTTAACTGGCCTGTTCATCGTATTATTGCTTATTTAGGGAGGAAGGGGCTGCATTATGCTATCAGATGCATCGGTATTATTTCAAATTGCAGGAATTGGAATTATTGTCGCTTTGATTCACACCATCTTAAAGCAAATGGGGAAGGAAGAAATCGCGCAATTTGTCACGTTGGTCGGATTTATTATAGTCCTTGTTGTCGTCATAAACGGGTTATCTGATTTATTTCAACAAATCCGATCTGTATTTCTTTTTCAAGGGTAAGTCAAATGGATATTATTCAAATCGTCACACTAGGCATTATAGCTAGTATTCTTTACATCATTTTAAAGGATATGCGTGGCCCCTTTGCATTTCTTATCATACTTGTTACGGGTATTGCATTATTCATAGCGGTTATTAGCCAAATTGGTTCCATTATTCGACTAATCGAGTCATTAGGTCAAAAAGCAGCTATTAACTCCATGTACATTGAGACTATCCTAAAAATAATCGGTATTGCTTATATTACAGAATTAGGAGCCAGTATTACAAAAGATGCAGGACTTAGTGCGGTAGCTTCCAAAATAGAGCTTGCTGGAAAGATATTTATTTTATTACTTGCAATACCAATTATAACAGCAGTAGTAGAAGCAATTCTAAATTTCTTACCTTCTGTGTAAAGGAGAAATGTTAGAAAGGAAGGGAGCAATCGAAGCGGATGAAGCAAGCTAGTAGGATTGGTTGTATATTAATGTTATTTCTGTTTCTAGGACAATCCGTTGTGTATGCAGACGATAATGCTGAAGCTCCCGTTGAGGATGCTCTATTAAATGAAGTCTCATTTGATGGGATGCAAGAATATTGGAATGTGGTAGTGGATGAGTATGGCGGGTATATTCCGGAATTACAAAAAACAAGTCTCTATGATTTTATTAAAGGAAATGATGAGTTCTCGATTAGCAATACTCTGATAGGTGGACTTGAATATTTATTACATGAAGTGATATTGAATGGAAAATTATTAGGATCACTTCTTTTATTAACATTATTTTCTGTACTTCTTCAAACGATGCATACAGCCTTTGAAAGAACTTCCGTTAGTAAAATCGCTTATTTTGTCGTTTACATTGTTCTTATATTTATCGCTTTAAATAGTTTTTACTTGGCAGTCTCTTATGCGAAGGATGCCATTAATATGATGAGTAGCTTTATGATTGCTTTAATTCCGCTAGTACTAGGTTTAATGGCTTCATTTGGCAGTTTGATTTCCGTTTCTTTTTTTCATCCAATCATTATATTTCTAATTAATTTCAGTGGAGTCTTAGTTTCTAACTTTATCATGCCATTACTATTTCTATCGGCATTACTAATTATTGTGAGCAGTTTAAATGAAAACCATAAAGTAACCAACCTTGCTGATTTGTTTCGATCAATCGGTATGGGTACGTTAGGGATTTTTTTAACGATATTTTTAGGTGTTCTTTCTGTTCAAGGTGCAGCAAGTGCTATTCAGGATGGTGTAGCAATGAAAACAGCTAAATTTGTAACAGGAAACTTTATCCCGGTGGTAGGGAGAACCTTTACAGATGCAGCAGATACCGTTCTTAGTGCCTCATTAATATTGAAAAATGCGGTTGGAATTGTCGGAGTTGCCATCATAATCTTTATTGCTTTATTTCCAGCGATAAAAATATTTGCGATAGCACTAATCTATAAAGTTGCTGCAGCAGTGCTACAACCAGTGGCCGATGGACCAATTATTACTAGTCTAAACACGATAAGTAAATATATAGTCTATATTTTAGCTTGTTTGCTTGCTGTATCTCTTATGTTCTTTCTAGCAATTGTCATTATAGTCACTGCAAGTAATATCACACTATTGCTTCGATAGGATGATGGAAATGGATTTTTTAATTAACTGGGTTGCACAAATTATTGTTTTTATTTTGCTAGCAACCATAATCGATTTGCTAGTACCCACTGGTGGAATGAAAAAGTATATCAAATTTGTGATTGGATTGGTGTTAATTTTAATTTTCTTACAGCCTATATTTTATCTGTTTAAGGTTGATATAAAAGAAGCTGTAGAGCAATCTTTCTCTACTCTTATCAATGAAACTTCTAGTGATCCTAAGGTAGAAAATTTGATTGAATTGCAAAAAAGTGAAATAGAATCGTCAACTAGCGCATATATTTTAGAACAAATGGCTGTCCAACTAAAAGATATAGCAAGTGCTCCTCTATTGGACAACTATCAAGCAGAAATAAAAAAATTAGATTTCGATTTTAAAGAAGGAGCAGCAATCTCCTATGAGGGGCTAGAAGAAGTGGTGGTTTATCTTGGAGAATCAGAAGCAGGGGAGGGAGCAGTAAATGCAGTAGAAGATGTTGTCATTGATGCAAGGAAACAAGAGGTTGCAACGGAGGAAGTCGATATAGATCTTCAGGAAGTTGAATCCTTGTTACGTGAGACTTGGGAATTAACAGATAAGAAATTAACTGTCATATGGGAGGGAGGGACATCTTGATAAATAAATTACAAGAATTTCTAAAGGATAAGTTAAATGGGTCTAAGAAAACTGGCTATGTCATCCTAATTGGACTAGTTGCCTTACTTGTAATCCTAATGGGTAACATATTTTCTTCCTCATCCCAGAAAGATTTGGGACAAGATATGCCAAGATTGGAATTAGAATCTGAGTCCCAATCTGAAGAAGTAAGTTCCCATGATTCAGGTACAACATCTGATGTCAGTGTATTGGAGGCAAATTATCAAAAGCAATTAAAAGAAATGCTAGATAAAATTGATGGTGTCTCAGAAGTAGAAGTAATGGTTAATCTAGACTCAACGGATGTCAAGGTCTATGAAAAAAACTTAATCAAAGGAACGCAGCAAACGGAGGAAAACGACCGAAATGGTGGGACAAGAAATATTGATGAACTAACAGAAGAAACCCAGACGGTCATTGTAAGACAAGGTGACCAAGAAACACCTGTCTTAGTTCAAACGAAAAAACCTAAGGTAAGAGGTGTTCTTGTTGTAGCAAAGGGTGTTGAAAGTGCCACCATTAAACAATGGGTTGTAGAAGCTATCTCTAGAGTGCTTGATGTTCCAACACATAAAGTATCTGTAAATCCTAAAAATTAAAGGGAGGATGAAGTAATGTTGAAAAAACAAACTGTTTGGCTATTAACGATGTTAAGTTTAATGATTGTGTTGAGTGTGTATTACATGACGTCTAATCCGGGTGATTTGGCCTATATGAATACAGATGATGATACAGATACAGAAGAGGCTACTAACGAATCCACACCAGCGAATGGGTCAAATGTTAATGTTGTTTCAGGAACAAACGACTTATTTGCAGCACTTCGATTAGAAGTACAAGAAGAAAGAAGTAAGAAAAAAGATAGATTAGAAGATATTGTAGCAAGTAGTTCTGCTTCCGCAGAAGAAAAGAATCAAGCATATGAAGAAATAGATACCATTGATAAAGTCTACTCCAAAGAAATGATTCTGGAGGAAACGATATTAGACTCGGCAGAATACCAAGATGTATTAGTTCGTACTGATGGTGACGTTGTACATGTACATGTACAATTAGTGGAGGAACTAACCCCAACAGAAGTGGTAAACATTATGCAAATGGTTCGAGATGAATTTGGTGAAATTCCTGTTAATGTTATTCAACAACCTGCTACTGAAAGCTAACAATACCTAAATTAGCATCAAGTCTAATCGGCTTGATGTTTTATTTTTTTGTCTATTTTTTTAAGCTATTTAGTTCGTGTATAACCATGATGATAGGTTATGCAATAAAACGAGATATCTGATTTAATTCGCGCAGAAGAGGGTAGATTGTTATAATGGGGGTAGTGCAAAAGCATTGTTCTACCGATAATTCATTTATTTGTTGAAGTTATCCCTATAATTGTCGTAAAATATTAAGAGGAGTTATTAGTACCTAATAATAAAAAGGTAAGGGAGTGCTAATTCATCATGTTAAAAGTACAAGAAATACGTGAAATAATAAAATTAGTAGATCAATCTTCAATCAATGAGTTTACTTATGAAACAAACGGTACAAAAGTATCGATGAAAAAAGCAGGAGAAAATGTCGTAGTGCAATCGAAACCGGTTGTTCAAGTAGAAAAAGAAGTAACACCAGTACCAGTTCAACAAGCTGCTACGCCAGAGGTTAAACAAGAGCCGGTTGAGAAAACAGAAGCTCCTGTAACGAAAGCAAAATCAAACTTTGACTATGAGATAACATCACCAATGGTTGGAACGTTTTATAGTGCTCCTAATCCAGATAGTGACCCATTTGTAAGTGTTGGAAGTTCGGTTTCTAAGGATACAGTAGTTTGTATTGTAGAAGCAATGAAATTATTTAATGAAATCGAAGCGGAAGTAAATGGTGAAATCGTTGAAATTCTAGTGGAAAATGGAGAGCTTGTAGAATATGGGCAACCATTATTTAGAGTGAAAAGGAAATAAGGGGACGAGCTAATATGATAAAGAAATTGCTAATTGCAAACAGAGGAGAAATAGCTGTCCGAATTATTCGTGCATGTAAAGAGATGGGTATTGAAACAGTGGCAGTATACTCAGAAGCTGATCAAGAGGCGTTACATGTTCAATTAGCGGATGAAGCATATTGTATTGGTCCCAATTCAAGTAAGGACAGTTATTTAAACTTCACGAATATAATCAGTATTGCTAATTTAAGAGATGTAGATGCCATCCATCCAGGATATGGATTTCTAGCCGAAAATGCTGACTTTGCCGAGATCTGTAAAGCATGTAATATTACATTTGTAGGACCAACACCAGAAGCAATTCAAAAAATGGGGATTAAAGATGTCGCTCGTGATACGATGCGAAAAGCAAATGTACCGATTGTTCCCGGTTCTGATGGTATAATAGCAAGTGAAGAAGAAGCAATTCAGATTGCAAAATCCATCGGTTATCCAGTAATTATTAAAGCTACTGCTGGTGGCGGTGGAAAAGGTATACGAGTTGCAAGAACAGAAGAAGACTTAATTAAAGGAATTCGTATTACCCAGAAGGAAGCAGAAACAGCCTTTGGTAATCCAGGGGTTTATATCGAAAAATTCATAGAAGATTTCCGACATGTTGAAATCCAAGTCTTAGCGGATACCCATGGAAATGTTATCCATCTTGGGGAACGTGACTGTAGTATTCAGCGCCGATTACAAAAATTAATCGAAGAAACGCCTTCCCCTGCCCTAAATGAAGAAATTCGTGCTAAAATGGGAGAAGCAGCAGTAAAAGCTGCTAAGGCAGTAGACTATGTTGGTGCCGGAACAATTGAATTTATTTTTGATCGAAAAACAAATGATTTCTACTTCATGGAAATGAACACAAGAATTCAAGTGGAGCATCCGGTAACAGAAATGGTAACCGGTATTGACCTGATTAAAGAGCAAATTAAGATTGCCAACGGTGAGGAATTAACAGTAAAACAAGAGGATGTTACCTTTAATGGATGGGCAATTGAGTGTAGAATCAATGCAGAGCAACCATTTAAGAATTTTATGCCTTCACCCGGGAAAATTAATATGTACTTACCTCCCGGTGGGTTAGGAGTACGAGTAGATTCTGCTGTATATCCTGGTTATGCTATACCACCATATTATGATTCTATGATTGCTAAGCTAATCACGTATGGTTCTACACGAGAGGAAGCAATTTCTCGTATGAAACGGGCACTAGATGAGTTTCTAGTGGAAGGAATCCATACAACCATTCCATTTCATCGTCTTATTATGGAGCATGAAGTATTCATTGATGGTGATTTCAATACAAATTTCCTAGAGGAACATCCGATTTTAGGGTCAAGTGAAAACTAACAGCTAGGCATACCTCAATTTGAAAAGGAGTGAGAGGATGGCAGAACAGTCTTTAGTAAATATGAGTGAAAACACAGGACTTGGTAGGGTTGAAATAGCCCCAGAGGTTATTGAGGTAATCGCTGGTATTGCAGCATCAGAAGTTGATGGCCTTGCCAATATGCGCGGGAATTTTGCAACGGGAGTCGTTGAAAAATTTGGCAAGAAGTCCCATAGTAAAGGTGTTAAGGTGGAGCTTGCCGAAGATGGGATAGTCATTGACGTATATGTTGTCTTAGATTTTGGCGTATCGATCCCAGAAGTAGCGCAAAAAATTCAGTCGAATATAAGACAGACATTAAAAACGATGACATCATTAGATATCTCTGAAGTAAACGTACATGTAGTAGGATTACAAATGGAAAAGGAAAGTTCAGACGAAGTGTAATAATATTAGAAGAGACTGGGACATAACTAAAAGAATTAAATGTAAAACCGAATGATACACGATACTAGCTCCGGAAATATACGTAGACTCCTGCGGGAGGAAAGGGCAAGGTTGAGACCCCTAAAGAAGTAGCACGAGGAGGCTCACCAGCCGCCCGGCGGTAAAGTAGACACTGCGAGGTTTTTTCGAGCAGATGTCGCACTTATGCTGTGATAAAGTACAAGGTAGACACTGCGAAGGTTTTATCGAGCAGATGTCGCCCCTGTGCTGGAAGCAACCGCAAGTATATTTCCGGAGCGTGGTCATTGCTCATCATTCGGTTTTTCCTTTAAGATAAATTCTTTTGTCCCAGCCTCTTCTTTCTTTATTATGATGAAAAAGAATTCGTTAGTTTGTGGCGTCTGCCTCGTAATCATGTTATGATTTGAAGGAGATTATTAAAGGAGTAATGCATGATGAAACGTCACGAAGCAAGAGAAAAAGCATTTCAAATATTATTTCAATTAGATATGTTAGAAGAAGATATCGAAATTACCATACAAGAGAGATTAGATGAGGAGAAAAAGGATGATTTTCTGCAAATGCTTGTATTAGGTGTAGTGAAAGAAAAACAAGCAATCGATGAAATCATTTCAAGACATTTAGAAAAATGGTCATTACAACGCCTTCCATCTGTTGAGAAAACAGTACTGCGAATTGCAACGTATGAATTAAAATATATGGAAGATATTCCTGAGAACGTATCGATTAATGAAGCAGTTAATTTAGCAAAAATGTACGGAGACGAGAAATCAGGTAAGTTTGTAAACGGCGTGTTATCTAAAATTATCAAGTAATAAAGGGGAAGATAATAATGGTAGCTGAGGTTATCAATGGTAAGGAATTGTCTATGCAACTAAAGTTAGATATGAAAAAAGAGGTGGAATATTTAAAGCAACAAAATATCCTGCCCCATTTAACAGTTGTTTTAGTTGGGAATAATCCAGCATCTAGATCTTATGTTAATGGAAAGAAGCGGGCTTCTGAGGAAGTAGGAATAAGCTCAGAGATAGTGGAACTCCCTGACACTGTAACAGAAAAAGAATTATTACAGACAATCGAACAGCTTAACAGTGACAACGGGGTACACGGAATCCTAGTTCAATTACCACTTCCAGATCATATTAATGTAGAACATATTATTGAATCCATTGATCCAAAAAAAGATGTGGATGGTTTTCATCCTTATAACATTGGAAAAATGATGACTGGACAAGACACTTTTTTGCCTTGCACGCCGTATGGGATTATCACGATGCTAAAGTCCAAAAATATTACAATAGAAGGGAAGCATGCTGTTGTCATTGGGAGAAGTAATATTGTAGGGAAACCAGTTGGACAATTATTACTCAATGAAAATGCAACAGTAACGTATTGCCATTCTAAAACAAATAATTTAAAAGAGATAACGAATACAGCAGATATTCTTATCGTTGCCGTTGGTAGACCGAATGTCATTGACAAAGCATATATAAAAGAAGGTGCTGTCGTAATAGATGTCGGTATTAATCGACTAGAGGATGGATCATTAACAGGTGATGTAGACTTTGAAAGTGCCTCTGAACAGGCTAACTATATAACACCAGTTCCCCGTGGTGTAGGTCCGATGACCATTACGATGTTATTACATAATACCATTAAAGCTGCAAAAGGTTTGGTAAAATGACAAATAAGTACTTAACAGTTACCGCTTTAACTAAATATATGAAACGAAAATTAGATATGGACCCCCATCTACGAGACGTTTGGCTCAAGGGGGAAATATCTAATTTTAAATTACACTCTAGAGGCCATATGTATTTAACCATCAAAGATGACCAGGCACGAATCAATGCGGTGATGTTTGCTGGAAACAATCGATTTCTTAAGTTTAAACCTGAAAATGGAATGAAGGTTTTAGTTCGTGGAGAGGTTAGTGTATTCGAAGCAACTGGACAATATCAGTTATATATTCAACAAATGGAGCCTGATGGTCTTGGTTCCTTGTACTTAGCTTTTGAACAACTTAAGGAACGATTACGAACAAAAGGTTACTTTGATGAACAATATAAGAAGAAAATTCCTACAATTCCTCACCATATTGGTGTAATTACCTCTCCGACTGGTGCAGCTGTCCGCGATATTATCACAACAATTAAAAGACGGTATCCAGTCGCACAAGTGACCGTGTTACCGGTTTTAGTTCAAGGTGTTAATGCAGCGTCCTCCATTACGAAAGCGATATATAAAGCGAATGATATGGGGGAATTTGATGTCATTATACTTGGAAGAGGTGGTGGCTCTATAGAAGAATTGTGGAGTTTCAATGAGGAAAGTGTAGCTGAAGCTATTTTTCATTCTAAGATTCCTATTATATCTGCTGTTGGACATGAGACAGATGTTACCATCAGTGATTATGTAGCAGATTTACGAGCGCCAACTCCGACTGGTGCAGCTGAGCTTGCGGTTCCATCGCAATATGAATTACTAGACCGGATCACTAAAATGAAACAGACGTTAACTAGTTTAGTTACGATTTCCATTAAGCATCAGCAGAGTAAATTGAAGCAAATGGTAAATGCTTATGCATTTCGTTACCCTGAACAGCTAATAAGACAAAAGGAACAGGAGCTAGATAAGAATAGGGAACGAATGGACCGATCCTTCCAACTAGAAGTTAACAAAAAGATGGAGCGATTCAGTAATTATAAGACGAGGCTTTCTACTCAACATCCAAAAAGACGAATAGAACAAGCGACAAAAGCATTAAGTCTATTGATAAAACAAAATAATCAAGTGATGAATCAATATGTCGAAAAGCAGTCTATTCAGTTAACCCGATCAATGGATAAACTTAGTTTATTAAATCCACTAGAAATCATGAAACGCGGATTTGCAATTCCTTATACACCAACAGGTGATATTATTAAATCGAAATCACAAGTAAAGCAGCATGATCGGATTAGTATCAATCTCCACGATGGTATGGTGGACTGTGAAGTTTTAGATGTAAAGGAGACCCATAATGGATAAATATAAAGATTTAACATTTGAAGAAGCGATGGAGAAATTAGAGGATATCATTGGGAAATTAGAAGAAGGCGATGTACCTTTAGAAAAGGCAATCTCCTATTATCAGGATGGAATGATGCTGTCTAAAATCTGTAGTGATAAACTAAATCATATCCAAGATAAAATGGTGCAAATTATGAATGACCAGGGAGAACTAGTTCCTTTTGATATACAGGAGGATGAAAAGTAGTGGGAACGGTATTAAAAAACTACATAGAGACGAACCAAAAAGTATTTCATGAAGAATTAACGAAGCATTTAAGTCCATTAGACATCCCTGAGTCGCTAAAGAAGTCTATGCTTTATTCCTTGGAAGCAGGCGGTAAGAGGCTACGTCCGATTTTATTATTAGCAAGCTTTGAGGCATATGCTTCAAATGTGGAAAAAACATACCGAACAGCATCAGCACTTGAAATGATTCATACGTATTCCTTAATACATGATGACTTACCAGCAATGGATGATGATGATTATAGACGAGGATTGCTCACGAACCATAAAGTGTTTGGTGAAGCAACTGCTATCCTAGCTGGGGACGCATTATTAACCTTTAGTTTTGAAATGATTACGAACGATGCATTGTTATCTAATTCCGAAAAAGTGTACCTGATTCAGCTGTTAGCTCAAGCAAGTGGACCAACCGGTATGGTTGCAGGTCAAATTCTTGATATGGAGGCGGAGAATCAAACGGTTACCA
This sequence comes from Ornithinibacillus sp. FSL M8-0202, assembly GCF_037975285.1. Classification (GTDB taxonomy): domain Bacteria; phylum Bacillota; class Bacilli; order Bacillales; family Amphibacillaceae; genus Ornithinibacillus; species Ornithinibacillus massiliensis. The sequence goes on from NZ_CP150248.1 coordinate 3,645,366, forward strand.
TAGAAATGCTGGAGAAAATCCATGCGTTAAAAACAGGTGAGTTGTTAAGATTTGCCGTAACAGCCGGAGCATATTTAGGAAATGCTACTAAGGAACAAATCAGCTATTTACAAGATTTTGCCCATTATTTAGGATTAATTTTCCAGGTTCAAGATGACATTTTAGATGTTACCGGTGATGAACAAAAATTAGGCAAGGCTGTAGGTAGTGATGAATCCAATAATAAAAGTACATACCCGAAGTTATTAGGGTTAGACGGTGCTATCGAGATGAAGAATCACTATATAGAGAAAGCAAAAGAATTGTTAAAAAAAGCAAATGCGGATACATCGAGACTCGCAGATTTAACCGATTATTTTAGCGAGCGCGATCATTAAACTCCAACCAGTAAAGGATTTAAGTATATGAGTAAAATTAGACTTGATGTTCTCCTTGTAGAACGAAATTTAATCGATACGAGAGAAAAGGCTAAACGAGCTGTTATGGCTGGATTAGTATATTCTGAACAAGAAAGACTAGATAAACCAGGGATGAAGGTTGATCAGGACATCCCTTTAACCATTAAGGGTAAGTTAATACCGTATGTTGGTAGAGGTGGACTGAAGCTGGAGAAGGCTTTGAAAGTGTTTTCTGTAGATGTTCATGATAAAATTATGATGGATATTGGATCATCAACTGGTGGATTTACAGATTGTGCATTACAGTCTGGGGCTAGACTATGTTATGCAATAGATGTAGGGTATAATCAACTGGATTGGAAACTCCGGAACGATCCACGTGTAGAAGTGATGGAAAGAACGAATTTTAGATATGTAACAGAAGATATGTTAGGAAAAGGATTACCTAACTTTGCCACGATAGACGTATCCTTTATTTCGTTAAAATTAATTTTACCTGTATTAAAGAAGCTGTTATTGCCAAATAGTGATATTGTCACGTTAATTAAGCCTCAATTTGAAGCCGGAAGAGAACAAGTTGGAAAAAAAGGCATTGTACGTGATAAAAAAGTGCATGTGGAAGTGTTACAAACGATTCTGGCATTCGCTAAGGAAGAGGGATTTGAGCTTTACGGTTTAACATTTTCTCCTATAACGGGAGGAGATGGGAATGTTGAATTTTTAGCTCATCTAGGTTGGAATAAAGACGAACCTGGAAAATCCATCGAAGAACTGAATCCTGGAGTCGTAGTCGATGAAGCTCATTCAGAATTGAAATCAGCACAGAATACATGAGTAAATGGACTACAATCGTAGTCCTTTTTAATTAAATTGGGGGTGCAATATGAGTAAGATTCAAAGACATATAAAAATTAGAGAATTAATAACAGAGAATGATATCGACACGCAAGATGAGTTAGTAGACCGGTTAAAAAGCTTAGGCTATAACGTGACACAAGCAACGGTTTCAAGAGATATAAAAGAACTACACCTAGTAAAGGTTCCTACCACGGGTGGTAAATATAAATATAGCTTACCTGCAGACCAACGTTTTAATCCCCATGATAAATTAAAGCGACTTATCATGGATGCTTTTGTAAAAATCGATCATACGAGCCACTTCATCGTACTAAAAACGTTACCAGGTAATGCTCATGCAGTTGGTGTTTTAATTGATAATTTAGATTGGGAAGAAATCATGGGGACAATTTGTGGAGACGATACAATTCTGATTATTTGCCGCACGGAAGAAGATGCAGTTGAAATTAAAGACCGTTTTATCAATATGCTTTAAGCAAAATGGGGTGACCAGATGTTAACTGAATTATCGATACGTAACTTTGCGATTATTGACCAGATTACTTTAACATTTAAAGAAGGTCTAACCGTATTGTCTGGTGAAACAGGGGCAGGTAAGTCCATTATAATTGATGCGATTCAATTACTAGCAGGTGGACGAGCTTCTGTCGATTTTATTAGGCATGGAGAAGACAAAGCAGAAATAGAAGGGTTATTTTTAATCGAATCCACTTCACATCAAATTTATTTAGTTGGTAAACAATATGGGATAGAAATTAACGATGGGGAAGTCGTACTACAACGGGTTATCACGACTTCTGGTAAAAGTATTTGCCGTGTTAATGGAAAATTAGTTACACTGGCTATCTTAAAGGAATTTGGAAGAACACTAATTGATATTCATAGTCAGCATGAAACCCAATCCTTAATGGAACCAGAGAACCATATAGAATTATTAGATTTATATAACCGAGATCAGATCGAACAAGTTAAAGAAGAGTACACCGAATTATTTCAGCGACTTGAAACATTAAAAAGACGTTATAAAGAGTTAAATGATAACGAGCAGGAGATGGCTCAACGATTAGATCTACTGGAATTCCAATTAAATGAACTGGAAAAGGCAAATCTTGTTCCAGACGAAGATGTTCAATTAGAGAAAGAACGCAACCAGCTGGTTAATTATGAAAAAATATATAAAGGTGTTCACGAGGCGTATAATGCATTATATGGTGAGCAAAAAGGACTTGAATGGTTAAGTGTTGCACAAAGATCACTAGAGGAAATAAACCACTATGACGATGTAATTGCCAAAAAATCGGAGTCATTATCCAATCATTATTATATGATGGAAGATCTGACATACGAATTGAGTAATTTCTTAGAAACCTTAGAATACGATCCGGACCGTTTAAATGAAATTGAAGGTAGATTAGCTGAAATTAGTCGTTTAAAAAAGAAATATGGTACGTCCGTTAGCGAAATGATTGAATATATGGGTTCTATCGAAGAAGAAATTGAGCAAATAAAAAATAAAGACTCCCACCTCCAGCGTTTAGCTAATGAGATAAACGAACTAGAGGAAGATGCATTTATTGAGGCGCAGCAGTTACATGCGATCCGAAAACAGGCGGCGAGCAATTTAATCCGAGAGGTACAGGAAGAATTAAAGGACTTATATTTAGAAAAAGCATCGTTCTCTGTTCAATTCATACCTGAGAATGTGGTAGAAAATGTTCCCCTTCATAAAAATGGTTTTGATCAAATTCGTTTTCTTATTTCAACCAATTTAGGTGAACCATTAAAAGAGATCTCCAAAGTCGCATCAGGCGGAGAACTTTCTAGAATCATGTTAGTATTGAAGAAATTATTTGCTAAGCATCAAGGTGTGACTAGTGTCATTTTTGATGAGGTAGACACTGGAGTAAGTGGAAGAGTCGCACAAGCTATTGCGGAGAAAATATTCCAAATATCTAATGACTCTCAAGTGTTATGTATTACCCACTTACCACAAGTAGCAGCAATGGCAGATACACATCTATTTATTGAAAAAAACGAATTAGAGAATCGTACGGTCACACAAGTTAGCGAACTAACGGAATCAGAACAAATCAATGAGTTAACGAGAATGATGACAGGTACAAAAGTGACAGAAACAGCGAAGGAGCATGCCAAAGAGCTACATAAATTAGCACAAGGGTTTAAAAGAGCTACAGTAAATAGTTAATATATATATAAATGCTGTCCCTAATTAGGTATAACGAAGGGACAGCATTTTTAATATCTGTGTGCAACATGATGTCTAGTCTCGATTCCTTGAATTTTCTTCATACAATATTTGTAAAGGAAAAGATAAGCAGGTTTTCTTATCTTTTCCCGGTTTAAAAATAGCTATTAAAGGTCAAATTAGAAGTACAGATATAAAAATATGGTATGGGTTTAGGAACAAGGAGAGTGGACATTTGTGAAGCACATAGACAAAATTCGAATCGTAACAGGATTTTTACTACTACTCACATTGCTAATTGTTCCTTTTACGCCCCCTATACAAAATTATTTTACCATTCCAAATAAGATTGTAACGTTTCAAAATCAATTCCCCTTAGAGGTTCCTAACCTAGGTAATGCTGTTCAAGTATACGCATCTACGGACAATAATTCAGAAGCGGTCAATGCGTCAAGTTTCCATGTTACTGAACCGGGAGATAGTCAATTATATTATTCCGTTGCTGGAGTACCTATTAAGAAAGTTGACGTTTCGATACTAAAGGACGTTAAGGTCATTCCAGGTGGACAATCTATTGGTGTACAGCTACAAACCCTTGGAGTATTAGTAGTTGGCCATCATCTTGTAAACGGTGAAAATGGTACGATGTCTCCTGGTGAAGAGGCAGAGATTAAAGTCGGTGATGTAATCATGGAAATAAATGGTCAAAAGATAGAGGAAATGAAGGACGTTAAACCAATTGTCGAAGAGTCCGGTAAAAACTCCGAACCATTAAAAGTGAAGGTCAAACGTGGTAAGGAAACCTTTGATACGGAATTAAAGCCTGTATTGGATGAAAAGGAAAATGAATACCGGATTGGCTTATATATTCGTGATTCAGCCGCAGGTATAGGAACGATGACGTTCTTTGAACCTGAATCGAAGAAATACGGTGCATTAGGACATGTTATCTCGGACATGGATACGAAAAAACCGATTGAAATTCATGATGGTACAATTGTTAGATCCACTGTGACCTCGATTCAAAAGGGGAATAACGGTACTCCTGGTGAAAAGCAAGCTAAGTTTTCAATCAGAGAAAATAAAATCGGTACTATTACGAAGAATAGTCCATTTGGGATCTTCGGTAAGTTAGATGAATCGATAGAGAATGGTAAGTATGATAAACCAATGCCAATTGCGTTATCTCATGAAGTTAAAGAAGGACCGGCAAAAATATTAACGGTTATCGATGGGGAGAAGGTAGAGGAATTTGATGTGGAAATTGTTTCTAGTGTACCGCAAAAAACTCCTGCTACAAAAGGTATGGTTATACAAATTACCGACCCAAAATTATTAGAAGCAACTGGTGGTATTGTACAGGGGATGAGTGGTAGCCCGATTATTCAAAATGACAAGGTTATTGGAGCAGTAACACATGTATTTGTCAACGATCCAACAAGTGGATATGGTGTCCATATTGAATGGATGCTCCAAGATGCTGGAGTGGATATCTACAATAAAGAGAAGAAACAAGCAAGTTAATATAGTGTGGAAAGAGAACCTGTGCATTGATGCATAGGTTCTTTCATTTTGATTTAGGTTTTATTTTGTGTATAACCGGGAATATACGACCTGAAGGAATAGAATTAAATATTTTTCGACAAAATATCGAATTAGCTGTCGGATTAAATCGAATCATACCGAAAATGAAAGCAAAATAAAGTAATTTAAAGAAAAGATAAAAAAACGCAAAGTTTTTTTAAAAAAAGAAGGATATTTTGAAGTTTTGTCGAATACATAGAGTGGACATTATGGAAATACTTTAAAGGAGGAGCATTTTGTGGATAAGATTTCAGTTTGTTTAGTAGATGACAACAGGGATTTGATCAATTTAATGGAAGAGTTTTTTGATGAACAACCAGATATTGAAGTGGTTGGCACAGCATACAACGGTAAAGATTGTCTAGCATTAGTTGAAGAAAAGAAACCTGATGTTTTGGTGCTGGATATCATTATGCCTCATGTAGATGGGTTAGCCGTTCTAAATATGCTTAGGGAAAAAGGTAAGTCAAGTAATGATCCGTATGTTATTATGTTAACGGCTTTTGGACAAGAGGAGGTTATGAAAAAAGCTGTTGATTTAGGAGCATCTTATTTTATTTTAAAACCATTTGATTTAGAGAATCTTGCGGAACAGATTCGCCAAGTAAATGGACGAAGTGTTCTTTCTAACCGTTCAAACTTTGGTATGAAGAAGGAAAGAAAGAAGAAAGATTTAGAAGCAAGTATTACCAATATTATTCATGAAATAGGTGTACCTGCTCATATTAAAGGTTATATGTACTTACGAGAAGCCATTACCATGGTATATAATGATATTGAATTACTTGGCTCCATTACAAAAGTGTTATATCCAGATATCGCAAAGAAATTTAATACGACTTCATCACGTGTCGAACGTGCTATTCGACATGCAATCGAAGTCGCCTGGAGCCGTGGAAACATCGACTCGATATCCGCCTTATTTGGATACACGGTAAGTATTTCAAAAGCCAAACCAACAAATTCTGAATTTATCGCAATGGTGGCGGACCGTTTAAGGCTTGACCACAAGGCTTCTTAATGAATCGTTGGTATTAATGGGTTAATAGCAATTTTACATATATTGCTAAACAAGGAGTAGTTACCGATAAAGCCTAGCAATTGATAAAAGATATCATTTTTTATTGGTTTGTAAAAAATCAATAAAGGATGGTGTCTTTTTTATGTTACCGATGAATTGGTTAATGTTTATACGTATGTGCAAGATAATTTTTAGTGTCTGTTTTTTAAAATTGTCTAGCCATGGATCTACTTGTCTAAAATTTCTTCATTTATCTCCTAGATTCTTTCCTAGCTTGGATTAAATTTTGTTTATATAGCTTCATTATTGTTTTATTGGTAAGTTTTAAAAACTATTTCTTCTCTAAATTTTTTCTGCTTCTATAAAACAGTTACTAGACGCCCTTTGCCTTCTTTTCTGCTTGCTTCTTACGATCACGATAAATGATAAATCCTCCTAAAAATGCTAGTCCTGCAAGAAATAGGAATAAACCAATCCCAAATTGGATCCAAGCGTGGAAAAAAATATGGTGGAAATCATCAAATAATGTGTCTCGCATTAATTTAATCCCAATTGCTGCAATAATGCCGGGTATAAAAACAACTAATACTGCTAATAATCTGACCATTATATCTCCTTTTCTTTCTCCCAATAGATAGATTCTACTTAGCCCATAGTATACCAAAATATAAAAAATAGATAAAATTTTAATTTGCCAATATGGAAAATGTACCGTATGATAGAGAAAAGCGCATAAAAAACACCGGAATATATAGCTATATAACCTCAATATTTTTTAATATTTAAAAAATATTTTTTATTTGAATAAAAAATAAAGCGCTTACATTTCCTATGAATAGGGATTTTGTATTATAATGTAAAAGTAGTGTTTTTAAAGTGTTAGTTTCAATGGCTTATTTAACGTCAAGAAAGCTTATTTATTAATAGCTTAAGCAGTTATAAATAGCAACGTTTTATAAATGAGGAGGAATAGAAATGGATATTTTTAAAGACATGGAAGTATATGATTACGAGCAATTGGTGTTTTGCCAAGATAAGAACTCTGGCTTAAAAGCAATCATTGCAATTCACGATACGACGTTAGGACCAGCTCTTGGCGGGACTAGAATGTGGACATATGCTTCAGAGGAAGATGCAATTGTTGATGCAATGCGTTTAGCAAAAGGTATGACATATAAAAACGCTGCTGCTGGATTAAACTTAGGTGGTGGAAAAACTGTCATCATTGGTGATCCCAGAAAAGATAAGAATCCAGAGATGTTTCGAGCGTTTGGAAGATATATTCAAGGTTTAAATGGCAGATACATAACTGCAGAAGATGTAGGAACTACGGTTGAGGATATGGATTTAATCCATATGGAAACAGACTTTGTTACTGGAATTTCACCTGAGTTCGGTTCATCTGGTGACCCATCTCCTGTAACAGCTTATGGCGTATATAAAGGAATGAAAGCTGCTGCTTTAGAAGCATATGGTGATGATTCTTTAGAGGGGAAAACAGTAGCTGTACAAGGAATCGGAAGTGTTGCTTTTACTTTATGTGAGTATTTACATAAAGAGGGTGCGAAATTAATTGTTACAGATATTAATAAAGCTGCAGCCCATCGCGCAGTAGAGGCATTTGGAGCGACAGCAGTAGATCCTGATGATATTTATGAAGTGGACTGTGACATTTATGCACCATGTGCATTAGGCGCAACGATTAATGATGATACTATTTCTCGCATAAAGGCAAAAGTTGTCGCTGGTTCTGCTAATAATCAATTAAAAAGTACCGAACATGGTGATATATTGTTTGAGAAGGGAATTGTATATGCACCAGATTATGTTATCAATGCTGGTGGGGTAATCAATGTTGCCGATGAGTTAAATGGCTATAATCAATCAAGAGCGATGAAAAAGGTAGAAGGAATTTACGACAGTTTATTAAAGGTGTTTGAAATCTCAAGAAGAGATAATATTCCTACTTACTTAGCTGCTGATAGAATGGCAGAAGAACGAATCGAATCGGTTAGAAAATCAAGAGGTCAATTTTTATTAAATGGGCTTCATACATTAAGTAGAAGAAAGTAAGGGGGCGTATAGTATGGCTGAGGAGTATGATTTAGTAGTACTTGGAGGCGGAACGGGTGGCTATGTAGCTGCTATCCGCGCCTCACAGCTTGGCATGAAAGTTGCAGTTGTCGAAAAAGGTGAACTTGGTGGTACATGCCTACACAGAGGCTGTATTCCATCTAAGTCACTCTTACGAAGCGCTGAAGTGTATAAGCAAACGAAGAATGCTTTTGAGTTTGGTGTTCAAGCCAATAATGTAGCGCTAGACTTTAATCGTGTTCAAGAGAGAAAAAACTCGATTATCAATACGCTACATAAAGGTGTTCAGGCATTAATGAAGAAAGGGAAAATTGATGTTCTTCATGGTTTTGGGAGAATATTGGGGCCAAGTATATTTTCTCCACTACCTGGTACGATTTCGATTGAATATGCAAATGGTGATGAAAACACGATGATCGTACCAAAATTTGTCTTAATTGCAACAGGATCCTCTCCTAGATCATTACCAGGCCTTGAGATAGATGGTTCTATGATTATGAGTTCAGATGAGGCATTACAAATGGAGAGCTTGCCCGAGTCTATCATCATTATCGGTGGTGGTGTAATCGGTATTGAGTGGGCGTCTATGTTAGCTGACTTTGGTGTAGCCGTAACGGTTATCGAATATACAGATCAAATTTTACCAACTGAGGATGCTGATGTTGCAAAAGAAGTAGAAAAACAACTGAAGCGTAAGGGGGTAACTTTTGTTAAAGGGGCAAAAGTATTACCTGAAACAGTTAAAAAGGATGCCAGTGTAACCATTGAAGCCGAAGTTGCTGGATCTAATCAAGTATATACAGCGGATAAACTCCTTGTATCTGTAGGACGACAGGCAAATACAACTAATATTGGCTTAGAAAATACAGATATTGTAATGGAGAAAGGATTTATTCAAACATCACCATTTTATCAAACGAAAGAATCTCATATTTATGCAATAGGAGATGTAATTGGTGGTATGCAATTAGCCCATGTCGCATCTCATGAAGGTATTGTTGCAGTCGAACATATGGCAGGGAAGCAACCACATCGTTTAAACTATGATAATATCCCAGCATGTATTTATTCTAGTCCTGAGGCTGCAAGTGTCGGATTAACAGAAAAACAAGCAAAAGAAAAGGGCTATGATATAAAAGTAGGAAAATTCCCGTTTAAGGCGATTGGGAAAGCTTTAGTATACGGTGAATCTGATGGCTTCGTGAAAATCATTATGAATAAAGAAAATGAGGACTTACTTGGTGTGCATATGGTCGGTCCACATGTAACAGATATGATCTCTGAGGCTGGTCTAGCTAAAGTATTGGATGCAACACCGTGGGAAATTGCTCAAACCGTACATCCACATCCAACCCTTTCTGAAGTTATGGGCGAGGCAGCGTTAGCGGTTGACGGTTTACAAATTCATGGATAATATTTATGTTTAATTAGTTAAGGGAGGGACTTAAAAAATGGCAACAAATCGTCATGAAGAACTTGGACTAACAAATGATCAAGTTTTAGAAATGTACAAAACAATGCTTCTTGCTAGGAAACTAGATGAGAGAATGTGGTTATTGAATCGTGCTGGGAAGATTCCTTTCGTTATTTCTTGCCAAGGTCAGGAGGCAGCACAGATTGGAGCTGCGTTTGCTTTAAATCGTCAAGAAGATTATATAGCACCTTATTATCGTGATTTAGGAGTTGTACTTGCTTTTGGTATGACAGCAAAAGAATTAATGTTGTCCGCCTTCGCTAAAGCAGAAGATCCAAACTCAGGTGGAAGACAAATGCCAAGTCACTTTGGTCAGAAGAAAAATCGAATTCTAACGGGTTCATCTCCTGTTACAACGCAATTGCCACATGCCGTTGGTGTTGCGCTTGCTGCAAGAATGGAAGAGAAGCAATTTGTTTCGTTTGTCACATTAGGTGAAGGTTCGTCTAACCAGGGGGATTTCCATGAAGGGTTGAACTTTGCAGGAGTTCATAAATTACCAGTAATTACAATGGTTGAAAATAATAAATATGCCATTTCCGTACCTGCGGAAAAACAACTAGGAAACCAAAAGGTATCGGACAGAGCCATTGGTTATGGTATGCCAGGCTATACTGTTGATGGAAACGATCCATTAGAAGTATATAAAGTAGTAAAAGAAGCTCGTGACCGTGCAATTAGTGGTGAAGGTCCAACACTGATTGAGGCAGTATCTTATCGATTGACTGCTCACTCAAGTGATGATGATGACCGTGCATATCGTGGTCGTGAAGAAGTAGAAGAAGCGAAAAAACTTGATTCTATATTCACATTTTCCCAGTATCTAAAAGATGTTGGTGTGTTAACGGACGAGGTAGAAAAAGATATGACCAATGAAATCAACTCAATTGTCAATGAAGCAACGGACTATGCTGAGAATGCTCCGTATGCTGCACCAGAAGATGCATTAAAATATGTTTACGAAGAAAAGTAGGGAGGGATAACCATGCCAGTCATGTCTTATATACAAGCTGTTACTACTGCTTTAAGAGAAGAAATGCAACGTGATGAAAAGGTTTTTGTATTAGGGGAAGACGTTGGGAAAAAAGGTGGCGTTTTTAAGGCTACAGAAGGATTATATGATGAGTTCGGTGAATACCGTGTTCTAGATACACCACTAGCAGAATCCGCTATTGCCGGTGTAGGTATCGGTGCAGCAATGTACGGAATGCGCCCAGTTGCTGAGATGCAGTTTGCAGATTTTATCATGCCTGCGGTTAACCAAATTATTTCAGAAGCAGCCAGAATTCGTTATCGTTCAAATAATGATTGGAACTGTCCAATTGTCATTCGAGCACCTTATGGCGGTGGAGTTCATGGTGCTTTATATCATTCACAATCGGTTGAGGCTGTTTTTGCTAACCAACCTGGATTAAAAATCGTGATGCCTTCCACACCTTATGATGTAAAAGGTTTATTAAAGGCAGCAATAAGGGATAATGACCCAGTCTTATTCTTTGAGCATAAACGTGCCTATCGTTTACTAAAAGGGGAAGTGCCAGAAGATGATTATGTATTACCAATAGGTAAAGCGGATGTGAAACGTGAAGGCTCCGATATTACCATCATTACATATGGATTATGTGTTCACTTTGCCTTACAAGCTGCTGAAAAGTTAGCAGAAGAAGGTATTGATGCTCATATTTTAGATTTGCGTACAGTTTATCCATTGGATAAGGAAGCCATTATTGAAGCTGCCAAAAAGACTGGAAAGGTTCTATTAGTCACAGAGGACAATAAAGAAGGTAGTATTATTGGGGAAGTTGCAGCAATCATTGCAGAAAATTGTTTGTTTGACCTAGATGCTCCTATTCAAAGACTTGCTGGACCTGATGTACCTGCCATGCCATATGCACCTACAATGGAGAAATTCTTTATGATGAATCCTGATAAAATCGAAAAAGCAATGCGTGAATTAGCTGAATTTTAACTAGGAGGGAAAACGATGGCACTGGAAAAAATTACGATGCCCCAATTAGGTGAGAGTGTTACAGAAGGAACCATAAGCTCTTGGCTTGTTAAAGAAGGAGATCATATTAACAAGTATGATCCTATTGCTGAGGTCATGACAGATAAAGTCAATGCAGAGGTGCCTTCTTCCTTTACTGGAACAATCAAAGAAATCGTTACAGGTGAGGGAGAAACGGTCGCTGTTGGAGAACTAATTTGCTATATCGAAACAGAAGCTGGTGTAGCTAATGAATCCAATGACGCTGAGAAGGACGTAACGAAGGAAGCCTCTACCTCTACAACGGAGGTCGCTTTAGACCAATCTATGAAAAAACGTTATTCTCCAGCTGTACTCCGTATGGCACAAGAGAACAATATAGATTTAGAGCTCGTGACAGGAACTGGTCGTGGTGGAAGAATCACTCGTAAAGATATCGAAAAGATTATTGCTTCAGGTGATATTCCTAGTGCACCAGTGAGCGAATCGGTGAATACACAAGCTCCAAAAGAAAAAGAGGGAGCACAACCGCAATCCACTGCTACTGTTCCACCTGTCTCACAACCTACTAGCCAGGTTGGGGATATTGAAATTCCTGTAACAGGAGTACGTAAGGTCATTGCGCAAAATATGGTACGCTCCAAAACGGAAATACCACATGCCTGGATGATGGTGGAAGTAGATGTTACCGATCTAGTTAGTTACCGAAATAAAATTAAATCTGAATTCAAACAAAATGAGGGTTATAATTTAACTTACTTTGCATTCTTTGTAAAAGCTGTCGCACAAGGCTTGAAAAAATTCCCACAGTTAAACAGTACATGGGCAGGGGATAAAATCATTCAACGTAAGGATATAAATCTATCAATCGCGGTTGCGAAAGATCAAGAGTTATTTGTACCAGTTATTAAGCATGCGGATGAAAAGAGTATAAAAGGGATAGCAAGAGAAATAAATGAATTAGCTCAAAAGGCGCGTACCAATAAACTAACTGCTGGTGACATGCAAGGTGGTACATTTACAGTAAACAATACTGGTTCCTTTGGCTCTGTACAGTCTATGGGAGTAATTAATCATCCCCAGGCTGCCATTTTACAAGTTGAATCGATTGTGAAAAAACCGGTTATCATTAATAACATGTTTGCTGCTCGAGATATGGTAAATCTATGTTTATCACTGGATCACCGAATTTTAGATGGATTGATTTGTGGTCAATTTTTAGCCTATGTAAAAGAAACACTGGAAAATATGAATGAAAATACCGTTCAAGTGTATTAGAACAAGTTTTAAAAATTGAATTTTAGTTGCAAAATTGATAACCTATATGTTAGGAAAGAAGAAACTTAACATAAAGGGGTGGCTTGTATGGATTTTAATTTATTTATGAATGATATCGTTGATGCTGCACGTAAAGATATAACAGAAGCAGGATATGAGGAGCTAAGAACACCTGAAGATGTAGATGCTGCACTGAATCGTGAGGGTACAACACTTGTCATGATTAACTCAACCTGTGGTTGTGCTGGTGGTGTAGCTCGTCCAGCTGCTGCTAATGCGATTCATTATGATAAACGTCCTGATCATTTAGTAACAGTGTTTGCTGGACAAGATCGTGAAGCTACAGAGAAAGCTCGTACATATTTCGAAGGCTATCCGCCTTCATCACCTTCTTTTGCATTTTTGAAAGATGGAAAAATTGTAACGATGCTTGAGCGTCATGACATTGAAGGCCATAGTGCAATGGAAGTAATGACGAAGCTTCAAGAGATGTTTGACAAACATTGTGAAGAAGTATAAGAAAGAACCAAATAAGGCTGTCCTATACCATAAGGTCAGTCTTATTTCTTGTTAAAAGGAGAAAAACGGGTGAAAATCGGGTATAGAACTATTAAAACAGCAATAGGCACACCTATCTCAATCGTTATAGCACAAGCGTTAGGACTGACCAATTTCACTTCAGCTGGGATACTAACGATTTTGACAATTAAGCCCTCACGTAAACAGTCCGTTATCAGTGCGTGGCATCGATTATTAGCCTGTATTGTTGCAAGTATACTTTCGTATTTGTTTTTTGAGTTTATTGGCTATCATCCGGTTGTTTTAGGATTGATGCTTATGGTATTTATTCCGATTACAGTATGGTTAAAAGTTACTCCAGGGATTATAACCAGTTCCGTCATTATCCTCAATCTTTATAGTACTAACGGTATTCCCGTTTCACTATTGCTTCAACAATTTATTATCATCTTGGTAGGGATAGGAACAGGTCTATTAATAAACTTATATATGCCTGGATACGACCAAAAATTAAAGCAAATTCAAATGAAATTGGAGCATAACTTTCGGATGGTACTAACCGAAATCGCTCTATATTTAAGGGATAATAATACTGTATGGGATGGAAAAGAAATAAGACAATCAGAGGAATTACTCGAACAAGCGACTCGATTAGTTGAAATTGATAGGGAAAATCACTTGTTACGATCCCAGCATACTTATTATGACTATTTTTACATGCGTAATAAGCAATTAGATTTACTTAGAAGGATGCTTCCTTTAGTGACAAAATTACCGAATCGCGATGAAATATCATTAAAAATTGCCGATTTCTTCGAAGGATTAGCCGATTCTGTTCATCCTGAGAATACGGCCATTGTCTTTCTCGAGCAATTGAAGGAATTACGTGATGAGTTTCATAACGAGGATTTACCAACAACGCAAGAGGAATTTGAAACACGGGCAAATTTATTTCGATTATTACATGAAATTGAGGGTTACCTCATCATCAAGAAGCGATATAAAGATAGTGATGTAAGCTTATGGAGGAACCCAAAAGTAGCAAAATAAAAAAGACTGTGATTACTTGAATCTGTAATCCAGTCTTACCATTCCTTTATAAACCAACAAACACAGCTAAACCATAAGTTATTGTAGAAACAACCATGGCAATAATCATAATATATACTGCTAGCTTCATACGACGTTCGCGTTTGGATTTTCGTTTTGGTACAGGTTTGGTAGTTTGGTTTGCAGACATTTGTTAGCCCTCCTTCAATCCATATGCTCTACTTATTTTAACGTTAAAATAGTAATAGGACAAGTAATAAATTCAATCCTATTTTTTTAGTATAAATTATCTTAATATTTTCCTTATTTTAACAGATGGGAAGATTCGAGTTTAACAGAATGGGGGAACAAGTATGAATATCGATGAAAAAGAGGTTCAAAAGAAGTGGAAAGATTCGGTTGGAGAAATATTAAAGCGCTTTCCTGAACGGGAGGAAACTTTTTTAACTAGTTCAGATATTGAAGTAGAAAGGCTGTACTATCCATCAGAAGTAGATAGTACATATATGGATAAGCTAGGTTTTCCAGGCGAATACCCGTATACACGTGGAATACAACCGACTATGTATCGAAGTAAATATTGGACGATGCGTCAATATGCTGGTTTCGGATCGGCAAAAGAAACAAATAAGCGCTTCCGATATTTATTGGAACAAGGGCAGACTGGATTATCTGTAGCTTTCGATCTTCCAACACAAATTGGTTATGATTCAGACGATCCGATGGCTGAAGGGGAAGTAGGTAAGGTTGGAGTGGCAATAGATACCCTTTATGATATGGAAGACCTACTTGAGAAAATACCTTTAGATCAAGTTAGTACGTCGATGACGATTAATGCTCCTGCATCCATTTTGCTCTGTATGTATATTGCTGTTGGAGAAAAACAAGGTGTTCCCATGGAAAAATTAACAGGGACAATTCAAAATGATATTTTAAAAGAATATATTGCTCGTGGAACGTATATATTTCCTCCAAAGCCGTCCATGAGATTAATAACCAATATCTTTGAATACTGCCAAAAGTTTGTTCCGAAATTTAATACGATTAGTATCTCGGGCTATCACATTCGAGAAGCGGGATCTACAGCAGTTCAAGAGGCGGCCTTTACGATTGCTAATGGAATGGCTTATGTGGATGCAGCTATCGAGTCAGGGATGGATGTAGATTCATTCGCTCCTAGATTAGCATTCTTTTTTAACGCCCATAATAATTTCTTTGAAGAGATTGCGAAATTCCGTGCAGCTAGAAGAGTGTGGGCTAAAATTATGAAAGAGCATTATCAAGCAAAAAATCCGAAGAGTTGGAAGCTCCGTTTTCATACCCAAACAGGTGGTTCTACTTTAACTGCCCAGCAGCCGGATAATAATATAGTTCGTGTAACACTACAAGCATTGGCAGCAGTTCTTGGTGGTACACAAAGTTTACATACAAACTCTCGTGATGAGGCTCTTGCTCTGCCAACAGAGGAGTCGGCACGGATAGCTTTACGAACACAACAAATCATTGCCCATGAAAGTGGTGTTGCAGACACGATTGATCCGTTAGGTGGCTCATATTACTTGGAAGCGTTGACAGATAAAATGGAAGCAGAGGTAGAAAATTACTTGAAGCGAATTAACGAGCTTGGCGGGGCAGTATCTGCTGTAGAGGAAGGCTATATGCAACGAGAAATTCATCGGACAGCTTATGAAACACAAAGAAAAATTGAAAAGGATGAGGAAATAATTGTTGGGTTAAACAAATTTACAATCGAGGAAGAGGTTAATCCAGAATTATTAAAGGTAGATGAAGAATTAGAACGTGAGCAGAAGGCTAAACTCCAGTCGATAAAGGAAAAACGTGATAGTGAAATGGTAGAAAGTACATTAAAACAACTGAAATGGGCAGCAAGTCAAGCCGATGAGAATTTAATGCCATATATATTAAATGCCGTAAAAGCTTATGCGTCTGTTGGGGAAATATGTAATGTACTCCGTCAAGAGTTTGGAGAATACGGTAGCATCTAATACAAAAGGGGAGGAGAACATAGTATGGCAAAGATAAGAGTATTAATAGCAAAACCTGGTCTTGATGGACATGATCGAGGTGCATTAATAATCGCTCAAGGGTTAAGAGATCATGGGATGGAAGTAATCTATACTGGCTTAAGACAATCACCAGTTCAAATAGCCAAAGCAGCAATTCAGGAAGATGTTGATGTAGTAGGATTATCTTCCTTATCAGGTGCGCATCGTACCCTTTTTCCAAAAGTAATTGAGGAATTAAAAGCGTTAGATGCTGCAGATATTCCAGTAATTGGTGGCGGTGTCATACCTTCAGAGGATATCCCATTCCTTAAAGAAAAAGGGGTAAAGGAAATCTTTACAAGTGGTTCTACGATTGAAGCGTTAGCAGATTATATTAATCAACTCGTAGGAGTACAGGAAGGTAGTATTTCTAACAGAATATCCCATATTGGTATTGCCGTTAGATCAATCGATCAGGTGCTACCATTTTATACGAAGACATTAGGGTTAGAACTAGAGGGAATGGAAGAGGTAGCGTCTGAGGGAGTAAAAGTAGCCTTCCTTAAAATTGGGGAGAGTCGTTTTGAATTACTAGAACCTTTAGAGGAATCCTCTGCTATTCATAAATTTATTGAAAAAAAAGGAGAAGGCATCCATCATATAGCCTTAGATGTGGATGATATTCAGGCAAGGATTAACAGCTTGTCTAAGAATGGTGTTCAATTAATTAATGCAGAACCGAAACAAGGCAGTCATCAATCACAAATCGCTTTCTTACATCCTAAATCAGCACATGGCGTACTGTTTGAACTATGTGAAGAAGCAGGGGGAGAAGAAGCATGATGGATATGTTTGATCGGATTAATGAGCTCTATGATAAACGGAGAATGGCAGAATTAGGTGGTGGGGATGAACGGATTGAAAAGCAGCATGCTAAAGGGAAATGGACTGCTAGGGAACGAATTGATTACTTATTAGATGACGGGAGTTTCGTTGAATTAAATACGTTTATTGAATCTCGTGGAACCGATTTTGAAATGAATGGGTCCAGTGGAATGGGGGACGGTGTTATCACTGGGTATGGAAAAATCGATGGCCGTCCAGTCTATTTATTTGCACAAGATTTTACTCTCTATGGTGGGGCTTTAGGTGAAATGCATGGAAAGAAAATCGCTGCCGTTATGGATCTTGCGGCAAAGAATGGTGTTCCATTTATTGGATTAAATGACTCTGGTGGTGCTAGAATTCAAGAGGGGGTATCCTCACTAGATGGGTATGGTCAAGTATTTTACCGCAATGCCATTTATTCCGGCTATATACCGCAGATTTCCGTTATTATGGGACCAAGTGCAGGTGGTGCGGTATATTCACCAGCTATAACGGATTTTGTGATAATGGTCGAGAAGACCTCACAAATGTTTATTACGGGGCCGAAAGTTATTGAAACAGTAACAGGAGAAAAAATTTCCTCTGAAGATTTAGGTGGAGCACATATTCATAATAGTAAAAGTGGCAATGCCCATTTCCAAGCAGAAAATGAGACAGATGCATTAAATCATGTGAAGAAATTGCTATCGTATTTACCGAACAATAATAACGATAAGCCACCAGTAAAGACCGTAACAGAAGATGCCCTACAAAATTATCGACCAGGATTAGTTGATATAGTTCCATTTGATTCTACACGACCCTATGATATAAAACGAGTTATTGAACAAGTAGTGGATGAGGATAGCTTTTATGAAATTCATGCAGAATTTGCTAAGAATATTGTAGTAGGTTTTGCGAGAGTACAAGGTCAAACAGTTGGATTAGTTTGTAATCAACCGAAACATTTGGCAGGTGGACTCGATATTGATTCAAGTGATAAAGCAGCACGATTTATTCGCTTTTGTGATTGTTTTAATATCCCAATTATTACATTTGAAGATGTGACAGGTTTCTTTCCTGGCATAAAACAGGAACATGGTGGTATCATACGACATGGAGCTAAAATCTTATATGCATATTCTGAAGCTATAGTACCTAAGCTAACTGTTATTGTAAGAAAAGCTTACGGTGGTGCCTATGTAGCATTGAATAGTAAATCAATTGGTGCAGATTTAGTTTATGCATGGCCAAATGCAGAAATTGCAGTTATGGGACCAGAAGGTGCAGCAAATATTATCTTTGCTAAAGAGATTGCGGCAAGTACAGACCCTGAAAAAACACGTCAAGAAAAGATTAATACATATCGAGAAAAGTTCGCAAATCCATATATTGCGGCAAAGCTAGGCATGGTCGATGATGTTATCGACCCTAGGGAAACTCGGATAAAGCTTATTCAAGGGTTAGAAATGTTACAATATAAAAAAGAGGATCGCCCAAGCAAAAAACATGGGAATATCCCTCTTTAATTTTAGGAGGTTAACAACATGGTCAATAAGGACAGATTAGTTAGTGAATTTATGGAGCTAGTTCAAGTAGATTCAGAGACAGGCTTTGAAGCTGACATTGCAGAGGTTTTGAAAAAGAAGTTTAGTGAACTAGGTTTGGAAGTACTAGAAGACGAGGCAAAAGAAAAAACAGGTCATGGTGCGAATAACCTTATTTGTACATTAAAAGGGAATAAGGATGGTGTTGACCCGATTTATTTCACTTCCCATATGGATACCGTAGTACCGGGTAAAGGTATTAAACCATCTATTCAAGATGGATATATTGTATCAGACGGTACAACGATTCTTGGTTCAGACGATAAAGCAGGGCTTAGTGCTATGCTTGAAGCAATTCGTGTACTAAAAGAGAACAATATCCAACATGGTGATGTACAATTTGTGATTACAGTGGGAGAGGAGTCTGGGTTGGTTGGTGCCAAAGCACTAGATCCATCCATGATTCATGCAAAGTTTGGATATGCGTTAGATAGTAATGGAAAAGTTGGGGATATTATCGTTGCTGCGCCAACACAAGCAAAAATCAATACCATTATTAAAGGCAAAACAGCCCATGCTGGTGTTGCACCGGAAAAAGGAGTTTCTGCTATTACCATTGCTGCTAAAGCTATTGCTAAAATGCCATTAGGAAGAATTGATGAAGAAACGACAGCAAACATTGGTCGATTTGAAGGCGGAAAGCAAACAAACATCGTAGTGGATCATGTGGAAATCCTAGCAGAAGCTCGTTCCCTAGTGCCGGAAAAAATGGAAGCTCAAGTGAAGGCCATGAAGGAAGCTTATGAAACAACCGCTAAAGAAATGGGCGGAGAAGCAATTGTGGATATTAAGGTAATGTATCCCGGATTCAAACAACAGGCTGGAGATGAAGTTGTTGAAGTTGCTAGAAAGGCAGCCGCATCGATTGGTAGAGAAAGTCAGCTACTGAAGAGCGGTGGTGGAAGTGATGCGAACGTTATTGCAGGATTTGGTATCCCGACTGTCAATTTAGCAGTAGGATATGAAGAAATTCATACGACAAATGAGCGTATACCAGTTGAGGAATTAGTAAAAGTAACGGAATTAGTAGCTGCAATCATTGAAGAAGTTGCTAATTAATTCATTTTATATTTTTCCATGAACATTAAAGATACCTTTATTGGCATCTTTAATGTTTTTTCTTTAAATCCAATTAACCCTTTCTACTAGTATAAAGGGCTTTTTTGTTTTTGTGATATAATAAAAGTAGAAACAACCGTTCGGAAAGGTGTAAAGAGATATGAAAGCGAATAAGGTACGGATTATTTTTCATTTGGACATGAATAGCTTTTATGCTTCGGTGGAGACGGCCTATCATCCAGCATATAAAGGAAAACCATTAGCGGTAGCTGGAAATCCAGAGGAGCGAAAAGGGATTATTATTACAAGCAATTATGAAGCTAGGGCTAAAGGGGTTAAGACAACGATGCCAATTTGGCAAGCAAGAAAATTATGCCCGGAATTAATTATCCTCCGCCCTAATTTTGAACGGTATCGCTACGCCTCAAGTGAAATATTTAAAATACTAAATTCTATAACGCCTTTTGTAGAACCCGTATCAATTGATGAAGGGTATATGGATGTAACGGACGCCACATCACCTTCTAATACGCTACAATTAGCTGAGGAATTACAGCACAAAATAAAAAGAGAGCTCGATCTGCCGTGTAGTATTGGTATTGCTCCGAATAAATTCTTAGCAAAAATGGCATCGGATATGAAGAAGCCAATGGGAATTACAATCCTAAGAAAACGAGATATTCCTATGAAGCTGTGGCCATTACCAGTCGGTGAAATGTATGGAGTAGGGAAAAAGACAGCGGAAAAATTAAACACAATGGATATTCATACCATTGGTGACTTGGCTGAAGCGGATGTTTATCAATTGAAACAGTTATTGGGTATTAATGGTGAACGGTTAAAGAATCGTGCGAATGGTATTGACTTGAGGCCAGTCGATCCGGATGCAGTAAATGAATTTAAAAGTATTGGTAGCTCCGAGACATTGCCGTTGGATACAACCGATGCTAACGAAATCCGAAGCTTACTAACGGCACTGGCCCAAAATGTAGAGAGTAGAATGAAACGGAAGCATGCAGCAGGTCGATCTGTCCAGTTAACCATTCGTTATCATGATCGAAGTACTATTACTAGAAGTAAAAAGCTTCCGAATTATATTGAAAAGAAGGAGGATATTTTAAAGGTAGCTTTTGAACTTTTTGACCTTCATTGGAATTTAGAACCAATTCGCTTACTTGGCGTAACCGTTCAGGATATAGAAGAAAAACAAAATATTGCTCAACAATTGGATTTGTTTACGTATAAGAAGGATGCTGAAAAAGAAAAGCTGTACGATGCTATTGATAAATTAACACAAAAGTTTGGTAAAAACCCCTTCGTTGAGGTGAAGGAGGAAGTGAATCAACAACCTAAAACTAGCTTTCAAAAAGACTTTCTGGATGATTTTAGAAAGTAAACGTTATACGGCATGTATATGAATAGCTTGTTAAATAAGAGTAGATGGAGGAAAAATAAGATGGAAATTTTTAATGAATGTTTAAGCCGCATCGATAATTTAGAACATCGAGCAAGAATGGAGGAAGTTTTGAATTGGGTGATCAAGACATTTCCCAATTTAATGCCAGTAGTGAAGTGGAATCAACCTATGTTTACTGATCATGGCACCTATATTATTGGTTTTAGTGCGGCTAAACACCATCTAGCAGTTGCACCGGAAAGAGCAGGGATGATTCACTTTGCAAATGAAATAGAGGAGGCAGGCTTAGAGCATACGAAGGAACTGGTACGCTTCAAGTGGGATAATCCGTTTGACTATGTTTTACTTGAGAAAATGATTACATTTAATATATTGGATAAAGCCGACTGTACTACTTTTTGGCGTAAATAGAAGTAGTATTTGCGTAAATACCGGATAGTGGGGTCGATTTAATTGAAGAAGAATGTTACAGGAAGGAAGTTAAGCCACGGATTTAAAAACAGTAATGGAAGAATTAGAATCACTTGGTACGGAGCGAACGAAAAAAAGATACCTAAGTAATGGCGCACATGAACCATTATTTGGTGTAGCGACTGGTGCAATGAAACCAATTGCTAGAAAAATTAAGAAGAATCAAAAATTGGCAGAGGAATTATATGTAACCGGAAACTATGATGCTATGTATTTTGCTGGTATTATCGCAGACCCACACGTGATGACGGAGGAAGACTTTAATCGTTGGATGGAAAGTGCATATTTTTATATGATTTCCGATTATGTTGTAGCTGTAACGTTATCTGAAACGGATATTGCTCAAGAAGTAGCTGATAAATGGATTGCTAGTGGTGAGGAGCTTAAGATGTCAGCAGGCTGGAGCTGTTATTGTTGGTTATTAGGTAGTCGCCCAGATGATGAATTTAATTCGGACAAGCTTTCCAGTATGTTGGATCAAGTGATGAAGACAATTCATGAAGCACCAGAACGTACGAAGTCTTCCATGAATAATTTTATCTATACCGTTGCAATTTCGTATGTGCCCCTTCACGAGAAGGCAGTTGAAGTGGCAAAGAGAATTGGGCCAGTCGAAATGAAAAAGGACAACAAGAAAAGTACTATCTTACATGCTTCCGAAAAGATTCAGAAGGATTTAGACAGAGGTTCACTAGGTTTTAAGCGTAAATATGTAAGATGCTAGTCCATACTTGATATAGAAGAAGGGGTTGGCAGATAACTAATAGAATTAAATGTAAAACCGAATGATACACGATACTAGCTACGGAAATATACGTAGACTCCTGCAGCAGGATAGGGCAAGGTTGAGAACCCGAAGTGCTTAGCACGAGGAGGCTCACCAGCGCCCAGCGGTAAAGAAGACACTGCGAGGTTCTTTCGAGCAGATGTCGCCACTGTGCTGGAAGCAACCGCAAGTATATTTCCGGAGCGTGGTCGTTGCTCATCATTCGGTTTTTTATTTGAGATAAATTCTTTTGTCTAAAGCCTCTTCTTTAACATTCACTGAGGATATAAAAACGATTACTCGGTTACTTTAATATTTTCTTAATTAATGAAAATGCAAGCTTACCACCAGGATAACGAAGTGGTATATCCATTTTAGTAGTTTGTTTCAAGATACTTTTTTGATGAGAAAACGTATCAAAACTATATTTCCCATGATAGCTACCAATACCACTGCTGCCAACTCCACCAAAAGGCAGGTTAGGATTTGCTAGATGATATAATGTATCGTTAATACAACCTCCGCCAAATGATAAACTTGTCATCACTTTTTCTTGATTACTCTCTTTTTCACCAAAGTAATAAAGTGCTAAAGGTTTTTCCCGACGCTTTAAATCGGCGATCGCATCATCTAATGTTTCAAACGTAAGAATCGGTAGTATTGGGCCAAAAATCTCATCCTGCATGACAGGATCTTCCCAAGTGATCTGATCTAATATGGTTGGCTCAATCTTTAATTGCTCATTGTCTGTATTCCCACCATAGGCTATTATGCCATTTGAAAGGTAGGCTGACAAGCGATGGAAGTGTTTTTCATTAACAATTCGAACATAATCTTTATTCGTTAGTGCATCTTTATTATATAGCTTCTTTATTTGCTTTTTCATTTCTTTGATAAGCTTATCCTTCATTTTACTGTGAACATAAATATAATCAGGAGCAACACAAGTTTGTCCGGCATTTAAAAATTTTCCCCATACAATTCGCTTAGCCGTTATCGATATATTGGCATCTCTATCTACAATAACAGGGCTTTTCCCACCAAGTTCTAATGTTACCGGAGTTAAATATTCACTAGCTTTACGCATGACGACTTTGCCTACAGGAGTACTGCCAGTAAAGAATATATAATCAAAGCGTTGATTTAATAACGCTTCACTAGTTTCTTTTGCACCTTCTACTACTGTTAAAAAGCTAGGATCAAATGTTTCTTTGACCATTTTAGCGAGTAAAGATGAAGTGGATGGACTATATTCTGACGGTTTAATAATAACTGTATTTCCTGCAGCAATTGCTCCGATAGCAGGTGCAATCGCCAAATGTAACGGATAGTTCCAAGGGGAGATAACTAAAGTAACTCCATATGGTTCTTTGCGAATATAGCTTTTCGTTCCTTTATGGGTCAGAGGGGCGTCCACTGGTTCATCTTTCATCCACTCTTTTAAGTTTTTTTCCAGATGTTTTATTTCGTTATATAAAAAACCAAGCTCTGTTGTAAAGGTTTCGAAAGTTGATTTATTTAAATCCTGCTTTAAAGCTTGGTAAATATTCTTTTCGTACTTTTCTAGCATATAACGTAATTTTCGTAGTTGATCGATTCGAAAGCGATAATCTAGTGTATGTTCATTTAAGAAAAAGTTACGTTGGTTTTCAACCAATTGTTGGATGTTCATCAAATACCACTCCTTCTAATGGGATGGAACAGATAATTTGAAAAAGTCATGTGCTATTTCCGTATTTGGAAATATTGCTCGTGCTTCATCAAGTAGTTGATCCAAATCCAGTTTTTGGTATCTGGAGGATACATGTGTTAGGACTAATTTTTTTACCTTACCAGCTTTAGCGAGATCCGCTGCTTGGGCAGTGGTAGAGTGGTAATAGTTATGTGCTAACTCATAGCTTTCTTTGTCGAAGGTTGCTTCATGTACTAATAAATCTGCTGCTTGAACAAAGTCCTGATTTAATTCAGTTGATCTTGTATCCCCAAGAATGACAATATGTCTTCCGGGTTTGTCAGGTCCGATATAGTCTTTTCTGTGTATCATCCGACCATCCTCTAGTGTAGTCGTTTCGTTCTCTTTAATAAGACTATAAACTGGACCGGGGTTTATACCAGCAGATTTAAGCTTTTCTACTTGAAGTTCTCCTGGCTTATTCATTTCTTCTATTCTAAATCCATAGCTTGGTATACCATGGTCTAATTTCTTACAGGATACGATAAACCCTTCTTCTTCTAATATTTTACCTTCACGTAATTCTACGAAAGAAAGTGGATAGGTTAGATGAGATCCACTTAGTTCCAAGCTAGTTCGTACATATTCTTCAATGCCTTTTGGCCCATAAATAGTTAATTCATCTTCTCCACCTTGAAAGGACCTGGAACTCAGGAAGCCTGGTAATCCAAATATATGATCCCCGTGCAAATGGGTAATAAATATTTTATTTACTTTTCTCGGTTTAATGGAAGTGTGTAGAATTTGGTGTTGGGTCGCTTCACCACAATCAAACAACCAAATACTATTTGCTTCTTGAAGTAACATTAATGCGATGGCCGTCACATTTCGCTCCTTGGAGGGTACACCAGCTCCTGTACCTAAAAATAATAACTCCATGAATTTGGCCTCCTTATTTCCAACCTCGTGCATATTGCTTCGGCGCTTCTAGTTCGTAGTTAAGTTCATATGCAGCTTCTTTAGCCCAATATGGGTTATTCAGTAGGGATCTACCAATGAAAATAAGGTCTGCTCGATTATTTTGGAGAATTTCTTCTGCTTGAATACCTGTCGTAATGAGACCAACTGCTCCAGTTGGAATTCCAACCGTATGTTTAATTGTTTCACACCGTTTTATTTGATAGCCAGGGTATGGATTAATTTTTGCAGGTACAACACCACCTGAGCTACAATCAATTAAGTCAATTCCTAATTCTTTTAATTGCGTTGCATAATACAAGAAATCCTCTAATGTATTTCCCTCCTGGTGATATTCATCTGTAGAAATACGGACAAATATTGGACCAGTGAATTCCTTAGATACTGCCTCTACCACCTCTTGAAGGAAACGGAAACGATTTTCTTTACTACCACCATACTCATCTGTTCGCTTATTGGCTAATGGTGAGAGAAATTCATTGATTAGATATCCGTGAGCTGCATGGATTTCCACCATATCGAATTCGGCTTCTTTTGCTCTTCTTGCTGCTTCTGCAAAAGCTGCTATAATTCTGTTAATGCCTTGGTGATCCAATTCAGATGGCTCTTGGTATCTGTCATTGAAGCGAAGTGGAGATGGTGCGTAACTAATCTCTTCATCCTCTGCTTTACGTCCAGCATGTGCTAGTTGAATTCCTGCCTTAGAGCCGTAACGATGTAATTCGTGAACGAGCTCTCTTAAACCACTAACATGCGCATCATCCCAAATTCCGAGATCCTTCGCTGTAATTCTCCCAGCAGGTTCTACAGCACTAGCCTCTAACATGATTAATCCAGTTTGACCGACTGCTCGAGAAATGTAATGTGTGAGATGGAAAGGTGTTAGTTTGCCATCCTCGTTTTCACAGGAGTACATGCACATCGGAGACATAACGATTCTATTTTTTAATGTCATATTTTTATATGTAATAGGTGTAAATAATTTAGTCATGAATAAAACCTCCATTTATAATTGTTTCTTATATTGGAATACTTTTCTAAACATAAGTGCTTTGTATGGGACATCGGTAAAGATACCGTCACACCCTTGTTCAAAACAGTGCATCATATGCGAGTATTTGTTTACGGTATATACACGAACCGGCATATTCTGTTCATGAGCTTGGCTAATTAGTAATGGATGTACTAAACGATATTTTATATGTAGTGCATTGGCACCTAATGCTTTAGCATACTCGACTAAGTTTGCATTTCGCTTTGAGGTAAGGAATGCTATTTCCACTTCATCCTGATAGCTAGCTAGTCGTTTTACACTATTCGGATTGAATGTTGATAAAGTTGTCCGTTCCAATAAACGATGTTCCTTTAACTGGTTATAGACTATTTGTTCCAAATTACTATAGTCAATTTTGTTATTTTTCAATTCAATATTGACGTATAAGTTCTTTGGTTTAATCCATGTAAGGAAGTCTTCTAAGCGAATAATTCTAGCTCCTCGAAAATCGGGGGAGAACCATGAACCAGCGTCTAATGTAGATAGTTCTTCAAAAGTGAAATCTTTTACATAACCATTACTATTAGTCGTTCGTCTTACGGTCTCATCATGAATTAATACTGGAATATTATCTTTTGTTAATTGTACATCTGTTTCGATTCCTTCTGCACCTAAATTGTATGCAAGCTCAAATGCATACATGGTGTTTTCTGGCGCAAGCTTACTTGCACCTCGGTGGGCAATTATTTTAGTCGTCACATTCCATCACCTCTAATTTGATTTTGTTTTAAATGAAAGGTAAAGTCAACCAATAAACAAATTGTGGGATTGGATTCCAATATACAATCTTAATTTAGATAAGTGACTTCTTTCCTGTTTAGCTGTAAAATAAACATAAAGGAATGAACGACTATTCAGTACATAGAGTTTACTAGAGTGAAGGGGCTTTGAATATGAAAGTAGCAAAAAAATCAATCCAACAAATGACCGTTCCAACTCCTTTTGCAGTTGGGGATACACATGTTTATTTATTAAAGGGTGACACACTCTCTTTAGTTGATGCTGGTGTCCGGACAGAAGCAGCATGGAACGCTTTAGTTGAACAGCTGAAAGAAATTGGCTATAAGCCTAACGATATTGAACAAATTATTTTAACACATCATCATCCTGACCATACTGGTTTAATAGACCGCTTTGATCGGGTAACGAATATTGTTGGAGACAAGAATGTGGAACCATGGCTATCCCATGATGATGATTATTTTAGTCGTTTTGAAGCATTTTATTATGAATATTTTGATGCAAATGGGGTGCCAAGCCGTTTTCGTTCTCATATCGATAAGCTACGAAAACAATTAGTTTGGGCAGGAAAAGGGATCTTAACAACAGTAATCGAGGAAGGGGATTTGTTACCGGGTTATCCAGAGTTTCGTGTGGTTGAGACAAAAGGGCATGCACAAAGTCATCTTTCCTTTCTACGTGATGATGGTACCTTTATTGGCGGTGATCATCTGTTACATCATATTAGCCCTAATCCAATAATGGAACCACCATCAGAAGATGAAACAGAACGTCCTAAGCCACTATTACAGTATCGAGATAATTTAGAGAAATGCTTAAGTCTAGATATTAACGTAGTATTGCCTGGGCATGGTAAGATTTTTACCGACGTAGAAGAAGTAGTCTCCCGTGTCTATGCTAAACAAGAGAATCGTGCTAATAAAGTACTCAGTCTATTAAAAGAATATTCTAAGACAGCTTTTCAGCTCTGTGAGCAACTATTTCCGAGACAATTTGAATCACAAATTGATTTAACGATGTCTGAGACAATTGGTCAATTGGATTACCTAGAGAATCGGGGATTAGTAACAACAACAATGGAAGACGGGGTTATCATTTATCATGCAAACTAGCCTTCAAGGAAAAAAGATTGTCGTGACAGGAGCATCAAGTGGAATTGGTGAAATGCTTGTTAGGAAAATAGCTGCTAGCGGTGGAACACCTATTATGCTAGCTCGTTCGTTGGATAAGTTACGACAACTTCAAGAACAAATAAAAGAAGAATACCAGGTGAAAGGGTATTATTATAAGGTTGACTTAACTAATCTAGAGGAAGTGGATGAGGTAGTTGTTCAAGTGATGAGAGAACATGAAACGATAGATGCACTCATCAATAATGCTGGGGTAGGTCTGTTTCAATATGTGGATGAAACGAAATGGCAAGATATTGAGCTAATGTTTCAAGTAAACGTGCTTGCTGTCATTCGAATGACTAAGCTATTTCTTCCGTATTTTAAGGCTAATAATGCCGGTCATATCGTGAATATTGCATCACAAGCTGGAAAAATATCCACACCTAAATCAGCTGTATATGCGTCTACCAAGCATGCTATAATCGGTTTTACTAATGCATTAAGACAGGAAATTGTCGCACACAATATAGCGGTTACAGCAGTTAACCTTGGTCCAGTTCGAACGAATTTCTTCTCTTTAGCAGATCCGGAGGGGAGTTATCAAGAAAATGTAAATAAGTATATGTTAGAGCCGGAAAAAGTTGCGATGAAGATCACCCAACATCTATTCACAAGTAAACGAGAAATTAATATGCCACTCTGGATGGATCTAGGTAGTAGATTTTATCAGGTTTTTCCTGGTATTATGGAAAAAGTACTAAAAAAACAGTTTAATAAAAAATAGGACAATAGAGGAGAAATAAATGAAACTTACGATTACAGAGAATGCCCAACATAAGCTTAATGAACTAAATATAAATAACATGACATATATCTTATTACGTTATGATACAGAAGGCTTGGGCTGTGGCGTGAATGGTATGCCTACGTTTCGGTTCTTGTCGCAGAAAGAAGAAACACATCAGGACGTAGAAAACGATACCTTTCCTACCATTATAAACAGCATGCAGGCAGTCTTTTTTGCTGAAGAGATGAAACTAGATTATGTAAATGGAACTTTTCGATTATCTAGTCCAGAAGGTATTTTGAATCCGTTTATTTCTACAACAAGTGTTGTAAATTAAATAAGTATGTATTCCAATCGTGCCGTAATCCTTTCTTGGATTGCTTGCACGATTTTTTCTTATCTACACAACTAAAATAAAATGCTAGTCTATTTTTTCTGATAGTTTCTATAAGTGTACTGCTAAATTATGGTAATATATACATATCGCTAATCGAATAAATATACATCGATTACGTATCACTCATAGGAATACGTATAACGTTAGTTTTAAATTGAGCTCGGGTTACACAGGAGGGAAAACGTATGACTTACAATGATCAAGTCAAAACCATTACAACGAAACGACTTCTGCTAAGGTTGTTCCAAGAATCTGATGCGGATACTGTTGCTAAATTATGTAATAATTACGAGATCTACAAGAACACGATGTATCTACCTTTTCCCTATGAAAGGGATCATGCCTTAGTTTGGATGGAGCGTCATTTAGAAAATTTTCTAGCTGATAAAGCTTATGAATTTGCTATAACAGACCGGAAGTCAGGAGAATTATTCGGTGCAATCGCCTTATCGAATAGTCCTAGCTTTCATCATGGTGAGCTAGCTTATTGGATAGGGGAAGAATATTGGGGAAATGGCTATGCTACAGAGGCAGCAGAAGCCATGATAGAATTCGCCTTTAAAGAGAAGCAACTTCATAAAGTATTTGCCCGCTTCTTCAGTACGAATCCAGCTTCAGGTAGAGTGATGGAAAAGATAGGTATGGAAAAAGAGGGCATGTTAAAGGAGCATGTAAGAAAAAAAAATCGATATGTTGATTTAGTCTATTATGGCATTATAAATAAGTAAACCGAACGTAATGAAAACTGACGAATGAAAGTCATAAAGTGTAGTGAAATAGACTCCTAGAGCCAAAGGTTTTAATGGAGAAGGGACCAGCCATATCAATCTAATCCGACTCACAAGTTGATAATTGGTCTATTACTGGTAGTTTTGGTTAAAGTGGTCATAAAGTACAAAAACGAACTACTTTTAGAAATCCTCGTAAAAGGATTATACAAAGTAAGTTCGTTTTTTTACTAAGAAGCTTTGGTTTCCTATATTAAACAATCATCTATGGTTGTCATACGTATTGCTTCTCGTAATCGTTTTAAGCTTTTGATAAACATCCTCATCAAGAGGGTTAGCTGACTGGATTGTTAAATTTTCCTCTACTTGTTGTATGGAGCTAGCACCAAATACGGCAGTTGATACTGCAGGATGTTTTAACACATAACGTAATGCAAGATCATTTAGATTTTCTGAGATAGCGCTTAGTTCTTGATAGATGTTTTGTAACTCGTCTTGTGTATAATCTAAATATCCCTTTTCTCCTTTATTGGTGATCACTGTTTTCGCTTGATTACTTAACATCCCTTTAGCAAGTGGGCCTCTTGCTAACACGCTAATGTTATGCTCGTATAGCAAATCTAACGTTTCTTCTTCTGGTCTTCTGTCTAAAAGACTGTATTGTGTCATGACACCATCGATGGAAGATTTTTGGACATATTCTCTAATCACATTTGGTCGAATGGAGGAGATTCCATATGCGCGAATCAGTCCCTCTTGCTTCAATTGTTCAAACGCTTCGATTGTTTCATCAATTGGATCATCTAATGTCCCACCGTGAAGCATATAGAAATCAATATAGTCTGTTTTAAGGCGACGTAAGCTTTCTTTGACCTCTCTCAGTATGTAGGCTTTCGATGGGTCCCAGTACCAACCATCCTGACCAGGAGTGTAACGGTTGCCTACCTTTGTTGTAACAATTAATTTGTCGCGCTTATGTTTAATTGCTTCCCCAACTATCTCTTCATTCAATCCAAAGTCATATAAGTCAGAGGTATCAAGGTGGTTGATCCCGTTGTCTAAGGCATAGTCAATAATAGCTTTTGCTTTCGTTCTATCGGTACCAAGTGACATACATCCAAGTGTCAATGCTGATATTTCAATGTCTGATTTTCCTAATTTATTTTTCTTCATAGTACTCCCTCCTGTCTTTATCATATTTCAAATGAAAGGCAAATGCCAAGTTCTAAAGCTTTGATTATTAACTTGCAAGAATCCTTATGCTAAAATGGAATCATTATGATTAAAGGATGAACGTAATGAAGAAATTTGAAGAAAAGACGATAAATTCGAAAACAATCTATGATGGAAAAGTTGTGAAATTACAAGTTGATGATGTACGATTACCAAATGGCCAACAAGCTAAGAGAGAATTAATTAAGCATCCAGGTGCTGTATCAGTTATACCGATTACAAAGGATAATAAAATTGTTCTTGTTGAACAATATCGTAAGCCATTAGAAAAATCGATAATTGAAATCCCTGCTGGGAAACTTGAGCCTGGTGAAGTGCCAGAAATAACTGCAATGCGAGAATTAGAAGAGGAAACAGGCTACACTACAAGTCATCTAACAAAAGTAACCTCCTTCTATACTTCGCCAGGATTTGCTAATGAACTAATGCATATTTATCTAGCTAAAGATTTAGAGAAATTAACAGTACCTAAAGCTTTAGATGAAGATGAGTTTGTAGAAGTTCTAGAGGTTACACTGGAGGAAGCGAAAAAGTTAGTAGAAGAACAACGAATCCATGATGCAAAAACGAATTATGCCATACTTTACCTAGATACTCAGGAGTTGTTATAACATGTTACCATCCTATTTTGCCGATATGCACATTCATATTGGAAGAGATATTTTTAATAAGCCAGTTAAAATTACGGCTTCCAAGAATTTAACCATAACGAATATATTAAAAGAGGCTAGTCGGAACAAAGGGATTCAGTTAATTGGTGTAATTGATTGCCAATCACCTAATGTACAGTTGGAATTAAAAAAGCTGATAGACCAAGAGCTAGCATACGAACTTAATGATGGTGGAATCCGTTTTGAGGAAGTCACATTACTCCTTGGTTCCGAAATAGAAGTATATGACGAGAATTGTCGAGGTCCAATTCATGTTCTTTGCTTTCTACCAAGCTTAGTAGAAATGGAGAAGTTTTCGGAATGGCTCATAACGAAAATGAAGAATATTACGTTAAGCTCGCAGCGCTACTATGGTTCAGCTAAGGATTTGCAATACAAAGTAAAAGAATTGTCAGGAATTTTTATACCAGCACATGTATTCACACCTTATAAAAGCTTATATGGTAAAGGGGTTAAACAATCGCTAAACGAAGTCTTTGACCCAGACTTAATAGATGGAATTGAATTAGGTCTTAGTTCGGATACGTATATGGCAGATCAAATCAAAGAACTCCATTCCTATACCTATTTGACCAATTCTGATGCGCATTCATTAGCGAAAATTGGTAGGGAATATCAGGAAATTCAAATGAGTGAACCGTCTTTTAAAGAATTTAATTATGCCTTACACCAGGTTAAAGGACGAAAGATTATCCGTAATTTCGGAATGAATCCAAAGCTCGGTAAATACCATAAGACTGTTTGTGATCAATGTCTCCATTACTTGGATTCGGATTCGACTGTGTGCCCAGAGTGTGGTTCAAGAAAGATTGTGAAAGGGGTAGCAGATCGAATAGGCGAGTTAAGAGATCATACTGGTGAAGTAGAGCTACGTCCACCATATATGTATCAAGTACCACTAGAATATCTACCGAAGCTAGGGCCGAAAACATATAAAAAATTATTAGAACATTTTCAAACGGAAATGAATATTATCCATCATGTTCCTTATGAAACCTTACTAGAAGTAGTTCCAGAACATATTGCACAGTCTATTATTCAAATGAGAGAAGGAAAACTAGCTATCATTGCTGGTGGTGGAGGAAAATATGGTAGTGTTGCCGAGAGCTGATGCTACAGTTTAGTTGAATGATAAAAGATATTATTGTAAAGATAGATTTGATAGGAATGTTTAACAGGAATCCCTCATAACTTTTAATATAGACAAGAAAGTGAATGGAGGATTCCTATGATAAAACGAACACTAGCAATGGATCATCTAAAAACACATGCGACCATTTATATCTTTATGATTATATTATTTTTAACCGGTATAATATTTGGGGCAATTGTTGTTAATAGTATGGGGTTTGAGCAGAGAACAGATCTTTTCTTTTATGTAGAACGTTTTTTTGGTTACTTAACGAATGAGAATACAATTGCTAATAATGATATATTCAAGGAAAGTTATGTATATCATGCGAGATATTTATTTCTTCTATTTATACTAGGCTTATCAGTAATTGGCTTGCCAATTGTATGGATTCTAATATTTTTAAAAGGATTGGTAGTTGGATTTTCAGTAGGATTTATTGTTAATCAGCTTGGGTTAAAGGGCTTTTTACTAGCTACATTTTCTATTGCACCTCAAAATATTTTGGTTATACCCATTTATATCATTGCTGGAAGTCTTTCTATGATATTCACATTGGGATTATTGAATAAATTATTCGCTAGAAAGGTGTCCTTCTCACAACCAGTTTTACATCCATTCATAAAATATGCTTCTGTATTTGCTATATTACTGATATTATCTGTTATTCCAGCACTGATTGAAGCCTATGTTGCAAATGAAGCCATGGTATCCTATATTAAATCTCTATATGCCACAGAATAGTTAGAAACAAATAAACTTTGACACCCTTTATACGTGTGCATATAATTAAAGGTGGATATGAGGGAGGAGATCGCCATGGAACATCGTATTGATCGTATAAAGAAACAACTTCATGCACAGAGCTATAAGCTGACTCCACAACGCGAAGCCACCGTAAGAGTACTACTTGAACGGGAAGCGGACCATTTGAGTGCTGAGGATATATATTTATTAGTTAAAGAAAAAGCACCTGAAATCGGCTTGGCTACCGTATATCGTACATTGGAATTATTATCGGAATTGAAAATCATTGATAAAATTAATTTTGGCGATGGCGTCTCCAGATACGATCTACGAAAAGAAGGAGCCGAGCATTTTCATCATCACTTAGTATGTATTGAGTGTGGTTCGGTAGAGGAAATAATGGAAGATTTATTAGGTGATGTTGAGAAAATAGTAGAAAAAGAGTGGGGTTTTCAAGTACAGGATCATCGATTGACCTTTCATGGCCTGTGTAAAGTATGTCAAAAAGCTACTGTCAAGTCTGCTTCTAAGTCTACTTCATGATAGGAATGCCTTTTCAATAGGAGAAGGCATTATTTAATTTTAATCGTCATTTTTTCGTGTTACTATATAAATAGGTTCATCATATGAATTTATGGGACTAGTTTTCTAGTTAGTATGTATAAAGTATATCTTTTTTGGCATATCTTTTATTATTAGTATTTATTAAAGGAGAATGCCATATGAAGAGGATGGTATGGGATACGGTTAAGGTATTTATTATCTTCGTTGCTTGTACATGCTTATTTTATTTTGGTTTGCAAGTCATGCATTCCGAATATGAACAGTTTCATCGATATGATACTCCAGAAGGTCCATCTGTTAAAGTATTCCAAAATGAACAAAGCTTTATTGATCGTTTAAATATCTTTTTTCGATTAGGGGAGTAGAGAATGCTAAATCATGCCTATAATGATTTTTTTCATTATCTGCAAATTGAACGAGGATTATCTGATAATACGTTAAAATCCTATAAACGAGATTTAAGTAGATATATGAAAGATATGAGTATAGGGAAACATAGTACATGGAATGAGATTACAAGAACGGATATTGTTGGATTTCTTTATAAACTAAGGGATGAAGGGAAATCATCTGCAACGATTGCGCGAACTATTTCTGCCATTCGTCAGTTTCACCATTTTTTATTGCGTGAGGAAATTGTTAATCATGACGCAACATTACATATTGAAACACCTAAGAAAGAAAGAAAACTTCCGGATGTTCTTTCCATAGAAGAAGTAGACAAGCTCCTTGATATTAAAGGGAATACTCCTTTAGATATTCGAAATAAGGCTATGCTTGAATTCATTTATGCTACCGGCTTACGTGTAAGTGAACTAGTATCACTAAAAACAGACGATTTACATTTAACGATGGGCTTTGTCCGATGCTTCGGTAAAGGAGCAAAGGAGAGAATTGTACCATTAGGTGATATGGCACAGCAATCGATAGAAAATTATCTAAAATATGCTCGCTCTAATCTATTAAAAAAGAATAGAGATGAGAGTGTTTTATTTTTAAACCAGCATGGTAGACCAATGACGCGACAGGGATTTTGGAAAATACTTAAAAAGCTAGCAAAAGACGCAAATATCACGAAGGATATAACACCACATACGTTAAGACATTCCTTTGCTACGCATCTATTAGAAAATGGTGCTGATTTGCGTGCGGTACAGGAGATGCTTGGGCACTCTGATATCTCGACAACACAAATTTATACCCATGTAACGAAAACAAGATTAAAAGACATGTATAAATCGTTTCACCCTCGAGCATAGGACTGCCTTTTTACGGAAGTTGTCTGACATCATACAACCAATAGAAAAACATATAAATTCAAAAATAAGACAACATAAGATTGGGAGGTTATAGAATATGAGTAAATTTAATCGTATTTTTTTAGTAGTAATGGATTCCGTTGGTATTGGTGAAGCACCAGATGCGGAAAAATTTAATGATAAAGGTGCAGATACACTTGGACATATTGCAGAGCATATGAATGGATTACATATGCCGAATATGGCGGAATTAGGACTAAGTAATATAAGGGAAATTAAAGGAATTGAAAAAGCTGTAAAGCCTAAAGCCCATTTCACTAAAATGGAAGAAGCATCCAATGGTAAGGATACAATGACCGGACATTGGGAGATTATGGGATTACATATTGAACAACCATTTCAAACATTCCCGAATGGTTTTCCAGCGGAGTTAATAAATGAATTAGAAAGCAGAACCGGAAGAAAAATTATTGGTAATAAGCCTGCATCAGGGACCGAAATATTAGATGAGCTTGGAAAAGAGCATATGGATACGGGTGCATTAATTGTTTATACATCTGCTGATTCTGTATTACAAATTGCTGCCCATGAGGATATTATTCCAATCGATGAGCAGTACCGCATTTGTGAAATTGCTCGGGAACTCACATTAGATGAAAAGTATATGGTAGGTAGAGTTATTGCACGTCCATTTGTTGGGAATCCTGGAGCATTTGAACGTACTTCTAACCGGCATGATTATGCATTGAAGCCTTTCGGTAAGACCGTTATGAATACATTAAAGGATGAAAACTACGATGTGATTGCCATTGGGAAAATATCTGATATTTACGATGGTGAAGGCGTAACGAAAGCAATTCGAACTGTAGATAATGATGACGGTATGACCAAATTAGTAGAATCCATGAGCATGGATTTTCATGGTATTAGCTTTTTAAACCTGGTTGATTTTGATGCGAAATTTGGTCATCGTAGAGACCCACAAGGCTATGGAGAAGCACTAGAGGCATATGATGCTAGACTTCCTGAAGTATTGAGCAAACTGAAGGATGATGACTTATTAATTATTACTGCAGATCATGGTAATGACCCTGTACATCATGGAACAGATCATACACGTGAGTATGTGCCATTGCTTGTTCATCATAAAGGGATTGATGTTGGTAGGGAATTACCAATTAGAAAAACCTTTGCCGATATTGGTGCAACGATTGCTGATAATTTTAATGTTACATTACCAGAGCACGGTAAGAGCTTTTTGAAAGAGATTTAATTAGGGAGAGATATAATAGATGGAGTATTCAAAGATAAAAGAAGCGAATGAATTTATTAAAAGTCAATTATCCACTACACCAGAAATTGGTTTAGTTTTAGGGTCTGGACTAGGAGTTTTAGCAGACGAGATTGAAAATCCTGTCATTATTCCGTATAACCAAATTCCATATTTTCCAGAATCAACGGTTTCAGGTCATAAAGGACAATTAGTAATTGGTCAGTTAGAAGGAAGACAAGTTCTTGCAATGCAAGGTCGTTTTCATTTTTATGAAGGTTATACTATGCAGCAAGTTACCTTTCCGATTCGAGTAATGAAAGAGCTTGGCATTACCTCATTAATTGTAACAAATGCAGCTGGTGGAATTAATGAAAGCTTTGAGCCTGGTGATTTAATGGTCATTACCGACCAAATCAATAATATGGGAACTAGTCCACTGATTGGTCCGAATGATGAACAACTAGGTGCGAGATTCCCAGACATGTCTTCCGCTTATAATAAAAAGTATGTCGACTTTGCGCTTGAAGCGGCTAAAGAACTAGACTTAAAGGTTCAAACAGGAGTATACGTAGGAAATACTGGACCTGCGTATGAGACCCCAGCAGAAGTGCGTATGCTAAGAACTTGGGGTGGAGATGCAGTTGGTATGTCAACTGTACCGGAAGTAATGGTGGCAAATCATGCTAATATGAAGGTACTAGGAATTTCTTGTATTTCGAACATGGCAGCAGGCATTTTAGATCAACCTTTAACCCATCATGAGGTTATTGAAACTACAGATAAAGTGAAACAAGACTTTCTTCAATTCGTGAAGAAAATTGTTCAGACATTACCATTGAACTAACAGGAGGTAGAACATTCTATGCGGATGTACGATATCATCGAAAAGAAACGGGACGGAATAGAACTTACAGAAGAAGAAATCTACTTCTTTGTAAATGGTTATACAAGCGGTGACATTCCTGATTATCAAGTCAGTGCATTAATGATGGCAATCTATTTTCAGGATATGACGGAAACAGAAAGAGCACTTTTAACAAAAGCTATGGTTGAATCTGGTGATCAGATTGACCTTTCTGATATAGCAGGAATTAAGGTAGACAAACATTCCACTGGTGGTGTTGGAGATACGACAACACTAGTACTAGCACCTCTTGTTGCTTCTGTTGGTGCTCCAGTAGCTAAAATGAGTGGCCGTGGGCTAGGCCATACAGGTGGTACAATTGATAAGTTAGAGTCCGTGCCTGGATTCCATACAGAGATTACGAATAAAGAATTTATCGATTTAGTCAATAAAAATAAAGTTGCGGTTATTGGGCAAACAGGAAACTTAACTCCTGCAGATAAAAAGCTGTACAGTTTACGAGATGTGACAGCTACGGTGAACTCGATTCCGCTAATTGCAAGCTCTATCATGAGTAAAAAGATTGCTTCTGGTGCTGATGCCATTGTATTAGATGTCAAAACCGGTGCAGGGGCATTTATGAAGGAAATTGAAGATGCGAAGGAATTAGCTCAAGCAATGGTTTCAATTGGAAAGAAGGTTGGCAGAAATACGATGGCGGTTATTTCGGATATGAGTCAACCGCTAGGCCTTGCAATTGGTAATGCATTAGAAGTAAAAGAAGCTATTGATACCTTAAGCGGGAAAGGACCAAAGGACTTAACCGAATTATGTTTAGTATTAGGTAGTCAAATGGTTGTACTAGCAGAAAAAGCAAGCAATATTGAGGAAGCAAAACAAATGCTGGAAGAAAATCTAGCTAATGGTAAAGCACTTGAACAATTTAAGACATTCCTTGCTTCACAAGGTGGAGATGCAACTGTTGTGGACAATCCAGAATTACTACCAAAAGCAAGTAAGCAAATTGAGGTAACGGCAGAGCAGTCTGGAACAGTGCAAACAATCGTTGCCGACCAACTAGGAACTGCTGCTATGATGCTAGGAGCTGGAAGAGCAACGAAGGAATCTGAGATTGATCTAGCTGCTGGCATTATGCTTCATAAAAAAGTAGGTGATCCAGTACGTAAGGGAGAGCCACTACTTACTATGCATTGTAATATCGACAATGTAGCATCGGTTGTTGAACTAATTAAGTCTAGTATTATCATTACAGACGAAAATGTGAAAGCACCAAAGCTAATATATGAAATGATTACAGAATAGTTTAATCGGGAAGTCTCGCTCATGGGACTTCCCGTATTTATTGTTAAGATTTTTATCTTTTCCTGATTATAAATCTGTTTAATTTTGGTAATCCTAGAGTTATATTGATTGCTGGAGGTTAAACACGATGAAAAAATTTGTTCTAATGATTAGTTTACTATTTTTCACCCTTTCTTTTTATACGATTACAGTAGCAGCAGAAGAAAAAGGGGATTCACAAAAACAAGAGTCATTTGATCTAGCTCCTGATGCTAAATCCGGCATTTTAATCGAACGAGATACAGGAAAGATTATGTTTGAAAAACAAGCCCATGAAAAATTACCACCTGCAAGTATGACAAAGGTGATGACATTACTGTTAATCATGGAAGAAATAGAAAAAGGTACATTGAAAAAAGATGAACTCATCCGAGTCAGTGAAAATGCTGCATCAATGGGTGGATCACAAATCTTCCTTGAAGCTGGCGAAGAGATGACGGTGAATGACCTGTTAAAAGGTATTGCGATTGCTTCCGGTAATGATGCTAGTGTAGCATTAGCCGAAAGAATTGCTGGAAGTGAAGAAGCATTTGTAAAAATGATGAATGATAAAGTAAAAGAGCTAGGGTTAGAGAATACACAGTTTCAAAATGTGACTGGCTTACCTGCAGAAAATCATTATAGTACAGCATATGATATGGCCATGATGGCCAAAGAACTATTAAGGTATGAGTCCGTTACGGAATATACCTCTGTATACGAAGATTATTTACGGAAAGGGACTGATAACGAGTTCTGGCTTGTAAATACGAATAAGCTGGTTCGCTTTTATCCTGGTGTTGACGGATTAAAAACGGGCTTTACCAATGAAGCAAAGTACTGCTTAACCGCTACGGCGAAAAAAGGTGACATGCGGGTGATTGCTGTTGTCATGGGGGCCGGGACTCCAAAAGAAAGAAATGCAACCGTATCGAAGATGTTAGATTATGCATTTAACACATATGAAACGAAAAAGCTCTTTGAAAAGGGAGAACCTATTACAAAGCTAAATTTGTTTAAAGCAGAGAATAGAAATACTCCGGTTGTGGCTTCACAATCCATTAGCACCTTATTTAAAAAAGGAGAATCTGTAGAAGGATTATCTACGTCTGTTAAGCTTGATGCCATTACATTACCTTTAAAGAAAGGCGATAAGGTAGGTACGCTTCAAGTTAAGAATGGTGAAATGGTCATCTCTGAAACACCTCTAGTTGTTGACGAGGATGTTGAGAAGGCGTCATTATTTACCTTGTTTAAACGCTCCATTCAGAAGCTGTCGAAATATGACTAATTACTTCTAGTTTAGGAGAAATATTTCTTCTTTTGTCTACAAGGAAGGAATTTACCCATTTCACAACGAATGTGTACTTACATAAGGAATGTAAGGAGGATTAAAATGGGTCTAGATTATACATTTGAGGTAAAAGAAGATGTGCTTATTGTTCGCTTAGCTGGCGAATTGGATCATCATGAAGCAGAGGGCCTACGTGATCAATGGAAGGACATGCTTTACCATAACCCGGTTAAGCATGTAATTTTAAATCTTGAACAAGTAAGCTTTATGGATAGCTCTGGACTAGGTGTTATTCTAGGTAGATATAAGGAAGTACTGCAATTAGGAGGGCAAATGGTTGTTTGCTCGATACCGTATTCTATCAAACGTTTGTTTGAAATGTCTGGTATGTTCAAAATTATTCGTTTAGAGGAGAATGAGATGTTTGCGTTAGAAACGTTGGGGGTGGCTTCATGAGTAATGAAATGCATGTAGAATTTTCTAGTGTTAGCCAAAATGAATCGTTTGCCCGGGTGACCGTTGCTGCTTTTGTGGCTCAGCTCGATCCCACAATGGAGGAATTAACTGAAATTAAAACGGTAGTCTCTGAAGCCGTGACGAATGCGATTATCCATGGATATAATAACGATCCTAATCATAAAGTAGCCATTTCGTGTAAGCTATATGATGATGGTGAAATAGAGTTAACGATACGCGACTATGGTATTGGAATTGATGATGTCGATGAAGCAAGGCAACCATTGTATACATCAAAGCCGGAGCTAGAACGTTCCGGTATGGGTTTTACTATTATCGAGAACTTTATGGATTCTGTTGAAGTTATATCCAAGCAAGGTGAAGGTACCACTGTTCATATGAGAAAGCAGTTAACGAAAAGTAAAACGGTTTATAATTAAGGATGTATGCCTATGGTTAATGTAAAGCAGGATAAACGGAATGAAGCATTAACGGATGAACAAGTCAAAGCGTATATTCTGAAAAGTCAACAGGGTGACAAAGAAGCTCGTGATTATTTGGTTGAAAAAAATATCCGATTAGTATGGTCCGTTGTTCAACGTTTCATGAATAGAGGATACGATCCGGACGATCTATTTCAAATTGGAAGTATTGGATTGATTAAATCGATTGATAAGTTTGATCTTTCCTATGATGTGCGTTTTTCAACTTATGCTGTACCAATGATTATCGGTGAAATTCAACGTTTCCTTCGTGATGATGGTAGTGTGAAGGTAAGTCGTTCATTAAAGGAGATTGGTAATAAAATCCGTAAGAAAAAAGATGAACTTACAAAGCAGCTAGGAAGATCACCAACAATCAACGAAATTGCTGAGGCATTAGATATTTCTCCTGAGGAAGTTGTTCATGCCCAAGAGGCTGCGAAGTCACCTCATTCCATACATGAAACTGTTTTTGAAAACGACGGTGACCCGATCACCTTATTAGATCAAATAGCTGACCAAGACTCCAATTGGTTCGATAAATTATCGTTAGAAGAAGCAATACGCGGACTAAGTGAACGAGAACGATTAATCCTTTACCTAAGATATTATAAGGACAAGACCCAATCAGAGGTTGCCGAAAGGCTTGGCATATCGCAAGTCCAAGTTTCGAGACTGGAAAAGAAAATACTGTTTGAAATGAAAAGTAAAATCGATCCTTAAAAGCTGTGAGGGGTAATACCCCTTGCAGCTTTTTGCTTATTATTTAAGGAATGGAGAAACTAGTGTTAAAACATTTGTACAGTTTTATGAGGTATTCTCCAGCTATTTGTACTTCCATTTAATAATATTTCATGTTTAAACAAATACTAACTTGTATCTTCAATGATTCCCCAGAGGTGAAGAATATGGATGGAATTGTTTATTTACGAATGAAAAAGAAATTAGAAATAAAGAATCCGATTGAATTAAAGCTAAAAGATGTAGCATATATATCCTCAAATTCACATGAAGCCATTGAAAAATTACAAGAATTAAGGATATATCGAGTTACAGAAAAAGATAAGGAAATTGTCATTATCGATAGTTTTTTGATTATAAAGCATTTAACGGAAAACTATCCTAATTTAGAGATTCAATTAATTGGTCCAGAACAGACCATCATTCGCATCAGTAAATATAAAAAGAATCCCAATATGGTAATCGTTTGTTTCGTATGGCTGCTACTTTTTATTGGAACTGCCATGACCATCATTAATTTTCATTATGATGTAAGCATGCAGGCAGTCCAGCAGAAATTACATTATTTATTAACAGGAGAGGAGAATGAATTTCCATTATGGATTCAGATTCCTTACTCATTTGGTTTAGGTATTGGGATGATTTTATTTTTTAATCACTGGTTTAAGAAGCGCTTTAATGAAGAGCCAAGCCCATTAGAGGTAGAAATCTATAAATATCAGCAGTCACTTGATGATTATGTCAATTACCATGAGAACAGATTAAATGACCCAAAGTATCCTCATTAATGCAATGGAGGTCATGATTGGCTTTTCAAGTGGACTTGCTGTTGGGTGTGGGTTCGTGGCTTTTCTAACCGTACTAGGTATTATTCCCAGATTAATTCAGCTTACGAAAACATTACATCTAGTAAAGGTATATACAGGTTGTGTCATATTAGGAACTTTGTTTGGGACTTATTTATCGTTTGCTACTATATCGTG
The DNA here is from genome assembly GCF_037975285.1 of Ornithinibacillus sp. FSL M8-0202. GTDB lineage: Bacteria > Bacillota > Bacilli > Bacillales > Amphibacillaceae > Ornithinibacillus > Ornithinibacillus massiliensis. Next base: position 3,688,517 of record NZ_CP150248.1, read on the forward strand.
GAGCCATCCAGTTATTTTGCTCGTTATATGGGGGGCATTCCATGGCGTTTTTAACGGTATGCTTGCAGCTGCATTGACAGAAGTTTTGAATGTTTTTCCATTATTATCTAAGCGCATAGGGCTGGATAAGAAAATTATTACCCTCATGATGGCTGTTGTATTAGGAAAAATAGTGGGTTCCTTATTTCAGTGGATAATCTTAGTTAGATAAGATTGGAGGATTACAATTGAGTCAACAACCGGTTTCAGCAAATATTAAAGAAAACAATCGGTACATGAAAGAGAGAGTTGGAGTAGGGACTTCTTTTGATGTAGGGTTTCGAGAAATAACCGTGTTAAAAACAGAAATTCAATTGTACTATGTTACTGGTTTAATCGACAGTATGATCATACAAGACCTAATTGAAGAACTACTCCATTTAAATGAAACGGAAAGAGAACGGAGGAAAATAGCCGAGATTATTAAAAATCGCTTGCTTCATCAACAAGTTTCCGAAATTAAAACGATGGATGAAGTGGTAGACCAGGTTCTTTCCGGGTTAATCGTTGTTTTAATAAATGGGGAGCGTTACGGATATGCAATTGATGTTCGTAACTATCCTGGCCGCTCGCCGGAAGAACCAGACACGGAAAGGGTTATCCGAGGTTCTCGTGATGGCTTTACGGAAAATATCATCGAAAACACAGCTTTAACGAGAAGAAGAATACGAGACGAGCGACTGCGAAATGAAATGTTAAAGGTAGGAGAAAGATCCAAAACGGATGTTTGCTTATCTTATATTAAAGACATTGCAGATGATGGATTAGTTGATTTAATAAGGGAGAAAATTGAAAAAATCGATATAGATGGGATCACGATGGCTGAGAAATCATTAGAAGAGTATATAGTCGAACGGAGATGGAATCCTTATCCATTAGTCCGCTTCACAGAACGCCCAGACGTAGCGGCAAACCATCTGTTAGAAGGGCATGTTATCATTATCGTGGATACTTCCCCGAGTGTGATCATTGTACCGACCACATTCTTTCATCATTCACAGCATGCCGAGGAACATCGTCAGGCGCCACTTATTGGTTCTTGTATTAGATGGCTTCGATTTTTAGCGATTTTTTTGTCCATTTTTCTAGTACCGACATGGTTATTATTTGTACTTGATCCAACGCTTCTACCAGGAGAGCTCTCCTTTATTGGACCAAATGAGGATGGAAATATACCAATTGTCATACAGCTTATTTTAGGAGTAATTGGAATAGAGTTTTTACGGATGGCTGCCATTCACACGCCAACTGCCCTGTCTACCGCGATGGGATTAATCGCTGCTGTATTAATTGGTCAGATTGCTATTGATGTAGGGCTGTTAAGTCCTGAGGTTATTCTCTATATATCGCTTAGTGCTATTGGATCATATGTAACACCAAGTTATGAATTAAGTGTTGCCAATAAGGTAGCAACAGTCGTCTTATTACTGGTTACTGCAATCTTTGGATTATATGGCTATGTAATCGGAACAACATTGTTCATCCTGTTCCTAGCGAGCTTACGATCTATGCGAACGCCATATCTTTGGCCATTGCTTCCATTCAATCCAAAAGCAATGCTTACAACAATATTAAGGTTTCCAACGCCTTTTGCCAATACAAGACCTAGTATTGTCCATCCGAAAAATATATATCGACAACCAGTTGATAAGTAATTAGAGTAAGGAATAAAACGATTCGCTACTGTGAATGGATTTTATTCCTTTTGTTTTTTGACTGGTTATGATAAATTTTTTATAAGTATTTTTACTTATCAAACAAATAAAGATGAATAGGTGATGGGAAATGTTCATGGATCAATATCCATATCAGATAAATAGTCTGGGTCATTTAGAAATTGGTGGGGTAGACTCGGTGGAGTTAGCCAATAAATACGGTACACCACTGTATGTTTATGATGTTGAAGTGATACGGGATCGTTGTAGATCATTTGTTGATACGTTTAAACAATTAGGGGTACGTGCACAAGTGGCGTATGCAAGTAAAGCCTTCTCTTCTATTGCAATTTTACAGGTAATTAAACAAGAGGGACTATCAGTAGATGTTGTTTCTGAGGGGGAGCTTTATACAGCATTACAAGCTGGAATTAACCCAGAAAAGATACATTTACACGGTAATAATAAAAGTTCCCGTGAATTAGAAATGGCTGTTGAGAATCATATTGGTTGTGTGGTGGTGGACAACTTCTTTGAGATCGAATTATTAACGAGCATACTGAAGCACCATAATAAGAAAATGGACGTAATTATACGTGTAACACCAGGAATTAAGTCTAAAACACATCAATATATTATGACAGGTAATGAAGATTCTAAGTTTGGATTTGATCTACATAATGGACAAGCTGATCAAGCATTTCATTTATTACTTGATAATCCACATGTGAATTTTAAAGGGCTACATTGTCACATCGGTTCACAAATATTTGATACAGAAAGATTTGTTACAGCAACAAATACCCTATTTAATAAACTAGCAGAATGGAAAGATTCTTATGGGTTTATTCCGAAGGTGCTTAACTTAGGCGGGGGATTTGGTATTCGCTATACAGAAGAGGATCAACCAATTCCACTCCACCATTATGTTGAGAAGCTAGTTGAAACAGTGAAGGAGCATAGTGAACAACTAAATATCCCATTACCAGAAATTTGGATTGAACCTGGTCGATCTATTGTAGGCGATGCGGGAATCACATTATATACCGTCGGTTCTCAGAAGCACATACCTGGTGTTCGTGATTATATTTCAGTGGACGGTGGAATGACAGATAATATTCGCCCAGCACTATACCAAGCGAAATACCATGGATTACTAGCTAATCGGGCAAATGACGCCAACGATACGGTGGTTTCTGTCGCAGGAAAATGCTGTGAATCAGGGGATATGCTAATTTGGGATCTACCCATTCCTAAAGTTAATAGTGGAGATATATTAGCTATTCTATCAACTGGAGCATATGGCTACTCGATGGCAAGTAATTACAATCGAATCCAACGTGCAGCGGTAGTATTTGTGGAAAATGGTCAAGATAAATTAGTTATTAAAAGAGAGACATATGAGGACATTATTAGTCATGACCTTTCTTATGAATCATGATTATATCGGGTTAATAGAAAACAACAACTAGTTTACTTAGTTTAAGTTACTGGGTCCTAAACCAAGTCAAAACTTTAATTTAACGTATAGAAATGGTATTATGATGAAGTAATAATAGTTTTCGAAATGAATGGAGATGGAATAGATGTCTAAAAAAGGCTATATTTTAATGGAAAATGGAAATAAAATTGAATTTGAATTATACCCAAATGAAGCACCAGGAACAGTAGCTAACTTTGAAAAATTAGCAAATGAAAACTTCTATGATGGTTTAACATTTCACCGTGTAATCCCAGGCTTTGTAAGCCAAGGTGGATGCCCTATCGGTAACGGTACTGGTGGCGCTGGATATACGATTAAATGTGAAACAGATAATAACCCACATAAGCATGAAGAAGGCTCACTTTCTATGGCACATGCTGGCAGAGACACAGGAAGTTCTCAATTCTTTATTGTACATGAGCCACAACCACATCTTAATGGTGTGCATACGGTTTTTGGTAAGGTTACATCTGGTATTGAACATGCGAAGGCTATGCGTAATGGCGATGTAATGAAAGAAGTTAAAGTTTTTTCTGAATAAAACATTTTAGGACGGTATAGATGAATACAGCTTTATTGTTAATTTTCCTTATTTTGGTCGTGGCACCACTCAGTAATTTTGTCCATGAGATTGGACATCTGTTAGGTGCCAAGCTTGCAAAAGCAGATGAGATTACGCTGGTAATAGGTAGAGGAAAAAAGCTTTTTAGATTGGTGTTTTTTAATATGGAGTTGCAGATAGGTAAACTGTTTTTTAGTTCCGGATACACAGGAAGTAAACGAGTAAAACCGTATAGCAACATTGAAGTTTTTTACATTACGTTATTGGGGCCACTTCTTAATGCAATAATTGTATTCATCTGTTACCTCCTTTATCAAAGCGTACCAAATACATATTTACTCTTGTTTATGCTATATAATGGTTGGTTGTTTGTGATGAACGCTATTCCATATAAAATAGGGAAACAAGAATCAGACGGATTAATCATGGTGAGGGCCATATTTCAAAAAAATGTATATTAATTAATAAAAATTGTCAATAATGATAAGGGATGAGTTATTTGAATCAACGCAAGAAAAATATCCTTCTATTTGTGGTGTTACTTGTGCTGGGTATTATCTGGGGATTTGCTTATTGGTATATATTTGTATTTTAGAACAATAATTGACAAATATAGATTAATAGGTCAATATATATAACGAACTCCAATTTAATTAAAGTAATTAGATTACATGTTATATTACATAGTGAGGGGTATCTATGTTAAATCGCTATAAAAAAAATTCGGAAAAGATTGCAATGGGTTTATTGTCTTTTATGCCTGAAGAAAAAGATGTAAAGAAGTTGCAACAAACTATAAAAGAGTATGAGACCAATCCAGGTTGGCATCTTTATCTTTGGAAAGAAGATGACGATATTGTCGGTGCAATCGGATTACGAGTTGACGGTGAACAAGCAATTATTCAACATATTTCCGTAAATCCTTCACACAGAAATGTTGGTATTGGTAAAAAGATGATTCAGGAAGCAAGGAAGCTATATGGTTCCTCACACCAAGTAAGTTCAGTAGATCAAATACGTGTATATTACGATCGTTGTATGGAGCAAGAGAAGAACCCTAATAACTAGGAAACACTTATAGAATATAATGTTTTTCTGATAGAACGGGAAGTAGGATATTGCTTTTAGCCTACATAAGAATAGCAGGTATATTCGACAAAGTAAATGTGAGTTTTTCTAAAAAAACCAGCCCTACACATGTATAGGGCTGATTTTTGTTAGGAGTATTAGTTAATGTTGACGAAGCTAATCGTAGCTTATCTTAGAACCAAGCAGCACCAACAATAATTAAAAGAATGAATAATACTACGATTAAAGCAAAGCCTCCGCCATAATTGTATCCTGCACCCATTTAAAATTCCTCCTTTTTTTAATCATGAATAAATGTTTTTTGGGTAACATTTATCTTACGTTAATAACTTATGTAGATACCCAATCCTGTGTATAGGCATTTGAAACGAGTTTTAGTAAAATAAATCTTAATGTCTTGGAACTAAATTTAGAAAGGGCGACATTTATGAATCAAGCTTATCAGGTGAAATTAGATACATTTGAAGGTCCGCTTGATTTACTGCTACATTTAATTAATCAATACGAGATCGATATTTATGACATTCCAGTTGCCCAAATCACGGAACAGTATATGAATTACATACATACGATGCAGCATTTAGAGCTAAATATCGCAAGCGAATATTTAGTAATGGCAGCAACGCTTCTAGCAATTAAGAGCCAAATGCTTCTTCCTAAGCCTGAGATTGAAGAGACTGAAGAAGAGTATATGGAAGACCCTAGAGAAGAATTAATGCAACGATTAATCGAATACAGGAAGTACAAAGAGGCTGCGGAAACGTTCAAAGAAAAGGAACTAGAAGCACATCAAACCTATACGCGACCTCCCGTTATATTCGACAATTTAAATATCGAGAAAACAGTCGTTCAAGGTGAAATCTCGATTTATGATATGCTAGGTGCATTAGGTAGAATGCTAGAAAGAAAGAAGTGGAAAGAGCCACTAGATACGCGTATTCAAAAGGCAGAAATACCAATTGAACAACGGATGGAAGAAGTATTGGATATAGTAAAGAAGAAAGCAAGAAGTGGAATTACGTTTGATGAATTATTTACTGTACGTACCAAATCCCATATAGTTGTTACGTTTATGGCCTTGTTAGAATTAATGAAAATTAATCAAGTAACGTGTAAACAAACACAGCATTTTGAACCATTATATGTATACTATGCAGGGGATGAAATATAAGATGAAAAATGTAAAAGCAATTCTAGAAGGGTTACTATTTGCAAGTGGAGATGAAGGAATTACGATAAAAGAATTGGCTAAGATTATGCAAATCTCCGAAAAAGCTGTAGAACACTTAATCGAAGAGTTAAAATATGATTATGAACATGCGAGCAGAGGTATTATGATAATGGAATCACATCATGTGTACCATTTAACGACAAAACCAGAGCATAGTGAGTATTACAAAAGATTGGTAGAAGCTCCTCAATCTAGTAGAATGTCTCAGGCTGCTTTAGAAACACTTGCGATTATTGCCTATCGCCAACCAATTACGCGGTCAGAAATTGATGAGATACGTGGGGTGAAAAGTGATCGTCCAGTGCAAACCTTACTAGCAAGATCGTTAATTGAAGAGGTAGGTAGAAAAGAGGGAATCGGTAGACCCACCTTATTTGGTACGAGTAAAGATTTTCTAACCTACTTCGGATTAACCTCATTAGAAGAGCTGCCACCATTACCAGACAACTTTGATCCGGAAGAATTCGAGGATGAGGCAGATTTATTCTTTGATCGATTTAATGATTTAGAAGAAGCCAATAATAATTAGAATGTAGTAAAACTTGTACATAAGGTGAACAATTCCACAATCTTAGCTCCAGAAAGTAAATACCTCATGTAAAAAACCTGAACAGATTCGAATTCAAAGAATTTGTTCAGGTTTTTTATCTTTTACCATAAGTGAAGACTAAGACTAACTCCTTCTATATTTAGTATGGTTAGAAATTATGCTCAGAGGTTGTACATTTTTAATCATATCAAAGCAGCTTTCGCATAAAATGTATAGACATGATTCTGGGGGGACAAACTATGCGTTTTATTGCAATGATAGTGTTAACGATCATTCTCTTTACATTTTCATTTCCGATTATTGGACATGCTGAGCCGGGTGTGTCTGCGAATAATGCCGTCTTAATTGAACAGTCGACCGGCCGAATATTGTTTGAAAAGAAAGCACATGAAAAACAAAATATCGCCAGTATAACGAAAATCATGACAGCAATAATTGCCATTGAATCAGGAAAAATGAATGAAATGGCAAAAGCCAGTAAGAAAGCAGTTTATACGGAAGGATCCTCCATTTACTTAAAGGAAGGCGAGAAAATGAAATTGGAGGATTTAGTATATGGATTAATGTTACGGTCTGGGAATGATGCTGCGGTTACAATTGCTGAGCATGTTGGTGGTAGTGAAGAAGGCTTTGTCTATCTTATGAATGAAAAAGCCCAGTGGCTAGGAATGACAAATACGCATTTCGATAATCCACATGGACTGGATTCTGAAACCCATTATTCCTCTGCTTATGACATGGCATTACTAATGCGCTATGCCATGGAGAATGAAACATTCCAAGAAATAACTGGTGCTAAATTTTATAAGTCCGATAATAGAGAATATAGCTGGAAAAATAAAAATAAATTATTAACCGTTTTCTATAAATATTGTACCGGTGGAAAGACAGGCTTTACGAAACAAACAGGTAGAACATTAGTATCCACTGCATCGAAGGATGGAATGGACTTAATTGCTGTTACGTTAAACGCTCCAGATGATTGGCGAGATCATATCAACATGTTTGAATGGGGGTATGAGAACTATAAAATGGAATCTATTGGGGAAAAAGGAATGATTGATCTTCAAATAGGACCTGAAAAAAGAATCGAAGGCCATATTCATGATGATACATTGTTTCCTTTAAAAGAAGGGGAAAGGGAAGCAGTAAGCTCGGAATGGTTGCCTTTTGAGAAAGAACTTGGCACAGAGCAAATTGTCGGGAAGCAATTATTCTCGTTACATGATGAACCAATATTAGAGGTTGCTATTTTTAAAGATGGAAAACTAGATGATGAAAATAGCTTTTTTGCCAATGTAATTTCGATAGTTAAGCAAGTATTTAGGATGGGATAACATGGTTAATTTAATCTGGGCTTTCTTAGCAATTATAGGCATTCTATATGCCATGTTTAATGGAACGATGGATGAAGTTAATAAAGCCGTTTTTGAAAGTGCAAATGAAGCGGTTACGTTATCAATCGGTCTTATTAGTGTATTAGTATTTTGGCTAGGTATTATGAAGATTGCTGAAGAGGCAGGGATCTTGAAAGGACTAGCAAAGTTATTTAGACCAATAGTGGTGAGGCTTTTTCCAGAGATTCCAAAGGATCATCCAGCAATAGGCTACATACTTTCCAATGTTACCGCTAATATATTCGGGCTTGGTAATGCTGCTACACCTATGGGAATTAAAGCAATGGAAGAGATGAAAAAATTAAGTGGTTCGGATGAGGCGTCCAGATCGATGATAACCTTCTTAGCTATCAATACTTCCAGCTTAACACTTATTCCTACAACCGTTATTGCTATTAGAATGCAATATGATTCTATTTCCCCAACGGAAATCGTAGGGACAACGATACTAGCAACCTTAATCTCTACTACTAGTGCTATTATGATTGATCGGCTATTTTATTATAGAAGTACTTGGAGGAAGAAGTGATATGGTATTTATTTCACAGGTAAGTATATGGATTATCCCGTTATTTATTATGCTCGTCTTGTTGGTTGCTACCTGGAAAAAGGTACCATCCTATGAGTTATTCGTCGAGGGAGGGAAAGAAGGGGTTAAGATGGCCTTTTCTTTACTTCCTTTTTTAGTAGGGATGATTGTAGCAATCGCTATCTTTAGAAGCTCGGGTGCTCTAGATGCTATTATCGGTTTGATTTCACCGATTTTATTATTTTTTGGTGTTCCCCCAGAGATTGTACCACTTGCATTAGTTAAACCAATCTCCGGCTCTGCCGCTCTCGGGGTTACAACTGAATTAATTGTAACACATGGTCCGGACTCCTTTATAGGTAGACTGGCATCTACTATGCAGGGAAGCACGGATACAACCTTATATATTCTAACTGTATACTTTGGTGCTGTAGGTATTCGTAAGATGGGCTATGCCCTAAAAGTTGGACTTTTAGCCGATATAATTGGTATAATAGCAGCGATTGTTATTGTTACCTTGGTGTTTGGATGATTTTCTAATCATGCACATTATGGATAAAATCATTTATATAGCGTTAACATATGGTTAACGCTATTATTATGTTAAAAAAAGAATAGAAATTGGTGATGAAATGTCAAATACATATGAACGTTTACAAAAAGTGATTGCACAAAGTGGTGTAACCTCTAGAAGAAAAGCAGAGCAACTAATTATAGAAGGAAAAGTGAAGGTGAATAATAAAGTCATAACAGAGCTAGGTACAAAGGTGAGTCCTGATGACAAAATCGAAGTAAACGGTGTTCAACTTGAGAAAGAAGTTCCAGTTTATTATCTTTTTTATAAACCTAGAGGTGTTATTTCTAGTGTAAAGGATGAAAAAGGTAGAAAGGTTGTAACCGACTTTTTCCCGGAGATTGAAGAAAGGATTTATCCGGTCGGTAGATTAGATTATGATACATCGGGGATTCTTCTTTTAACGAATGATGGGGAATTTGCCAATCTTGTCATGCATCCAAAGCATGGTGTTGAGAAAGTATATGTTGCTAAAATTAAAGGGATTCCATCAAAAATAGAGCTAGGTAGACTAAGAAAGGGTGTACGGGATAAAGGAGAAATACTTAAAGCAATACGTTACCGGATTCTGTCTACCGATAAGAAGAAAAATACGATGATTCTGGAATTGACGTTACGCGAAGGAAAAAACCGACATGTCCGTCGTATGATGGAGCAATTAGGGTACCCTGTTATGAAGCTGAAACGTGAACAATACGGGTTACTGACTCTTGATGGGTTAAGTGTAGGAGAGTACCGGAAATTAACTCCTAAAGAAGTAAAGCAAATGGTTAACCTAGCCACACAAATTGTTGAAGATTAGACATAATTTCATTGTCCAAATAATGGTATAATTGGTCGGGGAGTGTTGACTATGAGTATTGAGCAAGCAAAATTGAAGAAAAAAAATAAGCGAAGAAATAGATTAATATTTCGTTCTGTCATTTTAGCTTTACTCCTATTGGCGGTAGTCTATGCACTCGTGACCAATATTACAGCTGATAGGACGGTTTATAGAGCTGGCGATAAAGCCCCTGACTTTCAATTAAAACAAGTCAATGATCATAATGAAATGGAAACAGTTCGTCTAAGTGATTATGCGGGCAAAGGGGTTATGCTGAATTTCTGGGGTACATGGTGTGCGCCTTGTGAAGCAGAGATGCCATATATGCAATCATTATATCCGGAATACAAAGAAAAGGGAGTAGAAATTATAGCGGTTAGTCTAGATGCAACAGAATTTGTAATAGACAAATTTGCTGAGAAGCATAACCTGACTTTCCCTATACCTCATGACACGAAAGGACAGGTACGAGATCTTTACAAAATAGGTCCAATTCCTAGTACATTTTTTATTAGTCCTGAGGGTGAGATAGTTGATGTTGTGGAGGGTGCCCTTACGCTTGAACGATTAGAGGGGTATTTAAAGCAAATTCAACCTTCTGAATCATAAGACAAAAGAGGGATATCTATGAATCATATTAAGTGTGAATGTGGACATGTAAATCCAGAGGGAACAGTCCTTTGTGAAGCCTGTGGTAAACCTGTTCAGGCGAACCAACATATTGATGGTAATGATAAGCGGAAATTGCTGAATATGCGCTATGAGGGAAGTGCAAGACGATCTACTACATATAACAAAACTATCATTGATAAAATCTGGAACTTCTTCTCCTCGGTAAAAGTTGCTGTTTGGCTAATTGTTTTGGCATTAATAGCGTCTGGAATTGGTACAATTTTTCCTCTGGAACAATATATTCCTGCTGATGCAGTGTCTCGGGATCCAGCAGTTTTTTATCCTGAAACGTACGGCATATTTGGGCAGATTTATTATCAACTAGGATTTCATAACTTATATAGCTCTTGGTGGTATTTAATTTTAATCGCTTTGATTGGTGTGTCGTTAGTAATTTGTAGTATTGACAGATTTGTTCCGTTGTATCGAGCACTTAAGAGACAACGAGCAAAGCGACATGAATCATTTATAAATAGACAACGCTTTTATAGTCAAACAGAAACAGTATCAACTGAAGATGTAAACATAGTGAAAGAACGGTTACAGAAGCAACATTATCGTATTAAGGAAGAAGATGGCCATATTGTAGCTGAAAAAGGTAGATTTTCTAGATGGGGTCCTTATGTCAATCATATCGGTCTTATTATTATATTAGTTGCTGCACTGCTTCGGACAACCCCCTTTTTCTATCTATCGGATTATATGTGGGTCCGTGAAGGTGAAACCGTTGTAATCCCAGGGACGAATAGTGAATATTACATTGAGAATCATGAGTTTGTCCTGGATACATATGATGAAAATGATGAACGATTTAAAGATGCTCTTCAACAAGAAGGGAGAATTATCCCTAGTAACTTCCAAACAAATGCAACCGTTTATCATGCGGAAGAAGCAGAAGTATTAGGTGCTGAGGAAGAGCTTGTTAAAGTAGATGATTATAACATTACGATGAATAATCCAGCTAAGGTTGGCGGTTATACACTTTATCAACAGGGCTATCAATTGAATGCTTTTTCAAAGATGACCTTTAAAATCTATGAAATGAACGATCCGGATGCAGAAGCGTTAGGTGAGTTTACTATTGACTTGTATCATCCACAAAGCCACTATGAACTAGATAATGGATTTACGGTTGAAGTAGCCGAATTTTATCCTGATTTTGAGTTAACCAGTGATGGTGTTAAGTCTGAAACGAATGAAACGAATAACCCAGCATTTGTCTTTAATTTATATCCACCTGAAAGTGAAGAAGCAGAGACTAGTTTTATAGGGGATGTTATTGGGGCTGTAGAAGAACTTGGAATAGACCCTAAAGTAGTTGATCTCGAGCCTATGGGACATGTAGTCGGAACTTTTGCACCTTCTGTTGATCCAACTGGGGAAAATCAATACCGCATCATCATTGATGCAATTGATTTTGATCGTAAGAGTGGCATAAGTATTAAGCGAGATAATACGATTCCTTTATTTATAATTGGAGCGCTTATCTTTATGATTGGGGTTATTCAAGGCATGTACTGGCAGCATCGCCGAGTATGGATTCACCCTAAACAAAATGGCATACTATTAGCAGCCCATACGAATAAGAACTGGTTTGGACTGAAAAAAGATATTGAAAAGGCAATTGACGGTACCTCTATTCAAATGGTGAATGATCAAAAAGAAGATTAATAGGTACAAGGAGGAAACTCATGGAGAGTTTATTAAATACGAGCAGTACAATGCTTTTTATAGCATTTATTTTGTACTTAGTTGCAACGTTATTTTTTGGGGCAACCATTCGTGATAAACATATTGATCACAAAAAGCAGGGATTTGCTGGAAAGCTTGCAATTTCGTTAACGATTTTAGGTTTTCTAGCACAGCTAGTCTATTTTATTACGAGATGGATGGCGTCTGGTCATGCTCCGGTAAGTAATATGTTTGAGTTTGTCACTTTCTTAGGAATGTGCTTAGTGTTAGCGTTTATTATCATTTATTTTATGTACAAATTGAGTATTTTAGGCTTATTTGCTTTACCAATAGCGTTAATATTCATTGCTTACGCAAGTATGTTCCCTACAGAAATTGCACCACTTGTTCCATCATTACAAAGCCACTGGTTGCATATCCATGTAACGACAGTCGCCTTAGGACAAGGGATTTTATTTATTAGCTTTGTTGCCGGGCTTATCTATTTAATTCATGGAATTGACCAAAGTAAGCGTTCCGGTCGTACTATATCACTTGAGGTAGTGCTTTATACAATCTTTTTAGTTATTGGTTTTATTGTGGTTTCGTCTGTGTTTAATGCGATGAATTATAGTGCAACATTCGAATATCCTTTAAATGGAAAAACCGTCACAACGGAATATACGTTACCAGCAATTGCAGCACCTAATGAAGGTGTACTGATTACAGAAGATGTGATGAATCCGTTATTTGAGACGCCTGCATGGATGCACGGTGCGGATGCAGGCAGTAAGTTTAACACGGTAATATGGTCCTTTATAGCAGGTACGATTCTTTATGGATTAGTGCGCATAATATTTAGAAAACGTGTTGGTGCATTGCTTCAACCACTTCTGAAGAATGTTAAACCAGACTTAGTAGATGAAATTAATTATCGTTCTGTTGCTATTGGCTTCCCAGTGTTTACATTAGGTGGTTTGATTTTCGCATCTATCTGGGCTGAGATTGCATGGGGACGATTCTGGGGCTGGGATCCAAAAGAAGTATGGGCCTTAGTGACCTGGTTCTTCTATGCAGCTTACTTACATTTAAGACTTTCTCGTGGTTGGCACGGGGAAAAATCAGCATGGTTAGCCGTTATTGGATTTGGCATTATCATGTTTAACTTAATCGTTGTAAATCTTGTATTAGCAGGTTTACACTCATACGCATAAATCAACTTGAAAACATGACATTTTTCGTACAAATGTCATGTTTTCTTATACATTTATATGTGCTTAGTTTATACTGTTGGTAGATAGTATGTAAGGGGGAGCATTCCATGAATAATAGTACTAGAGTACTTGTGGTTGATGATGAAGAAAGAATCCGCCGCCTAATTCGTATGTATTTGGAACGGGAAGATTTAATTGTAGAAGAAGCGGAAAATGGCCCAGAAGGATTAAGCTTGGCATTAGAAAATGATTATGATGTGATCCTATTAGATATTATGATGCCGGAGATGGATGGAATTGAAGTTTGCCAAGAATTAAGAAAAGAAAAGAATACACCTGTTATCATGTTAACAGCAAAGGGTGAAGAAGCCAATCGCGTCCAGGGGTTTGAAGTAGGTACCGATGATTATATTGTGAAGCCTTTCAGTCCTAGAGAGGTAGTACTTCGTGTGAAAGCATTACTACGTCGCACCGGTTCAGGTGGAAATCAAGAAATGAATGCATCAACAAAAGATTTATTAGTATTTCCACATTTAACCATTGACCATGATGCCCATCGTGTTACAGCTGATGGACAAGAGGTTGCACTGACACCGAAAGAGTATGAATTACTATGCTATCTAGCCAAATCACCGGATAAGGTATTTAACCGTGAACAGCTGTTAAAGGATGTTTGGCAATATGAATTCTTTGGTGACCTACGAACTGTCGATACCCATGTAAAACGTCTTCGTGAGAAATTAAATACAGTATCCAAAAAAGCTGCTAAGATGATTGTTACGGTTTGGGGAGTTGGATACAAATTTGAGGTAGATGATGAATAATGTTTTGGCGTAGTGTAGTGGGGAAACTAGCAGTAACTATATTATTGCTAGTTTCTTTTGTATTATTTGTACTAACGATATTTTTATTAGAGTTCTTTGAGAACTTTCATATTCAAGAAGCAGAAGAAGCATTATTACAGACCGCGACGAAGGTTTCGGTTATGGTGGAAAATCACGAGGATAAATCATTAATTTATGAAACAACGGAACGAGTAAAAGACCCATCAAGTAAAGTGATTATTTTATTTTCAGAAGGGGATTATTGGAGTTCAGAAACCGATGATATTCATTTGTCCAGTTTACGGGATGAGTGGCTTATCGAGCAATCCGATGTAGATGGAATTATGGCGGATGATGACAATAACAACGATGAAATTGAAGTTTCAGAAGATGAGCCTGGCATTATGCTCGTTGGAAAAACTGTTCCAAACACCGATGATGTTATACTAGTATATCAATCATTAGCTATTGTCGACCGTACCAAAGCAGAAACAACCAAAATCATATTAGGTGCTGCTGCTGTCGCGATTATTCTTACAACGATATTTGCTTTTTTCTTATCAACACGTATTACATCACCATTAATTAAAATGAGAGAGGCAGCCTTTGATTTAACAAGAGGAGAATTTAATACAAAGGTTCCCATTTTGACGCATGATGAAATTGGGGAACTGGCGATGGCATTTAATCATATGGGAAGACAATTAAAATTTCATATTAATGCGTTAAGACAGGAGAAAGAACAATTATCTAGTATTGTTAATTCGATGGCAGATGGTGTGATTACATTAAGCCGTAGCGGGGAAATTATTGCTACCAATCAGCCTGCGGAACGGTTTATAGAAGACTGGTATTTCGAAAAAAATCTACAAAGTAATACCGAATCACGTAAGCTGCCAAAAGAATTGCTGGATACGTTACAGCAAGTCATTGAAGGGGAAAAGGAAGTAATTGAAGAAATCACATTACAAGGCCGAACCTGGGTAATGATCATGACACCTTTATATGATCAAGCTTATATACGTGGTGCAGTAGCTGTTATTCGCGATATGACTGAGGAACGTAGGTTAGATAAATTGCGTAAAGACTTTATCGCGAATGTATCACATGAATTGCGAACCCCTATTTCGATGTTGCAAGGATATAGTGAAGCAATTGTCGATGATATTGCCGAGACGAAAGAAGAGAAAAATGAACTCGCACAAATTATCTATGAAGAATCCTTACGGTTGAGTCGTCTCGTAAATGAATTACTTGATATGGCTAGTATGGAAGCAGGACACTTAACCTTGAAAAAGGAAAAGGTGGATATCACGCCTTATATTGAAAGGATATTCCGTAAGTTCCAAGGAATTGCTGCCGAGAATCAAATTGAAATGAGTTTAGCGAAAGATATACAAGAAGCTCAGGCTTATTTTGATCCGGATCGTATTGAACAAGTATTTACAAATTTGATTGATAATGCGATTCGCCATACGAGTGAAGGTGGCTTTGTGAAGGTTTCGGTCACAAATGATGATAGTGGATTATCGGTGTCTGTTGAAGACAGTGGTAGTGGAATACCGGAAGAAGATTTGCCATTTGTGTTTGAACGATTTTATAAGGCTGATAAATCGAGAACTCGGAATAAGCATGTTAAAGGTACCGGGCTAGGGTTATCTATTGCCAAAAATATCGTCAAATCACATAGAGGTACCATTACGGTGAAAAGTAAATTAGATATCGGAACAACATTTAACTTCATGATTCCCAAGGAAGAAGATATTTAATCTTGTAATTTAGCTGTTGTATGGTACTATATGTAGTAGAATTGAATACAAGAATTTGATATTGGTGTATGTGTTACTTAAAAGGGAATCTAGTGAAAAGCTAGAGCTGTCCTCGCAACTGTAAGTGATGACGAAATAAGCAATGACCACTGTAGATTATTCTATGGGAAGGGCTTAAAGTAGGTAAGTAGTCACAAGCCAGTAGACCTGCCAGTATCAACTGTATCAATGATCCCGAGGATAGGACAATTGAGACAATCTAGTACATAAAAACAGTATTTTTATGCTTTTTTATGGTCGATAGACTGTCGCAGGAGTTAACTAGTTACGGGGTTAGCTCTTTTTTTTTATTTACCTGATTTTTAAAATTACTAAAGTGGAGGGGAAAATATGAAATCACTATTATTAAAACTGTTTACAGTACTTGTAGCATTAGTAGTTCTTGCAGCTTGTGGCAATGATGAGTCTTCTAATAATGCAACTCAAAATCAAACTCCAAACGAAAACCAAGCTAATACTACTGAAACAAGTGAACAACAAGAGGAAGCAACTGTTAAAATTGTACTTTCTAAGGATAAAGAAGCTGAGATTTTAGAAGAAAAAGAAGTAGAAATCAACGAAGGCGATATTCTATTAGACGTGATGAAGGAAAATTTTAACGCTGAAGATCAAGACGGCTTTATTACCTCTCTTGAGGGTCTAGATTATGATGAAGAAAATTCAATGTCCTGGATGTTTTCTATCAATGGTGAAAGTTCACTGGTAGGAGCAGGGGAAGTGGAACTGAAAGATGGGGACGTAGTTAATTTCGATTATCAATCTTGGGAATGAGATCGTTGAATATTTATAAATTAACGCTATTAGCTTTTCTTGCAGCATTAGCTGTAGTTGGACGAATTATGTTAAGTTCTATCCCAAATGTTCAACCCGTAACTTCAGTTATTATTATAAGTGGCATTTTTTTAGGGCCAGTTGCTGGTATTATATTGGCGTTTTTAATTACCTTTTTATCGAATATGGTTCTTGGGACTGGATTATGGACGATTTGGCAAATCCTATCCTGGGGACTTATTGGGGTTATGAGCGGTATCTTAGGTAAAACAATGAAACAGATTCCTTTTTATCTCATTCTAATATTGGCTGTATTTAGTGGATACTTATACGGATTCATTGTTTCGTTGACCAACTACCAAATTACTGGACATGGATTTTGGGCTTATTATATAGCCGGTTTACCGTTCGATACGTATCATGCAATTGGTAATGCTGTCATCATGCTACTACTCTATCCGACGGTGTCATTTATTTTCCAAAACTATATACAAAAACATTTGAACACCAACTAACCTACTTTGTTGGTGTTCGTCTATTATCTCTCATATCGAAGTGGATTGTTATGGAAAGGATGTTCTGCTATTTTAATGGAGTCACTTGGACAACCTTCATAAGCATCCAATACATCGTCTTCTAATTCCTCAGGTATTTCCTTGTTTCCCGTATTGTCATCTATTGTAACAAAGGCTAGACCTTCATCATCATAATCAAAAAGTAATGGACAAGCCACCCCGCAGGAACCGCAGGCAATACACGTTTCTTTATCCACTATGGTATATTTAGCTCTCATCAATGGTTACCCCTCACGATACAGTTATATCTAGTACTTTTTCTATTTTAAAATGTAAATTAGTATTATTCAACTAAACGATAAATGATATGATAGAACTAAGTCCAATGAGGAGTTAAAAAAATATGTATGTTGAAGGAATTTTATTAGATTGTATCGATCGTATTAGAACCAATCGATCCATATTTGGAATATATCATCTCATAACGGGAAAGAAATCGATACAATCTGTTCACGATGCCAGAATTTTTCAATTGGAAAAATATTATGGGATATATGCATCATTGTCACGTCAGCATTTTATACAAATTATTCGTGACATGAAGAAGAAAGGATGGATCATTGAGCAAGGTCCAGATGACTATTATATGATTTCATCAGCTGCTAAAGAGCTCTTGCAGGAGTATTATGATTCATCTGTATATACCAATTTAAATGGGCTGATGCTTTCTGGGAAGGATATTTCCTTCTTAGAAAGACTCTATTTATTAGTTCAAACGTATTCTAATCTACAAGCAAATCATTATTCGTTTATCCCAATAATAGATAATCCGAGTGTTACATATTGGGTAAAACAATTCTATCATCACAACGGTAAAGAGCGGGTGGCGGAGAAGTTGTATCATGAGCTACATCACGTTTTAAGCCAACTATCGAATAAAGAAGCAGTTATATTTGTGGACCGATTAAGTGGATATCAGCACTATGGGATGAGTATCGATCAGTTAGCGGCAAAATACCAATCTTCTCATGACGATATGAAAATTATATTAATTGCAATAACACATAAATTCCTTACGATTATGGATAGAAATCAAGAGAACTACCCTATTTTATTGCAATTAATTGATAAGCCAAACGAGAATAAATTCATTACGAATACCGCGAATCTTACCTATCAATTATATATGAATAACTTTAGCCTGGAAGACATCGCCCAAAAAAGAGATCTAAAGCTAAGCACGATTTATGATCATATTGTTGAGATTGCTTTGTATGACCCAGATTTTGACATTCAATCGTTTGTTTCGCAGGAGGAGCAAGTACAAATTGTGCAAGCAGTAAAAAACAATCAAACACTTAAGCTGAAGATTATTAAAGAAAATTGTAGTCCTTCCATTGATTATTTTCAAATTAGACTAGTCCTAACTAGGTTGAAGGAACTTTTACCGGAGGAAGATTTCCATGTCTAACACATTGTCATTAGAAAAAGAGCTAGAACAGTACTTTGGTTACTCTGCCTTCAGAACAGGCCAAAAGGAAATAGTGGAAGATGTCATGAAAGGAAATGATGTATTAGGGATATTGCCTACTGGTACGGGGAAATCCATTTGCTACCAGTTACCAGCCCGTCTTCTTGAAGGTGTTACACTTGTCGTTTCACCACTTATTTCATTGATGATGGATCAAGTAAAAGAATTGAAGGCAACAAATTTTAAAGATGCTATCGCAATTAATAGCTTTTTAGATTATGAAAAAAGGAAGAGATTATATCGAAATCTACATCAATACAAATTAATCTATGTCTCTCCTGAAATTTTGCAGCAAAAAGAACTACAATTCTATTTGAAAAAACTTACTATCTCATTATTTGTTGTAGATGAAGCCCATTGTATTTCCCAATGGGGTCATGAATTTAGACCGGATTATCAAAAATTAAGACAAGTTCTGCATGTTTTAGGAGAACCACCAGTCCTTGCATTAAGTGCCACAGCAACAAGGGAGGTTCAAGCAGATATTATTTCTTCATTAGATCGCCCTGCTATGGTTAAGCATATTTTTCCGATGGACAGAACGAATATTGCACTCTCTATTATGGAAGTGCAAAACAATGAAGAGAAGATTGAAGTGATTACCCTGCTGCTAAAGGAGAAAAAGGTTCCTTCTCTTATATATTTTTCTAGTAAGACTGCAGCAGAAAGTGTTTCGCTTCTACTTTCTGAAAAGCTTCCCAATCATCGAGTGGCTTTTTATCATGGTGGTATGGAACAAATGGACCGTATTGCGATACAGCAACAGTTCATGAACGATCAAATTGATATTATTTGTTGTACAAGCGCATTTGGCATGGGGATAAATAAAAATAATATTCGCTTTGTCTTTCATTATCATTTTCCTGGTCAAATAGAATCTTATATTCAGGAGATTGGTAGAGCTGGGAGAGATGGGGAGCAGAGTATTAGTGTACTTTTA
Organism: Ornithinibacillus sp. FSL M8-0202; assembly: GCF_037975285.1. Taxonomy (GTDB): domain Bacteria; phylum Bacillota; class Bacilli; order Bacillales; family Amphibacillaceae; genus Ornithinibacillus; species Ornithinibacillus massiliensis. The sequence continues at coordinate 3,708,416 of NZ_CP150248.1, forward strand.
TATAGTAGGCAGGATGTATTTCTTCCTAAACAAATGATAGACAGTGAATTACCTTCAGATGAAGACTTAATGCGGGTATACCGAATTATAAAATCTTACCGCGAAGAGAACCTGTCCCTACCAAAAGAATTAGAAGAAATGCAGTCTTTGATGGAGATTAGTGAGGTTCAATGGCGGTTTATTTCCTCCCAATTAGAAAAAAATGGCATGTTCATAGAAAATGGTTTAAAATATGAGCAAAGTAAAATCGATGAAGCATTTCAACACGTAAAAAAAATACGTGACGAACGATTTATACTAAAACAATCTAAATTATATGATATGTTAAATTGGATTCAATCTAATGAATGTCTTAGAAAAAATTTGTACGCAAAATTTCAGGATGGCTATACAAAGCCTGAAACGTTTTGTTGTAGTTATTGTGGAATGAATATTCAAAGCTTCACCCCTGTGCAAACAATAAATAAACCTTCTATTTCATCATGGGAAAAGAAATTAAAACGTATACTACTAGGAGAATAAAATGAGACAAGCTGAGCTGGCTGATCAACTGACAAATGAACAATTAAGAAGAGCGGTAGTATATTCTCAAGTGTTATTTTTATTCATTTCCATTGTGCTAAGCTTTTTCTTATTTGATAGTTTAGCTGATTGGATAAGCTTATTCCATTTCAACATGAATGAAATGGTTTATTTCGGCATTATGCCGGGAATTATTATTGTACTTATAGATCTTGTTTTAATATCCACCCTGCCTAGTAATTATTATGATGATGGCGGAATTAATAAACGAATCTTTACCAACCTCTCTATTCCTAGGATATTTGTTCTAACACTACTTATTGCTGTTTCCGAGGAAATGCTATTCCGCGGGGTTATTCAAACGACTTTTGGATATTTGACGGCAAGTATTATTTTTGCGTTAGTACACGTTCGATACTTGAGGAAGCCGGTACTACTCTTATCAGTCTTAATGATAAGCTTATTCATTGGATATATGTATGAGGTTACGAATAATTTATTGGTATCGATAATAACTCATTTTGTCATTGATTTTTTATTGGGATTAATCATCCGTTATAAAATTTGGGGGGATTAGTGTGGAAACGAAGAAAAAAGATCATCATGATCAAGCAGAAGAATTAAGATCTATATTGAATGAAGTAAACCAACAGCAGATAGAAGGAGATCTAGCACAACCTGAGAATAATCAGTCTAATTTTGACGCTGATAGTTTTCATGATATGAGTGTATTAAATCTTCCCCCTAGAAAAGAAGTTCACGGAGTTAAGAAAAAAAGAACCCATTTCAAAATAACAAAACCATTTATTAGATTAGCAATAGTTGTTTTACTTTTAGCGGTTTTGGTAATCCTGTTTATTCTAGGGGATGGATTGGAATTTTTTTAAAGCCTTTTTGATCATATCGCCCGAAGTTAAAAGTTAACTTGTATATCGTTCAACAATTTGTTTAACAGCATATAATAATAAAAAGAATCTAGCCGTTTTTGACCGAATGAAGGTCATTTGTTTTAGAAGCGGGATATTTTGTTCATTTGAGGAGGATGCTATGTGCGTATCGAAAGGGTGTCCAGCAGTCAATTTACAATATTTTTAACGTTTGATGACTTGGTAGAACGGGGATTTAACAAAGAGGAGTTATTTCAAGATGCCACAAGCATCCAGAACCTCTTTACAGATGTGATGTATGAAGCAAGTTCAGAACTTGGTTTTGAGCTTGAAGGAAAGTTATATGTGCAAGTGTATATCATGCAGGCACAGGGAATGCATGTTATTGTTACGCAAAATCGCGATAATATAGATTGGGATGAGGATTTCATTGAAATGAAAGTGACACTTGACGAGAGCAAAGAATTAATTTTTTCCTTTGATGATTTCGAGAATATTATACAGGTTTCCTCCTATTTACATTCCTTATCAGTCAGTGGAGGGCAAGTGTTTTTTATGGAAAATCGGTATTATATGCTATTAAAACGAAACGAACTAGGTGGTAATAATAAAGAAAATGTTATTGCACTAATGTCAGAGTTCTCTAATCCAAGTATCGTTACTTCCTATAGGCTTAAAGAATATGGAAAGGTTATTATCCCTTCCAACGCTATAGAAACGATTGTGCAGACCTTTACTTAAATTGTATAATAGTATATAAAAGAAAACGTTTACATTTTTATTAAAATTTAAGAGAAAAAGAGGGGTTTTATATTGCATATTTGTGACTAACGTGTATACTAATCTCTGAGAATAGCTATTATTAATATTTATATGTTCCTTAGGAGGTAAATTCATGGTAGCCGAAAAAGCAGCAGATTCTACCAAAGAGAATAATAAGCAATTGGATGTACTGAACTCAACACAAACTGTTGTAAAAAATGCACTGGAGAAACTGGGTTACCCTGATGAAGTTTATGAGTTGTTAAAAGAACCACTTCGTATGATGACAGTTAGAATTCCTGTTCGTATGGATGATGGCTCAACTAAAATCTTCACTGGTTATCGTGCACAACATAATGATGCGGTAGGACCTACAAAGGGAGGAATTAGATTCCATCCTAACGTAACAGAAAGAGAAGTGAAAGCATTATCAATATGGATGAGTTTAAAAGCAGGTATTGTTGATTTACCGTATGGTGGTGGTAAAGGCGGTATTATTTGTGACCCTCGAGAAATGTCATTCCGCGAGTTAGAAGCGTTGAGTCGTGGATATGTAAGAGCGGTCAGCCAAATCGTTGGCCCTACAAAAGATATTCCTGCTCCAGATGTGTTTACTAATTCCCAAATCATGGCATGGATGATGGATGAATATAGTAGAATTGATGAGTTTAATAGCCCTGGGTTTATTACAGGAAAACCAATTGTTCTAGGCGGTTCACATGGTAGAGAATCTGCTACGGCAAAAGGTGTGACAATCTGTATTAATGAAGCAGCGAAGAAACGCAATATTGACGTAAAAGGCGCTAAAGTAATTGTTCAAGGATTTGGAAATGCTGGTAGCTTTTTATCTAAGTTCTTACATGATGCAGGTGCCATAGTTGTTGGTATTTCAGATGCATATGGTGGTCTATATGATCCAGAAGGGTTAGATATTGATTATCTGTTAGATCGCAGAGATAGCTTTGGTACCGTAACGAAATTATTTAATAATACCATTTCGAACAAAGAGTTATTAGAAAGAGAATGCGATATCCTTGTACCAGCAGCAGTAGAAAACCAAATCACTGAGGAAAATGCTCATAATATCAAGGCTAAAATTGTTGTCGAAGCAGCAAATGGTCCAACGACGATGGAAGCGACGAAAATTCTTACGGAAAGGGGTATTCTACTCGTTCCAGACGTTCTTGCATCTGCAGGTGGAGTTACTGTTTCATACTTTGAATGGGTACAAAATAATCAAGGATTCTATTGGACCGAAGAGGAAATAGAGGAAAAGCTTTACCATACTATGACGAAAGCATTTAACACCATCTATAATACAGCGGAAACTAGAAGAATCGATATGCGACTAGCTGCTTATATGGTTGGTGTAAGAAAAATGGCGGAAGCATCTCGTTTCCGAGGCTGGGTATAATCGATAGAACATGAATTAAAAAAAAGCTCTTATCATCGTATGGATAAGAGTTTTTTGATTTTGACTAAAGGAAGTGCGGGGTAATAGACATGAGAAAAGAAAAAGTCATTATAATTGGTGCAGGGCCTTGTGGACTCGCTAGTGCCATTGCGTTAAAAGAACAAGGTATAGATTCGTTAATAATAGAAAAGGGTAACGTTGTCAATTCCATATACAACTATCCAACACATCAAACGTTTTTTAGTTCTAGTGAAAAGCTTGAAATAGGTGACATACCGTTTATAACAGAGAAACAAAAGCCAAGAAGAAACCAAGCATTAGCGTATTACCGAAATGTAGCAGAAAGACAAAAATTACGCATCAATACGTATGAAACGGTAACATCACTGAGGAATGAGGGAGACTATTTCTCTGTTTTTACGGAGACATTTCATGGTAAGCCGTTAGAATATGTTGCAGAACAAATTATCATTGCAACAGGCTATTACGATCAGCCGAATTATATGAATATTCCAGGGGAGAACTTACCAAAGGTTAGTCATTATTTCAAGGAAGGACATCCATATTATAATAAGAATGTGGTTGTCATTGGTGGGAAGAACTCAGCAGTTGATGCTGCACTGGAGCTTCATAAAGCAGGAGCGAATATTACGGTTCTCTATCGAGGAGAAACGTATTCTAAGAGTATTAAACCATGGATTCTTCCTGATTTCGATTCACTTGTAAGAAAAGATATAATTAACATGGTATTTCAAGCTGATGTTTTGAAGATTACGAATGATTCCGTCTATTATAAAGTACTTGATAAGGAATATCGAATTGATAATGATTTTGTTTTTGCAATGACCGGATATCGTCCTGATGTGAAATTAATCAAAGAAATTGGTGTGAAATTTAATTCTGAAAACGGAAAACCGTTATATGATGAAAAAACGTATGAAACTAATGTAGAGGGTGTATTTATAGCGGGGGTTGTAGCTGCTGGAAATAACAATAATGAGATCTTTATTGAAAATGGGCGCTTTCATGGTGAGAAAATAGCAAGACAAATTGCAACCCGTTTGAAATAGAGGGTAAATGAGCATATAGAATGGAAATAGGTCTTACGTCATTTGTGGAAACAACCCCTGATGTGAATACAGGAAAAGTGATCAGTCATGCAGAGAGAATACGAGAAGTCGTAGAAGAAATTGTGTTGGCTGATGAGGTAGGTCTCGATGTATATGGAGTAGGTGAGCATCATCGAAAAGATTATGCTAGCTCTGCTCCTGCGGTAATACTTGCGGCTGCTGCTTCCCAAACGAAAAACATACGTTTAACTAGTGCTGTTACCGTATTATCCTCGGCAGATCCTGTTCGGGTGTTTCAAGATTTTGCAACAATTGATGCGATTTCTAATGGAAGAGCAGAGATAATGGCAGGGCGGGGTTCATTTATCGAATCCTTTCCTTTATTTGGTTATGATTTAAAGGATTACAATGAATTATTCGATGAAAAATTAGAGCTATTGTTAAACATAAGAAAATCGGAATCTGTATCTTGGAATGGAAAGCATAGGGCAAGCATCGATAATCGTGGTGTATACCCTCTATCAGTTCAAGAGCCTATTCCAGTATGGATTGCTAGTGGTGGAACACCTGAATCTGTTATACGTGCTGGAATATTAGGTCTTCCTCTTGCACTTGCTATTATCGGTGGCAGCCCATTACAATTCGCCCCGTTGGTGGATTTATACTATCGTGCCGCAGCTCAAGCAGGCCATGATCCATCGCAACTGACTGTCGCATCACATTCCCATGGATTTGTAGCGGATACGGTAGAGGAAGCAGTGGATAAGTTTTTTCCACCTACAGAACAAGCAATGAATGTGTTAGCGAAGGAACGTGGCTGGGCACCTTATACTAAAAATACCTTTGATCATGCTAGACAGTTAGAAGGAGCACTTTACGTTGGAGATGTAAAGACTGTTGCAGAAAAAATAATCCTCTTACGTAAAGAAGTTGGAATTACGCGGTTTATGTTACATGTACCAGTAGGTTCTATGCCACATAAAGATGTGATGCATGCAATTGAATTACTAGGGAAAGAAGTGGCTCCAATGGTACGTAAAGAGATTAAACAGTGGGAATTAGAGAATAGCCGATAGTTTTGAAGGATTATATGCTCAAGATAAAAAGATTGGCCAGGAATTAAGTAAGTGTAGGCATCGTCAGTAGGAAAGATATCTCTGTCATGTTCTTGTTTTTAGCTAATATGGAAATAAAGCCTCTGGTAGTAATGAACTACTGAGTAGAAAGAATATAGCGAGGTACTCCCACAAGTGGGGGACCTCGCTATATTAGTAGCTAGTGAAAACAAATTTCTGTAGTCACAGGTTGATGACAACCCTTCCCAATCAATCACTTAAAAGTCTTTTTCAAAAATATCACGTATGACTTGTATATCGGATGTGTTTTCTAATGCAATTAGTAATTTCAAACGCGCTTTTGGACCAGTTAATCCATTGGTGAAAATTACGCCCATTTCCTTCAATTGTTTTCCTCCACCTTCATAAGCATAGGTAGGTTGTACAGCACCTCGAAAGCTTCTTGAAACTAATACAATTGGAATTTGGTCTGCTAAAATCTGCTTAATGGCAGGGATTGTCTCCTTAGGAAGATTCCCTTGTCCAAGCCCCTCAATAACTAATCCATCTGGCTTTCCACTATATACTAATTCAATAATGTTACTATCCATTCCCGCATAAGCCTTCAACAAAGGAACATTTTTTGAAATATTTTCTACAGGGTAAGCCGTTCTTGATGTTAGCTGATGATGAAAGAGTATGGATTCTTTCGTAATAATTCCAATTGGCCCAAATTGTGGACTTTGGAAGGTTGCAATATTACTGGTCGATGTTTTCGTAACATTCTTCGCACTATGAATCTCATCGTTCATGACAACTAATACCCCTTTAGAATAGGCAGCAGGAGATAATACAACACGAACAGAACTGATTAAATTGTATAATGCATCAGAGCCAATCTCATTACTGGATCTCATTGCTCCTGTTAGGATTACGGGCTTTTCTGTATCTAATACCAATTCTAATAAATAGGCGGTTTCTTCTAAAGTATCCGTTCCGTGGGTAACGACAATCCCATCATATTCTAATAAAAACTGTTCGATTGTTTTGGCTAATTCCAACATATGCTTCGGTGTTATATGTGGAGATGGTAAAGAGTACACAATATGCTCATCTATCATGACATCATCACTGAATTTGTATGGGACGTTTGTTAATGGATGTTCGTTTGTCGTATTTACTTCACCCGTTTCTTTATTTTCAAGCATGGAAATAGTGCCACCGGTGTGAAGGATGATTATTTTTTTCAAAAGATACACCTACTTTTCTCATAAATTATGTATTTTCAATCGTTTCGGAACATGGTACGATTGAAATAGTTTGGAAGGAGAAGGTACAAATGCTAGGAATTATATCTGCTGGGGTTGCACCTGCACTTGCTTTAATGTCTTTTTTTTATTTAAAAGATAAAATCACAGAACCGATCCCGCTGATTCTGCGTACGTTCATTTTTGGTGGTTTACTTGTATTCCCAATCATGTTTCTCCAATATGCGTTTGAAAGTGATCAAATCGGTAACTTATTTGTACAATCTTTTTTTGTTGTTGCTTTTTTGGAAGAATTTTTCAAATGGTTTGTTTTTATGTACATTATTTATCAGCATACACAATTTAGTGCGCATTACGATGGGATTGTGTACGCTGTTTCAATAAGCTTAGGATTTGCTACAGTTGAAAATATTCTTTATCTACTAGTAAATGGGATTGAGTATGCTTTTACTAGAGCGTTGTTTCCTGTATCCTCCCATGCATTATTTGGTGTCATCATGGGTTATTATTTTGGAAAAGCCAAGATGTACCCTGTGAATCGAGCGGTCAATATTATTTTAGCATTGATTATACCAATCGCTTTACACGGAATATATAATTTTATTTTAGGATATGTTACGAAAAACTGGGCCTTGTATGTCATTCCATTTATGATACTACTTTGGTTCTTTGGTTTACATCGGGTGAAAATAGCTAGAGCAAGCTCGTAATAATTAAATACGATGAAGAGAAAGGGACTGTTTATAGTCTCTTTTTTTATTTCTCATTATCCTAGTTAAATTTAAAATCTAGATTCGTATGCATAAATTAGCAGTTTCATCAGAAAATAGGTACTACTAGACAAAAATGAAAGTGAGAGGTATCAATATGACATTGAGAAAATACATCCTTTTAGTTATTATATGTCTATTTGCATTTGGACTTCAAGAAACTTACAACCCCAAAGAAGTAGAAGCCTTTACAAATCAGGTCATACAGAAAGGGGCAGTTGGTGATGATGTCATTGAGCTTCAGGCAAGACTTCAGTATATTGGTTTTTATAATGGCAAAATTGATGGTGTATTTGGTTGGGAAACATACTGGGCGTTACGGAATTTTCAAAAGGAATTTGGATTAGATGTTGATGGTCTTGCAGGATTAAAGACTAGGCAAAAGCTAGTTGATGCATCAGAATTTGATGGTAAATGGGTTCATGAACAACTGGCTAAAGGAAATGAATTTACTTACTATGGTGGCACCGATCTTGCCAAACAGACAAAACCAAAGAAAAAAGCTGATGGTGGTGGAACTGCTAAAACACAGCCAAAACAACCAGCACAAAACCAAGGTGGTACGGAGCAACAAGCTCCAACAGAAGGTGATACAGAAGGTGATACAGGCGGTGATACAAACGCAGGTGATACAACGGATACACCAGCTGTTAATGTACCACAAGGCTTTTCACAAAATGATATCAGCTTAATGGCAAATGCTGTTTATGGAGAGGCAAGAGGAGAGCCGTATGAGGGGCAAGTGGCTGTTGCCGCAGTAATTTTAAATCGTGTAGAGAGTGCCACGTTTCCTAATACTGTTGCAGGGGTTATTTTTGAACCTAGAGCTTTTACGGCAGTAGCAGATGGACAAATTTGGTTAACACCTAATGAAAAAGCTAGACAAGCAGTTTTAGATGCTATCAATGGTTGGGACCCTACAGGGGAAGCAATTTATTACTTCAACCCAGATACGGCTACATCGAGTTGGATTTGGGGTAGACCACAAATTAAGCGGATAGGTAAGCATATCTTTTGTAAATAGGGGTGTAAAATATGTTGCGTTGGATATCGATAGTTGTCCTAGCGGTAGGAGTTGTAGGAACTGCTGCATGGGGCTATAAGGAACATCAAGAAAAAAATGCCATCTTAATACAAGCAGAAAATACGTATCAAAGAGCATTCCATGAACTGACTTATAATATCGATCTTTTGCATGATAAGATTGGTACGGCAATTGCTATGAACTCCAGAGAACGATTATCACCACAGCTGGCGGAAATTTGGAGACTGACATCGGATTCATTATCCAATGTTGGGCAGCTGCCACTTACGTTAATGCCTTTTAATAAAACGGAAGAATTTCTATCGAATATTGGAGATTTTACGTACCGAACTGCCATTCGAGATTTAGATAAAGACCCATTATCGGATAAAGAGCTAGAAACATTAGAGAAATTGTATTCGCAAGCCGGAGAAATAAAGGATGAACTTCGTCAAGTACAACATACAGCGATGGAAAACAATCTGCGTTGGATGGACGTCCAATTAGCCTTAGCTACAGAGGATGAACAAGCAGATAACACGATTATCGATGGTTTTAAAACTGTCGAAAAGAAAATTGAAGGATATTCAGAAGGAAATGTCGATTCAGCTATTTCTGGTACCTCCTCAGAAAATCATAGCTATGAAAATATTCAAGGTAAACAAATTAGTGAACAGGAAGCACTGCAATATAGTAAGGATCTATTTAATATAAAAGAAACAAGAGATTTAAACTTAACAGAAACAGGAGATGGGGCAGACGTAGCCTTATATAGTGTGTCATATTCTGAAGGAAATAAGAGTGCATACCTCGATTTAACGCAAAAAGGTGGCCACCCTATTACATTACTTGTCGATAGACCAGTTGGAAAACAAAGTATCAGCTTAAATGATGGGTTTAAAATAGCTGAGAAATATATTCAAGATCATGATTTTGAAGGAATGGAAATGTTTAATAGTAGTCAATATGAAAACATAGGTATATACTCCTTTATTTATAATCAAGATGGTGTCCGGGTTTTTGCAGATGCAATAGAGGTTAAAGTGGCACTAGATAATGGAGATATAATTGGATTGACTGCAAATAATTATTTCTTAAATCACCATGAAAGAGACATTTCAGATCCTAAGCTAAGCTATGAGGAAGCACGAGATTTTGTAAATCCAAATGTAGATATACAAGAAGAGTTTCTAGCCGTCATAACGAATGATCTTGGCGAAGAGGTACTGGTATATGAATTCCTTGGTCTCTTAGGTAATGACACGTATCGTATCTTTATAAATGCGACAGATGGCCATGAAGAAAAAGTAGAAAAATTAAATGGCAAAGAAATAAATTATGCAGGAATTTAGTTCGGGAGAGGCTTTTGTCCTTTCCCTTTTTTTATTTTTTTGTGATAATAAATGGAGAGCTATTGTTTTATTGAATAGATAATGTGTGGGGGAGTAACATGAAGATTGGGGTTTTTTTAACAATTGAGGCGTTCAGTATAAAAACAAATTCTACGGAGAAATATCGTTGTAAGATAGTGGATAAAAATAGTAACTATCTATATGTTGATTATCCAGTTCACATACAAACAAAAAGAACGAATGCAGGATTTAAAATAGGTGATATAATGTATGCTGAGTATAATGGGGAAGACCAATCTGTTTATCGATTTAAAACAGAAGTTATAGATAAACAGAGGGGGAAAATACCTACTTTGGCACTTGTCATACCTGAAAAAGACCAAATAGAGCGAATCCAAAGAAGGCAATATGTAAGAGTAGAAGCGGCTACTGATGTTGCTGTTCATAGTATGGAAAAGAATTTTCCTCCTTTTACAACCGTGACAGTAGATATTAGTGGCGGTGGGTTATCTGTCATTATACCTAAAGGAACTAGCATAATGGAACAGGAGAAGGTAACATTATATTTGGTTCTTCATATGCATTCTGGGGAGTATTCATATCTTGAATTATCCGGTGAGGTTGTAAGGATTATTCATCAAGAACATACTGCCAATATAGCCTCAATAAAACTACATGCTCTCAGTGAACAGGATAAACAGAGTATTGTTCGTTACTGTTTTGAAAAGCAACGAGAAGCAAGACAAAAAGAAATTCAATAGCTAGCATAGGGATTGACAATGAGAGGAATGAATAATGTAATGACAAAAAAAATTGCGATAGCGATTGACGGTCCTGCGGCAGCCGGGAAAAGCACAGTAGCTAAAATTGTTGCAAGTAAATTATCTTATATTTACATTGATACAGGTGCAATGTATCGCGCAATAACATTAAAGGCACTAGAAAATTCTGTTGATGTAAATAATGAACAGGAGCTAGTGGAAATACTTGACACAACAAGTATTAAACTAGTCCAGAGTGAAGAAGGTCAACGAGTTTTACTTGATGATCGAGATGTAACATTAGAGATACGTACAAATGAAGTTACGAATAATGTGTCCTATGTTGCACAGCACCCGAAGGTACGAGAGGATATGGTAGCGAGACAACAGCAACTAGCAGAAGCGCGTGGGGTAGTTATGGATGGTCGTGATATTGGTACGAAGGTTATCCCAGATGCAGAGGTTAAGATTTTCCTAATTGCCTCAGTCGAGGAACGGGCTAAACGAAGACATGTAGAGAATATAAATAAAGGATTTCCATCTGACTTGGAGCAATTAAAGAAAGAAATTGAGAAGCGAGATTTAATTGATTCGGAGCGCGAGGCTTCACCACTAATAAAAGCGGAAGATGCTGTGGAAATAGATACAACCTCACTATCTATTGAAGATGTCGCGGATCAAATCTTACTCGAGGTCCATAAAGTCCTATAATAAACTTGGGAAATACGAACTACTATCATAAAGGTAATATTTGCTTGACAAATAAAGTCAAATATTAGAAGTTATTAAAAGGAAGATTTTTTCTGAAAATATGTTGTTATATCGTTGTATTGGCTAAGGAGGAATTGGAATGAGTGAAGAAAATTTAGATTTACAAGTAGGGGATAAGGTAACAGGAACGGTTGTGAAGATTGAAGATAAACATGTTCTTGTTGATATTGGTTATAAAACGGAGGGTATTATTCCGATTAGTGAATTGTCTAATCTACATATTGAGACGCCTAATGAGGTAGTGAAGGAAGGCGATACGCTATCATTATCTATTAAGAAAATAGAGGATGATGGAGTAGTGCTTTCTAAGAAAATTGTAGACCAAGAATTGGCTTGGGGTGACTTAGAAACTAAATTCCAATCTGGAGAAGTGTTTGAAGTCCAAGTAAAAGAAGTCGTAAAAGGCGGCCTAGTTGCTGATATTGGCATACGTGGCTTTATTCCTGCTTCATTAGTAGAAGCACATTATGTAGAAGACTTTTCCGAATACCAAGATCGTATTCTAACGGTGAAAATCGTCGAGTTAGATAAGGAACAAAACCGTGTTATCCTATCTCACCGTGCGGTTGTAGAAGAGGAACTAGCAAATAAAAAGTCCGAGATTATTCAATCTTTAGAGGTTGGACAAGTGATAGAGGGAACAGTTCAACGCATTACTGATTTTGGTGTGTTTGTTGATATCGGTGGTATTGATGGGTTAGTACATATTTCTCAACTATCACATGATCATGTCAACAGTGCCGAAGAAGTGGTATCTGTTGGGGACAAAATAAAAGTAGAAGTACTTTCCGTTGACCGTGATAATGAACGTATTGCACTTTCTAGAAAGAAAGTTCTTCCTGGTCCATGGGCAGATATTGAAAGTAAAATTAAACCAGGTCAAGTAGTAGAAGGAACGGTTAAACGCTTAGTTAATTTTGGAGCATTTATCGAAGTACTTCCAAGTGTAGAAGGTCTAGTACACATTTCACAGATTGCTAATCGCCACATTGGAACACCACAAGAGGTATTAGAAGTTGGTCAGCAGGTAAGGGTGAAGGTTCTAGATATTAATGAATCAGAAGAAAGAATGTCATTAAGTATTCGAGAATTAGAAGCTGAAGAAGAAGCAAAAGACTACAAACAATACGAAAAGGTTGAAGAGCAATCTAGCTTCCAATTTGGTGACCTTATTGGAGACAAATTAAATAAATTCAAGCAATAACATTCAACTGGAATAATATGTAATGATAATTTCTATGAGCCTGTTTACCCATACGGTGCTCATAAGGAACCCACATAACGTATAGCATTATAGTTGTTAAATAAGGAGGCTGGGACAAAACCCCAGTATTAAAAAACAGGTACTATCCCAAAAAATGGATAGTACCTGTTTTTTTGTGTCATTTGAAAACCCCTGGCTATGCCGGGGGTTCCGGAGAGCTTATAGCGTGGTATTAAAATTAAAAAAGGCCTCTCTTCGTGATAAGATATAGTTGGTTTCCCGACCACTACATCAAATAAACGAAGGAGGCATGTCCCAATGAAGGACAAGAATAGTTTAGCACATACAACATGGAATTGTAAGTATCACATCGTGTTTGCACCAAAATACAGAAGACAAATTATATATGGAAAATACAAACAAAGTATAGGAAAAATAATAAGAGAATTATGCGAGAGAAAAGGTGTAACCATTCATGAGGCAAATGCATGTCGAGATCATATCCATATGTTAGTAAGTATCCCACCAAAGCTGAGTGTATCTCAGTTTATGGGATATTTAAAAGGAAAAAGCAGTTTAATGATATTCGACCGACATGCAAATTTAAAATATAAATATGGCAATCGAAAATTCTGGTGTCGAGGTTTCTACGTCGATACAGTGGGCCGAAATAAGAAGCAAATAGAAGAATATATTAGGAATCAGCTCCGAGAAGATTATATATCAGATCAATTAACGTTATTCGAAGAGTTTGATCCATTCACAGGAGAAAAAAATAGAAAGATATAAGAGATTCTTTAGAATCAGTGCGTGGATGTGGTGCGTAAGGGAAAACCATTCAGTGGGCCTTTAAGGCCAAGGCCGGTAAAAGAGGCTTCAAGCCGCAGAGCAAACCACCAGTTCACACTGGTGGTTTTGATTTGCACACAAAAAGGACACCATTTGATAAAATTAAAGTAACCACACCATAACTTTATCGGAGGTATCCTTATGTTTAAATATTATAACATGAATCAAGTAGTTTTGCCGCTAGATTTGGAAATCAAATTAAAAGAAAATGATATTGCGTTTGCGATCCATGATCTTGTCGAATCCATACCTGATGAAGCTTTCGATGAATTCCTACGTCAAACAGGGCGTCCTGCCTATCATCCTCGTATGATGTTGAAGATTATTTTGTGTGGCTATACCCAATCTGCATTTTCTGGTCGTAAAATAGAAGCATTACTAGGAGACAGTATTCGTATGATGTGGTTGGCTCAAGGTGATGAACCAAGCTATCGCACCATCAATCGTTTTCGTTCCAATCCACTCATTGAAAATCTCTTGCGCGAATGCTTTGTGCAATTTCGGAACCAGCTCGTAGAAAAAGAATTGATTGAGGAAGAAGCAATTTTTATTGATGGAACGAAGATTGAGGCAAACGCAAATAAGTTTACCTTTGTCTGGCGCAAATCCGTTGAAAAATATAGTAACAAGTTAATAGAAAAGTCCAATCAACTTTATAATGAATTATTGGAAAAGGAAATTATCCCAGCTATGGAACTCGAGAATGAGGAAGAGCTCTCCGTTGAGGAAATGAAAGAGATAGTGGAAAAGTTAGACGAAAAGATAGGAGAATACGATGAAAAAATCGAAACTTGTGAGGTTGGGAGTGAACGTAAAAAAATCCGTTCAGAGCGCAAACTACCCAAACAGGCCCGTAAGCAGTTAATAGATTTTATCACACGTAAACAAAAATACCAAAGCGACATGGAGCTATTTGGGGAACGGAATAGTTATTCGAAAACCGATCCAGATGCGACATTTATGCGAATGAAAGATGATTATATGAAGAACGGGCAACGGAAAGCTGGTTACAATGTACAATTAGCTACAGAGGGTCAGTATGCACTCGCTTACGATGTCTTTCCAAATCCAACCGATACACGAACCTTGATTCCATTTCTTAATACAATAGAAGAATCCTTTTTTAAACTGCCAGATTACATTGTGGCGGATGCAGGATATGGCAGTGAACAGAATTATGAAGATATCATCCAAAAACGAAATCGAACTCCACTCATTACATACAATCAATATCGAAAAGAGAAGAAAAAGAAGCACAAAAACAACGCCTTTCATGTGGACAATTGGGAGTACAACGAGGAAGAGGACTTCTATCAATGTCCGAATGGCCGCAACGTATCGTTTCGTTATTATTCCAAACGAAAAGACAGATATGGGTTTACAAGAGAAGTTAAAGTGTATGAATGCGAAGACTGTTTAGGTTGCCCACTCCGTCATCTGTGCACCAAAGCGAAAGAAGGGAACAATCGAAAGATCTACATCAATGAAAAGTGGGAATCACAAAAAGAATATGTACGTACAAAGCTTTCAGACGAGAAGACTGGTGAGATTTATGGGAAACGTAAAATCGATGTGGAACCAGTGTTCGGTTTTCTGAAGGCTAATTTGGGTTTCACCCGTTTTTCCGTAAGGGGAAAAGAGAAAGTGAAAAATGAATTAGGATTTGCGTTCATGGCGGTAAACCTAAGAAAATATACCGCTATGAACATAGTTCAAACACATGAATACAGAAATAATCCAAAGAAAAATGGTTCCAATCATCTATTTTTAGTGATTGGAACCATTTTTCACTTTTTTTGGCTGGTTATGTCCCAGCCTCCTTTCTTATTTTGAACAAATATAGGAGACATCCTCTTTCTTGTTTAAAAACAACCCATCAAAGCAATACTAAAAATGGTGGGTGATGATTGATGGATGGTATCTTTTTTTACTGGTTTGGTTGGTTCTTTTGGGTGATTTTTACCTTTATAGTTCCTAAGAATAAAATACGGACTATTTATGCGATGTGGATATTAATGATTATCGGTTTTTCCAATCTATATTTATCCTTTGATTCGATAGCGTTATCTATGTCCTATTTAACCCTTATATTAGGAGCTTTTATCCTCCTTTCAACATTAAATAGAAAAGGAATCCTCCTCTTTTCAGCATTTACTATGATGATTGGGTATACAAGTTTATTAATATGGGAAGTAAATGCTCCAGTATGGCTATTTATGCCAAGAATCATCATGATACCTATTTTATGTGTATGCTTGGCATTGCTATTAACAAAAAAACTTTATGCTAGGTTCGTGATAAGTGTCATCGGTATTTGTAGTGGTGAGTTTTTATATAGCGTTCTACTATATAATTATTCCATTACACAAGCTATTGGCAGCTTACGATTTCTAGATACACTCTCTGTTATGGTATTCCTGCTTGTGCTTATAGAAGCTATTCATCAAGGAAAAGCTAAACTGTTTTTATTACTCCATAAAACGAACAACATTTGAGGTGGCAAAATGAATGAGTATATGATGCCTATTGTTTTAGGTGTAGTAGTAGGTACGATTACTAGAGTAATTATGCTTCGTACGGATTACCGTCAATATCCAACATATTTACATGGGAAAATTATCCATGTTTCATTAGGGTTTATTGCAGCATCTCTTGGTGCAGTTGCAGTACCAGCGATGATGGAGATGGATTTTACTGCGGTAACGTTTTTAACTGTTGCAGCTACACAATTTCGAGAGGTACGAAACATGGAACGGAATACACTAAGTGAAATTGATGATCATGAGCTTGTTTCAAGGGGAAAGGCTTATATAGAAGGGATCGCAATTTCATTTGAAAGCAGGAATTATTTAGTTATTTTAACAGCCTTTATTACTACGTTATTTTATATAATTTGGAATATATATGCGGCTATTGTTGGTGCGATTATTTGTTTCATTATTAGTAAAATCATGCAAAGCGGAAGTACAATCAAAGATCTTGTTCAAATTGAACATGTGGAACCACACTTTGAAGGGGCTGGATTATATATAGATAATATCTATATTATGAATATAGGTCTACCGGAAAGGCAAAAGGAGATTCTTAAGTATGGTATGGGCTTTATTTTAAAGCCTAAAAATATAAATGTGGTGAATACGATTGCCCATCTAGGTCAAAGACAAGCGATATTACATGATGTATCGGTTTCGTTAGGTGTGTTTCGTGATTCTGGAACACCGGCATTAGTGCCACTTATTAAGCGAGATTTAGATGATGGTAGAATTGGTGTTTTCATTTTGCCGCAAATTAGAGATGTTGAGAAAGCAATTCAAATAATCGGTGCGGTCCCTGTATTGGAAACGGCAATTCGAATGCCTTCAAAATCTAATACCAAAAGGGAGGTCCATTAGCATGGTCATAGAAAAAGCAATTTTGGCTATCATTACAACTAATAATGAGAAGGTGGCAGGAGGAGCACCGATTTTTCATTGTCAGGATTTTGATGAATTACAAAAAACAGCTGCCAATTTAGAGGCCATACTAGACGGGATCGCCCATGCATTAAGTGATGAGGTTTTTATCATTGTAAAACATTAAAATATTGTTAAGATTAGTTTCTTTTGCTAGAATGAATAAAGTTATGATATGTGGTATTATTTGTTAGGTTGATTAGAATAGTATTACATAGAAACGTAATTACGCAAAGTATAAGTAAAAATCAATCCAATTTAACACTAGACTTAAATAAACTAAAAAATGTATTTTACATAGAGAGAGGATGTTCCTTTCAATGAGGAAAGCTGTAGTAGCCATAGTAGGGAGACCAAATGTTGGAAAATCTACTATTTTTAACCGATTAGTAGGTGAAAGAATATCAATCGTAGAAGACATACCAGGGGTAACAAGAGATCGTATCTATTCACAAGCGGAATGGTTAAATACGAAATTTAATCTTATTGATACGGGTGGTATAGAAATTGGGGATGAACCACTTTTAATTCAAATGCGTCAGCAAGCTGAAATTGCGATAGACGAAGCTGATGTCATTATTTTCATTGTAAATGCCAAAGAAGGGATCACTGCTGCTGATGAAGAAGTGGCTAAGCTTTTATTCAAGTCGAATAAACCAGTTGTTCTAGCAGTAAATAAAATAGATAATCCAGAAATGCGTGATGAGATTTATGAGTACTATTCGTTAGGCTTCGGTGAACCGTTCCCTATTTCTGGTGCCCATGGTTTGGGACTAGGAGATTTATTAGATGAAGTGGTTGGACATTTTCCACAATTTGAGCAAGAAGAGGTAGATGAGGATACTATCTACTTTAGTTTAATTGGTAGACCCAATGTAGGTAAATCTTCTTTAGTCAATGCATTACTGAATGAAGAACGAGTAATTGTTAGTGCTATAGAAGGTACCACACGTGATGCGGTAGATACACATTTACACCGAGAAGGACAAGATTATGTCATTATTGACACTGCCGGAATGAGAAAACGTGGGAAGGTGTACGAATCAACAGAAAAATATAGTGTATTACGTGCATTAAGAGCTATTGAACGGTCCGATGTTGTCCTCGTTTTAATCGATGCTGAGACGGGTATTAGGGAACAGGATAAAAAAATTGCTGGGTATGCACATGATGCTGGTCGAGGAATTGTAATTGTAGTAAACAAATGGGATACAGTGGAAGCAGATGAGAAAACAATGAAGGAATATGAGGAGAAAATTCGCGCTCATTTCCAATTCTTAGACTATGCACCAGTCGTATTTTTATCTGCTAAAACGAAGAAACGTATCCATACATTACTACCAATGGTTCAAGTAGCAAGTGAAAATCACGCGAAACGAATTCCGACAAATGTATTAAATGATGTCATTATGGATGCCATTGCAATGAATCCAACACCGACGGTTAGGGGACAACGCTTGAAGGTATTGTATGCAACACAAGTCGCTGCTAAGCCACCTGCATTTGTCGTCTTTGTGAACGATCCAGAGCTAATGCATTTTTCATACCAACGTTTCTTGGAGAATAAAATCCGTGATGCATTTGGTTTTGAGGGAACACCGATAAAAATAATTGCTCGCAGAAGATCTTAGGGGGAGGGATTTTTGGTGAAAAAAGTAGCTGTTTTAGGAGCAGGTAGCTGGGGTACTGCATTGAGTATCGTTCTTGCTGATAATGGGCATGATGTTAGGTTATGGACTCACCGTAAGGAACAAGCAGATAAAATTAACACAACGCATAAAAATGAACATTATTTAGAAATTATGATCCCAGAGAGAATCAGAGCTTATGCTGATATGCAGGAAGCAATTCAAGATACTGATGTTATTTTGTTAGTTGTACCGACGAAGGCTATACGAGAGGTTTCACAACAATTAAATTCTATTTTAACAGGAAACCCAACCATAATTCATGCAACAAAAGGGATTGAACCGGGTACTCTAAAACGTGTATCCCAGATGATCGACGAAGAGATGGATAAAGTGAAATACGAGGATATTGTTGTTTTATCAGGGCCTAGCCATGCGGAAGAGGTTGGTCTTAGACAGCCTACAACCGTAACAGTTGCATCCATCAATGAAGAACAAGCTAAAATTGCCCAAGACACTTTCTTTAATGAAGTATTTCGCGTTTACACAAGTAACGATGTAATTGGCATCGAATTAGGTGGTGCCCTGAAAAACATTATTGCGCTAGGTGCTGGTATTTCAGATGGACTGGGGTATGGAGATAATGCTAAGGCTGCATTAATTACAAGAGGACTTGCTGAGATTACGAGGCTAGGAACATATTTAGGTGCTAATCCTTTAAGCTTTTTGGGATTACCAGGTGTTGGCGACCTTATTGTAACCTGTACAAGTGTTCATAGTCGGAACTGGAGAGCAGGTAATCTCCTCGGAAAAGGTAAAAGCTTAGAAGAGGTTTTAGATCAAATGGGTATGGTAGTGGAAGGCGTTCGTACCGCGGAAGCAGCATACCAATTCGCAGAGCAAGAGGATATAGAAATGCCGATTACTCATGGTATTTATGAAATTATCCACCATCAGAAGAAGCCGAAAGAAGTCGTGGAGCAATTAATGAATCGAAATAAACGAGAAGAAATGGATGATTTAGCGACATTGTTAAAGAACCGTTACGCTCGCTAACACACTGATAAATTCCCTTGCATATACTATGTTGAAGTATAGAGCAAGGAGGCGAGCATGTGAGCAATAAAAGTAACAATCCCTTTGACAAAATTCAACAAGGTGCTGGTATTAGTCCAAGTGAAATTTACAAGGTTGCTGATTCAGTTAAAAACGCCGATTTTTCGGATGAGAAAACCGTTCGAAGGCTCGTTCGGCAACTAGCGAAAATGGCGAACAAACCCATCTCGAGAGAAAAAGAAGATAAACTTGTTAAGTCCATAACGAATAATAAAGTTCCTGGAGATCTTAACTCGCTGAATCAGTTATTTAAAAAGTAACGAGACTTGGGCATGTGAGGATACAACCTCGAGTCAGCTCGCATAAAATAGAACGCACAAGCATTCATAGATAGAGTTGCTGTGGGTATTATTTAGTCAAGCCAGGATGAAGATGGCCCCTCTTTATCCTGGATTTTTTATATGCGAAAACATACTTCCATTCCCCTATTATGCATGCTCTATTTGGTACGGTATGGTATAATAACGGTTGCAGTAAATGGACAAACAGATATAGAGGTGAAAAAATGTCACAATCAATGATGAATATGTGGATATCTTTAGCGGGTATGGGGCTTTTAATTATAGCTATCGGCCTAATTGTATTAGCAAGACATAAACTGAAAGGGTTTTTATCCATAATTGTATCGTTTTTAGCATATGTTTGCCTTATTTTAGGAGGTATCATAATACTTTATATCGTCTTTAGTGGGCCAACAATATAAGCTAATGGAGGTTAATGTATGAATCATACATATAAAATTATTGCAATGATGCTCCTAATATTATTGATTTTAAGCGGTTGTTTATATCCTAGTAGCCAACTAGAAAAGAATCAAACCCCAAACCAGGCACAGCTTGATATGGTTCAATCTGCATTAAATGATTATCAGGAGAAAACGAATGGATTACTACCTATACGAACGAAGCCAAACGAAACTCCTATTTTTGAAAAATATATTATTGATTTTAATCAGCTAAAAGAACAAGGTAGCCTAGCCGAGGTGCCAGGTAATGCTTATGAGAATGGCGGAATATATCAATATGCCATTATTAACCCAGAGACCAATCCAGAAGTTAAATTAATTGACTTACGTATTACCGATGCACTGAGAAGTATTAATCTGAAAATTAATCTATATCGTGATAAACATCTATATCCACCTTTTGGAGAAGTAGTAGAAAACGGCATCTTTACTATTGATCATGAGAAATTAGGGTTAGAGACCCCACCGACAATAGAAAGTCCTTATTCTGATGCTGTATTACCAATTGTCATGGATACGGAGGGTAATATCTATATTGATTATCGGATAGATTTAAATAACGCTTTAAAAGAGTATAACAGTAGCTATAAAGAAGGAGAGGATATTCGCTTTCTATTAGCGGAAAACACCCCTTTCTTACCCGTGTACTCATTACCTTATACAGTTAAAGATAATGAGCCTGTTTTTATGACGGAATAAATTTTCATAAATACGCGCCCTTGCAGCATATATTTGTTGCAGGGGTTTTTTATTGCTATACCTGATGTTATTTGAAATTACCGAGCTACGAATAAATGCATCCTTTAAAAGCTTATTAAATTAAATAATGTAAGGTAGGGAGCCTCCTAGAACTGTCCTAATACGTACATCTAGTAATTGGCTTAGAATAATTCTGGTTCGTCTAAAGAAACTTTATCATTTATTTTAATTCTTTTGCATATATTAAGTCATAATTTGATAGGACAACATCATAGAATTGTAATGTCAATTATTCGTAGTTTGTTCATTTAATATTGTAGTGATCGGGAGGGGATCGTTTGAAAAAGGTAGACATTTTTAAAGATATTTCGAAACGTACGAATGGCGATATATACCTTGGTATTGTTGGAGCTGTTCGAACAGGAAAATCAACTTTCATCAAGAAATTTATGGAGCTAGTTGTTCTTCCGAATATTGAAGATGAAAGTGAGAAGGTTAGGGCACAAGATGAATTACCGCAAAGTGCAGCTGGAAAGACTATTATGACAACTGAACCAAAGTTTATTCCGAATCAAGCAGTGAATGTAACCGTTGAGGAAGGTCTAGATGTAAATATTAGACTGGTAGATTGTGTTGGTTATGCAGTAGAAGGAGCGAAAGGATTTGAAGATGAGAACGGACCAAGAATGATCAATACTCCTTGGTATGAAGAACCAATTCCATTTCATGATGCTGCTGAAATTGGAACTAGAAAAGTAATTCAGGAACATTCTACAATTGGTGTGGTTGTTACAACAGACGGGTCTATCGGTGATATCGAAAGAGCCGGCTATGTTGAGGCCGAGTCTAAAGTAGTGGAAGAATTAAAAGAAGTAGGGAAACCATTTATTATGGTTATTAACTCCGTTCACCCAACAAGTGGAGAAACCGAATTGCTTAGACAAGAGCTGACTGAAAAATATGATATACCGGTACTTGCGATGAGTGTCGAGTCCATGACAGAACATGATGTATATAATGTTCTTCGTGAAGCGTTATATGAGTTCCCTGTACTTGAGGTCAATGTGAATCTTCCAAGCTGGGTAATGGTACTGAAGGAAGATCATTGGTTACGAGAAAGCTATCAAGAAGCAATTCAATCTACCGTAAAAAACATTAGAAGACTACGTGATGTCGATCATATTGTTGGTGATTTCGCAGACTATGATTATATTGACAAAGCAAATCTAGCTGGCATGGAGATGGGAGAAGGTATAGCTGAAATTGATTTACATGCTCCAGACTACTTATACGATCAAGTATTAAAAGAAATTGTCGGTGTTGAAATTAGAGGGAAGGATCATTTGCTAGAGCTTATGCAAGACTTTGCTTATGCGAAAAGGCAGTATGACCAAGTTGCGAGTGCCTTACAAATGGTTAAACAAACAGGATATGGTATTGCTGCTCCGACACTAGAGGATATGGAGCTTGACGAGCCTGAAATTATTCGCCAAGGGTCAAGATTTGGTGTAAGACTAAAGGCAGTTGCACCATCTATTCATATGATAAAAGTAGAGGTAGAGTCCGAATTCGCACCAATTATTGGTACGGAAAAACAGAGTGAAGAATTGGTGAGATACTTAATGCAAGACTTTGAAGAAGACCCATTATCGATTTGGGAATCTGACATATTTGGTAGATCACTTAGTTCTATTGTAAGAGAAGGCATTCAAGCTAAAATTTCACTAATGCCTGAAAATGCTCGTTATAAATTAAAAGACACACTAGAGCGAATTATTAATGAAGGCTCTGGAGGATTAATAGCGATAATCCTATAAAATAAGAGGTCGGGACATAACGAAGAGAATTAAATGTAAAACCGAATGATTCACGATACTAGCTCCGGAAATATACGAATACTCCTGGGGGAGGAAAGGGCACGGCCTGAGACCCCTAAAGAAGTAGCACGAGGAGGCTCAGGCAGCCGCCCAGCGGTAAAGTAGACACTGCGAGTTTTTTTCGAGCAGATGTCGCACTTATGCTGTGATAAAGTACAAGGTAGACACTGCGATGGGTTTATCGAGCAGATGCCGCCCCTGTGCTGGAAGCAACCGCAAGTATATTTCCGGAGCGTGGTCGTTGCTCATCATTCGGTTTTTTATTTGAGATAAATTCTTTTGTCCCAGCCTCTTATTTTTTGTTTATTTTTAAATTTAAGAAGGATTTTGCGAGCAACTAGCGAATATGTTACATAGGGAATTTTAAGAAGAGGATATATTACCAATATTTGGTTGGAAGTAGCCGCCAATCTATAAAATATCAAACAAAATAAGAAAAAATAATAGGTTTTTGTTGAATTTTAAAGAAATCTCGTTTATTATTAGCGTTGTCCCTATTGATATAGGGGCATTTAAGTATAAAAGTTGGTAAATTGGTAAACAAATGATGAGAGAGAAATATTTGTACCAATGTGACCCGAAATCTTTTTTGGGAGGAGGTGAATGTCATGAATAAAACAGATTTAGTAAATGCTGTTGCTGAAAAAAGCGAACTTTCTAAAAAAGATGCTACAAAAGCTGTTGATGCAGTTTTCGAAGCTGTCATGGATTCACTTAAAAAAGGTGAAAAAGTACAATTAATCGGTTTCGGTAACTTCGAAGTACGCGAGCGTTCTGCACGTAAAGGTCGTAACCCTCAAACTGGAGAAGAAATCGAAATCCCTGCAAGCAAAGTTCCTGCTTTCAAACCAGGTAAAGCCCTTAAAGACAGCGTAAAATAATACGTACATAGGGTTAAAGGGTGCGTTCATACGCACCCTTTTTTCTTTTCATATTACTTCCTAAAGGGATTATACTAATTGTAAAATACGAAGGAGTGTTACGTATGAATAATAACAATGACTTTTTTGTAATTAAAGCCCTTGAAGATGGTGTTAATGTAATTGGATTAACGAGAGGATCAGATACGAAATTTCACCATTCAGAGAAACTGGATAAAGGAGAAATTATGATTGCTCAGTTTACAGAGCATACTTCCGCGGTGAAAGTTAGAGGTAAAGCTATTATCCAAACAAGCCATGGCGAGGTAACGAATAACTAAAGGAAATATATTACAGGTTATATAGCATACATATTACAACTTTTGAACTACCCGACATAGATAAATGTGTTATAATAACTAAGGCAACAAAAAGGCTTGAAGGGCTAAGGTGATAAATTTGCATACAATGGAGAGGGAATTACAACAATTAAAACAGCAAATTAAAGAGAAAGTAAGACATTCTTTCCTTTCACAACATATTGACAACCCTGAAATTGATGAATACAAACTATACTTTCTTCAACAAATATTGAATAAAACAACATTAGCCCCAAAAGTAAAAGAACAGCTAATTATAACGACAATGCTTGTACAAATTGCTTTAGATATACATGAGCAAATTCCGGACTATAAAGGGGAACAAGGTCCATCCATTAATGTTGAAAGCCAATTATCCATATTAGCTGGGGATTACTATAGTGGCCTTTATTATTATCTACTCGCTGAAATAGAAGAACGTGAGTATATAACCGTACTTGCCACAGCAATCAAACACATTAATGAATTAAAGATGGAATTATATTATCTTAACGACAATACAATAGAGAACTACTTAAATATTAAAAAAGAAATTCAGATAACCCTAATTAAATATATAGCTGATCATGTTCAAGTGACAGAAGAGCTCCCTGTTATGGCAGAATTATTATTACTAAGCTATATGATACAAACAAATGATATATTTGTTGAAATAGACAAACAATTAGTACTTGAGTCTCAAGTAAACAAAACAAAAGGTATGCTAGAGGGATTACAGGTGGAAAAGGGGTATAAGCAGGATCTTGTACAAATACTTCACACCATTGTATACCAACATACCGCTTCGGAGATGGATTAATGATGCAAGGTAAATCAAAAGAAGAACGCGTACATCATGTGTTTGAAAAAATATATGATAAATATGATACGATGAACTCTATCATCTCATTCCAGCGACATAAAGCTTGGCGAAAAGATGTCATGAAGCAAATGAATGTTCCAAATGGAGCAAGTGCATTAGATGTTTGCTGTGGAACTGGAGATTGGTCTTTCTCACTAGCTGAAGCAGTAGGTAAAAAAGGAAACGTAATCGGTCTAGATTTCAGCCAAAACATGTTATCGGTAGCAAAAGAGAAGAATCAAGAACTCAACTATAATAATCTAGAGTTCGTCCATGGTAATGCAATGGAATTGCCATATGAGGATAATTCTTTTGATTTTGTGACAATTGGATTTGGACTAAGAAATGTTCCTGATTATATGACTGTTCTCAAGGAAATGTATCGAGTTGTAAAACCTGGTGGTGTTGTAGCATGTCTAGAGACATCACAGCCTACGATGATTGGTTTTAAACAACTGTATTTCTTTTATTTCCGTTTTATTATGCCATTATTCGGTAGAATTTTCGCAAAGAGCTATGAGGAATATGCATGGTTAAATGAATCTACTAGGAATTTCCCTGATAAAAAGACATTAAAGCAAATGTTTTTAGATGCTGGATTTTCGACAGTACAGGTGAAGAGCTATACCGGTGGGGTTGCAGCTATGCACATGGGTGTTAAATAAAAATCATTAGTTTTGACAGACAAAAGGTGAATTACATGAAATTACCAAAAACATATACCTACCTAAAGAAAGATCTCGACGTAATAGAATCATCCTTAATGGAGGCAATTCAGGCCAATCATCCCGTACTACGAGAAGCATCTACACAGCTACTAAAGGCAGGAGGGAAGCGTATTCGGCCTGTCTTTGTTTTGTTATCAAGTCAATTCGGTACGGTTAGTATCGAACAAGTAACCAAAGTAGCAGTTTCATTGGAACTAATCCATATGGCAACCTTAGTCCATGATGATGTTATAGATGATGCAGAGCTACGAAGAGGGATGCCGACAATTAAGAAGCAATATGGTAACCGTGTCGCCATGTATACAGGTGACTATATTTTAGCTCGAGCTCTAGAAACAATCACACAGATTGATAATGCAGAATTACATAAAACATTGGCAGAGGCATTAGTCGAGGTTAGTTTAGGAGAAATTCAACAAATCAAAGATAAGTACAACTGGGATCAAAATATCCGATCTTATTTAAGAAGAATTAAGCGGAAGACTGCCTTACTCATCGCTTTAAGCTGTAAGCTTGGAGCGATGACATCAGGAATTACACCTAGTGAAGTGAAGAAGCTTTATGAATATGGATATTATATTGGAATGAGCTACCAGATCATCGATGATATTCTTGACTTTACTTCTTCTGCTGAAGAATTAGGAAAACCATCTGGGAATGATTTGTATCAAGGGAATGTCACATTACCAGTTCTTTATGCTATGCGTGATGAGAACTTTAATCGATTAGTTCGAGAAACCTTCGCAAATCCGGATGAGGTTTCTAAGGAAAAGATGGATTTCATTATTCGCAGACTAAAAGAAACAGATGCCATTGACATGTCTTATCAACTAAGTGAACGTTATTTGAAAAAGGCATTTCGTGCATTGAATGGTTTCCCACACAATAAAGCGAAGATAACCCTTGAACAAATTGCCAAATATATAGGAAAAAGAAAGCAATAGTAAATATTGTTATTTTTATAAAAGTTTGATAGAATTAAAACGGTTACATAATTACTAATGACATACTTAAATGAGGTGTAAATATGGAAAAAACTTTTTTAATGGTTAAACCAGATGGAGTACAACGAAATTTAGTAGGCGAAATTGTAAACCGTTTTGAGAGAAAAGGCTTTAAATTAGTAGGTGCAAAATTAATGCAAATCTCTGAGGAGCTAGCGAGTGAGCATTATGGTGAGCACAAAGAAAGACCTTTCTTCGGAGAACTAGTAGAATTCATTACTTCTGGACCAGTTTTTGCAATGGTTTGGGAAGGTGAAAAGGTCATTAGTACAGCACGTGAAATGATGGGGAAAACGAATCCAGCTGAAGCTTTACCTGGTACAGTAAGAGGTGACTTTGGGGTGACAGTAGGTAAGAACGTCATTCATGGTTCAGACTCACCAGAAAGCGCTGAGAGAGAAATTAATTTATTCTTCGATCAAAATGAATTAATATCATATTCCAAACAAGATAGTAATTGGATTTATTAAGTTAATAAAAGAGGTTGGGACAAAACTAAAACTAATGTAATAAAAAACGAACTATCACCACATTAGCCCCGGAAATATACGGAGACTCCTGTGGGAGGAAAGGCATCGGTGAGATCCCGCAGGAGCGTTAGTTCTGAGGAGGCTCACCAGCCGCCCACGAACTGCAAGTATATTTCCGGGGCGGGTTTGATGCGCTAACTTTTGTGTTCGGTTTATCCTATGTTAGAAATAGTTTTGTCCCATCCTCTTTTACTAGATTAGCAAGTATACATACATAAGCAAAAAGAGGCGCAGAGGCTATGAGGGATGATTATCAACTATTTACAGAGAAAGTGTATGCTAAGTTTCGCATTAATCTAAAGCAGTATAAAGAAGCACAGATGAAGCGAAGATTAACCTCATTACGTGATAAAAGAGGTTACCAGGATTTTATGTCATATTTTGACGCGATCCATCAAGATAGAGGATTACTTAATGAATTTATCGATAGAATTACCATAAACGTATCGGAATTCTACCGAAATCCTAAGCGATGGGAAGTATTGCGTGATACCGTAATACCAACACTTCAAACAAATAATAAATCATTATTCGTATGGAGTGCAGCCTGTTCTACAGGAGAAGAGCCATACAGTATAGCCATTTTACTAAAAGAATTCTTCCCTAATATAAATGCGAAAATCCTAGCAACCGATATTGATGAAAAGGTACTAGAAAAAGCCAAACAAGGTGTTTATGCTGAACAGGCGCTTAAGGAATTACCTGAAGAATTAAAGAAAAAGTACTTTACGTATCGTGATAACACATATGAAGTAGACCCTTCTATTAAGCGTCAAATTACGTTTAAAAAGCACAATCTATTAGAGGATGACTATCCTGAACAAGTTGACTTAATTATATGTAGAAATGTACTAATCTATTTTACGGACATCGCTAAGGATAAAATCTATCATAACTTTTCTAAATCACTTACAAATAATGGTGTTCTATTTGTTGGTAGTACCGAACAAATATTTAGTCCAAACAAGTATAATCTGCAATTATTGGATACTTTCTTTTATCAAAAATTAAATTAATTATCAAATGCTCATATCAGATGATATGGAGCATTTTTTTCTATTATAAGGGCCTATTAGTTTATACTAGATAATAGGATAGGTAAAACAAGGAGGTAAAGCATGCGTTATTTAACTGCAGGTGAATCACATGGAAAACAATTGACAACAATCATAGAAGGTATTCCTGCACAAATGCCTTTACAAAAAGATCAGATAAATGAGTCGTTACTTCGTAGACAAAAAGGTTATGGACGGGGTAAACGAATGCAAATAGAGAAAGATTTAGTAGAGATTACAAGTGGTGTTCGCCATGGGTATACATTAGGATCTCCTATCTCACTAGTAATACATAATGATGATTATAAGCATTGGACCGATATTATGGGGGGGGATCCGTTAGATAAGGATGTAACGTTAAGGCGAGTAGTAACAAGACCAAGGCCTGGTCATGCAGATTTAAACGGTGCACTAAAATATGGACATCGTGATATGCGTAATGTATTAGAGCGCTCCTCTGCCCGGGAGACTGCAGCAAGAGTGGCTGCTGGTGCTGTTGCGAAAACAATGCTAAAACAACTTGGAATTAATGTGTGTGGGTATGTAAAAGAAATAGGTGGAATTCAAGCAGAAGACATGCCTAACCTATCGATGGAAGAAAGACAGCGGATTTCGGAAGCTTCTCCAGTAAGAACAATAGATAAGAATGTTGAGCAACAAATGATGGAGAGAATTGATTTAGCTAAAAAAAATGGTGATACTATAGGAGGTGTTACAGAGGTTTACGTAGAAGGGATGCCTGCTGGTGTTGGTTCCTATGTACATTATGACCGGAAGCTAGATTCACGTATTGCAGGAGCAGTAGTCAGTATTAATGCGTACAAAGGGGTCGAATTTGGAATCGGTTTTGACGCTGCAAGAAGAAATGGTAGTAAGGTTCATGACGAAATCAATTGGAATCAGGAAAAGGGGTATTACAGAAACTCGAATAATCTTGGGGGATTTGAAGGTGGAATGACAACTGGAATGCCTATTGTTGTCAAAGGTGTTATGAAGCCGATTCCTACCTTAATGAAGCCACTACAAAGTATTGACATAGAAACAAAGGAACCTTTTCAAGCTAGTGTGGAGCGCTCTGATGCTTGCGCAGTACCTGCAGCCGCAGTAGTAATGGAGCATGTGGTAGCATTTGAGTTAGCAAAAGCGATGCTGGAGCAATTTCCGCGTGATAACTTCTATAAATTAAAAGAAGCTGTAGAAAACTATCGTGAAGAAATAAGGAGATTCTAATGAAAAACATTCATGTGCGTTCAACCATTCAATCCTATGATATTGTAATTGGTAACCATATACGACATCATATCAAGGAACATCTGAATAAGAATTATTCGTCGATTCTTATTATTACAGATTCTAATGTTGGAAAACTATATGCTCAAGACATTCACGATGGACTAAATCAACAGAACGTCTTTATAGAAATTGTCGATGCAGGAGAGCAATCGAAAAATATTGAAACATTTTATACCCTTCATACGAAAGCAATTGAATATGGCTTAGATCGTCAATCACTCATTATTGCTTTAGGTGGAGGAGTAATAGGAGATTTAGCGGGATTTGTAGCAGCAACCTATATGCGTGGAATTGATTTTATTCAAGTACCTACTACATTACTAGCGCATGACAGTAGTGTTGGAGGGAAAGTTGCTATTAATCATGATAAAGGAAAGAATTTGATTGGTAGTTTTTATCCACCTATACTAGTACTATATGATACGGATACATTACAAACTCTACCACCAAAAGAAATTCGATCAGGGTTTGCTGAGTTAATAAAAGAGGCTATGCTTTCCGATAGTGGGTTATGGAACAAGCTCTTATCAAAGCCTTTAGATAGGATTACCCCAGCTGATTTAGAACAGTTTTTAGAAATGGGAATTAAAATTAAAGCAGACATCGTTCAACAGGATGAAAAAGAATCAGGGATGCGGAAGTTTTTAAATCTCGGGCATACATTAGGTCATGCAATAGAAGCCGATTTAGGGTATGGTGTATTAACCCATGGTGAGGCAGTAGCAATTGGACTACTATTTGCTTTTTATGTAAGCGAACAAGAATTACAAGCAGCATTGCCAATCCAAGAGCTTAGAGATTGGTTGAAACGAAATGAATATCCATTTTTGATGAATACGGATAGAGTGGACGCATTAATTGATTTAATGAAACGGGATAAAAAAACAGAGCATAATCAAATCCAGATGGTGTTATTAAATAAAATTGGAGAACCGGTTACCCATATTGTAGAAGAAAACCAACTAAAGATTTATTTAACATCATTTGTAGAGAGAGAAATGATAAATGGATAAAAGAGTCGTGGTGATTGTTAATAATCACCACGTAATCTAGTTTCTTAGTAGAGATAATTTAACTGTAGATGGAAGGGATTTTAAAGTGAATATTATTGAAAAAGCAAACAACTTAATGGAGATGGATAAGGTAGACGAGGCGCTAAAGCTTATACGTAAGCAAATGACAAAAGCATCTGATGAAGAGCTATATTGGTATGCGGAATTTTATTTGCATTGGGGATTTTTAGTGGAAGCTGAAGAAATTCTGTCTAGATTACTTGAAAAGTATCCAGAAGAAAGTGAATTAAAATTATACCTCACGGATATTTATATCGAACAAGATAACGATGAAAAAGCTATCGATCTGCTTAACTCTATTCCAAAAGGAGATGACGCTTATTTACAAGCTTTAGTAGCACTTGCAGACCTTTATCAATCTCAAGGCTTATTTGAAGTAGCGGAGCAAAAGCTTCTACAAGCGAAAGAGTTAGATCCGTCTGAGCCAATCATTGATTTAGGTTTAGGAGAGCTCTATTATTCTTTCGGAGATTTCAAGCGAGCCATCACCTTTTATGAAAAAGCCTTAAAATCCGATGTGCACGATATCCCAATTCATGAAAGATTAGCAGAATCTTATGCCAACGTTGGAGAGTATGAAGTTGCATTAACTTATTACGAAAAAACAGATAGCAAAAATCCAGATGTGTTATTTAAATATGGGGTAACGGCATATCAAGCAGATCGTAAGGATATTGCTATTCATGTATGGGAGGAGTTAATTGAAGAAGATCCTTATTATCATACTGCATATATGCAGTTAGCGAAGGCGTATGAGGACGAGGAATTACTTAATGATGCTTACGAAACGACATTAAAGGGTCTAAAATTAGATGAGTTTAATAAGGAACTATATTACTTAGCGGGGACCTTGGCTCATAAATGTAATTTAGATGAGGAAAGTGAAAAACATATTCGAGAAGCCGTTAATCTCGATATGGATTATAAGGAAGCAGTTCTGTTTTTAATAGAGCTGTTAAAATTGAAGGACAAGCCGGAAGAAATTATTGAGTTAATTCGTATGGTCAAAGAATATGGTGGCGACGATCCGTTATACGACTGGGAAATTGCACGTGCCTATATTGAAATTGAATCTTATAATGATGCATTAAATCACTATAAGGAAGCATATAATAGCTTACAACATGATAATGACTTCTTAAAAGAATACGGATATTTCTTAGTTGAAGAAGGGAAATCTTTAGAGGCGATTAAGGTATTCACTACCTATTTAGATCAAGACCCACAGGACGATGAAATTATGGAATATGTTAATCGTTTGAAGCAAATGTAATATGGTGAAGGGGAGGAGGTAATTAACGCTATGCAAGCACCTGTTTCGGTAAAGGATAAAAAGAAATTTTTACAATGGTTCCTTAATAATTATCAATTAAAAAAACGGGAAAGTGTATGGATTCTGAACTACTTAATTAATCATCAAGAAATATTAGAAAATGTTCACTTTGTTCATGACGCTAAATTTTGTGTTAGAAGTGTTATTATTACCAGTCAATGTTCCAAAGAAGTCCCATTCCGCTTTTACAAAAATCATTTAGTAACTACAGACGCTGAAAAGGCATTTCACGATATTCGTCTCAATCAACATGAGTCATTATATATTCAATTAAATTTTAATAAGTCAAATCAAAATCATCTATATGCTTCCGTATTAGAAGAAAATCCTTTTGTTCCAGATGATTATTTAATTACCCAGCAAGACAAAGATAATGCTAAATTACTGCTGGAACACTCACTTTTTGAATTTCGAAAAAAGCAATTGTTAGAAAAAATTGATCGGAGCTTAGATGAACAAGATAAAGAGCAATTTAACAAATTAGTAAAAGAACTTAGAATCCTTGAGTTGAAAATGCTTAGTCAACCTACTTTGCAAGAGCAATAGGTTGATTTTTTTTGTTTGCAACAGTATATTAACTTGGGAATCATAAAAATATTAAATTTAGTAAATACTTAAAAAGGTGGCTACATACATGCAATGGACAAAAAAGGATATGGAGCTCTATGTTGGCTCAAAAGAATATATTGATACTGCTATCATTCCAATTATTCCGTTTCAAGTATCACAAGAAGCGTCTTTTGGAAAAAGTACTTCCAAAAGAGAAAGCTTATCTATCTTTGCGACGGAAATTGAAAAAGAGCTGTCGGGTAGAGTTCTTTTAATTCCTAACTATTATTATTTAGAATTTGGTGATAAGGAACAAGAAGCGAAGCGACTAAATGAGTGGTGTGAGGAAATAAAGAAACAACCATTTGAGCATGTGTTCATCTTAACCTTCGATGCTAGTTGGAAGCGTTATGAAAAAAATTTAGAGGCTCATCTCTTATGGGTTCCTGGGGTTCAGGTTGATGAGACAAATTCCGCTAATAGGCTGCAACTAATTAGGGGACAAGTTCCAGATGTCATCGATCTTATACGCAGTTATTGGTAAACGTAATAAAATTATGAAATCTTTCAGAACATAGATGGATATGTATTGACCGAGCAGTAAGTTTGCGCTATCATGATAATGTCCTAGTAATATGATTAAAATTATTGTCCGTGATTATTGTGAAGAGGGGGGAAAATCATGAGCGAAGAAAAGCAACAAGTGTCCCGTCGTCAATTTCTGAATTATACACTAACTGGTGTTGGAGGATTTATGGCTGCTGGTTTGCTTGCACCTATGCTCAGAATGGCAATTGATCCAGTTTTACAGCCACCAGGTGAAGGTGACTTTGTAAACGTCGGTCTTGCTGTTGAAGATATTACAACAACACCTCAACGTGTCGATTGGCAAATTGAACAAGTAGATGGATGGTATGAGTCACAACCAACAAGAACTGCGTGGGTTTATAAAGATGATAGCGGAAACATTGTAGCACTTTCCCCAATATGTACACACTTAGGCTGTGTTGTATCATGGGAGGGAAATGAAAGTTTTCCGGACCAATTCTTTTGCCCATGTCATGATGGTCGCTACACCAAGGATGGTGTGAATGTTCCAGGAACACCACCGACAGCGCCATTACCTTTGTATGAACAAAAAGTGGAAAATGGAATGCTATACTTAGGTAAAGCAATATCTAGAAAGGAGGCGTAATTATTTATGCTACAAAAGATTTATGACTGGATCGATGAGCGTATTGATATTACGCCAATCTGGCGGGATATTGCAGACCATGAAGTACCAGAACATGTTAACCCTGCCCATCATTTTTCTGCATTTGTATATTGTTTTGGTGGTTTAACATTCTTCGTGGTTGTTATTCAAATTTTATCAGGTATGTTCTTAACGATGTATTACGTACCAGATATTGAAAACGCTTGGAGATCTGTATATTACTTACAAACTGAAGTTGCACATGGTCAAATTGTACGTGGCATGCACCACTGGGGTGCTAGTGTCGTTATCGTAATGCTTTTATTACATACTTTAAGGGTGTTCTTCCAAGGAGCATATAAAAAACCTCGTGAATTAAACTGGATGGTAGGGGTACTTATCTTCTTCGTTATGCTAGGTTTAGGATTCACAGGATATCTATTACCTTGGGATAACAAAGCATACTTTGCTACACAAGTAGGATTAGAGATGGCCGAACAAGTTCCACTTATAGGTGGCGATCTAAAAGCATTACTTGCAGGGGATGAAGAAATTGTAGGAGCTCAAACATTGACTCGTTTCTTTGCGATTCATGTATTCTTCCTACCAGCTGCATTATTTGCACTTATGGGAGCTCACTTTATCTTAATCCGTAGACAAGGTATTTCTGGACCACTATAAAAAGGAGGGGAAGGCTATGCATAAGGGAAAAGGAATGAAATTTGTCGGAGATTCTCGTGTACCGGCAGAGCGTAAAGCATCACAAATACCTAAAGATTATTCTGAGTATCCTGGAAGAACAGAAGCTTTTTGGCCCAACTTCTTATTAAAAGAGTGGTTAGTAGGTGCAGTATTTTTAGTTGGATTTTTATGTCTTACATTAGCACATCCATCTCCACTTGAAGGAATGGCTGATCCAACGAATGCAGCATATATACCTTTACCAGACTGGTACTTCTTGTTCTTGTATGAATTACTTAAATATGAATTCGCTAGTGGACCGTATGTACTACTTGGTATGATTGGAATACCTGGTCTTGCATTCGGGGCACTTCTTCTAGCACCATTCTTAGATAATGGTCCAGGACGTAGACCACATCAACGGCCAATAGCTGTTATTATGATGTTACTTGCTTTAGTATCTGTGGTATGGTTAACCTACACTTCTGCATCTCATGTAAATTGGGAAGAGCGTGCAAAAATGAACCAACCAATTCCACCTACTGATGTTGAAATAGATACGTCACATGAAGGCTATGCGGCTTATGAATCAAGCTGTTTACAGTGTCATGGTGATGCATTAGAAGGTAGTTCTGCAGCACCAGCGCTTATTGGTACTGAACATACAGCAGATGAAATTGCTACTATCGCAAAAGAAGGTATTGGTGGCATGCCTCCTAATATGTTTACTGGTACGGATGAAGAGCTTGAGCAATTGGTTGATTTTATTATTTCAGTCAATGAGCAGGCGGCAGAATAATCAATGTTAGAAAAGCACCTTTGCCAACATGGTAAAGGTGCTTTTGATTTCTAAGGAGGAGAACTATATTTACATGTTAAAAGCGATATTGCTAGATAAGCGCTTCCTTGTTCTATTATTTATCATTAATTTAATTGGTACAATCTATGGATTTTATTGGTATCGCTCCCAGCTAGCAATTACACCACCAATTTTCCTAATATTTGTTCCAGATAGTCCGACCGCAAGTTTATTCTTTACGATATTTTTATTGTTTTTTATTTTTAGAAAGCATTTTCCATTAATTGAGGCTTTGGCGATTATCACATTGTTCAAATATGGAATCTGGGCTGTTGTGATGAACCTTTTAACATTATGGTTGAATGGGGAGTTAGCACCAAGTGGTTATATGTTAATGGTATCTCATGCAGCTATGGCAATCCAAGGATTACTATATGCCCCATATTATAAAATAAAGTTTATACACATTGTCATTGCAGCTATTTGGACTTTACATAATGATATAATAGATTATGTATTTGGAATGATGCCAATTTATTCCACGCTTACTGAGCATATGGATAAAATAGGCTATTTTACATTTTGGCTCAGTATTGTATCTATATGGATTGCTTACAAGTTAACTATTAAAGATAAGCCAAGCCCTGTAAGTTATAACAGCTAATGGAATGACATACATTTATAGAGATACTCATGGAAAAGGGTGATCTCTATGAAAAAGAATCGATCAATAAAAGTGATGATGTGGATTATCATAGGGATAGTGTTTTTTTTTCTGATTGAATTGCTTTGGAGTGATGTTATACTAGCCACCATGAAGGAAGAAAAGAGTGAGGATGATCTTCTGCCCTTTTATTGGTTACTGCTAATTGTCGGTGGATCTATAGTATGTACATTATCCTATGTTAGTTGGAGAAAATATCAAGGTGAGAAGAAGGAGAAGCAGCATAGAGATAACGACAAATTAATTGACTAAATCTGACCATTTGACTAAAATTGACTATAGAGATACATTAACTTAATGGAGGAATGTGCCATGACTCTTGGAACCTATTTAATCTATATAGCCCTTCTTATGATTATTCCACTTTGGGCACAATCAAAGGTAAAGAGTACGTATAATAAATATTCTAAAGTAGCTACATCATCTATGATGACGGGTGCTCAAGTGGCACGTAAAATTCTAAATGATAATGGGCTTTATGATGTTGAAATTCATGAGACAAAAGGAACACTAACAGATCATTATGACCCAAGAAAAAAAGCTGTTTTTCTTTCAAGTGGTATTTATCACGGACAATCCATGGCTTCATCGGCTGTAGCTGCTCACGAAGTAGGACACGCCATTCAAGATGCAGAATCCTATGCATTTTTACGTTTTAGAAGTGCTTTAGTACCGGTAGCCAATTTTGGCTCTAATGCAGCGATCTTTTTAATTATTGCTGGATTATTCTTTTCTCCAACACTTGCTATAGTCGGTGTTATATTCTTTGCTGCTGCGGTGTTATTCCAATTAGTAACATTACCGGTAGAATTCGATGCCTCTAATCGTGCAATGGCGCAATTAGTATCTACTGGGGTCATTCGAAATAATGAAGAACGTGATACGAAGAAGGTATTAAATGCTGCTGCTATGACATATGTAGCTGCTGCATTAGTAGCAGTTGCGGAATTAATCCGCTTTATATTAATGATTGTAGCAAGTAACCAAGATTAAGCAATTCATTAAACAAGATAGGGAATAAAATAAAAAAATCCGGACCATGTTGACTTCTTTCATGAGAATTCGCATTCGTTCGGATTTTTATTATAAGTAATCTATTCTTTGTAAAAGGAAAGATTTTGCTCCCTATATATAAGTAAGCGAGAGCGTGTACTCATTTGCTCTCGCCCTTATGTATTTTTAAGTTACTTTCTGTGTAAAGCCATTATTTCTTCGTTACGCAATTCGATTCACTTAATCATTAATTGGATTTTTATTTTCGTCTAATGTAAATCCTTCCCCTAAGACATCGTGGACAGTGCCAACTGCGACGAAAGCTTGTGGATCAATTGCATTAATAATGCTTTTTAATTTTACAATTTCATTTCTTCCGACAACACAATATAATACATCTCTTTTTTCGCCTGTAAAGCTACCTCGTCCATCTAAAACGGTTACGCCACGGTCCATATCGTTCATGATTTTCTTAGCAATGGCATCACTCTTAGAGGAGATAATAGTTGCTCCGCGAGCTGAGTAGGCACCTTCCTGAATAAAATCAATGACTCGAGCACCTACATATACCGCAACTAATGTATACATTCCTTGATCCAGTTCAAGAATGGTAAAAATGGAGGTAACGATTACGACAAAGTCAAATATAAACATGGTTTTTCCCATGCTCCAACCTATGTATTTATGTACAATTCTTGCAATAATATCGACACCGCCAGTAGTTCCGCCATATCGAAATACAATTCCTAGTCCTACCCCGATAAATACACCGGCAAATAACGCAACAAGAAACATATCTTGTTCTAAATGAATTTCATATTCGTAATATTGGAAAATGCTTAAGAATAAAGAAACAGATAAAGTCCCAATAATGGTGTAAAAAAGTGTATTTCGCCCGAGAAATTTCCAACCGATAAGAAGGATTGGAATGTTTAAAACGATATTCGTAATTGCTGGATCCCATTTGAATGCGAAGTATAAGATTAAGGTAATACCAGTAAAACCACCCTCACCAAGGTTATGCTGCATGTTAAAGTGAACGATTCCAAAAGAAAAAATAGCAGCACCAATTATGATGAAAAGGATATTTTTCATTTTTAAGCCGAAAATCATTGTTGCACCTCCATTTATAAAAAGATTCGATAGAACACTTTTCCTATTATAATCAATTTAAATGGTTAGAACAATGCTTTCCCGTGCTAAATAATTTGTCAAAAATCATCGGATTCGCTAACATTAAAGAAAATGCTACTCGAAAAGGGGCAGATTATCATTCATACTTCAGAAATTACTACAAAAGAAATGCAAAAAAGAGTGGATCAATACATTAGTCAATTTAAAGAGGGTTATTTTTCACCTTTAGCTTTAATGGCTAGATTAACGGAAGAGGTAGGAGAACTCGCTCGGGAAATGAATCATTATTACGGGGAGAAGCCGAAGAAATCTACTGAGAAAGAAAATACTGTGGAAGATGAATTAGGTGACATCTTATTTGTTATTGCATGTATGGCTAATTCATTAGATATTGACCTCTCGGACGCTTTTAACCGATCGATGACGAAATTCGAAACGAGAGATAAGGATAGATGGACGAAGAAGGAAGTACAACAGGAGGAACGAGAATGAGGAAAAATATAGTTATTGCTGGTCCTCGTGGGCGAATGGGGTCTGAAGCAGTACAAATGGTATTAGCAGAGCCAAGCTTTAATTTAGTTGCTTGCATTGATCATAAAGCTTCTTCCATACCATCACTAGCTGAGAAGGCTATTCCGGTATATCAAAACCCAGAGGAGTGCTTCTATGCAAAGGAAGTAGATGTATTAATAGATCTTACGGTTGCTGAAGCAAGCTATCATCATATTCTTATCGCTTTACAGCAAAATATACGCTGTGTAGTGGGTACGACTGGATTTACTAATGAGCAGTTAGAAGAGATGAAACAAGTAGCGAAAGAGAATAAAACTGGCATTATTATAGCTCCCAATTTTGCCATAGGAGCTATACTTATGATGCACTTTTCCAAAATAGCAGCGAAATATTTTCCAGACATCGAAATTATTGAAAAACATCATAATCAAAAGGTTGATGCGCCATCTGGAACCGCAATAAAAACTGCTGAAATGATAAAAAACGTACGTGAGAGTAAAGCACAAGGCCACCCTGATGAAGTAGAAGTACTGAAAGGGGCAAGAGGAGCACAGGATGATGGTATCCACATACATAGTTTACGGTTACCAGGGCTCGTCGCACACCAGGAGGTCATTTTTGGAGGAGAGGGCCAAACATTAACGATTAAACATGATTCAATGAATAGAAAGTCTTTTATGGAAGGAATTAAATTATCCGTAAATCAGGTGTTTCACTTTGACGAACTAGTCTATGGTTTGGAAAATGTCCTAGATTTGGATTAATAGCTGGAGGTAGTTTATGAATATTGCATTAGTAGCTCATGATAAGAAGAAACAAGCCATGATAAATTTTGCTTTAGCTTACAAACATGTGTTAGAAAAGCATCAATTATTTGCAACAGGGACGACTGGAAAGTTAATTACCGAGGAAACAGGCTTAGCCATTCATCGTTTTCTATCTGGCCCTTTAGGTGGAGATCAACAAATCGGAGCCATGATTGCGAATAATGAGATGGATATGGTTATATTCTTCCGTGATCCTTTAACCGCTCAGCCTCATGAACCAGATGTAAGTGCACTTATAAGGCTTTGTGATGTACATCAAATTCCACTTGCAACGAACTTAAGTTCAGCAGAGATATTTATACATGGATTAGAGCACGGTAGTCTTGATTGGCGAAAGATAATGAAAGGGAAAAAGGAATATTGAGGATGAAAAAAATAGGAATAACCTGTTACCCATCTGTAGGTGGATCAGGTGTGATTGCTACAGAATTAGGGATGCTCCTTGCCGAGCAGGGGCATGAAATACATTTTATAACGTCTAGTCTACCTTTTCGTTTAAACCGAGTAATTCCCAATATTTATTATCACGAGGTAGAAGTTGGTCATTATCCAGTATTTCAATATCCTCCTTATGACTTGGCATTAGCTACCAAAATGGCTGAAGTAATTGATCGTGAAGAACTGGATATTCTACACGTTCATTATGCCATGCCTCATGCAGTGTGTGCTATTTTAGCACGAGACATGGCTAAACGTGATGTGAAAATAGTAACTACATTACATGGAACAGATATAACGGTATTAGGGATTGATAATACGTTTAAGCGGATGATTAAATATGGAATTGAAAATTCTGATGCTGTAACAGCTGTATCTAAGGATTTAGCTAATCAGACTAAACATATGATCGAAACAGATAAAGAAATTTCCGTGATTTACAATTTTGTTAACGAGGAAGAGTACTATAAGCGAGATTTAGAAGAAATTAAGGCACAATATGGTATACAGGAAGATGAAAAGGTAATTATACATATTTCAAACTTTCGAAAAGTAAAGCGCCTAGAGGATACTGTAAACACATTTAAGCGAATAAGAGATGATATGAAAGCGAAGTTACTGCTAGTCGGAGATGGTCCAGAATATACTAATACATTTAATCTGGTGACAAGATTAGGTATTCAAGATGATGTGTTATTCCTAGGCAAACAAAAAAATATAAGTGATTTATTATCGATAGCAGATTTGAATTTATTACTTTCAGAAAAAGAAAGTTTTGGATTAGTATTAATAGAAGCAATGGCTTGCGAAGTAGCTTGTATTGGTACGAATGTTGGTGGGATACCAGAGGTTATTGTTCACGATGAAACAGGATATATTGTGGAGTTAGGCGACGTCGAGACAGCAGCTTACTATGCCAAACAATTATTAACTGATGAGTCATTACTAAAGCGTTTTTCTGAAAAAGCTCTTGAACGTGTTCGGAATCATTTCCATTCATCTATTATATTAAACCAGTACATGGATTTATATCATAAATTATTATCGAATTAGTAAATAGAGGTGTTTAGGAATAATGAAGGAACTAACAGAGCCTTTTCGAGAAGCGTTAGCTATTATTGAAAAGATAGAAGAAGCAGGTCACCAGGCATTCTTTGTTGGTGGATGTGTTAGAGATTTTTTATTAAAACGACCAATTGGTGATGTTGATATTACAACCTCTGCAAAGCCTTTTGAAGTGCAGGCTATTTTTGATGAAGTAATCCCTGTAGGAATTCAGCATGGAACGGTCATCATAAGACATCGTGGTATTTCCTATGAGGTAACCACCTTTCGATTGGAAGGAGAGTACTCAGACCAGCGCCATCCTGATTCTGTACAATTTATTGATAAGATTGACGAGGATTTAGCGAGAAGAGACTTTACCATTAATGCCCTTGCCATGGACAAGCATGGGCATATAATTGATTTGTTTCAAGGTCGAGAAGATATTGAGAAAGCATTAATTCGAGCTGTAGGAAATGGCCATGATCGATTCCAAGAAGATCCCCTTCGAATTCTACGAGCAATTCGCTTTTCCAGTCAACTAGGATTCCAAATAGAAGAAAACACTTTAAAAGCAATTATGGCTACGAAACAATCGATAACGGAACTTGCTGTTGAGCGAATAACCGTTGAGTTACAGAAGTTATTTGCTGGTGAGAATGTGAAAAACGCACTATCTTATATGGTAGAATTAAGGATAGACCAAGAGCTTCCAGTTCTGAAAGATTATCATCTCATTGCCAAGCTTGTCCCTATTATGCAACCACTGCATACATTAGCTGAAGTGCTCTGTATCATTCATCAGATGGAGCCTGAAGTAGACATAAGAACTATTGGCAAGAAATGGAAATGTTCTAATAAAATTCTAAGAGAAGCTTTTCAATTGAACCAAGCAGTAGAATATTATAAAGCTAACGGCTTAGATAATTGGTTAGTATATCAACTCCCACCAGATTATTACAACGCGTTCTATCGAA
Source organism: Ornithinibacillus sp. FSL M8-0202 (assembly GCF_037975285.1). Classification (GTDB taxonomy): domain Bacteria; phylum Bacillota; class Bacilli; order Bacillales; family Amphibacillaceae; genus Ornithinibacillus; species Ornithinibacillus massiliensis. The sequence continues at coordinate 3,750,613 of NZ_CP150248.1, forward strand.
TTACCGAGATAATGTTTCCAACTAAGATAGACAAGGATGAACTTTACAGATTAAAAAAACAATTAAACCTTACATCAAAAAAAGACCTAAATATCAATGGAAATGATATAATAAAATTATTTCCTACTGTTCCAAAAGGACCTTGGATTCAGGATAAACTGGAGAAACTAGAAAGATTAGTTGTTCTAGGAGAATTACAAAACAACAAAACGATATTAAAGGATTGGCTAAAATGGAATCCACCCGAGCAAAAATAATTAATTTATTATCCAGTAACCAGGATAGCTATATATCTGGACAAGAGATTTCAAATCAGCTCCAAATTTCCCGCAGTGCAATTTGGAAGCATATAAAGGAATTGGAAAAAGATGGCTATGTTGTTGAGGGAATTCGTAACAAAGGCTATCGGATTATTCAATCACCAAATAAAGTAAGTGAAAATACCGTACAATGGGGATTGAACACAACCTGGTTAGGCAAAACAATTATTCATAAGGAATCCACTACTTCTACCCAGCATATTGCCCATGATTTAGCTACGAATCTTGCAGACCATGGGACAGTCGTAATTGCAGATGAACAAACTGCTGGGAAGGGAAGGTTAAGTAGAGCATGGTACAGTTCGAGGAACAAAGGGATATGGATGAGTATTATTTTAAGGCCATCTATCCCACCATATTTAGCTCCTCAATTGACTTTACTTACGGCAACCGTATTAGCTGACGTATTGAAGAAAGAATTGAAGCTTAATCCAAAAATTAAATGGCCAAATGATATTATATTACAAGATAAAAAAACTTCTGGTATTCTAACGGAGATGCAAGCAGAACAAGACCGTATCCAATATGTAGTTATTGGCATCGGAATTAATGTGAATCACGAACCGGATGACCTTGCGGAAGATATTCAATCGAAAGCAACATCATTAAAGATAGAAACTAGTAAGTCATGGAATATGACAGAATTAATTCAACAAATCTTATTATACTTCGAAAAGACGTATGAAGATTTCCTCGATAAAGGATTTTCAGTAATTAAGGAAAAGTGGGAAAGCTATGGTTATCGAATCGGAGAGGTTACTAGCATTAAGACGTTCCATGATGTTCAAAGAGCAGTATTAACAGGAATTGCCGAGGACGGGGCATTATTAGCGAAGTATGAGGATGGCACGATTAAGAAGGTATATTCTGGAGAAATTGATTGGTTTGGTAATACATAAGGCATGGTAGGGGAGGTGTCTCTTAGGTAGGTTTTCCTTTTAACCTGAGATACCTCTTCAACTTGTGATGAAGAAAAAAAGGAATAAAGTTTAAACGATACGATGAAGTACATTATATTAAATGACATATAAAGGTGGTGAGGGAATGAATCGATTTGTTGTCTTGGATTTAGAAACAACAGGAAACTCTAGTGCAAACCAAGATAAAATTATCGAAGTGGGTATCGTTGTAATTGAAGATGATCAAATCACGGATGAATTTTCAACGATGTTATACCCAGAAAAATCGATACCACCCTTTATTACAAAGCTAACGGGAATTAAAGATGAAGATGTAAAGGATGCACCATCTTTTACAGAAATGGCGGACACGATAACGACTTTACTAGAAAACAGTTACCTAATCGCTCATAATGTCCCATTTGATATGGGATTCTTAAATTCAGAACTAACGTCTATTGGTAAACCTAGATTACGAAATCCTGTACTGGATACGGTGGAATTAACTAGAATTCTGTTACCACAGGCACCTGGCTTTAAGCTAGGACAGTTGGCGGATTATTTAAATATTAAACATGATAATCCGCATCGTGCATTATCAGATGCTTATGTCACAGCAAAGCTCTTCCTTATCTTAAAGGAAAAGATATCTACCTTACCATATGAAACATTACAGCATCTTTTAAAAATCGAAAAATCATTAAAGTCCGATTTATATGACATTCTAAACAAACAATTGGAACAAGTTGCCTTTAAGACTGAGGAAACGGATTATATTAGTTATAAGGGACTTGCTTTCCGTAATAATATTCCTATGAAGCGTGAAAAAGTAATGATCACGACTTCCTTTGGCGAGTATTTAGATTCTATCTATGAAGAGAATGGTTCAATGGAATCAGCGATTAAGCAGTACGAAAAAAGAGATGGACAACGAATCATGTCTGAGGACATTTATGATTCATTCCAGGGAAAAAAACACGCTCTTATTGAAGCGGAGACCGGTACAGGAAAGTCATTAGCCTATTTGATACCAGCTATTTATGAAGCGGTAAAAACAAATAAGAAAATAGTGATTAGTACGTATACGACACAGCTGCAATCACAGCTATTAGAAGAAGAAATTCCTTTGGTGAAAAAGCTACTATCATTTCCATTTAAAGTGGCGTTATTAAAAGGAAAGCAGCATTATATTAGTATTGAAAAATTCATTCATGAATTGTATTCCTCTGAGCAGGATAACTATGATATTGCCTTAACGAAAGCCATGATTCTCGTCTGGTTATTGGAAACTGAAACAGGTGATATAGATGAATTACACTTGCCTTCCCATGGCCAACTATTTTATAGACGAATCTCTGCTGATACGGAAGGACAAGCGGATCCTTCTTCACCATGGTTTAAATATTCCTATTACCAGAAAGCACGGAGAAAAGCTCAATTAGCAGATATTATTATTACGAATCATGCATTATTATGTACCGATATATTTAATGAGTATCAGTTTTTACCAAAATACGATAAAGTCATCATTGATGAGGCACATCACTTAGAAGAGACCGCTTCAAAACACTATGGTTTAAAGCTTGATTATGTTAATATGCAACATGTAATCAACCAAATTGGATCCTTTGGGGAAGGGAAATGGATAGATAAGCTTGCCACTAGTCATGACGAGATTAAAGAGGCCGTTTCCTCTGAACGCTGGAATGATTTAGTTAGCTTAACCAAGTATGAATTAGATGATTTGTTCCGTTCGATCTTTCAATATGTGTTACACCTAGAAGGAACGAAGAAGGTATTAAGTGATGTCGGCCGAATTCAGTATCGGTATGAAGAAAGAAAAGAGAAAGCAGTGAGATGGAATCCAATTAAAGAGATGGCTACAAGGGTTATCTTTTACATTCGGGATTTAATCCATTACCTTACTATCATAAGCCAACAATTGAGTGACAAGGAAGCAAAGGATGAAACAGAGCATCGTATTGAATTACTTCAATCCTTTATTGATGGGATAGAACAATTATTCTTACTTGATAATGATTCTGTTGCCGTGAAATGGATAGAAATTGAAGCATATGGTGCTAAAAATGCGGTTTATTTATATAGTGAACCAGTTAATGTATCCGCTGTGCTTCAAGAACAATTTTTTGCTGTAAAAGAAAGTGCTATTTTAACCAGCGCTACTTTAACGATGAAAAATTCGTTTAGTTTCATTCAAAAACGTCTAGGAATACCAAATAATCGGCTTTATTCGAAAAAAATACCCTCTCCTTTTTCTTATGAAGATCAAGTTCGTGTGATGGTTCCGAACGATTTTCCAGAGTGGAATTATAGTAATTCGGACGATTTTGTTACGGCAACTTGTGAGGCTATCCTATCCCTTGCAGAAATCACCAGTGGTAGGATGCTGGTACTATTCACATCGTATGATATGCTTAAAAAATCGTATTATTTAATGAAAGAATCCATGGAAAATGATAAGTTTGTACTTATTGCCCAAGGTATTTCAAGTGGTAGTAGAGAAAGATTAAAAAAGAACTTCCAAACATTCGATCAATCAATCCTACTAGGAACAAGTTCATTTTGGGAGGGTGTCGATATTCCAGGTGATGATCTATCGTGTTTAGTGATAGTAAGATTGCCATTTCAACCTCCTAATCACCCTGTATATGAGGCAAAGGCGCAAGATATGAAGAAAACTGGTGGAAATGCATTTTATGATTTAGCACTTCCAAATGCGGTTATCCGTTTTAAACAAGGGTTCGGAAGGCTTATTCGTTCAAATAATGATAGAGGGATTGTATTTGTGTGTGATGCGAGAATGATAAGATCGTCCTATGGGAAGTATTTCACGGAATCCATTCCAAAAGTACCGATTGCCTTTGATTCAACAACCGAATTAATGAAAAAAGCAAGAGAATGGTTTTAACCATTAATTTTCAATACGGCACAGTATCACGTTGTTTTCCTCATTCTGTAATGTTTTGACATAAAAAAAACTGATGCGAGGGGCATCAGTTCAATGAGATGGTATGGAGTTTAGAAGTTTTTTGGTTGAAATAAATAAAATCAAAACAAAAATCGGGAAATGCTTGGTATAATGGATGTGTTTCATCTTATTTAAGTTCAACGTAATTATAGTATTAGCAGCATATAAGCAACTATGATTAGTAATAATTGATAAGAATAGAAGCAATTTGATAGGTATAGGAATTTGGAGGGTAAATGATATGGAAAGAAATAAAAGAATTCAGCCACGTATTAGAAATTTGAAGGTAGTAACAAACGTAGGTAACGTATGCGAAGAAATAATATAAGTGCTCCCTCCTGGACAAAATGGGTTATTTTCGCATTGATCATTGTTGTTGTTGCTATTCTTATCTTTTTAACGGTCTTATATAACAATATAGAAAAAAGTAAAACGAATGGGTTTGAACATGCTGAAAAACGAGTAATTGAGGAAACAGAAGTAATCGAAGTAGTGGAAACGATGCGATATCACGGGGATACACTCCATTATATCGTCATTGGTACTACTGAAGATAATCAAAGTTTAATGGTATTTGTTCCTGATGACGAAGAGGATGAATTAACCACCATTAATGAGGATGAGATTATTCCAGTTGAAGCCATTCGTCAAAGCTGGCAACAAACATGTACCAATTGTGAGTTCATTAAAACTGTTCCGGCAATTACCGATCATAATCCATTATGGGAGATTACCTACTACGATGAAGCGGGACGATATGTGATGGATTATGTGTCTATGTTTGATGGCTCAAAGTATGAAGAATTTCGCTTTAAAAAAATGTTTGATTAAGTGAGGGAATTGCAAAATGGAGATTGCAAACAGAGTAAAAACATTAACCCCATCGTCAACCTTAGCTATTACAGCAAAGGCGAGGGAATTAAAAAATAATGGTTTTGACGTTATCGGACTTGGTGCAGGTGAACCAGATTTTAATACACCAGCATATATTATTCAAGCTGCAAAAGATGCAATGGATCAAGGCATGACGAAGTACACACCTGCTGGTGGTATTAATGAATTAAAGCAAGCTATAATGAAGAAATTAAAACAGGATAACGAGCTTGATTATCAAATGAACGAAATCATTGTTACTTCAGGTGCTAAGCATGCTTTATATACGCTTTTTCAAGTGATTTTAAATGAAGGTGATGAAGTCATTGTTCCAGCGCCGTATTGGGTAAGCTATCCAGAACAAATTAAACTAGCTGGTGGAAAACCAGTTATTGTAGATGGCTTAGAAGAAAATGATTTTAAAATTACACCAGAACAATTGGAAGCAGCAATATCGGATTGTACAAAAGCGGTCATTATAAATTCTCCAAGTAATCCAACAGGGATGATGTATAGTGAAGATGAGCTGAAAGCGTTAGGAGAAATCTGCTTAAAGCATAATATTTTTATCATTTCTGATGAAATTTATGAGAAATTAATCTACACAGAAGATAAGCATGTATCTATTGCACAACTTTCTTCTGCATTAAAAGCGCAGACTATCGTGATTAATGGCCTATCGAAATCACATGCGATGACTGGATGGAGAATCGGCTATGCTGCAGGTCCAGAAGTAATTATAAAGGCAATGACTAATTTAGCATCGCATTCAACATCTAATCCAACTTCAATTACACAATATGCTTCGTTAGCAGCATATCAAGCAGAAGAGGATCCAACTATTGAAATGCGTAAAGTATTTGCAGAAAGACTCGATGCGTTATATGATTTAATCGTTACTATTCCAGGAGTGACCTGTAAAAAGCCTCAGGGAGCATTCTATTTATTTCCAAATGTATCCGAAGCTGCTAAATTAAATGGCTTTGATTCTGTGGATGACTGGGTAACAGCATTACTGGAAGAGGAAAAGGTTGCTGTAGTACCTGGTTCAGGCTTTGGAGCACCTAATTACATGCGTTTATCTTATGCAATCGAAATAGAGCAATTAATTGAAGCTGCTCATCGAATTAAACGATTTGTAGAAAAACATCAATAATAGATATTCACATGACGAAGCAAATTTTTTACTAATGGAGGTTATTTCGTTGAAAACAACAATCGCACAAGTACCCAAACATGAGGGGAAATCAGTAACAATCGGAGCATGGCTTGCCAATAAGCGCTCTAGTGGTAAAATTGCATTCTTACAATTACGGGATGGCACAGGATTTATGCAAGCTGTTGTTGCCAAAAGTGATGTGAGTGAAGAAACATTTCAGCTTGCAAAAAGCTTAACACAGGAATCTTCTATTTATGTTACTGGTACTATTGTAGAAGATACTCGCTCTCCATTCGGTTATGAAATGCAAGTTTCCGATATTGAATTGATTCATGAATCGGTTGATTATCCTATTACACCGAAGGAGCATGGAACAGAATTTTTAATGGATCATCGCCATCTATGGTTACGTTCTAAAAGACAACATGCTGTAATGAAAATAAGAAATGAGATTATTCGTTCTACATATGAATTCTTTAATGATAACGGATATATCAAGATTGATCCGCCAATTTTAACAGGATCCTCTGCAGAGGGTACAACGGAATTATTCCATACTAAATACTTTGATGAAGATGCTTACCTATCTCAAAGTGGTCAATTATATATGGAAGCTGCTGCAATGGCCTTTGGAAAAGTGTTTTCATTCGGACCTACTTTCCGTGCAGAGAAGTCTAAAACTCGCCGTCATTTGATTGAATTCTGGATGATCGAACCAGAAATGGCATTTGTAGACCATGAAGAAAGCCTAGTAATCCAAGAAAATTATGTTAGCCATATCGTTCAATCTGTATTGCAAAACTGTAAATTAGAGTTAGATATTCTTGAGAGAGATACTTCGAAGCTTGAAAAAGTAAAAGCTCCATTCCCACGTATTTCCTATGATGATGCGATTGCGTTATTAAAGGAGAAGGGCTTTACAGACATTGAGTGGGGCGAGGATTTCGGTGCACCTCATGAGACTGCAATTGCTGAGAGCTTTGATAAACCAGTATTTATTACGAATTATCCAGCAGAAATTAAAGCATTCTATATGAAACCAGATCCAAATCGTGAGGAAGTAGTTCTTTGTGCAGATTTAATTGCTCCAGAAGGATACGGTGAAATTATAGGTGGATCCCAACGAATTGATGACTTAGAGCTAATGAAAAAACGTTACGAAGACCATGGCTTAACAGGGCCAGCTTATCAATGGTACTTGGAATTAAGACAATACGGAAGTGTACCACACTCTGGATTCGGTTTAGGTTTAGAGCGTACAGTTGCTTGGCTTTCAGGAGTAGAGCATGTTCGTGAGACAATTCCATTCCCAAGATTGTTAAATCGTTTGTACCCATAAAAAACTAAATGTGGCTGTTCCAATTAGGGACAGCCACATTTATATGTACATCCAATTCATGCTATACTTAATATGAGGTGCACTATATGAAAAAAAACATGTTGATTCAGGATATTATGAATAATCAAATAAGCATACCGAGCGAATTATTGCTCTCTTATAAAACATTAGGGCTTAATGAGACCGATTTAACCGTTATATTACACATCCATCGATTTATTTTACAGGGCAACGATTTTCCTACTATACATGAGATATCAGATTATTTGACTGTGGACGATAATGAATGCTCGAAGATTCTCCGAAAGCTAATTCAACGGAATCTCTTGAAGATTGAGCGTTCAGAGAATAGTCAAAATCAGTTAAGCGAATCCTATTCACTTGAGCCATTATGGGAAAAAATATACCAGCCTGTAAAGGAAGAGAAGAAAGACAATGATGACGGCACATTATTTATTTTATTTGAACAGGAATTTGGTAGGCCGCTTTCACCATTTGAAATAGAGACGATTAATGTTTGGTTGGATGAGGACAAGATCTCACCAGCATTGATTAAGGCAGCACTACGAGAGTCTGTGTTAATGGCTAAGTTAAATTTTAAATATATGGACCGAATTCTTAGAGAATGGCAAAAGAAAGGGATTCATACAGTTGAACAAGCTCGTCAGGCCTCCAAGCGATTCCATGATAATCAGACCACCAAACAAAGTAATGTAAATAATTCAAAAAGAGATACATCATTTTATTATAATTGGCTAGAGGGAGAGGACTAATGTTAAACAAGAAACAAATTCGATTCTGTTTAGACGAAATAGGTAAGATGTTTCCAGATGCAGAATGTGAATTAACCCATAGTAATCCATTTGAACTTGTAATAGCAGTCTTATTATCAGCGCAATGTACAGATGCACTAGTAAACAAGGTTACAAAGAATCTTTTTCAAAAGTATAAAACACCTGAGGATTATTTAGCCGTACCACTTGAAGAACTACAGCATGACATCCGGTCTATCGGATTGTATCGTAATAAGGCAAAAAACATTCAGAAGCTTTGCACTGTATTACTCAAGGAATATGGTGGGGAAGTACCAAGGTCAAAAGATGAGCTAGTAAAATTAGCGGGGGTTGGTCGAAAAACGGCTAATGTCGTTGCATCTGTTGCCTTTGGTGAACCGGCTATTGCTGTAGACACTCATGTAGAGCGGGTTTCCAAACGATTAGGTATTTGTCGCTGGAAGGATTCCGTCATTGAAGTAGAGGAAACGTTAATGAAAAAGGTACCAAAGGATGAATGGAGTGTGACCCACCATCGGTTAATCTTTTTTGGACGTTACCATTGCAAGGCGAAAAATCCGAATTGTCCAGAATGTCCCTTACTAGAGGTATGTAGAGAAGGGCAAAAGAGAATGAAAAAACGAGAAACAATTTAAAAAAGCTGTCACGATAAACTGTGACAGCTTTTTTTAGTTATATCAACTATTCTTCTCCATTGTCTTCATCGCCCTGATTGTCAGAATTAGGGTTAGATGCTTCATCTGCTTCATCTTCTGGATCTGGATTATTATCATCATTTCCAGGAATTTCAACAGCAGTACTACGGGTTTCCCCTCGGGATCCTTCATTAGCTCCTCTTTGGCCAATCGCTGTTACATGTATGGTGTAAACTTGACCAGGAGTGAAGTTTCCACTAATTTCAATTCCTTTTGATTCTACCGTCTGGGTACCACCTTGTGCACCTTCCACTACAACTTCGAAAGCAGCCGGTGGTCCATCATAGCCCCAATTTACATCGATAATGGATTTTGCTGGGTCATATACAGCAGTAAGACCACTTACAGCATTGATAGGAGTATTTTCTTCCTCTTCTTCCTCATTATCTAGCTGAATCTTAACAGATTGTGGTTCACTGCGAATTTCTTCATTATCTTTACTTTTTACTACAACTTGAATCGTATATTCAGCACCAGGTGTTACTTGGCTGATTTCTAATTGTTTCTCTTCCGTAGAGGAGAGGACTTGCATGTCTCCACCGTTTACACTAGCTGAGACTTCAAAGTTAACTTCTTCATCAGAATCATAATTCCAAGTGACTAAAATAGAATTATTATCTTCTTTGTATTCCGCTTTTAATCCTTTAACTGGATCAAGCATATCAAATCGCTCGGAAGTCTTTTTAGGCTCTGTACCCTTCACAAATAACTCCGTAACAATTTCAGAGCTAGGTGTATATTCACTAGGTAGGGCAGCAGGATTTGATCCTTTTTCCACTTTTACTTCTACGACTGAATCAGGTTTTACAAAATCAGCTGTCTCCACATTCTCGTGGACTTTTGTCATAAGCTGCTTAAACAGATTATGTGCCACTAATTTTTCATCATTCATTGTGCGGTTAGACTCGTCATATCCGACCCATATTGCAGTTGTATAGTTCGTAGTGTAACCAGCAATCCATGAGTCCTTTGTACCTTCCACATCTTTTAAGTTGGTAGTACCTGTTTTAGCTGCAATAGGTAAACCTGAAATTCGAGCCGGTCCACCAGAAGAACCTTGTGCTAAGGCAGTTTTTAGCATGTCAGAGATCATATAAGCTGTATAATCAGACATGGCAACTTCTGGTTCTGGCGCTAAGTTAATTGTTCGATCATCTGGGTAGACTACTTTCGAAACGGCAAAAGGCTCGTATCGTATACCTTCATTACCAAATGCTTGGTAAGCTCCTGCTAATTGTAGTGGGTTAACATTGGTATCGGCACCACCAATTGCATCCGTTAATTGTGGGCGACCATTTGCAAATTCAATCCCCAGGTTATTAGCAAATTTTTGCGAGTTATCATAGCCAACTTCTTCTAATACTTTTACTGCTGGAACATTGAGTGATTCTTGTAAAGCATAGCGAGCTGTCATCCAGCCTTGATATGCTCTGTTCCAATTTCGAATTGCTTGGTCCGTTCCTGCAATTTCGTATGGCTTATCATCATTAATTTGATGATAAGTAGACATTTTATTGTATTCAATGGCTGGGCCATAAGCTACGATAGGCTTAAAGGTAGAACCAGCTTGGCTACCACCTTGAATTGCGTAGTTCCAGCCATTCTGATAATTGCGGTCCCCACCAATTGCACGAATTGCTCCCGTCTTTGTATCAAGTAACACTAGTCCAGCATGTAAGTCTTCGTTAGGGAAGGCAACTGGATTACTTTCTGAATCTGATAATAACAGATCTACATAGTCTTGAGCGTTCTTATCTAGGGTGGTGTGAATTTGTAGACCATCAGAATAAATATCGGCACCATCTAATTTTTCGTGTACTTCTTTTTCTACTTGTTGAAGGAAGGCATCGTATGGATTCGATACTTCTTTCTTTTCAACTAGTAGGGAAGGGATATCCACTTTCATTGCTTCGTCAGCTTCTTCTTGTGTTATTTTGTCATGACGAACCATTAGTTTAAGTACAGTTTCCATTCTTTCTTTCGTTAGATCCGGATTTTTAAATGGATCATAAGCAGACGGTCTTTGCGGTAGCCCTGCTAAAATAGCTGCTTCTGCTATGGTTAGCTCATGTAAATCGGTTTTGCCAAAATAAGTTTCAGCAGCTTTAGCTACACCATAAGCACCAGATCCATAATAGATTTTATTTAAATACATCTCTAAAATCTGTTCTTTCGAATAATCTTTTTCTAGCTGTAAGGCGAGCCATTGTTCTTGTACTTTAAGTTTGATTTCTTTATCTGGTGTTAAGAAAGATCTTTCTACTACTTGCTGTGTAATGGTACTTGCACCTTCAGAACCAAATCCATGGCGGATGTTCGCTATAATAGCACCACCAATCCTTCTTAAGTCGATCCCAGAATGATCAAAAAATCTAGCATCCTCAGTCGCAGTCACGGCATCGATTAATATATCAGGTAAGTCGTCATACGAGATTTTTGTCCGTTTATATTCTCCAAGATCGGCGATGATTTCACCATTCATATCATAGACCTTTGAAGAAAGTGGATCTGATAATTTTGATGCATCAATTTCTGGTGCTGTGGCAATATAATAAGTAAATAAACCAGCTACACCTATGCCGATTGCAAGAAAAATAATAAGTAATGCTAATAATATCTTTTTCCATAATGGTTTCTTTTTTGATTTTTTTTGTTTTCTTCGCGCAGTGCGAGTTTGGCTTTTTTCTGCCATTTCTCACTACCTCCAATCTAAAAATAAAGTTGATCAATAATCGAAAGGTAATCAACTCTAGTTTGGTATTTAAAAGGAATGAAGTGTCCTCTTTGCTTAATTTGCGTGTATGGTATTGATTTTCTACCATCGGTTTCCTTTTCATACCAAAAGGCTAATAATTCTTTTGCTTCTAACAGATATGTTTCATCGTGATGTGCAAATCGGATAATCATAAAACATATGCCGCCGTGTTTAATAATTGATTCCATATGATGAATCTGATGTTCATGCACATTGGCTAGCGGAAATGAATGTTTATTTTTCGTTTCTTTGGCCTCAAAGTCTACGTAATGATTTCGGTATAATCCGTTATAATCAGTTGTTGATGCTTGTTTGAAATACGCTTCGGTAATGACAGCTGCACTACGCTTAGGATAGTTAACTTTTACGATTTGAATGGGCGTAGGTTTCTTGTGAATGATAGCAAGATCCATGTCCAAATAATATTGATTCGTTTGGTTTATATCCTCTTCCAGCGTCATCCCTCTATTGGAGAAGGTTTGATTAGTCGTTTTACTTCTTATATTGGATAGTGACCGTTTTCCATTTGGATAATTCACGGCTTTCCCCCCTAGCATAAACAGTATCATATCAGAAAAACTCCTGCATTGTAACTTTTAAGTTAAAAATAGATCAAAATATCACATATAGGGCAGGGCATATATATGAAAAAACGGGAGTACCTCTATTATATAATAAATAGAACGAATAAGCATAATCTAGACAACATATCACGTACTAAAGCATACCAAGAATTTTACTTGAAATATCCAGAAGTAAAATGGGCATTAGTTGCTAGTATTGTATCGAGAAATGCTGGATGGAATATGACTGATTTGTATTTACCTCCGTATAAAAACATGCTTGGAAGTAAGGAATTGCAAAACTTATTCATGACCTATGAACGGGCAAATTGGCTGATTTTTTCCGATGCTTACCCACAATTATTAGCGTATGAGTTATTTATGAAGCATGGGCATTCATTAGTAGATATCTTAAAGGAATTTCATGTGTCTGATTTTATGATTCATGAATGGGAAATATTTAGAAAAACAAACAATAAAGAACGATTGATGCTGGCACTTATTATAAATGAGCAAAATGTTATACAACGTCCCGTTATTACGCAGCCGTATTTTAAAAGAAGCGTATTCTTCCGTCTTCCATATTGGCTACAAAATAATTTAATGCTTAATGCTGTCTTACTTCCTACTAGAGGAGGAAGTCTGTATGGATGTTATGTTCACGGGTTTACTAATGTAACCAATCGAATCACACTCGGTAAAAAGTTAGCCTCACAAATATTCCATCCTGAAGTTTATTCTGGCTTGATGGATTTTATAGTAACGGTCGAACATACTGGCTCAAGAAGAGATTATGAAAGTCTCTACAACATTTCACTTCCAAAGAGTCCAGTGTTAAGACTTGTTTATCCTATAATCAATCACCAAGATAGTATTCGTCGGGATTGGTTTTATTTAGGGGGCACTAAAAAGAAGTGGTTTGAACCAGTAACAGTTGAACCAAAGGAAATAGGGGGTTCCTTTTATTTAAAACGAAAGCTATTGTATGGTTACTATCATATAAAATCCTTGATGCAGTAGCGAAGTACATGGAAAATTATATCGATATTTAAGTAGGGTATGTTAGGGTGTCATTTCAATTATGCGTTTTCATGCATAACTTTGTGATGAGAAGGTGCTGAGACACAAGTTTACCTTAGCAATACCGAATAACATAGACTTTATTTTTTTCGGCGCTACTAAGGTATTATGAGGTTGCACAACTTACAAATTTCATTGTGTCTCAGCCTTGTTTATCAAAAAAAGTCTTCTTATGTTATGTTGATGGGCGATTAGGGCCGTTTAATTTCTTATCACCAGTTTTTAATGATTTCCCATTCTCATTTTCTTTTTGTTTGTTTTTATGGTTGTCTTTCATCAGATAACCTCCTTTACTAATAGTTTGTCTAATTAATGAAAAAAAATGAGTATCCTCACTAGTTTTGTACGATTACTTCTAGTTTTGTCGAACAGGAAGGAGTCAGCTTAATCTTAACGAATAGTAAAGGTAAGAGACTAAATTCGTGAGGTGATAATAATGGGACTAGCACTAGTGAAAGTTACAGAAGTTAGTGGCGCTTGCCGAAAAGATTTTGAGACAGCATTGTTACAACTTGGGGATATTACGCGAAAGGTAGAGCAACGTTTAACTATAAGCGTAAATAACTCAATAGAGCAACATTATGAAGAACAACTATATGAATATGAACAGGTTAAAATAACAATCCATTCGTTACTAAAACAATGAATTATTGTATCGATTTAATATGATAAGCTTGGTTTAATGCCTAAATTTGCTAAACATGATATGGTATAGGTAAGAACGGATGAATAGAGGCGTAACCATGCGATTAATTGAGTATACAAATCAACTTAAACAAGAATTAGTGAAACTGAAAGATATATTTGAACAAACAGATCCTCCAGAAGACAGGAAGGATAAAGTTTATTTTGAAATGGTACGGGAGAAGACTTTGCCTGTATACGTGCTTTTAGAGAAATGGGAAGCACTTGCATTAGAAGTGATCAAAGCGAGTAAGATAAGTGTACACCCAAATCAAATTGTATCCACACGAGAAAATATGGAACTATTAATAATGCATAGTTACTATGTGGATGTTCGACGTAGGCGATATATGGAATTACACCAGTCTGTCCTATACGTATTGGATCAATTGATACGAGCTTTGGACTAACTGCCTTTATCTTTACAATTCTGACAACTTTTAATATAATTAGCTTCCACACACCGAGAGGGGGAAAGGTAATGTCTAAAAATGAACTGATAGAAAAAGCAATAGAAATTAGAAAAAGGGCATATGTCCCATATTCGAATTTTGCTGTTGGTGCTGCGCTTTTAACAAAATCAGGAAAAGTATATACTGGATGTAATATTGAAAACGCAGCATACCCAGTTTCTTTATGTGCTGAAAGAGTTGCAATATTCAAGGCAATTTCTGAAGGAGAAACTGAATTTGTTGAGATGGCTGTTGTTGCCGATACGGAAAGACCGGTACCGCCATGTGGTTCCTGTCGCCAAGTGATGAGTGAATTTTTTGCTGGAGAGATGAAGGTACACCTAACTAATCTACATGACAATACGATGACAGTTAAGGTGGATGAATTACTTCCATTCTCCTTCCAAAAAACAGATATGGAAAAATAATACATAGTAACATGACAATAAATACCGGTATTTTTGTACTGAAAAATAGCGGAAGTTGTGGTAAATTAAAGTAAGAAGCGGATTGTCCTGCTTCTTACTTTTTTGCTATAATAAAATACGAACGATATACATATAGTAAAATAACTTGTTTTACAGTTAATAGTTGATACTAATAAATTTAGATGATTACATTAGATGGGGTGAAGAAGCCATGCAAAATCGTGTTCAATTAAGTGGAAAAGATATTCTTGAAAAAGATTTCAAAACAGCAATGCGCGGATATAACCAAGAAGAAGTAGATGAATTTCTAGACGTTGTTATTCAAGATTATGAGGCATTTGGTCAGGAAATAGATCGCCTAAAACAAGAAATCCAACGATTGAAAAAAAATAGTGAAGGACAAGTAAGAACAAGATCGACTAATCCAGTCCCTCAACAAGTTAATTATGATGTACTAAAACGTCTTTCTAATTTAGAAAAAGCTGTATTTGGTAGTAAGTACGCAAACGCTGATTCATAAATCCAATCATTACCAGTGAAATTAGTTTAGGAATATGGTAAGATAGATTTTAGCGATAAATTGAATACTCATGTAATCGCTGCACGTTTGTGCAGAGGAAAGTCCATGCTCACACAAACTGCGATGTTTGTAGTGTTCGTGCTTGACGAATTCATAAGTCAAGGTAGTCTTTAAAGGCTAACGGCAGGTGAAGTTCCTAAGTCGCAAGATATGGAATGATAGCCTTGAAAGTGCCACAGTGACGGAGCTAAAGTGGAAACACTTTAGGTGGAACGAGGTAAACCCCACGAGTGAGCAACCCAAATTATGGTAGGGGCATCCTTTATTAGGGAAATGAACCGAACGAGGGACAGGTAATTCCTGTAGATAGATGATTACAACCGGAGTACGAGGCTGACCACCGCTTGGAGTACAATGGTACAGAACATGGCTTATCGAGTATTCAATGGTCTTACATATGATTTTTCCAATAACCTTTCTGCATCGTGCGGAGAGGTTATTTTATGTATATAGTAAATTTGTGGTAAACTAACGTTACGTTTACTCTAACAATGAAGGGATTTTGTAAATGGCAAAGCATATTAAATTAATCGCAACAGCTGCTATGGGACTAGAATCGGTAGTAGCAGAAGAAGTACGGAAGCTTGGTTATGAAGTAGAAGTTGATAATGGGAAAGTAATTTTTGAAGCTCCAATCTCAGCCATTCCAAGGTGTAATCTTTGGCTTAGAACGGCTGATAGGGTCAAGTTAGTTGTAGGTGAATTCAAAGCGACTACGTTTGATGAACTTTTTGAAGGTACGAAGGCATTGGCCTGGGAAGAGTATGTAAGTGAGGATGGTCAGTTTCCTGTATCCGGTAAATCGGTTAAATCAGCACTCTATAGTGTTCCAGACTGTCAGAAGATAGTGAAGAAAGCTATTGCAGAACGTTTGAAACGAAAGTATGGAATGGCATCCAAAATGCCAGAAACTGGTGCAATGTATAAAGTAGAAGTATCGTTATTAAAGGATATGGCGTTATTAACAATTGATACGTCCGGAGTAGGATTACATAAAAGAGGGTATCGTGTTGGACAAGGGGAAGCACCATTAAAAGAAACAATGGCAGCTGCATTGGTTTTACTTACAAACTGGCGTCCGGAATTCCCGTTAATTGATCCTTTTTGTGGATCTGGAACGATACCTATTGAAGCAGCTTTGATTGGTCAAAATATTGCCCCAGGATTTAATAGAGAATTTGCTGCGGAGGAATGGGAATTTATTCGCAATAAGTATTGGGATGAAGCCTTTCAGGAAGCAGAAGATTTAGCCAACTATGATCAAAAGCTAGACATCATCGGAAGTGATATCGATCATAAAATGATTGAGATTTCGAAGGCGAACAGTTTAGAAGCAGGCTTAGGTGAATTAGTAACCTGGAAACAAATGCAAGTAAGCGACTTAACTATTCGTAATGAAAATGGTTATATTATCGCCAATCCGCCTTATGGTCAACGTATTGGTGATCAGGAAGCAGTACAAGAGATGTATCAGGATTTGGGGAATATTATGAAGAATCATCCATCCTGGAGTGTATATGTTTTAACAGCTCTTGAAGCATTTGAAAAGCATTACGGAGCAAAAGCTACTAAAAAACGAAAGCTATTTAATGGATTTATTAAGACCGATTACTATCAATACTTCGGGAAAAAAGTATAGGGGGAAGTATAATGGCAACTATTTCGGAAATGGAAAAGGAATTTAAAGATTATTTGAAGGAAATAAACGCTATGCGTGAGGCAGTAACGTTAATCCAATGGGATTTACGTACGAAGATCCCCAAAAAAGGTGTGGAGCAGCGATCAGAAGTAGTGGGCTATCTATCGCAAAAAATACATCAAATGCAAGTTTCCGATAAAATGAAGGCTTTCATTGACGCATTAAAGGATAATACGGAAGATGAAATTATTCAAAAGTCAATACTCGAATGCCTCGATACCTATGAGAAGAATCGAAAAATACCAGAAGATGAGTATAGAGAGTATGTTATGCTTCAATCCAAATCGGAAGCAGTATGGCAAGAGGCGAGAAATAAAGCTGATTTCTCTTTATTTCAACCGTACTTAGAGAAGCTAGTAGCATATAACATCAAGTTTGCGAATTACTGGGGCTATAAAGAAAATATTTATGATGCTTTATTAAATAATTATGAACCAGGTGTAACAGTGAAAACGTTAGATGAGGTATTTCCAAAAGTGCGCAAATCACTTTCGGACCTACTTCAAAAGATACAGCAAAGTTCCGTCAAGCCTAATACTGATTTATTAACGGCACATTTTCCTAAACAAGCTCAAGAAGCATTTTCTGTAGAAATATTAAATCGTATGGGGTACGATTTTGATGCTGGTCGATTAGACGATACGATTCATCCTTTTGAAATTACTATCAACTTAAATGATGTTCGAATTACTACTCGATATGATGAACAGGATTTCCGTATGGCTGTTTTTGGAATTATTCATGAAGCAGGACATGCATTATATGAGCAAAATATTGATAAACGATTAGAAGGTACCCCACTTGCGTCTGGAACTTCAATGGGTATTCATGAATCACAGTCCTTATTCTGGGAAAACTTTTTAGGCAGAAATAATGTGTTCTGGGAGTCCCATTATGACGTATTTAAAAAGTATGCACCAAAGCATTTTGCACAAGTAGATTTACATGATTTTTATCAAGCGGTTAATGAAGTTAAACCATCTTTCATTCGAATAGAGGCGGATGAATTAACATACCCACTTCATATCATGATACGATATGAATTAGAAAAAGCGTTAATTAACGGAGAGATTGAGGTCAAAGACTTACCGCAATTATGGAATGAGAAAATGGTGGAGTACCTAGGAGTTGAACCACCAACAGATAAAGAAGGGGTACTGCAAGACATTCACTGGGCAGGTGGAGACTTCGGTTATTTCCCTTCGTATGCTTTAGGGTATATGTATGCAGCACAATTTAAGGATAAAATGAGTGAATCGATTCAGATAGATGAGGTTATTAAATCAGGAGATTTTGCTCCAATCCGTAAGTGGCTTACTGAGAATATCCATCAGTATGGTAAAATGAAAAAACCACTAGATATCTTAAAAGATGTTACTGGAGAGGGATTGAATCCAGACTATCTAATAAACTATTTAACAAGCAAATATCGTGATATTTATAAGCTATAAGTAATTTTGGTAGCCGGTATCTTTGTTGGGGTAATACATGGTAAGACTATGGAAAAAGCAATAGCTGTTACAGATTTAGCCTACTAATCAAGAATTTTTCACTAATCATATGCTCCTTAATAAAAGAATTCCGTATCATTTAGATACAGAATTCTTTTATTAAGGCTACCAGTTCATTACTCAATAGAATTTATCTCCCTATTGGAAAATCAAATGGTACAGATCCTGCTGGTGAATGTTGGATAATATCAATAAAAGGTATCGTATATGCTGCAAGAATTAATACTACGGTAATACCAATCCATAATTTCCAATTTTCAAAGTAAGCAGGTGTAGCTTCAGCATTTTCTTCTTCTTCAGCAATTGGAAATTCTTCCTCACCCTTCGGAGCAAAGAATGTTAGTTTAATAAAAATGTAAACCATTAAAAGAATACCGACAAACAAGATCGTTCCACCAATTGCTTGAGCCATTTGGTATCCAATCCATTCTGTTACCTGGTCACCACCAGCATACTCAGAGTAAGAGGAGCGTCTAGGTCCACCTAATAGTCCTTGTATATGCATGGCACCAGACATGATGAACATACCAACAGCCCAGACAATAGCTTGAATGATACCTAAACGATTAATCTTCGGTGTTAGTTTACGACCTCTTAGATGCGGAATTAACCAATAGCTAATTCCAAAGAAAGTAAGCATTACGGTGGTAGCAACAGTCAAATGGAAGTGACCTGTTACCCAAATCGTATTGTGAACTACTGCGTTCATTTGGTGTGAGGCGTTTATAATTCCACCAGCACCACCAGGAATAAAGGCGACCATTCCGATAAATGGAGCTAGGAAACGGACATCTTTCCAAGGTAACTTTTTTAACCAGCCAAATAACCCTTTTGCCCCTTTACGACGACCAGTAATTTCGAATGTTGCAAACATGGAAAACGCGGTCATTAAACTTGGAATGACTACCATAAAGGTTAATACTACTTGAATGAACTTCCATGTTGGATCTATACCAGGTTCTGTTAACTGATGGTGAAATCCAACTGGGATCGAGAAGAATAGGAATAATACAAATGACATTCTAGCTAATGAATCACTAAATAATTTACCACCGATGATTTTAGGAATGATAGCATACCATGCCATATATGCTGGCAGTAACCAGAAATAGACTAATGGATGTCCAAAATACCAAAATAATGTTCTGCTTACTAACACATTAATGGTTTCTGCAAATCCAAGAGACCATGGGATAAACTGAATGAGTACTGCTACAGCAACACCTAATGATGCAATAAACCATAGAATGGTATTAATGGTAACCATAAAGGCAAGAAGTGGTGATTTTTCACCTGGATGTGCTTTTTTCCAAACAGCTAATTGATGCCAGTTGACAAAGCCAGCTATCCAGCTACCAACAACAACTAATGCAAGCCCAATATAGAATACTGGATGTGCTCGAAGTGGTGCATAGAATGTATAGAGTACACTTGCTTCACCAAGCAGAATCATGGTAGCTGTTAGAATCGTACCGATTACCATAATCCAAAAGGCAATCCATGCAATTTTACGTTGTTTATCTGAAATACCTACTGTTTTTCCCATTAAGGAAAAATGAAACCCTATAATAAAGTAGGTGGTTAAGACTAGCCCTAAAATGACACCATGTACGGTAAGTACTTGATAATAATCAATCCCAAATGGTAAGGTGAATTTTCCTGTACGTACGAAAACTTGTAGTAAGCCCATTAATCCACCTATAAATAATGAGATAAATGCAACAGATAGAAACGACATATAAAGTCTTGATTCAGGTTTAGATATAGGTAATGCCAGAGCGGAAGTTTGTTTATCGATTACTTTTTTTGCTAACTGCATTATTCATACACCTCCAAGGTGGCATACATTAGATGATGCCCAATTCCACAATACTCGTTACATACAATGGTATACGTACCCGGTTTGTTCATAACGGTTTCAAGACTACTTACATAACCTGGTTCAACCATCATGTTTACATTTGTGCCAGCAACATTAAAACCATGAACAACATCTTTTGTTGCTACCTGGAATAGAACCGTTGATCCTTTAGGAATCCGGATGTGTTTCACCGAATTTCCTTCCTCATCCTTTCCCAAGTCATAATAGAAGGCACTAGCAGCAATGTTTACGATATACTTATCATCGTCTACCTGTGTTAACCCTAGGTTTTCTGGTTTGAAGGCTTCATATGATTCAATATTGTTTGGGTCAACGGTAACGCCATGACTTTGTGGATGTGTTCCTTGCCAGAATGCGCCATAACCTAGCACGCTTAAGAATACAATTAGGGAACCAATTCCAAATGTTAACCAGATTTTTTCATACTTATGCAAATGCATCCTCATTCACACTCCTTTTCTTAGTTACCTCGAAATAAATAACGCAAATGCACCAATCCAACTGATGATGATAAATACACCTAATAGCATTACTGAAATGAAGGTACCTTTTAGTTCGGGCTTTTCTTTCTCAGATGCTTTTTTTGTTTCTTGATTTCGCATAAGAGATCCTCCCTTTTGATTTGTTAGTTATTACACCTTCATCATACACAAATTTCCAATACAGAAAATGCCAATCAGCTAACGTTCATCTTTTGTTCAATAGTGCCCTGGAATCCTTGGTATTACTGCGTTTTATAAGAAGAGTACGAAATGAATTGTGGCAGAAATATGTAAAAATAAGTAATAAATTATGAAAAGCGTAACAAACTAACTTCAAAAATGGCTTTTTAAAAGGTGAGACCATGACAATTATTTGTTCTGTTGGGAGAGCTATTCCAAAATATGAAATAGCTCAAAATCAAGTAAAAGATTTAGTACAGAAGATTTTTCAGTACTCAGAAAGGGAAGTAACGAGACTTTTACCAGTATTTGATAATGCTTCGATCCAATCTAGACAATTTGTAGTAGAGGAGGATTGGTTTTTAACGGATCACAGCTTTGAAGAACGTAATGGCTTATACCAGCAATATGCGATTGATTATGCTACTCAAGCAATGGATGATTGCTTACAGCGTGCTAATCTGACAGAGGCGATATCCTATGAAGATATCGATTTACTTTCATTTGTATCTAGTACCGGTGTTTCTACTCCTTCTGTGGATGCCTATTTGATGAACAAACGTCCATTTCGCCCTAATATAGACCGAATGCCTCTTTGGGGACTAGGGTGTGCTGGTGGAGCGATTGGATTATCTAGGGTGTTTAATTGGCTGAAGGCCAATCCAAGTAAAGTCGCTATGCTTGTCACTTGTGAGCTGTGTAGTCTTACATTTCAAAAAACAGATAATAAGAAAAGTAACTTAGTTGGAACAGCTTTATTTGGAGATGGGATTAGTGCTGTATTACTCATTGGAGAAAAGTCTCCGTTTCGCAATAAGCTGAATAAGCCATTACCGGTTATTCAATCTTATAGCTCGTATACCGCGAAGAATTCTACAGATGTAATGGGGTGGAAGGTAGTTAATACAGGATTTGAAGTTATTTTTTCAAAGAGTATTCCTACGCTAGTAAACACCGTTTGGAAGCCTCATATGGAAATGTTTTTACAGGATACGGGTTTACAGATAGAGGATATTCATAGTGTTATCGCACATCCTGGAGGAAAGAAGGTAATCGAAGCCATGATAAACGCATTACATATTCCGAAAGAGAGATTGAAATATACGTATAAGATACTAGAAGATCATGGCAATATGTCCTCCTCCACGGTGCTCTATGTTTTACGAGAATGGTTACAGCAGGATATGATACCTGGAAATAAAGGCATTGTCTGTGCATTAGGGCCTGGTTTTAGTTCTGAAATATTATTACTGGAGTGGGATGAATAATGGCATTATGGATGTGGATGTTAATTATATTTATCATTGGACAACGATTAGTAGAATTAGTTATTGCTAAACAAAATGAGAAATGGATGAAGGCAAGAGGGGGAATAGAAACGGGAAGTGCACATTACAAATGGTTTATTTATTTACATATTCTGTTTTTTATAAGCGTCTTTTTAGAAACATCGATGAAATTGGTTAATCAGGAGGTTGTCTTTAGTTATTTCTATTTTTTCGTATTTTTATTGGCACAGTTAGCTAGGTTTTGGTGCATCTATTCTCTTGGGCGATTTTGGAACACTAAAATCATTGTTATGCCTCGAGTGGCCTTAATTAAAAAGGGTCCTTATAAATATATGAAGCATCCGAATTACGTTATTGTAGCTGTTGAACTCTTTGTGATTCCGATGTTATTTGGTGCGTATCTAAGTGCAATTGTATTCCCAATCCTCCATGTGTTGTTATTAAGGATTAGAATTCCAGCAGAGGAAAAAGCATTAACCTCGATACCAAAACTATAAAAAAACGGTAATCAACGTTGATTACCGTTTTTCATTATATAGGTTTTTTATTTTTTAACTACGTTAGCTGCTTGTGGACCACGTTCACCTTCAACGATTTCGAAGGAAACTTCTTGGCCTTCTTCTAATGTCTTAAAGCCTTCACCTTGGATAGCTGAATAGTGAACGAATACATCGTTCCCACCTTCAACAGAAATGAAACCATAGCCTTTTTCTGCGTTAAACCATTTTACTACTCCGTTTTCCATGTAAATAATCCTCCTAAAACCTTCACGTAATACGTGATAATACAAATCAGAAAAATGAGTATCAAAAAAGGCAGCTCTTAAAGAAAGATTGGATCATATCAACCCACTTCTTTCCATTCGAAGCTACCACTTTTAATGATCCATAAATCTTCATTGCTTGTGATAAATATAGCTTATTTTGATATGTCAGTCAAGTTGCAAATTGGTATATAATACGGAATAATCCAATCAGTCTGTTATTTGACTGACATTCATTGTATAATTATAGTATGTTGTTTATTAGCTGAATTATGTATTATATTATTTTTTTCTGGTCAGCAAAAAATGTTAAAAGGGGATAGGAAGAATGAAAATAAAGTCCGATATAGAAATCGCACAAGAAGCTACGTTAAAGCCGATACATAAGATTGCTGAAGAACTTAATTTATCCGATGAAGATTATGAACCATATGGCCATACAAAGGCTAAATTATCTGATCGGCTTTTGGCTAAATTAGCTGATAAACCGAATGGAAAAGTAATTTTAGTAACTGCCATTAGTCCGACACCAGCGGGAGAAGGGAAATCCACCGTTACTGTAGGTCTTGGACAAGCAATGAATAAGATTGGAAAAAAGACTGTCATTGCACTACGAGAGCCTTCACTTGGTCCGGTAATGGGAATTAAAGGTGGCGCAGCTGGTGGTGGATACTCCCAAGTACTTCCAATGGAAGATATAAATTTACATTTCACCGGTGACCTACATGCTATTACAAGTGCTAATAATGCTTTAGCAGCTATGATTGATAACCATATACATCAGGGGAATGAATTAAATATTGACCCAAGAAGAATTGAATTTAAACGGGTTATGGACATGAATGACCGCGCCTTAAGACAAATTGTAGTTGGTCTTGGTGGACCGTTACGAGGAGTTCCTAGAGAGGATGGCTTCAATATAACGGTTGCTTCAGAGATTATGGCAATCCTATGTTTGTCTAACGATTTACAGGACCTAAAGAACCGAATTTCTAATATTGTTATTGGCTATACCTACGAAGAAGAGCCTGTTTATGCTCGAGATTTGAAGGTAGAGGGTGCTTTAACACTCCTTTTGAAGGATGCGATTAAGCCTAATTTAGTCCAAACAATCGAAAATACGCCAGCCATTATACATGGTGGCCCTTTTGCTAATATTGCACACGGATGTAATAGTATTATTGCTACAAAGACAGCAGCGAAATTAGGCGAATATGTAGTAACTGAAGCGGGATTTGGTGCAGATTTAGGAGCGGAAAAATTCCTTGACATTAAAACTAGAGCTGGAAATATTGAAACCGATGCAGTAGTGATTGTTGCGACAGTGCGGGCTTTAAAAATGCATGGTGGTGTGCCAAAGGATGAGCTTACAGTAGAAAATATTGACGCACTGAAGGCTGGTATGGAAAACCTTCAAAAGCATATTGAAACGATCCAGTACTTTGGCTTACCATTTGTGATTGCTATTAATCAATTTCCAACAGACACAACGAATGAAGTGGAATATATTAAAGCATGGTGTGAGGAAAGCAGCTATGAAGTAGCATTGACAGATGTATGGGCTCAGGGAGGAGAAGGTGGAATAGAACTCGCTGAAAAAGTTGTCCAAACGATTGCATCAAAAGAAAAACAGTTTAAGCATGTTTATGAGCTAGAGGATGCATTAGATACGAAAATCATTAAAATCGCTAAAACCGTATATGGTGCGGATGGCGTAGAATTTTCATCCAAAGCCAAAAAACAGCTTGCTTTCTTTGAAAAGCAAGGCTGGGGGAACTTACCGGTTTGTATGGCGAAAACACAGTATTCATTGTCGGATAACCCTGCATTACTTGGACGACCAACTGGCTTTACAATTACGATAAGAGAGTTCCGCCCTTCTATCGGAGCTGGATTTATTGTCGCATTAACCGGTGATATTATGACGATGCCAGGACTTCCAAAGAAACCAGCTGCCTTAAATATGGATGTAACAGAAGACGGTAAGATTGTAGGGCTATTCTAATGAACCAAAGTGAACAAATTTTAGCGATTCAAGCATATTGTCAAGACCTTTTTGGCAAAGATTCAACCGGACATGACTTTTTTCATTTAAAACGGGTAGCAAGACTTGCAAGTCAAATTGCAAAACAAGAGAGTGCGAACACCTTTATCTGTGTATCAGGTGCTTGGCTTCATGATGTTGGAGACCATAAATTGTTCGATGACCCTGCAAGAGCCCTTAACGATATGGACAAATTCTTGACTTCTATACAGGTTTCTGAGGAGGATATTCTAGCCATTCATCAAGCAATAGAAAACATATCTTTCAGTAAAGGGAAAATACCATCGTCCATAGAAGGAAAAATCATTCAAGACGCTGATCGAATAGATGCCATTGGTGCAATTGGTATTGCAAGAACGTTTGCATATGGAGGGGCGAAGGGAAGGCTAATGTATCATGATGTAGACAAGCAGGATACATCATTACAGCATTTTTATGATAAAATTTTACATCTAAAGGATACGTTACATACGGATGCGGCTAAAAGACTAGCTGAGGAAAGACATGCATTTGTTGAAGCCTTTATCGAACAATTTCTCGAAGAATGGGGATAAACGGGAAGTAATTGTATCAAAAAAATGTAAGGAAGGAGAGCGAATACTGCTCTCCTTCCTTGATGTTTAGCCATCAATCCGCTTCGCACCTAAGTATCGGGTTTGCCAATAGGATTCGTCCATATTACTCACTTCCACACCATCTAAACTAGCATGGATAAATTGATTATTCCCTATATAAATTCCAGCATGAGACGGGCCAGGTTTATATGTCTCAAAGAAAACGATATCACCAACAGATAGTGAATTTACCGGAGTGGCAAAGTTCCAAATGTCACTTACTGTTCTCGGAATAGTGACATCATTTACGCTATAAACATATTGTATAAAGCCACTACAATCAAACCCACCAGGTGAACTACCACCCCAAACATAAGGAGTTCCGATATGCTCCTGAGCCGTTTGAATAATACCAGTATAATTAGCTGGGGCTGTAACATTTTTTACCTTTGTGTTGGTTTTTGTTACTGTTTCCGTTTCTGTTTCAGTATTTGCCACTGTTTCTGCTTCTGCACTAGCATTACTATTGGTTGCTTGTTGTCTTTCTTGGTCATACATGGTTTGAAGGGATTCTTGCGGTGCTTCATCAAGAAACTCAATATCATGTTTTTCTTCTGCAATTTCGATAGCCTGTTTTGTTAACGGGCCATACATTCCATCAATTTCACCTTCATAATAACCGAAGTACTGTAATGATTCCTGAATAATTTTAACATCCTCACTATGAAGGCCTGGATATACTTTATCGGATAATTTTTCTAGCCTTTTAATATGTCGTTCAATATCTACTTCAATCAGTGCAATAATCGTTTCTTTATCCGCTTGACCGGTAATCGTAATATTGTGATCCCGTTGAAACTTTTTAATGGCATGCTCGGTTAGAATGCCTAAATCTCCATCAACTTTATCATCATAATACGATAGCTCATTTAATTTATACTGTAAAATACGAACCGCTTCTCCGTGATCTCCATATTCTAATTGTTCCGCTTCTAATAATGTTCTATTTCCAATAATAGGATAGGCTCCTGCGTAAAGGGCAAATGGTTGACTCAGAACAAAGCTGTATAACAATGTATTCTTGGCTAAATTTTCAACCGTACTATTTAACATGCGTTAATACCCCTTTCGATTGGACTCTTGTTAACTAGTTTTATTGCAAATATATAGAAAATATGAATTACGATTATGTTACAAGATTATTATGGTACAATATAAAAAAAATGAAGTAGATATGGGGGAGCTCGTAATGATAACAGGAGAACAAGCTTATCTAGACTTATGTCAGCATATATTAACTAACGGTACAAAACGAGATGACCGAACCAAAACTGGTACATATTCCGTATTTGGTCACCAAATGCGATTTAATTTACAAGAAGGTTTTCCACTACTAACGACGAAAAGAGTTCCGTTTCGTCTAGTTGCAAGTGAATTATTATGGTTTATTAAAGGGGATACTAATATCCGTTATTTATTAGAAAATAATAACAATATATGGAATGAATGGGCTTTTAAAAAATGGGTAGAAAGTGATGAGTATACTGGCCCTGATATGACCGATTTTGGGAATCGCAGTCAGGTAGACCCTGCTTTTAATGAAGTTTATGAAGAACAAATGAATTATTTTAAACAAAAAGTATTAGAAGATGACCAATTCGCAGAAAAATATGGTGACCTTGGTTCTGTATATGGAAAGCAATGGAGAGCGTGGAAAACATCACAAAATGAAACGATTGATCAGATAAAAGAGGTAATTGAAGCCATTCGTACGAATCCAAATTCTCGTAGACATATCGTATCTGCTTGGAATCCGGAAGAGGTTCCAAATATGGCATTACCGCCTTGTCATACGCTATTTCAATTCTATGTAGCGGATAGTAAGCTATCTTGTCAACTTTACCAACGCAGTGCAGATGTATTTTTAGGAGTGCCGTTTAATATAGCTAGTTATGCATTATTAACCCATCTAATTGCACATGAAACAGGGCTTGAAGTTGGGGAGTTTGTTCATACACTAGGAGATGCTCATATTTATGGGAATCATGTAGAACAAGTAAAACTTCAATTAACTCGTGAGATGAAAGCAATGCCAAAGCTCAAATTGAACCAAGAAAAAGCGTCCATTTTTGATTTCGAACTTAGCGATTTTGAAATAATTGGTTATGAGCCACATCCTACCATTAAAGCGCCTATTGCGGTATAAGGAGGAATTTACTTGCTATCACTATTATTTGCAATGGACCGTAATCGTGTCATTGGTTCTAATAATGATTTGCCATGGCATCTACCGAATGATTTGAAATTTTTCAAGGAAACAACGACGGGCCATACGATTATCATGGGAAGAAAGACGTTCGATTCGATTGGACGAGCACTACCGAACCGGAGAAATATTGTGTTAAGCAGAAACAATATAACACTTCCTGAAGGTGTAGAATTAATTCACGATATGGACACGATTATCGAAATGAAGGAACAGAATCCTAATGAAGAGTTATTTGTCATTGGTGGCGGTGCTTTATTTAAAGACATCCTTCCATATGCAGACCGTATGTATGTGACTTTAATTGATCATGAATTTGAAGGGGATGTTTATTTTCCAGCCTTTTCAACCGATATGTGGAGAGAAACCTCTACTGTTAAAGGGGTAAAGGATGAGAAGAATCCGTATGATTATTACTTTATTCAGTATGATCGAATCCGTTAATTGGCATGGTGGTTGTTTATTCTACGGTTAACTGATAAAATAAAGATGGTTATCATGATGTAACCATCCTTGTTTTATGAACGTTTTGTGAGCGTTTCTTTTGATACATATATTTTGTAAGTGTTTTAAACTATAATGAAACTAATTTTGATAGAAGAAGGTGTCAATATGGGTCCTATTGGAATTCCAGGTTTAATTTTAATCCTAATCATTGCTTTAGTTATTTTTGGTCCAAAAAAACTACCTGAAATCGGAAAGGCCGCTGGTCAAACGTTAAAGGAGTTTAAGAAATCTGCAAAGGATTTAACGGAAGATGTAACGGAAGAAATTAAGGATGCAAAAGATCTTACGCAAGGTAAGGATAATAAATAAATTACTTGGAGTGAACAGTAATGAGTGGTATCGGTGTACCTGGTTTAATTTTAATTCTTATTGTTGCATTAGTCATCTTTGGTCCGTCGAAACTACCTGAAATCGGAAAGGCTTTTGGTAGTTCATTACGTGAGTTTCGCAATGCTGCAAAGGACATTGTTTCAGAGGATAACAAGCAAGAAAAGCCGGTTAACGAAGTAAATACAACGATTAAAAATGACTAACTAAAGGTGTAAGGTGGATAACCTTGCATCTTCTTTTCTGTTGTGATCTCTTTCTTTCCAGATCACGGTGAGGATTCCTAGTATACGTATATAGACAAGCTTTTATAACAAGTATTAGTATAATGAAATTTGATACAGCATTTGAACTCTTGGGGTGTTTTGTATGGCGCGTAAGAATAAAGAGAAAGAAATGAATTTTACTGGTCATCTAGCGGAGCTT
Organism: Ornithinibacillus sp. FSL M8-0202; assembly: GCF_037975285.1. Classification (GTDB taxonomy): domain Bacteria; phylum Bacillota; class Bacilli; order Bacillales; family Amphibacillaceae; genus Ornithinibacillus; species Ornithinibacillus massiliensis. Next base: position 3,780,153 of record NZ_CP150248.1, read on the forward strand.
AGAAATAGGTTAGTGGTAACTGCGCTCTTCTTTGTTGCGTTTTTTATTATAGGTTTTGTATATGTTAGAGATATTTATGGATTTTTTGAGAGTCATATTGACTTTAAACTAGCAGTAATTGGTTTAGGAGAAGTGTTTTGGGTGCAATTTACTATGGCTGGAATCGTTGCATTAGCTGCTACTCTTCCCATATTAGCTTTGCAGATTTGGTTGTTTATTAAGCCAGGGCTTACGCCGAAAGAAAGAAGAGCATCCTTAGCATATATCCCAGTCATTTTCTTGCTTTTTGTTGGTGGACTAGTTGTTGGTTATATCATGTTTATAAATTTAATATTACCGTTCCTATTATCTCTAAATGATGGTATGTTTAATGAAATGTTTACGGTAGAAAAGTATTTTAAGTTCGTCTTTCGCATTACATTACCATTTGCTATTATTTTTGAAATACCAATTATTGCGATGTTTTTAACTAGTATTGGCATTTTATCGCCAAGCGCGATGCGAAAAATGAGAAAATATGCTTATTTTATTTTGATTATCGTTGCTGCGATGGTTACACCACCAGACTTTATTTTACCATTAATCGTTGCAATTCCGTTCTTTCTATTATATGAAATCAGTATTTACCTTTCTACTACGGTATATAGAAAGAAAGAGAAGAAGCATCGTGAATTTATGGAAGGCTAATTTATATTTGAGGTGTTTTATATGCGCTCGTTCTATCATTTTATGATGAGCTATCGTGGAAAAAAGAAGCCAGATGATGAAAGCAAACTGGCAGATTGGATGTTTCAGGATCATAATTTTCCGAGGCACTCTGATAGCTATGACGAAATTAGCGAGTATTTAGAATGGAATAGTCCATTCACCAATGCGATATCTGTATTTGACTCGCTGTGGGAAATATATGTAATAAAAGAAAAAGATTAAACTAGGGTCTGTCGATAAGACAGACCCATTACTATGATTGAATACGATATATATCGTTAAATGGAATAGCTAGTATTTCTTCGTTTAGATCCTTCAAGAGAACCTTTTGCTTTAGTTGATCCACCTTTTGAATCGTCCCACTAATCGCTACCATTTTCCCGTTTTGATAATACGTTAATGTAATAAGCTGATTGTCCTGATACGCCTCGATAATTTGATTGTTTATTAGCTCAAGCTCCTGCTCATCTAGCAGAGGCCGTTGGATGCGATTATCCTCACTCCATATAGTTTTTAGGAGTTCTACGTGCTCAGGGAGCATTAATGAAGTCCATTTGATAGATCCTCTATCATTCACGATTTTATCACCTCATCTTTATTATATACGAACATTTGTTTGTTTATCAAGGAAGCAATATACTGCAGAGTAACGAAACATGATAAAATAGAAGAAGAAATCACAAGGGGGAAAGTAGTATGAAAATAGTACACACCGCTGATTGGCATCTTGGAAAGATTGTGAATAGCGTTCATATGACAGAGGAACAAGCATATATTCTTGATCAGTTAGTCGACATCATTCGAACAGAGAAACCGGATGTGTTAGTAATTGCAGGCGATTTATATGATAGAGCTATTCCACCAAAGGAAGCCGTAGATCTATTAAATCGCGTATTAACAACCCTTGTAACGGACATAAAGATCCCAGTATTAGCGATTTCTGGTAATCATGATAGTCCAGAACGTTTAGAGTTCGGAACAGAATTATTTCGCTCACAAGGGCTTTATATTGAAACCAGACTAAGTAGAAGTCTTGAGCCTATTGTTATAGAAGACGAGCATGGTCCAGTTTACTTTCATCTAGTTCCTTACATTGAGCCTGCCGAGGCTAGGGAGCTATTTAACGATGACACGATTCATTCCCATCAAACAGCAATGGAAGCCGTAACAAACTATATTAAAGAGCATCATGACATGAATGAACGTCACATATTTGTAGGACATGCTTTTGTAGCTGGTGGAATGGAGTCTGAATCAGAGGAGCGATTATCGATGATTGGTGGAACTCCATATGTCGATGCGAATTTGTTTCAAGACTTTGTTTATGTTGCGTTAGGACATTTGCATCAACCACAGCGTATTAAGCGAGATGAGGTAAGGTATAGTGGTTCGATTTTAAAATACTCCTTTTCCGAAGCTACTCATAAGAAGTCTGTCACCATCATTGAACTAGATGCGGATGGAACGTGTGAGTTAAAAGCTATTCCGTTAGTACCGAAGCATGATATGCGTATTGTAGAAGGACATTTTGAGGATCTTCTTACCAATCCACTAGAAAACAATGAGGATTACTTACACATCCGCCTGCTCGACAAGGGACAGATCATGGATCCGATGTACAAGTTAAGAAAAGTGTATCCGAATATTTTACGATTAGAGCGGGTTGGATTTTCTACAACAAAGAGCCTACTAGATTTACAACAAATTCGCCAAAAGCAAACACAATCTCATACAGAGCTATTTGCTTCCTTTTATGAAGAGATTACTGGTGAAGCGATTGATGAGAAACGAATGGCATATATCGAAAGTACGATTTCGACTGTAATGGCAAAGGAAAGAGGGGAATAAAATGCGTGCAATCAAGTTAAGTGTGACTGCTTTCGGTCCCTATTTAGAAAAGCAAGTTATTGACTTTGAGTTGTTAGGTGATGAATCTATTTTTCTAATAACTGGCCCCACTGGTGCTGGAAAGACAACGGTGTTTGATGCGATTTGTTATGCTTTATATGGGAGAGCAAGTGGCTCTGACCGTGACCAAGACTCACTACGCAGCCATTTTGCAGCAATAGATGAGCCTACTGAAGTGGTATTCCAATTTGCCCTAAATAACTGCGTGTATGAGATTATACGTAATCCTAAGCAACAAAAGAAAAAAGAACGTGGCGATGGCTACACCGAAGAGCCAGCTAAGGCAATCTTGTATGAGATTGTCAATGGAGAAAAACAATTGCTATCCTCTCGTATTAAAGATGTCAATGAAACAATTGAAGAGAAGCTTGGATTTGATTATGAGCAGTTTCGTAAAATGGTACTAATTCCTCAAGGAGAATTTCGCAAGCTCATCTCAGAAAATAGTAGAGAACGTGAAGCCATTCTTCAGAAGATATTCCGTACCCATTTTTATGAAAAAATGACGGATGAATTAAAAATTCAAGCGAAAGAATTAGAAACTCAAATGAAAAAGCTAGAAGCGGATATGGAATATGAGCTATCTAAAATTGACTGGCAACATGTTGAAATAGAAGAGTCGGATACTAATGAGGTAAAACTAGATAAACTACGTCTGGAAATTGAAGAAACAGAAAATAGAGCGACTGAGCAAAACGAAGCAATAGGGAAGCAGCGGGAAAAGTTAAAACTTGTAGAGGATAAGCTCAGAAAAGCGAGCATCATTGAAGAGAAGTTTAAAGAACAACAAGCCCTCTTAGTAGAACAGCAACGGCTCGATCAGCAGAAAGCTACAATGGCAGAACAGAAAGCAAGGCTTCACCTTGCTAGAACCGCTCAGCAACTTGTCCCACTAGAAGAACAAGCCGCAGCAAGACAGGCAGAGTGGCAAAGACAAGCTAAACGCCTACAGGAGCAAGAAGCCAATCTAGCTCAGCTAAATAAAGAGTATGGGAGCGTGAAACAGAAATATGAAGAGGCGATAAGTAAGGAATCGGAACGCGAAACATTAAAAGAAGAAATTAAACGGGGAAAAGAACAGCTGCAGCTTGTGAATACGTATCTTGAGTTAACGAAGAAAATGGATAAGCTGGAGCAGAAGAAAATCCAAGCCAATGATAAACTAACGCAAACGCAAATGAACTTACAAAAATTAGAAGCTAAAATGAAAGAGTTAGAAACACAATTAGCAGAAGAGACGACATTAACTAAAGCGTATTATGAAACAAGAGATGCGTTAATAGAACAAGAGGATAGGAAGAAGAAATTAACGGAATATCAAATAGAAAGTCACAAGCTGATTGGTTTAAGGCAACAATATGCCACCGCTAAGCGAAAGTATCAAGAAAAACAAGAGCATATTAAGCATTTAAAGGCCAAGTACGATAAGCTACAATTAGCTCAAAATGAGCAATTTGCTGGATGGCTTGCCCATGAGTTAGTACCAGGTGAACCTTGTCCGGTTTGTGGGTCTACACATCATCCGAATAAAGCGGTACAAGATACATTCGAACATAACATGGAAGAGCTAGAAGAATTAAAAGCATTAATCCAGAAGCAGGAGCTAGAGTTTGATGCTGTGCAACAGGATTTTGTTAACCATAAAACGAATGGGCAAACACAGCGTTCTTACGTTGATAAGCTACAAGCTGAATTAGAAACGATTTTCCCTGGCTTTGCGAATGAACAAGTTCAAACTGTGGAAGCCAATGTAACGAATGAGATAGACAGTATCAAACGAAAATTAGAAGGAATAACCACTAAACTAAAGGAAATAAAAAGTATCCAAGACAAAAAAGTCACCTATCAGAATAAAGAAACTGAATTAAAACAAACATTTGATTTAATATCCAAGCATATGCAAGAGCTTAATGATGAGCTACTAAAAACCTCTGCAAAAGCGGAAGAATTAGTAAAACAATTACCAAACGAAGTGGAAGATCCGACAACATTTACTAACCTTGTAATCGAGAAAGAAAAACAGTATGAACATGTGATGGTCGAATGGGAGCAATTAAAGTCTTCTTATGAGAAAATAAATGAGCTACGACAAAAACAAACGACCGTTTTAGAACAAGTTCAAGGATTTGAACAAGAAACAAACGATAGCTATCAACTGCAAAAGCAAAAGTTTCTTACTGCAATTTCCGAAAATGGATTCGCGAATATAGAAGAATACCATAAAGTAAAATTATCGCTAGAACAACAAAAACAACTAGAGACAGAAATAGAGACATATGAAGCAACAGTAAAGAGAATTCAATTTCGATTAGAGGAACTAAACGAACAGTTAGAAAAGGTGGAAAGAGTAAATTTAGAAGCGTTGGAAGCAGAGGCTAATCTATGCAAGGAAGAGCTACAACAAATGCAGGAAAGATTATTAACCATTCAATCCAAACAAAAGCATGATGAGGAAAGTAGACAACGACTAAAGACTATTATGCAAAATAATAAGGTGTTAGAAACCGATTATTATATAGTCGGATCATTAGCAGATTTATCGAGTGGAAATAATGCCTTACGTTTATCGTTTGAACGGTACGTATTAGCTTCTTTCTTAGATGAAATTTTACTACAAGCAAATGTGCGATTGGATCGTATGACAGATCATCGCTATCAACTAGTCCGAAGTGGGGAAGTGGCGAAGCGTGGTGCACAGAGTGGGCTCGACTTAGAAGTCATGGATCATCATACTGGGATTACACGATCAGTCAAAACCTTATCAGGTGGGGAAGGATTTAAAGCGGCACTAAGCTTAGCGCTAGGATTAGCAGATGTCGTACAAGCCCATGCTGGTGGTGTTCAACTTGATACATTATTTATCGATGAAGGATTTGGCACGTTAGATGAGATTTCCCTACAACAAGCAATTGACTGCTTAAAGGATCTCCAAGAAAGCAATCGATTACTCGGAATTATTTCTCATGTACCAGCTCTAAAGAGTGAAATTCATACGAAATTAGTTATCGAGCCTTCTCATAGGGGGTCTAAATTAGCTTTCCGTTTTGGAAATTAACCGGATTCTATTCAAAAAATGCGCTCTTTCGTCAAGAATCGTTCTAAATCGCATGATACATGTTGTTTCCTGCGGTTACCCGGGAAATACAGGCTCTTTTTTTATGATTCCTACTTGTGTGCCTACACGCTTTACGATTCAGTACGTACAATGAACTAGATATAACTATTGAAATGAGGGATGGCAATATGGTATTCCCACCGCAGAGACAATCAAGAGGCAATTTCCCTAGAAACGATTTTCCATTTCCGAACCCTGGTTATCGTCAAATGCCACCACGAAATAACCCGTTAGCAGGCTTAGTTCAGCAATTTTTAGGTAGGAGTGGGCCAAATGTTGGGCAAACACAGAACGTTGGCCAGATGGCTTCTAGAGGCGTAGAGGGTTTATCGAAGACATTAAATGGTGTGCAGCAAGTATTACGTGTAGTAGATACTGCTACACCATTAGTAAAACAGTATGGACCACTTGTTCGAAATTTGCCTGCTATGTATCGGATGATGAAAGCATTTAACTCGATGGAAAGTACGGATGCAGCAGAAGAAAGTAATGAGCTTGAAAGTCTTGAACGGGAGTCTATTTCTACTAATACCATTGATGAGGAGTCTCCTGTAAGACGATCGAGAGAAGGGCAATCCACACCAAAATTATTTATCTAATAAGGCAGTAAACTTGATTTTTCGATGAAAAAAGGAAAAAATGAATTATAGTAGCAGTTTATGGAGGTAGTAAATATGACAGATCAATTTGAAAAAGCCACTTTTGCAGGTGGATGCTTTTGGTGTATGGTAGAACCTTTTGACACTCGTCCTGGAATTAAACGGGTTGTTTCAGGATATACGGGAGGACATGTTGAAAATCCAACGTATGAACAAGTTTGTTCCAATACAACTGGACATGTAGAAGCGGTACAAATTACCTTTGATCCAGAAATCATGCCATATGAACAATTACTCGAGACTTTTTGGCAACAAATTGATCCAACTGATCCTGGAGGTCAATTTAATGATCGGGGAGAATCTTATCAGACTGCGATTTTCTATCACAATGATAAACAAAAAGAATTGGCGGAGAAATCGAAGCAGGTATTAGCTGAAAGTGGTAAGTTCTCCAAACCTATCGTTACGAAGATTCTTCCTGCCAAGCCTTTTTATGAAGCGGAGGAAAATCATCAAGATTACTATAAGAAGCAGTCCTTCCATTATCGCCTGTATAAAAAAGGCTCTGGCAGAGAGGATTTTCTAAAGAATACGTGGAAAATAGACAAATCTAACCTAAAGGAAAAGCTTACGCCACTTCAATATCACGTTACACAAGAAAAAGGGACTGAACGTCCGTTTGAAAATGAGTATTGGGATAATCAAGAAGAGGGAATATATGTAGATATTATTTCTGGTAAACCGTTATTTTCTTCAAGAGACCAATATGATGCTGGATGTGGTTGGCCAAGCTTTACGAAGCCAATCGATAGCTATGAAATCGTAGAGGAACTCGATACGTCACATGGCATGATTCGAACTGAAATTCGCAGTAAAACGGCTGATTCTCATTTGGGACATGTATTTGAAGATGGTCCTAGCGAACATGGGGGATTGCGTTATTGTATGAACTCTGCTGCAATGCGCTTCGTTCCGAAAGAGAAGATGGAAGAAGAAGGATATGGACATTTATTGAAATTATTTAATTAGAAACTGAGTTTACCATCATTGCATTATGTTACCTAAAGGAGGAAAATGACTTATGATGCATTTAAAATGGGAGAATAACCCAACAATCAAACAAATAGAATGTGTACATGCTAACGCAAAGAAATTCATTGTAGATAATAAGTTAACACCTGGGAAAGTATACGATGTGAAAAACGAGACAGAAGAGTTCTATTTTATTTTTGATGATAGTAATCGTATTGCAGGATTTCGTAAAGATTACTTTAAAGAAATGTAATTAGTCTTTGCGATAATGGCAGAATTGCTGCCATTGCTACATAAGTAGTTCAAAACAAACAAGAATGGAATCACAACTAATGGAGGTAATAAAATGAACGTTGTTACGTTAGTAGGAAGTATTAGAAAAGAATCATTGAACATGAAAATTGCGAAATTCATGCAGGATCGCTACAAAGATAAATTTAATATGCAGATTTTAAGTATTGATACACTACCATTTTATAATCAGGATGACGAAAATGATCCTCCACAAGTGGTGAAGGACTTTAAAAGAGAGATAGCGAATGCTGATGCTGTTATCATTGTTACGCCTGAGTATAACTGGTCGATTCCAGGAGTATTAAAGAATGCTCTAGATTGGGGTTCACGTGTGGAGAAAGTATTGGTAAATAAACCTGTATTTCCTCTAGGGGCTTCACAAGGAGTACTTGGAACAATTCGGGCACAACTTCATTTACGAGATATTTTATCCTCTACAGGTATTCAAGCAAGAATACTTCCACCAGGAGGAAATGAAGTGTTAATCAATTTAGCAGGACAAAAAGTAGACGTAGAGACGGATATGTTAACTGATCAAAAGACTATCGAATTTTTAGATAGCAAAATTGATACATTTATTGAATTTATTAATTCTTAATTTATAAAGGAAAAGAAGCTTACTCTTGCAGTTAAGCTTCTTTTTTACTTTAAATACATCTAATAAATCTAGCCATATTGTAAGACTAACGAATATGACATTTGGATTGGATTGCGTATTTAAAGGAAGTAGAACATGTAAGATATACTAGTCTGTCTTGTACATCTATCTCCATATTACCTCGCCTTAAAGAAATCGTATGAAAAAAATGAAAAAGGTGATTCTATTAGTAATTGCTTGAACAAAAAATTGAACTTCTGTAGTATAATTACTATAATATGGCATTTATTGAGGTTTATATTTTGTAAAAGGAGGTTCTTACATGGCATTTGTTATTACGTCGCCTTGTAAAACAGAAAAAGCAGGGGAATGTGTTGAAGTTTGTCCTGTTGATTGTATAGAAGAAGGCAAAGATATGTTTTTTATTGATCCAGATATTTGTATTGATTGTGGAGCTTGTGAAGCAGTTTGTCCAGTAGAAGCTATCTATATGGAAGATGAAGTTCCAGAAGAGGAAAGTGAATATATCCTATTAAATCGTAAATTCTTTGAAGATCGTTAATAGTAAAACCGCTATCCGTTTGGAATAGCGGTTTTTTATTTGATATCAAATGCTTTATAGTGTTGATGAGTTTCATTTACAGTTATCTGTACGTCATCAATTCGTATCAATGGATGAAAACCTTCTTTTAATTGTTTTATATAAGCTGTGATAGGTGCTTTTGTCCCTTCGATTTCCAATTCGACTCTACCATCTTCTAGATTTCTCACCCATCCCTTTAAATCATAGTCAATAGCCTTCTGTTTTGCTGCAAACCGAAATCCAACACCTTGAACGCGTCCACTAACGATAATATGAACATTCATCTTAATCCTCCTTGATTTAACAAGAATACCATATAAATCCATTGATTATTGGGGATACTGATTATAGATATTTTCATTATGACATATCCAACTAAATCATGCATGGTAAGAAGGAGTGGTTTATACATGGCGCAATCAAAAGAATTACCACAGTTTCCAGAGCCATTTTGGCGGGAGATAGATATACCAAATTATCCGAAATTAGAAGAAGGAATGAAAGTGGATGTTGGAATAGTAGGGGGAGGCATTGTAGGTATAACGGCAGCTTATTTACTTGCCAAGCAAAATGTAACGGTAGCTCTACTTGATGCAGGTAGAATTTTAAATGGAACTACCGGACATACTACTGCAAAAATCACAGCCCAACATGGCCTCATTTATGATGAGTTTATCCAACATTTTGGCGAAGAAAAGGCGAAATTATATTATGAAGCACAAATGGAAGCGAAAGAATTTGTAGAAGCTACAGCGAAGGAATTGGACATTAATTGTGACTTGGAAGAACAGGATGCGATTATTTATACAAATTCGGATGACTATGTGAATCAGTTAGAAACGGAGAAAAAAGCGTATGATACCTTAGGGATTGATAGTGAATTAACGGATTCGATACCGCTAAAGGTGCAGCATAAATTAGCATTGATTATGAAAAATCAAGCGCAATTCCACCCATTGAAATTCTTAAGTGTACTGGCTAAAGAAGCGGTAAAACATGGTGCACAAATTTTTGAGAATACTACTGCAGTTGATGTGGAGTATAATAAGCATCCCGCAATCATTACGAGAGAGGGACATCGAGTCATTTGTGGCAATATATTTGTCGCTTCCCATTTTCCATTTTATGATGGACAAGGTTTCTACCCTGCTAGAATGTATGCAGAGAGAGCATATGTTTTAGCAATTAAATCGAAGAAGAACTATCCTGGTGGAATGTATATTACAGCTGAGGAGCCTACTCGTTCTCTACGATCTATTACGATAAATGGTGAGGAAGCTTGGCTTGTTATAGGGGATAATCATAAGACGGGGCAAGGTAAGTCCACAATCGAGCATTACAAAGCATTACAGGATTTTGCAGAAGCCCATATCGGTGTGGAAGAGATTTTATATCGCTGGTCCGCACAAGATTTAACCACACTAGATAAACTTCCGTATATAGGTAGAATTTCGGAGGAAGAAGATAAGATTTTCGTTGCTACAGGATTTCGGAAATGGGGAATGTCAAATGGTATTCTGGCAGCTAAAATTATCTCGGACAAGATTTTAGGTCATGAAAATCGATATACTGAATTATTCTCACCTTCTCGATTCCAAGCAGACCCTTCCTTACGTAAGTTTGCGCGAATTAATGCCGATGTAGCCAAGCATTTAATTAAAGGAAAGTTAGAGTTTACGGATAATAGTATTAAATCACTTTCCAAGGATGACGCCACTGTTACACGAATCAATGGAAAAAGGGCAGGTGTCTATAAGGATCCAGAGGATAAATACCATTGTGTGGATACGACATGTACCCATATGGGGTGTGAAGTAGAATGGAATTCTGGAGAAAGAACATGGGATTGTCCATGTCATGGTTCTAGATTTTCTTACACTGGTGAGGTAGTAGAGGGACCAGCGAAGCGGCCATTAGAGCGAATTGATTTGGAGTAGGATAAAGATAGTTGCTCAAACAAATAAAAGCCATACAGCCTCTAGTTCGCTGTATGGCTTTTATTTATTTTTCTCTTACTCGCACAAATAGCAACATGATAAATGATATTAAAACAATCGAAATAACCCATAGCCAAGCCATGGTAAGGTTACCAGACTCCATTGCAACATAGATTGCGGTAGGTATAGTTTGGGTTACACCAGGTATATTCCCTGCGAACATTAAGGTAGCACCGAATTCACCTAAGGCACGTGCGAAACTTAATATACATCCAGTGATGAGCACCTTTGATGCTAGCGGAATCGAAACAAATAATAATAGCTTGCATTCACTTGCACCATCCAACCTAGCCGCAGCTTCAATATCTTTATCCACACCTTGGAAGGCTGATTTTGCTGATTGATACATGAGTGGAAAGGCAACGATTGAAGCTGCAACAACAGCAGCGTACCAAGTAAACATAATAGGTTGATGAAATAACCATTCCATTATTTTACCAACAAAACTATTTCTTCCAAATACGACAATAAGAAAAAATCCAACAACAGTAGGAGGGAGGACGATTGGTAGCATCATGATAGTTTCGATTATTGCTTTTCCTTTAAAAGATTTTCTAGCGAATAGTCGTCCGATTAACGTTCCGATTAGGATGACCAGAATACCAGAGATTGTAGCAACTTTTAAGGACAACCATATCGGATTAAGAAATTCTTCTGATACTAAACTAGTGAGTAGTGAATCCATAATGTTCGAATACCTCTAATGAATTTTGGTTTTGTAAATAGTGATAGAAATCTTTAGCAGCTTCATCGTTCTTCGTATCGTGAATAATCCCGACTGCATAGGAAATAGGTGAATGCGATGATGGGTCTGCGGTAGCGATAATGGCCACCTTCTCAGACTGCAAAGCATCTGTTTTATATACGATACCAGCTTCTACATTACCGGTTTCTACATAAGCTAGTACTTGTCTAACATCCTTCGCATAAACCAACTTAGATTGAAGATCACTCCATAGATCGTAATATTCAAGTGCTTCTTTAGCATACTTACCAGCAGGTACCGTATCTGGTGTACCAATTGAAATACGCTGTACATCATCTTGAAGTAAGTCATCAAATTCGGAAACTCCATTATGTTCAATCGGAGCAACTAGTACAAGCTCATTTTCTAGCAATTGGGTACCATCTTCCTCCTTAATGAATCCATCTTCAACTAGACTATTAAATTTATCCTCTGCCGCAGAAAAATAGATATCAGTAGGAGCACCTTGTGCAATTTGTTGCTGCAAGGATCCTGATCCACCAAAGTTAAAACGAATATTCACATGAGAATTTTCATCCTCGTATAATTGTTTAATATCTTCTAAAGCATCTTTTAGACTAACTGCAGCTGATATGGTTAGATCAACTTCATTTGATTGGTTTACGGAATGGCTCGAGCAACCAGTTATAATCACAATCAATAGAAGTATGGAAAAAATAGGTTTCTTCTTATGTAACACGCACTTCCACCTCGCTTGAAGAATCTTGCAATCTATTTATAGTTTACTATAATAATTACCATTTTTGTTTACTAATTAAATTGAAAGGAAGGAATAAAGGGTCGTATATGGCATGTATGCTGTAGAAGTGTATGGAAAAAGTGGTTCATTTAATTCAGAAATATATCAATAAGTAGAAAATAGTATGGAGCATAGTAAATTAACATCTGCAAAAAATCACGAGTGTCATTTTATAAGAATATTGCTTTTGGAATTTCAAGAGGCAATATATAAATTGTTGATCACCCTTCTAGTTAACCATAATTTATTTATGTAAATTAAATAAATGATTTGTTTAATTTGTAAAAAAATGGATGCTGCAAGAAGCGAATTCTAAGAGAATTATCTGGGTGATTGTACATAAATGCAAAGTAAATTCGCCTGAGAACGAAGAAGAATCAAAGAAAACAGTCGTAAAACCCAATAATATCAAGGTTTTACGACTGTTTTTATGCACGAAAAAACATAAGTGATTAGAGGTTTTAAGTGTTTTAATGAAAGAATCGGGATACATCTTTGTTCTTCATCGCTCTTTTCTTCTGTTCATTGTTAACATGCGTATAAATCTGAGTTGTATTAAGATTGCTATGACCCATCAGTTGCTGAATTGTCACTAAATCTACACCATCACGAACCATTCCGGTTCCAAAGGTATGCCGTAATTTATGAGAAGATAATTTCTTTTGCTTTAAATAATGAAAACCTGGTTGTTGGGTTAACCGTTCAAAGGTTTCTTCCGTTATCTCTTGAATTCTCCTTCTGGAAATACGAGTTCCACGCTTTGAAAGAAAAAAGGCATTAGCATGATCAGGCTTCGGAACTCCTCGATACATTTTCTCGTATTCTAACAACAGTTGATACAATGGAATGGGGAGGGGGATATAACGTGTTTTATTTCCCTTTCCCAATACCTCGATACCAGGTTCGTCTTCATCTCGAATTAAATCCGATAAGTTTAGGTTATAAACTTCTACTACTCGCAATCCAGCCAAACTCATTAACATAAGAATACATCTATTTCGGATATGATATTGCCCTGGTGCAATGGATAAAAGAAATTGTTCCAGCTCCTTGTCACTGAGATATGTAGGCAGGCGACCATTCTCTTGCTTGGCCATATCTACTTCTAAAGCCGGATTATAGGATAGATATTCTGCCTTCACTAAGGATTTAAAAAAAGTACGAAGGGTCATTAACCGTCTATTTCGGCTTGATTTTGCTGCGTTCCGATGTTGCTTTCTTAAAAACGATGCTATATCTCTTTTAGATACGGTGTTCAGCTCAACACATTCGCTTTCTCCAAGATTTATATACTCCAGGAATAGCTTTACATCATAAAAGTAAGAGTGGATCGTAAAATCGGAATACCCTAAATCCTCTAAATATGTTTGGAATATCTCTAACTCTTCATCATAGTACGATAGAATTTCTTGTTTCAGATCTGTAGCATTACTTTCGGCTATTTTCAGTGTATGTCACTCCTTTGATAGATAATCGATGACCTTATTATACTGTAATTTCATTTTAACCGCACATAATAACAATTATGTGCGGTTAGATGGTAGAAAATGGGGGTAATATTGCTATAGATACACTATAATTATCATATTTTTCGCTCAATTAAGGAGCATTTAAGCAGTAAAGAAATGATCTAGAACCATGACAATGGATAAAAAAGGGATTATTGTGTAAATGAAGCAAGCTGGAGTAATTGTGTTGTTAGAAGAAATAGTAGCGAAAGAAATTATTTGAGAAAATTTCACAAGGGATTAACAGTAGATTATGGGGTTGGTCGTTGAAGTTAACGACATGATCTATGAATTGATACATGGATAGTATTAGTTTGGACATGGACAAGTTATCAGAGTATATAATGTGAGCATTGGAAACTAACAATTAATATATTAAATCGAGTAAAGCCAAAAAAATGCAGCAGTAATTTTGAAAACTTTAGTTATTGATATAGGTTAATAAACTGTTAGTTATATAAAAATAGAATGATTCGACAGCTGCTTAATTAATAAAGTTATTTAATTACAAAACGATATTTCGATCAAACACATTGTATGGCCAAATAATTTTAAGCGCGTTATATAATTAAATTTAATTTGTATAATAGCGTTTTTAAAATTTTGTCTCACTATCATGAGTATACTTTAAATATGAGATGATATTCAGTGCTTTTTTGATAACTTCCCATAATAAGTATTATGTAAACTAGATAATTGAAAAAGCAAAATTGGATTGATTAGCTAAAGGCTGATAAGATGTCTCCTCCCTTGCTTAATTGTATACTTTTATAGATATTGAAACATATCAATACTAATTCCTTCGACTTTTTTAGTTAGAAATTAGTCTTGATATGCCAATTTTACGACATATTCAAAAAAACAGTCTTAAAATTTTGATCACCGAAAAGTAGGCAATCTACTTGGATCCCCTACTTTAACTATTGCACCCTTTAATTGAAAAAAGAGTTTATTGATAGCCCGACCTAGTTAACCCATATATGTCTGAATGCTCAAATACCCCTGATTTAAGAATATCTTCTTTTAAAACTCCCTCTTTTTTCATCCCAACATTTATCATTACTTTACTTGATGCGGGGTTCTTTGACATAGCCTTTGCCCAAATTCGGTTAAGATTTAGATCTTCGAAACCATATCTCACTATTTCCTTAGCAGCTTCGGTTGCATAACCATTTCCCCAATATTTTTTACCAATCCAGTACGCTAATTCAGCCTTTTTATGGGTATCGTTTATACGAATCGTCATCGTTCCAATTAAAATGTCTTCAGCTTTTAAAACAATAGCAAAAGGAAAAATATCATTTTTCATCATTTTAGGATGGTTTTCAATCCACTGTTTAGCCGCTTCTAATGGATATGGATGTGGTATGCCTAATGTTGTTTTAGAAACATCTTTGTTGCCAGCCAATTCTTGGACCCTGGTTGCATCATCTATTGTAAATTGACGAAGAATTAAACGTTCTGTTTTTAATGTTATTAACACTTCCTAACACTCCCTCAATAAAGTTAATTTTTCTTCCAAATACTCGCGTATTCTCAATATTTTATAAACACTAGTTAGTTGACACACCTTATAGATAGTTAAAAATTGAAAGTAATTCAATTTATTTACAGGTTGGGGGCCATCCTATCTGCCAAACTGGTATTGTTTGGAAAACAGTTTTATAACCGTGCTAGGAAATCTCCACACAAATCACGGTCGCTAACCCTCCCATGTCTCTCCGGATCGTATCCATACTTTCCTTCGTCCTGCGTATCCATGAGGTGGAGGTTGGAAATGCTCCTATGCTGGGTCTAATGCCCGAATGGATAATATATACTCCAACTCTGCACTATTGGTGTTTGTATGAGAACTAATAATCGTATTTGATGTGTTTCTAAAGGCTTAAGCAGCCTGTAATGCTTCCTTTTGTGACAATCCTCTTAATAACTTAGATCCATCAAACTCACATTGTCTTTGGCCAATGACAAATAATACACGTAATAACTTACAACACAAGGCAATGAGTGACTGTTGCTTTTTCAATGGTTTTTCAGACCGTGTTGTATAGTGTTGATGCAGGGCTTTAAACGTTGGATTATGGGCAACTAGCGGACGAATGGCTACTAAGCTTCTTTTTCTCGGACATGGTATTTGTCTCCTCTTCATTCTTATGTCTCTAATTATAATATTCTTTGTTACTTATAGCTATCTTTATTTAATCAAAATCTATGGTATATATTCCGCTTACAGTATAGGCATTAGTCAATCTTTAGTTCTCTTTAGAACGTTTTTATTATGTATGGTCTTTTTATGAAAGCTTCTTTATTATCTCAACTGTTAATTCGACTAAAAATATCGTTAGCAGGCACAGTAAAACTAATTTCCACCATTTCAAATAATTCTCCTCCAATGCACGTTTTAAAGAAGTAGTTATAACCTATGAAAGATATCGCAATCAATAGAAAAGTTGATATAACTACATTAAATAAAGACTGTCTTAAAGAAACATGTGTTTTTGGATTTTATCTACAATTTCACAATATTAAATATTCCTTAATCCTGTTGGTTACTCAATAACGTTTCCACTTTCTTTTCTAATTTTTCAATTCTGGCTTCCTGTTTTATAAGAATTGTAATGAACACTGCTAATACGACTACAAACAAAATAACTAATGCCCAAATGTTTTCTATGATAAAACCGAGGAAGAAAAATACAAAAACCCAACAAATAAAGATACAAGCAAATAATGTACCAATAAATTCCTTCAATTTAAAAATTCTCCTTCATTTCATAATTGATCTTTTATTGTCATTAACTTTTAATAGTTTATGCCCGAAAGCATAATAACTTCTACCTACATACAAACATAATAATTTTTAGATTAGAAATAGCTGGTCATCTACGACCACTTTGTTTTACTTTTATAGCATATAGTGGATATAGATTTCTCCACAAACCGCTTCTCCAAACAACTTTTCCTCTTGCACCGGTTAGCTTAATAATTTATCAATTCTTCCTTTAACTTCAAGTGGTAAGGAATGATTCATTGCTTCCTTTAACAAATGCGGGTATGTAACACCATGAGTTCTGAAATACTTTTCAATAAGCATAGCTTTTTCTTGTTTGTTTGGAATTAATAAACATAAAATATACCAATCCTTAAGCGAACATAAAGGAATATCAACCCCATGTATTTTTTTGTGAGCTACAATGGATGCCTGTTGCAGTGATAGTTTATAAATTCCTTCATCATGTTGTATTGCAAATCCACCCATCACATCAATATCGACACCATTTATTTTATATTTAGAGAAATATTTGGTACGAAAGGGGTTAGCACTTAATGCTTCTTTCGGTTTTCCGATGGATGACATAATTTTATTGAATTTGGTAGCATTTCTTTCATCTACTAATATATCGATATCATTTGGTTTATCGATTATGTTATAAAAGCTAAGGAGTAGTGAGCCACCAACTCCCCAAGTTATATTTTCATTGCTTAATCTGTCTCCGATTAAAGATAATGTTTCTAGCACATTAAACCTCCTAACCTTACTGTACCTTCAAGTAACATTAACATCATTATACCAAGACTACAGCAAGGTAAATTTGTATTGTAGAGATCAATATCTCTATTTCGATACTAACATAATATTAGAACAACCTTGTTGTTAGAAAAAAGCGATCACCTTATTAAGCACTCTGCGGTTACCCTAAGTACATTATCTCGCAAGATAATTATAAAAATGATATTCTCCAACTCTAGCACCTGTAACAAAAAACTATTATCTAAATACTAACATAACATTCCGAAATATAATTAGAATTCAACTGCAAAAAGGGTAATCCAAGTTGGATCACCCTCATTAATTTATTGCTTCCTATTCTAGAAGAGTGTGTTAGAATGAATGGCTTATTTGAGAAAATCCGTCGAGAGTTGAAAGAAGATTTACTGTTTTTTAACAGAAAAAAAGTAAAAAATCCCACCAATCATCCAAAAAGGTTCCCAAAAAAATAATCGCCAAAGCGTTGCATATAAATCTAAATCAAAATCTAAGATATTTATCGTACTTAAGGTAATGGTGATGAAATTAAGGAGCCCATATAAAAACAGTAAGGTCCCTACAATTTTCACAACATAATACAGCGTTCTATTTATGATAGGCTTCTTCCATTGAACAAGAAGAAGCAATAATAAAAGTAATCCAAGCAATTTCATAAAACCGGTAAGCCAAACAATCTTGATGAATGACGGGGAAGGGTTTAGGGACATTTCATATATAGAACCCCCTAGAAATCTAACACCAAGTAAGCCGCCCATTGCCCAATAAAAGCTCATACCTGAAAAAATGATAGTCCAAACAATGCCGAACGTTATAATCAAGTAATTCCTCTGCATTGGAAAACACTCCTCTGTTATAGTCTTGCACTTTTATACTAATCAGATATTCATCTAACATATTTTTCTGGAAGTCTATCAGAACTTAAATATGATAGAATAGTTTTCCATCTAGTACTGGATTATTTTCATATTCCTATCAATAATAACCATTTCCATCGTGTAAACTTTCTCTCTCTAAAACTAATACAGTATTAACTAAAAGTCACTAGTGTTGCAAAAATAATGTCGTAATTTTCAGTTTTATTATATCTTCTGTTTAGAGCCAAAAAAGTAAATACCGAATTAAAGGTGGCTCCATCCATTTGGAAATAATTTACAATTAGACCTGTGTGACAACGACAATTTGCTTATTAAGGGACGGATTTGCCTTCAATCTTTCGAAGCCAAATATGCGCTGGTTTCCATAATGCAGCCCTTAAATAACGGCTAATTTGTAGCGTTTTTCGCTTGCTTTTTGTTTCAATTTGCACAAGAACATGAAGGCAAAAAACAATAAGTGCGATAAATACTTGGTTTTGAATCGCCCATTCGCTCTGACCGTAAAACTTCTTAATGCTGAGATGTTGTTTGATCCATTTGAAGAACAATTCAATTGCCCAGCGTGATTTGTACATTTCTGAAATCTCTTCGGCACTTAAATCAAAACGATTTGTAATTAAATGGAGTTCATTTCCCTTTGAATCCAAGACCTTTATCAGGCGAAAATAATTTTCAGCACGGTTTTGTGTAGTACCAATTAAGACCATTTGGTCTGATAAAACAGGCATATTTTCGGGCAACTTAAAGTTGTAAACTTCCCGTATGACTGCGTTTTTCCGCAGCCTTGAAAGGAAAAAGTAGCCCTCGTCGGTCATGCGGTCAAAACGTTCGTAGTCTAAGTAACCACGGTCGAACACATACATGCATTCTTTGTCATCTACCATAATTTCAAGCTGGCCTCGGTCATGTTCTTTTGCAGTTGTCATTACGGCTTTTTCTGGGTAAGAAGTGCCTTTTTCCATAAATACAAGACGCAGATGCAGTTTCACTCCTGCCTTTGTTTTGCGGAATTTTGCCCATTTATGATTCGTCAAATTCAGTGGCAAAGTGCTAGAATCAATAATTTTTAATGGCATTACAAGTTTCGTATAATGCGTTTTGGCATGAATTTGTGATACTAAATCGAGAAACAGTCTTTGGAAAAGGTCGGGATTCAGCCCATTTAATCGTCGTGATAACTGAGAAATACTAATAGAATCAAGGTCGATAGCCCTTTGAAGCTTGTCATCGAAGAGGCAGTCACTTAGTGCATGAAGACTCTCGACTTCCTGTAGCTGTGCAAAAAGCAGTAACTTTAGGAACGACTCTGTCGTTAATTTTTTCGTATAGAAATCTAATTTCAATGTTTTCACCTGTTCTTCAAATAATTGAAAATTAATTGGTGAAAACCATTGTCCAAATGAAGTTTTTCGTGTAATCTTGTCCATGAGATTTGTCCTTTTTAGTGGATTTGGACGGGTTTACCACCTGACTTATCCATTATAAAGGACTTTTTCTTTGCGCAAAACAATAAAATTGAACATTTCGAGTATTTTTAATAATAAAATTAATTTAATGCAACGCTAGTGACTAAAAGTATATATGTATTTACATATAGAAAAAGGCTATTCTCTTACTTGAAGAATAGCCTTAAATTAGTTTATTTGCATAATTTTTTAATATACCGTGAGCCTTAATATACTTCAAATATCAACCTAGTATATTTTACTCTCCAGTTTCAGCAAAACGTTTAATACGTTCCCCGATTTCATCACGTACACGTTGGAATACTTGCCACTTTTCTTCATCTGTGCCTTCTGCTTTTGCAGGATCATCAAATCCCCAGTGCTCTCTTTTTACATGTGGTGGTGTCATTGGGCAACGATCAGCAGCATCACCACATAGGGTAACTGCCATTGTCGCATTGTTTAAATAATCGCTATCAATTAGTTCGGATTCTTGCTCGGAAATATCAATTCCTACTTCTTTCATCGCTTTTACCGCATTAGGGTTTAATCCATGTGCCTCAATCCCAGCGCTTCGAACTTCCCATTCATCACCTAGAAGCGCTTTAGCCCACCCTTCTGCCATCTGACTTCTGCATGAGTTACCAGTACATAAGAAATAAATCGTTTTTTTAGCCATAATCATTCTCCATTTCTATTTTGTTTTTTCAATATTTATCTCTATTTTTTCTTAGAATTGCTGCTGTTTTTACCATCAATCGTACGTATGATTCAATTCATTTATTAATACCATTACAAGAAATAAAGCGTAAGATATAATCCAAGTAACGTAATGAATAGGATAGGAATGGTTAAAACAATACCCGTCTTAAAGTATGTTCCCCAGGATATCTTTACTCCTTTTTGTGATAATACATGAAGCCATAATAAAGTGGCTAATGAACCAATTGGTGTTATTTTTGGCCCTAAATCAGAACCAATAACATTGGCGTAAATAAGTGCTTCACGTATTACTCCAGTCGTGTTCGTATCTGCAATGGCAATCGCATCAATCATAACGGTTGGCATGTTATTCATAATGGATGACAGAATGGCCGCTATAAATCCCATGGAAATTGTTGCAACAAATAATCCTTGCTCTGCAGCAAGCTGGATTAAATTAGCTAATAGATCCGTCAACCCAGCGTTACGTAAGCCGAATACAACGACATACATTCCGATGGAGAAGAATACAATACTCCAGGGTGCGCCTTTGATCACTTCCATGGTGTTAACTGCCTTACTTTTTCTAGCTACTAGTAGGAAAAAGATAGCAATAACCCCTGCGACAATCGAAACTGGGAGATGGATGAACTCACTAACAAAATACCCAATTAATAAAACGGATAATACATACCAGGATAGATTAAACATCTTCTTATCTTTAATTGCTTCAGAAGGTGGGTTTAATTGTGAAACATCATAGTTCCTCGGGATACTTTTTCTAAAGTAAATTAAAAGGATCACGATAGTTGCAACAAGCGAGAAAATATTTGGTATAATCATTCTCGTTGCATATTCCACAAATCCAATATTAAAAAAGTCTGCAGAAACTATGTTGACTAAGTTGCTGACAACAAGTGGTAAAGAAGTTGTATCAGCTATAAATCCGCTCGCCATTATAAATGGGAAAACCATTTTTTCTTTAAAATTCAAATTTCGAACCATCGCTAGAACAATTGGTGTAAGTATTAATGCTGCACCATCATTTGCAAAAAAAGCTGCAACGATAGCACCAAGTATACTTACATAAATGAACATCTTTATTCCATTACCTTTTGCGATTCTTGCCATGTGCAAGGAAGCCCATTCAAAGAACCCAATTTCATCTAATACTAACGAAATAAGGATAATTGCTACAAATGCTAAGGTTGCATTCCAAACAATCCCTGTTACCTCAATCACGTCTTGAAAACCAACGACACCTACTAAGAGTGCCAAGATAGCACCACCACAGGCAGACCATCCAATTGATAATCCTTTTGGTTGCCAAATAACGAATACTAATGTGACCAAAAAGATTATTATTGCGAGTATTCCCATTGCTGACAAATAAGTTCCCCCTTAAGTTAACAACAAGTAATTCGTGTTCCTTGTTCTTCTAATTTTCTTAATTTATCATCTTGATTTGGTAGATGTTTTAGGATCTCTTGAACAAATGGATAATGTTCATGCGATTTATTCATGGAGTAGAATATCCATTGACCTCTCCGCTCTTCTTTTATTAATCCTAAGTCTCTTAACTTACGAATATGTTGACTAATGGATGGTTGGCTTGTTTTAAATATTTCCACAAACTCACATACACAACAATCATGCTTATCAAGTAACTTCATCATAGTTAAGCGTGTCTTATCCCCTAATAACTTTAAGATCGCTGACGCTTTATCCATTTCAATAGTTGCTTTTGACATACTCTATTCACCACCTAATGCATTTATTTATAATTATATAATGATTTGCTTATATAAACAACATATAAAGTTAGCTAACGTTAGCTATTTTCAATCAAAGGGAGATTATAGCTTCTCCCTTTCTTCTTCCTATCTACTATTTATCAACATGATTTCAAGTCTGTTGATCTTTGGATTTAAAAGAGGATTTACTGTCAAGTAGGTTTAAATCGTGCATGTTTGATTGATATAGGCTTAAGTTAAAATAGTAAACTGCTAATTATACTGCACATCTTGTTGGTTGGCTGTTCAACAATTTGTTCTAAATGTATGTTCAGAAGTTGAGTAAATTTTGTCATGAGCGTATCTTGTATTTAACTCGTTTGAAGACCCGTTCGTTCTTTCCGGTCAGTAGCGCATAGCCATTTTGTAGCAGCTATTATAGTTATAAAATCAAAGAGGATGATAAAAAAGTGCAACACTCTCTATTGGAGTAGATGCACTCTTTTATGCTAAAAATTCTAGTTGAGGTTTGATTAAATAATTTATTTCGTTATAATTTTTATTTCATTTAATGGATAGTAAACAATATTCGTTGTTCCAACTACTTTATCGAACGGTATTGCTCCAATATGTCGGCTATCTGTACTATGCCTTCTATTATCGCCTAACACGAATAGGTGGCCTTCTGGAACGGTTTCACTACCTACTGCGGTATCCTCTAAGGTAAAGGATCCTGTTAGTGTGCCTTGTGTTTTTTCTTTAAAACTATCTAAATAAGGTTCATCATATTCTTCTCCATTTATATATAAAACATCATTCTTATATTCAATTTTATCACCAGGGAGACCAATTACACGTTTAATATAATCTTTACCTTCCGGGGCGTGAAACACAACAATATCAAATCTTTCGGGTTCCCCAATTTTTGTTACAATCATGCGGTCCCTGTCCTGTAGAGTCGGATTCATCGAAGATCCGTCCACTACAACCGGTGTAAAGATAAATGTGCGAATAAGGACGACTAATACAATTGCTCCAATTATCGGCTTGAACCATTCTAATATTTCATTTTTCTTCTTTGCCATTTCTCAGCCTCCGCTCAAGTTATTTAACTATATACTTATTTTACCATTAGTTAAGCAATCTTATATATATTTTTCCAAACTATTGTTTGACTAGCTAACTAGTAAACTCTTGAATTAATCTACCTTCCTCTGTTCGCTCAGTAAAGTTTCCATTTGTGTATTCCTTAATGACATTTCTCCAAAATAACTGTGCTGGTTTATTTTTACCCATTTGAAAAACTTCCCATTTTCCCTTATGTAAACCAAATATATCTTTAGCTACTGATGTACCTAAACCAGTTCTTCGATACTTTTTCATAATAAAGAATTCAGATATAGAATAATAGGAATTCGTTTCTGTTGTTATTCGTTTAACTAAAGCAAATCCTGCATAATGTCCATTTATCTTAATTAGATATGGGAAATGATTATCTTTCGCCCAATAATCGTTTAACGGATAGTTGTTGTATTTCCCATTTTCTTCAACGTGTACATCAATAAACTCCGAAAAATCGTAAATATAGAATTGTAATAAATTCGATAGTATCTCTTGTTGATCTAAACGCGCATAAATCAATTCATAGTGCATCTGTAGCTGCTTCTCCTTTATTTCATAGCAATTAGTAGTTGGACTTTAATCATCTTCCAAATCCTCTTTCGGAACTGCAATAGGAGGATTACCTCCACTACCACCGTAAATTTCCGGCACTTCTCCCATTATTAGACTCTTGTCAATCAATATTCGAGAGCTAACTTTAGTAACATCCGTTGTAAATGGTATCATAATTTGAACTTCTGCTTCGACCTGTACATATAGCGAAACATAGACATTATTAATATCTAACTGTTGAATTTCTTCTATTAGTTCTGTTTCCACATTACCTATTAGCTCAAGTTTAACGGGTATTCTTGGGCCTAGGTTAGCTAGAATTGAATTTCCTATTGCTTGACCTATTGGTATTTCTATAACGGTTGGATCACGATCAACCAATTCTTCCACCGTGTCCCCATATACTTCTGGCTCTCCAAGAGGATTAGAATACTGTGGGGGTAATCCTCGATTCATACTATAGAAAAATTCTTCCACACGGTCTGTTGCTGCACGTTTAATTTTATTTACAACAGAGGAATTATAACCAATTATAGATACATAACCTGCTTCATTCCTATCCGTTATCGCTAAATCGTCAAACGAATATTCTTCAGCAAACTTAACAGCAGAATTGATTCCTCTAGTAGCAAATTCTTTCGTTTTTCTCTCGGCAATTTGTACGATAGTTGGCGTTATTTTATGATCAACAAATTCTAAACTAAAATATGTAATCACAATGACTAATAGAAAGGAGAGAAATAACAAAAATCGTGTAGAAGATGCTGTACCCCCTTTATTTAAACCTATCCGATGCTTTTTCATAAAAACCCACCTCAGTACAATCTATGCTTGTTCTAAGATGGGTAGGACTTAAATTTGTCAAGTGATTAATATTAAAAAAATAGTATCTAGTTGTTTATCTTGTTATGTTCGTAATTTCAATACGTTTATTACTATATTAACATAATATTCCAAATAAGGAACCGATATTTTTTGATGAAAAGCGGGTAAATAATCTCCCTATTAACTTTTGTTATCCTATTCGTCTCCTCTCTAACTAACAATATGCTAGCAGATATTCCTTTTTACTATATTCTAACCTAATATTCCATTATCTGAATAGAAACCTTATAATGTTCTAAATTCTTATCCCTGTTTATGAAAGCTAGATAAACTATCTTATTACGTTCACCTAATATCTTATGAGCTTATACTTTTATAATATAGATGGTACACAGCCAATGGTTCGAAACCTAGCGTAATGAACAAACATAGTTTACTTATTTTTGATTTCTTCTAATAAAGTAATTACTCGTTCATTTTGTCTTAATAGTATTATTTTGCTTTCTAATTTCCGTAAAATCGTATAAAAACACAAATAATATTACAGTTATAATGATCAGCACATCATCTTCCCCCTAATTTAAACTCTGCTTCCACGTAAACGACATCGTTTCAAACCTATGATCTTTATATTTAGTTGATATATTCAAATTCAATCATATCACCAGTTGCTTCGACTAATACACTTATTTTTCAGCACTTATAGTATTTTGGTTTAAACATTCTATCTCCGAAAAAATTTGTTCCCAACTCCTATTATGTTCCTCCACGTTACAACTATGGATGGAGCTAGAAAACATCATAATTTCCTCTTTTGTAGTATCGTCTATGCTTTCTTGAGATTGAATACTTTGCTGGAAACTCTTTATCGTCTCTTGCAAAGTCAGAAGTTCTGTATGTACTTTTTCCGGGATTCCTTCTAGAATAGGATCGTTTATGTTATCTATGCCTCTATCTAAATTGCCGAAATGATAGTTAAGCGTCTCGCTAACCTCTTGTTCCTCCCACTCTATTTCTTTCGCTGGTCTTAATCCTAAATAATGAAGAAGGCTTCTTAAATTACTTTCAACCTCTAAATAATACAGGTACATCGTTGCTGAATCTAATTTGTCCTTCTCATTTGCATATTTTCCTCGCTCTGTAAGAAAAAAGATAAAAAGAATAAAAATGATAATAATTAAAACCCATATGATTAACAAACGAAATTTTCTAAATGAATAATTGTGTGTCATAATAGACTCCCTTTTTGTATTATCTAAACCCATTGGGATCGTTATTACTTGTTAAACTACCCTTCCAATTAGCTTTCAAAAAATCATTCCATATAAAGAAGTAATAACAATTCCAGAAATAGGTTTGGTCTACCCATTTGATATAACCTCTCACACCTTTTTTCAAGTTCTTAATACTCGGTGGCAGACTATTTTCTAAATCAATGGTGATCATATTCTGGAATTTTTTCACTAGAAAAAAGCGACACTCGTTAATAGACCTCTGTATTGCTGCTATTAGCAATAGGGCAATTTACACCGCACCCAATACATTGTCTCGCATAATTTTATAAAAAAGTTCATGTTCTTCAATAAAAGGTGTATGGGATGAATTTTTAAAGGTGTACATTTCCTTGAATGGGGATTCTATTGATTCGTAAAACGTCTTGCCTGCGTGTGAGTTGTTAGATAATCATGTAATCCTTGGAGTATAAATACTGGGAGGTTAAGTGTTGGAACTAATTTTATTAGATCAATTGTAGACATAGCATGTGCTAATGACTGATAGCTATAATAACTACCACTTAGGATATTCATTCGTTCTTTAAAAGTATAGTTTGGACAGGAGAAAATATCTTTCAGAGTCTGAGTGAAAGAGTAGCCTTCACGTTTAAAACCCCCACCATACTTTTCTGTAAACTATTTTCTTATTACAGCATACGAATGATTTTCCGATCCATTGCTGTTTTTAAGATATAATCATATGTCTCTTTTTCAGAATCTTTTTGCGCCCCTATTTGGCCTACACCAATATAAGCGTAGAATAACTCAGGCCGTTTACTTGCGACAATACTCCCAAGATAAGTACCCCAGGAATGGCCAATCAAATAAATCTTGTCTTGGGAATACTTTTTCCGTAAATAATTTACTACTTGAATGGTATCCTCAACCATCTGTTCCACCGTTAGAGGATTTTTGGCTTCTTTCTTATCGTACGACATTCCAGCACCTCTTTGATCCCAATAACAGACATCGAATAATTGCTCGAATTTGGTACCATAAGCTTTATTAACTGGATAGACCGGAAATCCAGGACCTCCATGTAAAAATAATAATAATGGTTTTCCTTGATTTAAAGATTCGATAATCAATCCTTGTCGCGACCCATTTATTTCAATATACTCTTTTGTAACTGTCCCTTTTTTATTTATCTGGTTTTTATTAATCAAAGGTTTCTCATAAGACTCTATAATCATTCTCCCATTCCCTTCCCTTTGTATTGGTTTTGCTGAGTGGTAATGATTTTATATTTACTTACTAAGTCTATGATTTTGAATGACACCTACTACAATTAATAATAATCCAAGAATCAATAGTAAACCGACAAAGAAATTATCAAAAATTGCTGGCATATTTGGTTCACCTGGATACGATCCATTTCCATTCAGTTTTACAGGAAAACTATCACTAACGTATAGTAAAACAGCAATAAATCTTTCCGTTGTAAATAATACAGCACTTAATCCAATCATAACTATTCCTGAAATAAAACTAACTTTCCCCATTTGAATTCCCCCTATGTTATATTTACGTTTAGAGAAGCTCCAGTAGGATGAGTCCAGTTCCCAACCGGATACTCCCTTTTCTTATGTACATGCGCCCTAACTCCGGTCAGATGTGCCCTTTCCACATGTACATGCGCCCAAAGTCCAGCCAGATGCTCCCTTTCCATAAGCACATGAGCCTGAAATCCAGCCAGATGTTCCCTTTCCATAAGCACATGAGCCTGAAATCCAGTCAGATGCTCCCTTTCCACATGTACATGCACCCAAAGTCCAGTCAGATGCTCCCTTTCCACATGTACATGCGCCCAAAGTCCAGCCAGATGCTCCCTTTCCACATGTACATGCACCCAAAGTCCAGTCAGATGCTCCCATACTACGTGTACATGCGCCCGATATTCAGCCAGATGCTCCCTTTCCGCATGCACATGTACCCTTTTCATAAACATCTTTAATGTCGTATACAAACATTTTACGACAGGCAATTGCCATGCAAGTACAGGTTTTCAGCTTCTTGTTGGTAAGATTAATTTCAACCATCTTAAAAAGTTCCATCATTCTACTCTTTTTTGTTCTTGAAATGACAATTCATTAGTTAAAAATTTGTCAAAGTATTCACTAGAAAGTTGCTTCCAAACGTCAATAGCCTTTTAATCGGAAAAAGTCTAAAATTCTTTCCCTTTCTAAATAATAATAACCGAGTAAAGTACCGTCTATTTCAAAGAAAAATCATCTTATCTTCCACATTTTTGCCACCGTTCAATTTTTAACCCCTCATACACAGCCCAACAATGGTGCTCATGAAAAAGCAGCTCTTCAACATCGTTAATATCAATCCACTTCATAAAGTGGTCCTCTTCTATTGGCTCTTGTAGCTTGTCCAATAATGCTGCTAAGTAATAATATCCGTCATTTAGTAAGGGCTCATTTTTAATAGATTGAAAATATATTTTTGCCTCTGCTTTAAAAGAGCCTATTGATATGTTATAACCAGTTTCTTCTATCATTTCTCTATGTAAGCATTCTTGGTAGCTCTCATCCTTCTCAATTCCACCACCAGGTAAAAAATAATCTCCTCTTGAAGTGTAGACAGTTAGAACCTTATCCCTGGTAGTGTTGAAAATCACAGCATAAACGCCTTTTCTTAATAGATAATCAAGACCAGCTTTTTTTCTCCAAAAATCCTAATCATTTTCCCCTCCCTTTGTTCTTTATTGTACCATTTTATCTTTCAATAATTGCCCTGTTGGCTTGAAAAGCAGAACATTAATATAAGTAGTCTTTAATTGCTTCAACTTCAGTTTCATATCCGGAACATTCACCCAAGAATAAAAGACCACCAATATGATGATCTTTTATTTCACTCAAGTACACTTAAAATATATTAATATATATTTCTCAAAACATTAAGGGCTTATTATCCTCGAATCTAAAATTTTATCTAAATGGTAAGCATAGCTCCTCTTTCATCAAAAGTAGAATCTGGGTTATATGCAACTTCCCATATATTATTTTCAGGGTCAGCAAAAGTCGATGAGCGAAAACTACCAGTAGGTTCATTTGGTTCAATTATAATATTTCCCCCAAGGCCCCTAACCACTTCAATTGTTTCATCAACTTGAATTGGCTTATCAACATTTATTGAAAATGTAACACCTTTAAAGAAAGTGTTTGGTTTCATAATTTCTAGCCCAGTGTCTCGCGCCAACTTTTCCACGGAATAAAGTGATAATAAAACACCTGCTGTTTTAAAAATCGCATAGTCTACATATCCGTGGTCTGTTTCTTCCCAACCTAAATTATTATAAAATTTACGAAGAAGAGGTAAATCATAACACCCAATCGTTACCAAACTTAATCTTTGAAGAACCAAACAATCACCCCTATATTCAATTCCATAATTAATACATTTTTTAAGTGAAAAATAAACTGCTTCAGAAAAGCTGTACTTATATAAATTGATTCACGATAATTCCGTTCTTACTTTCTTGCAATTAAGAGAAACCTTTTAGAATTTGTTAAAATTCCTTTCTCATTTCTATTGTTCTTTATGAAATCACTTAGTATTTCAATGTCCCTACTATCTTGACCAAAATTAGGAATAATTGGTGTATGTTTAAGTAAAAAAGTTAGTTCTTCTGTACTTTTAATATATTCGATTGCATCATATTCAAATGATTTAATCTCAGAAAACCCTGCCTCACTAAGTTCACGAATATATCGTTCTTTTAATACACCATCCCTTTCATCAAAAGCCTGGCCACGACCAAATGCTTTCTTTAGGTTAAGTTTATCATCTTCACTTACTTGTTGAGTCAAAAACCAACCCCCTTGTTTTAACACCCTAACTACTTCTGTTGATGAAAATGGCGCATGACGACATGAAACTACATCAAAGAAACCGGCGGGAAACTGTAACTGGTCAGACGACATTTGAAAAAACTTCACGTTCTTTACTTTTGATCTTTTTAAATTTGTTAAAGCTGTTTCCAACATGCCTTTAGATAAATCAATTCCAATTAAGAAGAATAATGAAGGTGCAATTTTCATTAAATTTTCAGCGCCACCAGAACCGATATCTAAAAGAACGTCTGTTTTATTACATCTTTTGATTACTTCTTCATAAAAATTCCAATTAACACCATCAGTAAGAGATTTTATATTACTAAAATCCCAACCGTTTATTTTACCGACCTTATCATATAGATTTTCATAGTCAAATTCTCTCATTTTAACACCTCCCAATATCTAAAAAAGTAAGAATACCCACCAATTCAATAAGGTTATCAAGAATTGACTTAGGTTATCATAGAGGATTAACATATTCGCACCTTTATTAAATCTACTCCACCGTTAGCAAGAAATCTCTGTTCTAATATTTTTATAACTCTATCGAAATAGTAAAATAGTAAAAGTCAGCTATAATTACTTTTCAACTAATGGAATTATATAATCAAATATACTCGAGAACTTTACTACAGATGGATATAACTATCTATTTAAATGGTTTTCGATCCACATCTTCAACTTTTCAGCATAAATTGCTCTTTTATCCGGGTTTGTTTGAAATCCTTTTGTAAGATAGAAAAAATCGTTTTTATACCGAGGATACACGTGAAGATGATAATGCCAGACATCCTGACTTCCAGATGGCTCATTAGGCTGACGGGTAGTAATCCCATCACAATTATATGTATTCTTCATTACGAATGCTGTAAGTTGCACTGCTCTATGAATCTCAGCTGCATATTCTGGGGGGAGTTATAAATGTTTCGAAGTGCTGATTAGGAACAACTAGAACGTGCCCTTTATTGTTTGGCCACCATTTACTAGCGATAAACGCAGTGTCATATTCATTTTGGAATATCACATATTTTAGTAATCTATATAATCTCTAATTTTCACATGACCAATATACTATCACTCCTTTTTTATGACAACGCTGAACCAAAAGTATTCATTGTTTATCAAGTAACATTAATATCTCTAATAGAAATTAATTGACAATTTAAGTCTGAATAACTTTAGCAAATCCATGACAGTGTAAAATATTGTAGAATTATGGGAGTTTTTTTACAACTTTCCGCTAGTTTAGTCGAAAACAATCGAATTTCTCTCTAAATACGATTAAATACGACCAATTTTCCCAATACAAATTATATTTAAAATATAATAGAATGTAAAATATACAAAGTTTTCCAGTCAGCATAGATTCCATATATGAAGGGGGGAAGATTATAATGCTAAATTTTTCTGTAGATTATCAGGCGGCTAGCACTAATCCTAATAAAGTGCAAAAGCCATCACCAATTGGCTGTGGTGGTGGTACAGGTTGTGGTAATAGCAGTTGTCGAGGCGGTATCGCATGTTGCTACCTTTGCTGTACATCTGATAATGATAATGGTGGTAATTAAGGACCCAAAAATGGAGGAAGTAAAATTCTACTTCCTCCACCAAACAAAAAGGAGTGCGAAGGATGTATCCAAAATTAAAAGCTTTTATCAATAAAAGGTTTATTGAAGATAAAGTTTTTCTTTCCTCTTATGAAGAGAGGCTTATATTTTCTGGTGAATCATCGAAAGTTATATCTAAAATTGTGTGTGAAATGAATGGGGAAAATTCGTTGGAGCATTTAGCCCAAAAATTTGATTTAAGAGTAGATACTATTCAAGATTTAGTGAACTATTTGGAATCAAAAGATTATTTATATTTATCAGAAGATCCAATTAATGATGGTAAAGTGAATAATAACTTACTTAATAAGGTTATTGCAGATTATTTTAATATTGATAATAGTAACATAGAAATTATATTAAACAAAAGAATAGGAATCATTTCTTCTCCCTGCTCTTCAAGGTTAAGAGAATATATGATAGAAATGGGTTTTGTGCGTATAGACGTTATTCCTATTAGTGATATTACTGATAATATGGATCTAGTAATTGTAAACAAAGAAGACCATGATAAGCTTAACAAAGTAAACTCAATCTGCCTGGACAAAAAGGTACCTTGGCTAAAATACTCTACTGGAGTAAATAAGATAACTATAGGACCAATTTTTGAAACTCCAACAACTGCTTGTTATACCTGTTATATCAACAGAAAAGTCTCCAATGATAACTTCTATAACCCAAAAAATTTGGATAGAAAAGATTATTATTTAACTTTTCCTTCGACAGAATTCATATGCTTTGGATTAATAATCAATGAAATATATAAGTATTTTTTATCTAAGGATTATTGTATGATTGTCGCGAAACAGTATGAAATCGATTTAGACACTTTAGA
Organism: Ornithinibacillus sp. FSL M8-0202; assembly: GCF_037975285.1. Taxonomy (GTDB): domain Bacteria; phylum Bacillota; class Bacilli; order Bacillales; family Amphibacillaceae; genus Ornithinibacillus; species Ornithinibacillus massiliensis. The sequence goes on from NZ_CP150248.1 coordinate 3,812,365, forward strand.
CAGTTATCTAAGACCAGTATATAAAATGCCATTATGTTCCTCTTGTTCGAACCAAAATAGACAGTCAATGTATGCAGAATCTGTCGTCGGTGGTGAAAAAAGTGAATAAGTTAATGGATAAGATAATTGATCCTAAGTTTGGATTTGACTATCAAATAGAACGAGTTAATAGTTATCCAGGCTTACCCAGTTTAAACATATTTGTTTCGCAAGGAAGATCTATAAAAAATGAAGAAGGAAAAAAAATCATAAGGCGTTACTCGGAAGGTACTGGTGTATCAAAGGATAAAGATACGGCTATTAATAGAGCAATCGGGGAGAGTATGGAGAGATACTGTTCTTCTTACATTGACCCTGACGATATTTTTTATAATCTCAGTTATAAAGAATTAGAAAACGGTAAAGCTATCCATCCGAGGAGATTCCAGCATTACACGGATTCCCAATATAAGAATAAATCATTGCCGTTTAAACGAATTGATGAATATACAAGAATTGATTGGGTAGAAACAACATCATTAATAGATAACAGTACAAAATTGACCCCAGCAGACGTCGTGTACTGCCCTTACCTGGATGGAGGGCAATTCCGAGAAAATATTACGAATGGGTTAGCTTGTCATACGAATTTAAATACCGCCATTCTAGGTGGATTATTAGAATTGATTGAAAGAGATTCTATCATGATTACATGGAAAAATTTTTTAAGTTTACCCATTTATAATAATGATGAAATTAAAAGCCGAAATAATAATCCACATTTATCGGAACTACTGAATGAATGTCATTATTCTAATCTTGATGTTATTTTTATTGATATCACATTAGACTTAGAAATACCAATTGTTTTTTGTCTAATAAAAAATAAACTAAATCAATTACCTTTCATTGCTTGTGGAGCATCCTGCCAGTTAAATGTTTTTGATGCTATGACAAAATCCTTGGAAGAAGCTCTGGTTGGTTTTCACTTTACTTATATTGCTGAGGAAATTCCTGAAAGAATAGAAGAAATTAGAACGATTGAAGACCATTTATTTTATTATGCATCAGGAAAAGATCTAGAAAATTTACAATTCCTGTATTCCTCTAGAAACAAAGCTAATATTGATGAGAAACAAAAATATGCATCCTATTCCTTACAAGATGTTATTAAACTATTAAAAGATAGAGATATCGAAATATTATATAAAGATTTAACTACACCCGATATAGAGGCGATTGGTTTAAAAACAGTTCGAGTCATAAGTCCCGAATTATTCTTTATAGATTTTAAGTATCCAGGATTTAACAATAAGAGGCTTCACACAGTTCCAGAGATTATCAATGCGAACAACTTACCATACTTTAATGAGAATCCGCATCCATTTCCATAAATATAGGAGGCTTTATCAATGAGAAAATTGAATGATTCTTTTGATCCATTATATAAAATATACCATGAAAATTCCAAACTACACAAAGATTTCTATCAAAAGGTACCTGGCCTTCCTGATTATACAAAAGAAATTAAAAAAAAATACTACAATCGGATTGAAGTAAAGCTACCTAAAAACATTAGCTTAGATATTAATAACACAAATCTATTTACTTGCATAAAAGATAGAAAATCAATAAGAAATTTTGATGATAACAGGACTGTTACTCTAGATCAATTATCCATCTTTTTGCAATATTCTTACGGCATTACCCATAGGGAGGCAGATAGATCATTTAGAGCAACACCATCAGCTGGAGCTAAATATCCAAATGAATTATATGTTCTAGTAAATAATGTTAAAGATATCGAAAAAGGAATATACCATTATTCCCCTTATGCTCATTCTTTATCCTTAATAAAGAATGGAAGCTATATTCAAAAGTTTATCGATGAATTCCATCATGACCAGTACCTTAAGGAAATAGTGGGGAGTTCAAAATTCACCTTAATCATAACTGGTATATTTGATAGAACAACACACAAATATATGGAAAGAGGATACCGATTTTGTTTATTTGAGGCAGGGCATATAGCTCAAAACAGTATGCTCATTGCTAATGCTATGTCAATGGGGAGTTGTGGATTAGGTGGTTTTTTCGATGATAATATTAACTCCATCTTAGAAATAAATGGAGTGGACGAGAATGCCTTATATCTTATTTCTTTTGGATATGAAAATAAAATTGTGGAGTATGACTATAATGAGTTTTTTGAATAACTTTACTAAAGAATATTTATTTGAAGAGATTGTAAGACTGCAAAAAGTAAGGTTTTTAATTGGGGTATTCTTGCTTATTTTCAATCTGCTTAGCGTAGCAGGAATACCATATTTAATGAAGCTTATCATTGATGGAATTACGTTAGGTGATTATGAAACAACATGGTTTTATCTATATATGATGATAACATTAGTAGCGATTTCTTTAATTGTATCCAGTGTCTCTTCTTTAACATTAAATAAATTGCTTGCTATTAGCTTTATTAACATACGTAAGAAAATAATATCTAAAATTAGTAAAATTAGATATGAGAAATTAAATAAATATCCAGAATCCGATTTGTTGAACAGAATTGTTCATGAACTATCTTCAATTCAGCGAGATATTCTAAATGTATCTCTTAGTATTATTGGTGGTTTTTTAAATATATTAATATCATTAACTATTATATTTATTTTAAATCCTTTTATTGGCCTCTTAGTTGTTTTTTTCATGCCAATATATGTAGTTTCTACTTATATACTAGGAAATAAGTTGAACTTTCTATCTAGAGAATACATTGAGAATCAAACGAATACGATAAATAATGGGTATTTGTTTTTGAATAGAAGACTAGTATCAGCCGTCTATAATTTCAAAAGGTTTTGGGACAATGTATTTTATCAGCTCTTTTCAAAAGCATATGAACTCGATATAAAGATTGGTAGAAATTATGTTGCAAATGAAATTGTCCAAAAGGTTTTATCGAATGTATCCCTTATAATTATCATCATTATTGGAATACAATCTACTTTAAGCCAGATGGTTACAGTAGGAACAATGATAGCTTTAATAACGTATATGAATCAAGTATTCAATCCGATACAAGGTTTAATAGGGAATATCATGGCATTACGAGTGATGCAAGTTAGTACGGATAGAATTGAAGAAATTCTTGTCTTGCAGGAGGAATCCACAAATAAAGAATCCCTAGAATTACCATTTGAAACAATTAAAAAGCTAAGCATGAAGAATGTGGATTATACCTATTACAATAGTAATAGTAAAATCCATATAGCTACTGCTACCTTTGTAAAAGGAAAAGTAAATTTCCTTTTAGGGAATAATGGAACAGGTAAAACAACTCTGTTAAAACTATTACTAGGTGCATACCGTCCCGAAAAAGGAAAACTTTTTATTAATGATAAAGAAATTTCGTTTGATATATTAACGGTAATGCGAAAAAAAGTTGGGGTTGTATTTAGAGAAGGCAATCTAATCCCCGGGGATATAAACGATAATTTTGGTTTAAGCCTATCAAGTAAAGAACTTCTTCAGAAAATAAAGGATATTATAGGTGAAAATGCCAATAAAGTGAAGGATTTAGACTTTCAAAGTTCTGTATCCACTGGACAAGAATACATTATTTCCGTAATGAGAGCCATATTACATAATAAGGAGGTTTTAATACTGGATGAGGTTATATCAAACTTAGATCATAACTATAGAGAAATAATTATGCCATTACTAAGAAGGTTAAGTGAGGATAAAATTATTATTATTATCACACATGAAAATGAGTTAATTACTGAGTCAGATAATATTGTTTCTTTAAATTAGTAGATAACAGGGTGATGTATATGAAGAAATTTGTTTTAAATGATTTTCAACATAAGAAAGGATTGCACTGCTCTTCAACCGCTATTATGAATGTATGTTTTTATTATGGTCACCACTTATCAGAAGCAATGTGTTTTGGGATAGGAGAGGGGCTTGATTTTATCTATACTGCCAATCCCAATGCTACTCCGCAAATAAGTCTAATAGGTAGAAGTCCGTTTTTTGAGCCAGTTTTTTTTAAGAATATCGGCTATGATTGGAGAATTAAAAGACTAGGTAACTTAGATCATAAAACCATAAAATCAAATTTGATTAAAGGCAACCCTAGTATCTTGATTACAGACCTTTACTATCTTGATTATGTTAATTCCAAAAACTATTATTCTGGTCACTCAATTGTCATTACAGGATATGATGATGAGAAGAAACAGTACTTCATCTCAGATAGTCTGAATAGCCAGATAGAAAAATCAAGTTATGAAAGTGTTGAAAATGCTATAAGTAGTATTGCACCACCATTATATATCAATAATCAACATTTTTATCTGGATTACTTTCAGATTCAAGAAGTTTTTGAAGCAGGTTTGATAGCATTAAAAAAGAATGCTCTTAAAATGCTCAAGCCCCCAAAACACAACATGGGTGCTCAAGGGATGGAATTAGCATTATCCCAAATGAACAAATGGTCTTCCATTAATGACTGGAGTATGTTTTGTATATTAGTCTATGAAATGAATGAAAAACGTGGATCTGGTGGAGCGGCTTTCCGAAATTTATTTAAGGACTTTCTAGCAGAATTATCAGTCTACTATCCGTTTTTACTAGAGTTCCATGAAAAATTTAGCAAAATATGTGAAATTTGGGGTGAATTCTTAGCAGTTGTTGGTGAAGCAGGAGTTAGACAAAATAGCTCCTTACTCATCAAAGCTGAGAAACTTTTTAAGGAAATCGTTTGGAAAGAAAAGGATTTTTATCAAACATTAGTTAAGGAGGTAGATAATTATGGTATTAACATTGAAGGCTATAAAAAATTATCTAGAAGATAATGGGTTGAAATATAAAAAACTAGATCTTCTGACAAACATAAGAACTGACTTGGGCCTTGATTCCCTTGAAGTAATAGACCTATTAATATATTTAGAGACCGAGTTAGATATAGAACTCGAAATAGAAGAAATGTACTCTATTAATACGATTGGGGACTTGGATAGATATATTAATAATCATCAAAGTATTTCTTAAACGTCTAGAGTCTTTTTTTCCATAAATAATATAAACTTAGAATAAAGGTTGGTTGTAGACATGATAATACTAGAATACTTTTTATTTTTACTTATCGCGATACCCCTTCCATTAATATTGCATGAGTACGGTCATGTCTTTTTTATAAAACTATTTGGTGGCAGTGTACATAAAATAGTTTATGGAAATGGTAAAAAAATATTTAAAATTGGTAAAAATGTTGTCTGCAAAAATAGATTTTGGACGGCCGAGGTTGATTTCTCAATAGATAGTATGACAACAGGGAAAGAAATCTTAGTTTCAGCTGGCGGTATCATTGTAAACGTAATATCTGCAACAATCTTGTGGATGATTGTGGAATTAAATTATCTCCACCCCTATCTCCCAATCCGTGGCTATATCATTCATTCTTATCTTATAGCTGTTTTTACCATGATTCCCCAAGTCTATGCTGATGGAACTCCTAATGATGGGAAACATATCATGAATTTACTAAGAGTAAAAAGGAAGCAATAATACAGTGACCACTTGTATTTAAGTTAAGATTCTATTAAACTCACCATAATGGTTAATGAGATTTCAAGTTTATGAATGGACTATAATCGTTACATTAATAAAACAACTGGTGTCAAATCATTAGATACTTTTACCATATCCCCTTGAAAGTGTGGAGGTCGTTTCAATCGGGATCATCAGTTCAACTCTTGATATAAATGATTCCTGATACATTGAGGAATCATTTATTCTTGTATTTTTATCGTGTTGCAGACATTTTGACGGCAGAAGCCTATTTTTCGTTGACTTTTGTTGGTTTATTTGATTGAATTTTTGCGGTTTTAGTATGTTTATTTTGATGATATTTTTTAGTTCTTATTATGATAGAACTTGCGTTATAATTTTTTAAAGAACTGACTTCCACATAAGTAATACTTATGTGTTGTGTATATTCATTTATCAAAGCTGAATATTGTAGATGAATTGAGCCACTTATGCGTAGTTTTAAACCACCATTTGCTTAACTGAAAGCCTCTAATAATAGTACAACCGCTCTTTAGATTATAGAGTGAGAGCCACAGCGGAGCTGCTTGCTATTGACTGTAACGCCCGGTTCTTTGCATTTGCTGGAAGGGGTCGGGGACCCACCAGCGAATGCTTTGAGTCGGATTGTTCGGGTAATCATACTTGAGCAGGTGTGCCTCTTTGGCATTATTAATGACAGACCTGCAATTTTTCCTCAACACGGACAAAAGTTAAGTCAATGGTGGCGGAAAATAGTATATGCGCAAATTATGGCTAAACATTGATGGTTAATCTCCCTTCCGCAATTACTTGCTCCCATAACGCATTCAGTGGTTCAAAATTCCACACTGCAAGCTCAAACTGTCAGCAATACTCAATAAAAGCATATGTAGACATCATTGAACTCTTTCGTCTTCAATTCAATTTGGCATCCTTAGTTAAAGAAAGTTTGTTCCTTCTTCGGTTTGATATATAAATCTATTCTTTCTTTCATAGATTCACTCTTACCTATATCCCACCATTCAACAATCATGTAAATAATACTTAATTCATTTAGTTTGATAGGGCTTCCAGCTTCGTTAAGATATATTCCGCTTTCAATTGCACCAGTTGTTTCTTCTGCAATGTCAATTCCTGTACCGGTGATTGAGCTAGAATGAACGCTAATATCTTCAACATTTATAACTGCGTGAGTTTCGAAACTTAAGGAGTCTGAAATGTATTCATTTGGATTTTTCATATGTAAAGTTCCATAACCCGCTTTAAAGTTCTCTGGTGTAAGTACAACTTCATAATCGGATAAATTCCAAGTTTGATTTTCCCCCTCTAATAATAAGTATTAATGACTCAACTTTTCACTTCCACTACATCCAGAAAGTAACATAACGAGTGCTGAAAATATTAGAGAGAAAACAATTTTATTATTTCGTGACATTCTATACCCTTCTTCTTTTTACTTTAATTTATCGCCTTATCTACCATAATACTTAATTGTACTATTCTTACCATTTAATAGTGTGACTGTACCTTTATATTAACATATTGTGTATCGAATAATGAATGCTTTCAGAAGGCTTATTTCTTTAGAACAAAAACCTCTTCAATACACTTTTAACACGATATCCCTAATAAATTGACAAGAAATAAGATCACCAGTTTGATGATCTTACGTGCAGCTCTTATATACCTTAGCTGATTAACTCATTCTTCTTTTCATAATAATAAATATTAAAAATCCTATGGACCCACCTAGGGCATTCAATATAATATCATCTACATCAAATACACCTAATTGAGTAGCGTATTGAAGCAATTCCACTGTAAGACTAAATAAAATAACTAAAATTATCGATGGAAAAAACTTCCTAAATTTAAATGACAAGATTGGAAGCAATAAGCCACGGTTGTGGATCCAAGCCCTGTAATATTCATCATTTGTTTAGCACCAGGTAAAGTCACGACAAGTGATTCTAACTCTTTGTCTAACTCCTCTAACTGTTGCTTATAAAGTTCATATTGATCGAGTAAACAGTCCAACTCGCGTCGGGCAAACTGAATACCAATTTGAATGCCGATACTCTTTTTTGCGACTTCTACTAGCTTTGTTGCTCTTTTAATTCCCACTCCTCGTTTAACGAAGGGCTTCCACTTCATCACCACATCTTCTGGTGACAATTCCTTGATTTGAGACGGAAATGGAAACAGTCGTAACGTACAGTAAGCTGCTTTTCCTTCCCAATCACCAAATACATCAAAGAATTCCGGAAAATAGCGTTGAATATGGTTTTGGATACGCCCTTCAGTGATCATCAGTTGGTTGATAAGTTGATCTCGTAATTTGACGCCTTCTCTTAATTCGGCATAAATGCCATCTAAGAGATTTGGTACAGAGTATCGCCCATCTTTAATCAACTGACCTATCACACGGGCATCTTTCGTATCATTTTTGGTAGGGGAATTATCATCAAGTTCTTTACTTTTCTTTACGTGCATAGGATTTACGACAACAAAATCGTATCCTTTCGCTACTAAAAAGTAAGCTAGACTAAACCAGTAATGGCCAGTAGGCTCGACACCCAGAATGACATAATTTTTGTCATTTTCCTTTCGAAGGTTCTCTGCCCAATTTACTAGTTTTTGAAAGCCATGCATTCTGTTTTCAAAGATCAAGCGTTTCCCGAATTCAACACCTCGGTCGTCTTGAGCACGAGCTACGTGTTTGTCTTTGGCAATATCAATGCCTACAATGAGTGTTGAAGGTGTGATTTGAGAGATTTTTTGATTTTGTGTATAATTCATTATTGAGTCCTCCTTGGTTACTTAAATTAAGGGTCCATTTTTGCTTCGAAGCTTTGGACACCTCGTATGATACCAAGAGGGCTCTTTTTGTTTCAATCCTCAAATTTCTTCATTACAGGAATGCTCCTAGTTCATAAGACGACATACCTGATATCCAATGTGGTTCAAAACATATGATTTTTCCGCCATCTATAACTGAATCTACCATTCTTTGAAGCATTTTTTGAGGCTTGGGCATGTGTAATAAAAATGCATGGCAAATAGCTATGTCATATTTACACTCTAATTCAACCTCATTCGTATCTGCTAAAATGAATTCTGTGTCAAAAGGAAGATCATGAAAATAATCGACCGCCTTCTTAATAAGTTGTTGTCCTTAGTCAATCCCTGTATATTTGGATCCCTTTGGTAATAAGGGTAATAATTTCAGTCCTAAATACCCATACCCACAGCCAAAATCAATAATATTTACCGGATTAGTAATCTTCCAAACCCTACTTACTAAGAACTCTAAATAGTCATCATTATAATATAAATCTCTTGTTCCTTTGAGGTATTCCAGTTGGGTATCCCAATAATAGTCCTCCATTTTAGCCCCTCCTATTCATACATGTTACTTTTTAATGTTCTACTAATCTGTTAGGAAATCATTATTACCTTTGTAGTAGTCTCCTTCCGTTATTGACTAACATCAAATACCACATAAATAATGTTCCATTCACCTCTATCTCTCCTTGGGTTACAATGGAATTACTGCCCCTATAACTTTAAACTCTATTATCACTGTTGGGTATATAAAACCTCCATGTGATAGCTTTTTATTATCTTTTACTCCGTGGAACTATATAGAGTGATGTGCTGAGTGTTGTGCTCACTTATAAAATAGCAACTTATTTCGCAATAATTGATTCTCACATTCAATAGTGAATTGATATAGTTCTGGTTCTATATTAGATCTGATTTCTCTTATGATCTCCAAGAGTATATAATAAGAATCAATATTCTCAATATCCTTACCAAAGGTTCGAAAATACAATTTATTTACTTGCATTTCGCATCCTTCATTTCCTCTAAGACAATATTTCAAGTTTAGTATCCATAATTTTAATAAATGCTGATATTTATTTACGGGAACTTCTTTCAGTGATGGACAATGTGGGGTTGCTATGATTTCAATATCTATAATCCAAAATATAGGGAAATCCTGATGAATAAAGGTGATGATGTAATCCAAAGGTAAATAACTTGGACTCCAATCATAAAATAAGATTTCAAAATTACGCTGCATTAAATCCGGTAATTCTTTTGCGAACTTACCGTTATCATACCCGGACACATCAATCCCTATATCAATATCAGAGTATTCATCTCTTCCGCTATTTACTAAGCTCCCTCTCAAGTAAGCATCCTTTACAATGGGGTGATTTTGAAAGAATCTAACTAATTCGTTTGCTATATCAAGTCTTCTATCCATTATTCCCACCCAATATTCAGTTTTATTAGTATTCACTTATTACTGCGTCATTCTTAATGAGATTAAAGCAAACCATTATGTAAAAAGGATTATAGTTGTATACACTAATCATATTTCCATTTATATCAGTCAAATCAAACCGTTTAGGTTCTCCATCTCTTATAGGAGATAGACTTACACCTTTTTCTTTTAGTATATTTCTTACCTTTTCTATATCCTCAACAACATAGTTAGTAAACCCGTAATCAAACAACGCATACAAAAATGAAGCACCTCTTGCTAAGATAGAAATATCAATTGAAGGAGGTGCTTTTCTATGCCACATGAAGAACTAATCATCGTGCCCGTAACACTCCATCCTGAAAAAGAAGAACCTATGTTAGCGACCCCGCCAGTTTCCTCGGCAACTCCTGTTTTTATGATGAAATCAGGCGGCTTTGAACTTTCCTTCTTTAACGGTGTGGATGAGCATATCATTCAAACCGTCATAAGGGAGTTGAGAAATGAATGAGGCAAGATTATACAGACGTCAAGAACATTTATATTGTTTGTGGAAAGACGGATATGAGAAAGGGAATTGACGGACTAGCTACACTAGTTCAAGATAACTTCGAGCTAGATCCCTATGGCGATTCCATCTTCTTATTTTCCGGTTGGAGCAAAGACCGTTATAAATGTTTATATTTTGATGGGGATGGATTCGCCATGCTTTATAAACGTTTAGATAATGGTAAACTTCAGTGGCCTAAAAACGAAAATGAAGTTCGCAATTTATCGCAACAAGAACTTCGTTGGCTCTTGGAAGGGTTAGCTATTCAACAACCAAAAGCAATACAAAAATCTCCAAAAGGTGTTTTTTAACTATTCATTTTTCGTTCGATAGCGTATACTATAGCTATCTTAACAGAACGAAAGGTGGTGAAATTGCATGGTTCAATCTTCTCCTGATCAGAACGATAAATTAATTAAACTTTTAGAGGAACAATTAAAACAATCGAATCGACAGATCGAAGCTTTGACCGAGCAAGTTCGCCACTTAACGAAGCTACTATATGGTTCGAAAACGGAGCAATCGAAATACAATCTACCCGATGGGCAAACGTCGTTATTCGATGATGAGGATGATGACGATTCTTTTAACTATTCTGAGCACACAGAAGAACAAAGCGAACAGAAGATTGCATATACTGTTGAACGTAAAGCAAAAAATAGAAAACGCAATGATTTTCTGGCAGATGACCTCGAAACAGAAGTCATTCATCATCACCCAGAAGATACGACATGCGATTGTTGCCAGCAAGCAATGACAGAAATGGGCAGCACCGTTGTCCGAGAAGAAGCGATGTTTATTCCAGCAACGATGAAGAAAATACAGCATGTAGAACATGCTTATGAATGCAAGAATTGTAAGGGACATTCCTTTCAGAACGCACAAATAAAAAGAGGCCAAGCACCACAGGCTCCTATTCAACGTAGTCTGACAAGTCCTAGCATTCTAGCGAAAGTAATCTATGATAAATTTATCCAGTATCTTCCGCTTTACCGTCAGGTAAAAGAATGGGAGCGTTGTGGCCTACATACGAACGATAAGAATTTGTCTAACTGGGTTATACGAACAGCTCAGGATTGGTTACTTCCCGTGTACCAACGGATGAAGGAAATGATGATGAACAAATCTATTTTACACGTGGATGAAACCTACGGAAAAATTATTCATCGTTCCGACGGGAAACCAGGAAATTCCAATGCCTATAATTGGGTGTACCGTAGCGCTCCTAGCCAAGGCCCCGTTATCATTCTCTTTCAAAGTGCGTTGTCACGTGCGAGATCCGTTCTCCAAGGATTTGTAGAGAACTTTACAGGGACCATTATCTGTGACGGCTATTCTGCATACGATAAACTCCCAGGCGTAACCTTCGCAAATTGTTGGGCACACGTTCGCCGATATTGGTTGAAAGTGAACAGTAAAAACGGGCAGATTGGAGTGAAATTTTGCGACGAGCTTTATCGCCTAGAAAGGGATTTTAAAAAATTATCCCCGAGTAAGCGAAGAAAAAGACGTCAAAAGCTTTCGAAACCAATCGTAGAAGAATTCCTGAAATGGATTGAGGAATCCCCTTTTTACGGCAATAACGCACTTGGAAAAGCAGCCGAATATACACTGAAATTGACAGATGGGCTTCGTGCCTTTCTCTATGATGGTCGCATTGAAATGGATAATAATCCAGCAGAAAATGCGATACGCCCTAGTGTGATCGGTCGAAAAAATTGGATGTTTTCCGTCAGCGAAGCTGGTGCCGAGGCCAATGCGATTTGTTTGAGTATGGCAGAAACAGCGAAAGCTAACGGTGTGGATTTCTATCAATATTTGGTGAAATTACTAACAGAACTACCAAATCTGGATATCCATCGAACGCCAGAAACTTTAAATAAGTACATGCCTTGGGCGAAGGCGATTCAAGCAACATGTGCAAAAAAATAAAATAACCGTAAATCTGTTTAAAACATCTCAGATTCACGGTTATTTGGCGTTTCTGTTTTTAATTTTAGTTGCTTCTATTATAAAATTTCTTAGTTCGGGCTTACCATAGTTAAAAGGAGTGTATTTATCTATAGGCTGAAAACCCGAAATTTGCACTAGATGAAATCCGCAATTAGGTGCTATCGATAGACTACACATTCTTTCATTTTCCCATAGTAACTTAAATCCAAAAATTTCTTGGTACCAATGCATCGATTCTTTAAGATCTTTCACCGGAAGAAATACTGCATCAATCCGTTCAATAAATTTTTCTTTTACCTGTTCACTCATAATACTCATCTCCTTGGAATATAGTTTTTACCATTAAAAATAGGATTGTCATTAACCATTATCTCTTTAAAATGTGCTTGCTTATCTTATACGAGCACTTTTCCGTTAATACAACATAGTCAACTAGTTTTACGATAAGATATTCGGAAAGTAATGAATGAAAGATTTCATTCAATGGTTATGTGGTTTAATATGTGTAGAAGCTACGTGAATATGGTTTGAAGTTGTATAACAACTTCTTTTGGTTTAACATCTAATTCAGATAATCTACTTATATCTACCCATTCTGGTAAATAAATACCTCTATGTCTCTCTTTGTCCGTGTATTCTTCACCCTGGCCAGATCCGAATGTGCCATTGATGATTTCAGATAAGAAATAGTATTGAATTCCGTTATATTCAACTTCTGCTATACATTCTTCGACCTTTACTTCTACTCCTAATTCCTCAAAAGCTTCTCTTCTTGCACCAGATTCTGGTGTTTCTCCTTTTTCTATTCCACCACCGGGAAACACATAATAAACTGCACCAGCATTTATTCTTTTAATTAGTGCAACTTTTTGATTTTCGATTATGACTACTGAAGCTCTATCTCGCATATCCAAAACCTCTATTTTATTCATACTAAATTTCATTAAAGAAGGAACGAATTATAGGCGTCGTTCTCATAATCTTTATTGCCAATATGCTTTTATTGTTAAGTAATTCTCTATTTTATATTAACATAATTTTCGAAAAATAAAAAAGGGACAACTGTATTAATGGTAATCTTGCCTATACACCTATTTGATTTAACTAAGTAAGATACTGCAATCCAAAATCCAGATTTTTACTTTACTTTTACTCTGGTATATTAGATGTAACGTAAGTTCGAGCCAATAAATCATGAATAGAGCGTCTATCTGCTCTTGTGGCTACTAAATAAATACTAGCAATTAGTAGAATTCCAGCAGATATGCTATAAAGTAGTTGCGCTAAAAACCCTCTGATAATCATCGTACCGAAAGTCAACTTTTCTCCTGTTAAAGAGGCTATTCGGATACCTAGAATTCGTTTTCCTACGGTATAACCATTCCAAAATAATGGAAGGAAAACATCATATAAATAAGAGAAAATCAATGCAACAATTAATGGATGAAAGTCAAAAAGTAAATGCATTAAAATCGAAAACCCAATCGCTATTACTAAATCAATCATCAACGCAAAGCCACGTTCTGTAATATCTACAGGACTATCCTTTATGATATCAATAAGAACCATTCCTCTCTATGTCATGATATTTTTAAGTATGCAATTTTTTATTCCATCCTGTTTTCATTAATTCTCTAAATCTATTCCTCTATAGCTATTCGCTTATTATCATCATGAATGCTCTTCATCCCCTCAAAAAAGCGGAACTTAGAACGACATTTGGTTTCTAAATCTCCATTATCATGAACTAGTTGTTGTAAATAATATTTAGAGAAGTTTATTCTATTTAACATTTCTTCCCTTTTTGTCGTGGTCGAACCGTGACCAGGTATTAAATAGTTGATATTGAAATGATTTAAAATATACGAAGCTCTCTCAATGGTATCTACATAATCCTTATAATTACTAAATATAAAAGGAAATTCCACATCGGATAGATAGTCACCTGAGAGGAATATCCCGTATGGTTCAATGATAGTAAATAAACTATCATTTGTATGTCCTGGTGCTTTATAAAACGTTAAAGATAGATCTCCTATATTTTTACTTTCACCATCTTTCACAATGGGTAGGTCAACCACTGGATAAGTAGGCACATAATTTCTATCGATATAATACTTTTGGTCAAACTCATAAATTCTCTGAATAATTTTTTCTTTATCCGGATTATTGATGAATTCCTCTGTTGCGATTACTTTTGCTTCTGGAAAGGCACCAGAACCTATAATATGGTCGTAATCACTATGTGTATAAATAATATAGAGTTCCTTATTATCCAAGTGCCCATCTATGAAATTCCTAACTTCCTGGATTTCACCAGGCAGCCAATTAGGATCAGTCATGATAATAACCTCATTAGATTGTATGATAGCGGTAGAAGTCATGTACAACGAGCTTTGAAAAACAGTAATATTATTCTCTTGAAAGTGAAGCATAAAATCCCCCATTCTAAGTATAAGTCTATTGTGTATTCATACTTTCGGTCTTGATAGACACTGTCTTATCTACTGAATATCGATAGAAAGTACGAATGCTTCTTTCTTTTTAAAAGATAACCTAGTGTTAATAAAATGATGGTATAGATACCGAAGAAACCAATCATTAGAATAGCTTCACCAGTATAACTAATCGGCTCATATCCACTATGTTCATTAATATGTAATTCTTCTACTTTATATCTAAACCAAAAAGTACTGGAAATCAATAGATACAAGAGTAGTAGGGTTGCTGACTTTACATAAAATAGTACTCTGTTATTTGAAGGGATTATTTGAATTATAAATAAAAACAGACCACTATATATAATCATAAAAAAGATTATCTCTGAAATCCCCATCTTATCCCCCTAAATCTAAAAACCATATAAGAACGCTAATACTTAGTTAAATGTGAAGCTTTTGTTTCAATTAAACCATCTCTTTTAGTTCTGGTACTCTTTTCATAGCCAACTACCGTTAAAGAAATTTTGAAGTTAATCTTTCTCCTTCTTTGAAATAATACAATTCGCTAATGTCTTCTGATTCAAATACTTGAAGCATTTTCTCAAAATCATCTGCTAGTTTATGATTCAAGAGCTCCTCTCTCTTGATCCAAAATACATTCCCTTCTTGAGACGATCTTAATTCACCTTCAAACTGTTTAGTCTTATAAAGTAGGACAACATAACGCTCTCCTTCTGTTGTCTGAAATTGTTTGATACCACAAAGAGTTGGTGATGTAATGGTCAAACCAGTTTCTTCATATACTTCACGAATTACGGAATCCGCGAAAGATTCGGAATCATTTACATGACCACCTGGAAATGTAATACCAGGCCAATTAGAATTTACTTTATCTTGTACCAGAACGCTCCCTTTACCATCACAGATCATACACATATTGGTTAATACGACATTTTCACTTCTACTCACGAGTATCACCTTTCTACGTTGTTTTATTGTTGTGATCAATTAATTAATTGGTTTATGTATTCTGAAATAAGTCGCCAACCTAGTTTACACCGATTCTAATGTTTTAACATAATAATCCAATAAAAATCAGTTCATCTGATGCGCTATTTTTCTACTATAGAACCTATTAATTTCATGATAGCTTATTTCTACTTATTTCTTAAAATAACAGATTGGAAGTGTAAGGTACCTCCAACTATTTCTTTTGGTACCACGTTAAAGTATTCTATTGTAAAGAACTTGGACAATAATTCTTTTAGTGTGTGATCTTCATAAAAGGAGAAGAATCTTTTAGGAATATAAGGATCATCCTGCCAGATTCCCTCTGAATTTTCACCACCATAAACTCCTAAATAAAATAATCCATTTGGTGTTAAAACTCGTTTAATTTCATTAAGAACACCTTGTATATCTTCTTTAGAAACATGAAGTAAACAATTCATTGCCCAGATGGAATCAAAATGATTATCAGAAAAAACAAGATTTGAAAAACTCATTACTTGAGCATTTAGACCTTTTTCTTTACATAGTTTAATCATTTCAGGCGATATATCCGTACTAAAAGTGTTTAACTCTTTTTCTTTAAAAAACAGACTATCTTTCCCTGGTCCTGCTCCGACTTCCAATAGACTATTTACATTTTCACTTTGTATGTAATCTAAAAAACTTCTCTCTCTTTGACCTTCCATGCCTGCATAGTAGATGAATCTCTTTCCAGTGCCTTTGTATTATATGATTCTGCAATATTTTCTATTGTTCTTTTCATTAACTCATCCCCTTCGTTATTAGCTTATTAAACAATCTGCCTTCTACTCATCCCCTTAATTTTAACATATAATTACAGGAAAAATTAAAATTGTTAGAATAAAAGTAAGCCCGAACTAAGAAATTTTATAATAGAAGCAACTAAAATTAAAAACAGAAACGCCAAATAACCGTGAATCTGAGATGTTTTAAACAGATTTACGGTTATTTTATTTTTTTGCACATGTTGCTTGAATCGCCTTCGCCCAAGGCATGTACTTATTTAAAGTTTCTGGCGTTCGATGGATATCCAGATTTGGTAGTTCTGTTAGTAATTTCACCAAATATTGATAGAAATCCACACCGTTAGCTTTCGCTGTTTCTGCCATACTCAAACAAATCGCATTGGCCTCGGCACCAGCTTCGCTGACGGAAAACATCCAATTTTTTCGACCGATCACACTAGGGCGTATCGCATTTTCTGCTGGATTATTATCCATTTCAATGCGACCATCATAGAGAAAGGCACGAAGCCCATCTGTCAATTTCAGTGTATATTCGGCTGCTTTTCCAAGTGCGTTATTGCCGTAAAAAGGGGATTCCTCAATCCATTTCAGGAATTCTTCTACGATTGGTTTCGAAAGCTTTTGACGTCTTTTTCTTCGCTTACTCGGGGATAATTTTTTAAAATCCCTTTCTAGGCGATAAAGCTCGTCGCAAAATTTCACTCCAATCTGCCCGTTTTTACTGTTCACTTTCAACCAATATCGGCGAACGTGTGCCCAACAATTTGCGAAGGTTACGCCTGGGAGTTTATCGTATGCAGAATAGCCGTCACAGATAATGGTCCCTGTAAAGTTCTCTACAAATCCTTGGAGAACGGATCTCGCACGTGACAACGCACTTTGAAAGAGAATGATAACGGGGCCTTGGCTAGGAGCGCTACGGTACACCCAATTATAGGCATTGGAATTTCCTGGTTTCCCGTCGGAACGATGAATAATTTTTCCGTAGGTTTCATCCACGTGTAAAATAGATTTGTTCATCATCATTTCCTTCATCCGTTGGTACACGGGAAGTAACCAATCCTGAGCTGTTCGTATAACCCAGTTAGACAAATTCTTATCGTTCGTATGTAGGCCACAACGCTCCCATTCTTTTACCTGACGGTAAAGCGGAAGATACTGGATAAATTTATCATAGATTACTTTCGCTAGAATGCTAGGACTTGTCAGACTACGTTGAATAGGAGCCTGTGGTGCTTGGCCTCTTTTTATTTGTGCGTTCTGAAAGGAATGTCCCTTACAATTCTTGCATTCATAAGCATGTTCTACATGCTGTATTTTCTTCATCGTTGCTGGAATAAACATCGCTTCTTCTCGGACAACGGTGCTGCCCATTTCTGTCATTGCTTGCTGGCAACAATCGCATGTCGTATCTTCTGGGTGATGATGAATGACTTCTGTTTCGAGGTCATCTGCCAGAAAATCATTGCGTTTTCTATTTTTTGCTTTACGTTCAACAGTATATGCAATCTTCTGTTCGCTTTGTTCTTCTGTGTGCTCAGAATAGTTAAAAGAATCGTCATCATCCTCATCATCGAATAACGACGTTTGCCCATCGGGTAGATTGTATTTCGATTGCTCCGTTTTCGAACCATATAGTAGCTTCGTTAAGTGGCGAACTTGCTCGGTCAAAGCTTCGATCTGTCGATTCGATTGTTTTAATTGTTCCTCTAAAAGTTTAATTAATTTATCGTTCTGATCAGGAGAAGATTGAACCATGCAATTTCACCACCTTTCGTTCTGTTAAGATAGCTATAGTATACGCTATCGAACGAAAAATGAATAGTTAAAAAACACCTTTTGGAGATTTTTGTATTGCTTTTGGTTGTTGAATAGCTAACCCTTCCAAGAGCCAACGAAGTTCTTGTTGCGATAAATTGCGAACTTCATTTTCGTTTTTAGGCCACTGAAGTTTACCATTATCTAAACGTTTATAAAGCATGGCGAATCCATCCCCATCAAAATATAAACATTTATAACGGTCTTTGCTCCAACCGGAAAATAAGAAGATGGAATCGCCATAGGGATCTAGCTCGAAGTTATCTTGAACTAGTGTAGCTAGTCCGTCAATTCCCTTTCTCATATCCGTCTTTCCACAAACAATATAAATGTTCTTGACGTCTGTATAATCTTGCCTCATTCATTTCTCAACTCCCTTATGACGGTTTGAATGATATGCTCATCCACACCGTTAAAGAAGGAAAGTTCAAAGCCGCCTGATTTCATCATAAAAACAGGAGTTGCCGAGGAAACTGGCGGGGTCGCTAACATAGGTTCTTCTTTTTCAGGATGGAGTGTTACGGGCACGATGATTAGTTCTTCATGTGGCATAGAAAAGCACCTCCTTCAATTGATATTTCTATCTTAGCAAGAGGTGCTTCATTTTTGTATGCGTTGTTTGATTACGGGTTTACGAATAAAATAAGGCGGCCAATAATAGCCGCCTTGTTAAAAACGATTGCCTCAATCCTTCATCATCTTCATATATTTCACCTATATTGCTACTTTGACACGTTGATCCATCTAGTTAACATATTCTTCAGGATTTCATTATAGGATTAACCTAAAGCATCGTTAGTTAAAGTAAATGTAATACTCATACTACAATAATCTTTCAGTTCATTTGTTTATTGAATTCATTAGCTGGTAGAAATGTTCAGGCTTATGAGTCTTATTAAGTTTATACCATGAATCTAATGTATCTGGTGCAAATACATTTAATTTTTTCAGTACTTCATTAGCAAATTCCAATGGAGCTACGCCAGAAGCAGTAATCAGATTTGTATCAGTTACCACAGGACTCATCTCATAAAAATTATCTCCATTATAATTAGGACATACCATTTTCAAATACTCTAAGTCATTACTAGTATGCTTTCTGGAATCTAAGTAACCCATATTCGCGAGTCCTTCTGTTGCACCACAAATAGCTGCAATAATTGTGCCTAGTTCGATTGCATCCTCAATTTTTCTCAAAATAGGTTGATGGATTTCTTCACTCCAAGTGGTACCTCCAGGTAAGATTAAAAGCTCCTCACCCTGAAGATTACATTCATCTAGGGTAATATCTGGTTTTATACTTAGTCCTCCCATTGTACTAATTACTTCTTTATTCATTCCAATTGTGACTACTTCTAAAGGTGCTAACTCTTTTTTAAAATATCTTCCTGAGTTTAGTTCAGCAATTAAATATCCATATTCCCAATCTGACATCGTATTAAATACATAAAGATAAGCAGTTTTTATTTGCATCCGTTAACACTCCAATCCTATTGATATTGCCCATTATAATACAACTTCCCTGACAGCTAACGTCAGGGAAGTTGTTATACTTGATGAAATTTTATTAAATCGGATAGAACTTCGATAAGCCTATCCTTAAGACTTATTGGCTCAATCACTTGAATAGACTTTCCATACGGTATGAGTATATTAGGTAAATATGTATGTATCGTATCTTTTTCGAGAGCAAATACTGCTTGATTTGAAATACGTTCTTGCAAATAATGTCCTAAAAACCAATTTTGACAAATGTAATCTAGAGAATTTGTATTTCCTTTGATAACTACAGAAATAAGCTCTTTCCCTTCATTCAAAGTTGGAAGTAGATTTTTCATAAAATAGTCCCGTGCTAAAAATTGATTTGGCTGATTAAATTCATGTTCAGTTATCACTAAATTTCCAACTCTTTCTATCTTAAAACTACGAATATCATTCCTAAGGTGACAAAATCCAATTACATACCACTTATTGTTCCAATATATAATTCTGTACGGATCAACCAATCTATCATTTGGTAGATCTTCACCACTTTTTTGATATAGGATCTTTACGGAGAATCCATCTGTTATAGCCTTTTCCAATTCCTTCAAGTAAGGTACTGTAGAGGAACTCACTCCATTTATTACCTCAAGTATGGATGAATGTTGGTTTAACTTTTTTTGCTGTTCTTGATTAGAATATTTGCTTAGCTTTGAAATAGCCCTGTTTAACGATTCATCTCCGTAATATCCTGCTTCTTCTGCAAACACAGCAGCATGAAGTAGTGAGGTTTGCTCTTCTAAATTGAAAATAAGAGGAGCTTGAATAAAATTATTCAATAAAGTATATCCGCCGTTATGTCCTGGTTCCGAAACTATGGGTACACCACTGGTTGAAAGTGTATCAATATAACGATACACAGTTCTTATATTCATCTCTAACTTTTCGGAGATTTGTTTAGCAGTAATTTTCCCACCGGAACTTAGCATCCATAAAATTGCTAGTACATTGTCAATTTTAGGCATTTATTTCCACCTCTATATGGTTATTAATATAAGTCTAAACGATAATTTAAATGAGGTAATTATTAAAACAAGTATAGCGTAGTCCCCCTTTTCGTAACAAGCATCCTCGTATTATAAATTAGTAATCGTCTATTGCAGGACCATTCTTCACGCCCTAAACAGAGATGGTAGCCTAATAACGTTTATACTTTATTAGGAAAATTATTCCTTACCAATCCCAGGTATCTGGAACATTTTTTATCCATTAAAATAGTAAAACCTCAAAAAAGAGACTAGCAATTTGCTAATCTCTTCATGAGTTAAACATTATTTACCGATAAATTGTTGTGTCCAAATGTTCCCTTGTTCCACATACCCTACACCAATGTGTGTAAAGTTCGAATTTAGTATATTTGCGCGGTGGCCTTCACTGTTCATCCAAGCATTAACTACTTCTTGTGGAGAGCGTTGGCCTTTGGCGATGTTTTCACCTGCAGTACGGTAAGTTATTCCAAAGCTTTTCATCATGTCAAATGGTGAGCCATAATTTGGGCTATTATGACTAAAGTAATTGCTTGCTGCCATATCGCGTGATTTTTCTCTCGCTACTTTACTTAATTCTGTATCAACTTTCAACGGAGCTAAGCCATTTTTCTCTCTTTCTTGATTTGTAAGCTCGACTACTTCTTGCTCGAATTGACTTAGTTCAGATGCTTGAGATTGGTTTTTCTCAGTTTCTTCTGCTTTTTGTTCTGTTGCTTCATTTTTAGCTGGAGCCTGTTCAGTTTGTTCCTTAGCCGGCTCTTTCACTGGTTGTTCTTGCTGCTCAGTCTTCTCTGGTTGAGCTGGTTCTTCCTTTTGTGCTGGTTGCTCTTGCTGCTCAGTTTTTTCCGGTTGAGTAGATTCTTCTTTTTGTACTGGCTGCTCTTGTTGCTCAGACTTTTCTGGTTGAGCTGGTTCTTCTTTTTGTACCGGTTGTTCCTTATGAGTTACATTCTTATTTGCTTCTTTCCAATCAATATGATAATTTTCCATCAGTTTATTGATTAGATTATGAATTTTTGCTTGTGCTTCTTGTCCAGTCAAACTACCATTTTCTCCATTGATTGAATAGTAGAATTTATAGTTAAACGAATGATTTGATTCGGCATTTGCTGTATCAAAACCTGCTCCAAAGATAAGAGCTGCTGATAAAGCTGTAACCATTCCAATTTTCTTAAACATTGAAAATTCCCTCTCCTTTTCGCTAAAAGTTTGTTTATCAACTTACGAACACATCATAACACACATTTTTTGTAATATTGATGGATTAATTTCCCATTAACATGGTCGGAATCTACTCGTAACTCCATCATTATATAAAAACACTAGAGTTATTAACTAGAACAGAAGAATAGTAGTCTTTATTTTATTGCTATAAAATAGGAAAACAGGAAATTAATTCTAGGAATATAGTATTGACAACTTTTCGCGAATGCGCTTTTTGTAACAATTATCGCTATTTTGTAATATAAATTCCGACTTATTTACGGACATAGAGGCAGAATTACTAGATAAGGAAAAATACACTTGCAGCTAATATCTCCTAGTTTCCTTCTAGTCTTCAATCCTAGCAGGGAAATGTTAGTAAGTAGTCAAGCAATCTAAATTCAGTTCAAAAGAAAAACACCTCCAAATGGGGTGCAGTCGAAGTATTATCACTATTTAAAGCTTATTTTCTGATACTCGTAGAATAGTTTCCATACGTTCTTTCTCTTCTTTTTTATTTTTATATTCAAAGAATCCAATGATATTTCCCCACGGATCAGAAAAGGTTCCCCATCTTGCTGGTACATCTTTTCGTGAATAAATCTCAAAGTTTTCTACATTCAAATCATGAATAACTCTGTTTTTCTCTTTCTCCATGTTTAAAACTCCTAAACGAAGTGGACCACTCCCTTTTGCTGGTGTACCCTTAGCAAGTTGCAACCAACTACCTGGAACAACCTCCCATTCTGCAAATCCTTCATGGGGGACAAAATCAGGTTTACGTTGAAACAGTTCTTCGTACCATTTTTGCCCTTCTTCCATATCTGGTACTCGAATCTGAACAGTCATTTCAAAAATCAAAATAATCACTCCTAAAACTATGTAATTGCATCTTAAAGATAACACTTAATGCCTAATTCAAATTCTTCTGGTTTGCTCTCTTATATTCTGTGGAGATTAAATGCTATAAGGTTAATTAGAGTGTTCTCGTTTGTATGTATGCCATAATAGTTATGATACTTGCAATCTGGGTTGATTAGCTAATCTAGCTTACTTGATAATTCAAACAAAATCTCTGGCCACCAGTCTACCTTTCCGGTTGTTATCCCATTACGAACGATAACAACATTATATTTAGGGCTAACGTAAATAACTTGACCATATTTACCATGTGCAAAAAAATCATATTCTTCTTCTCCACGATTGTAGCCTAACCACATATATGCATAATAACCGTGGTTACGGTTAAAAAAGTCCCATTGTGTAGAGCCATAATAAGAATCCTTCAAGCCCTCAATTGGTTTTGTAGAATCAATTACCCATTGACTCGAAATAACCTGTTCTTCGTTCCAGTTACCTTCATCTAAATACAATTTGCCAAATTTAGCAAAATCTATAGGTCTAGCATTTATACCACTTTCCATTTTTTCGAATCCATGCTTTTTACTGTCTATACTCCAAGATGCTGAAAACTCCATTCCTACTTGTTGCCATAACGTTTTTTGTAAATATTCAGAAACAGTTTGTTTAGTTGACCTTTCTAAAATTATTCCTAATAGTAGCGGATGATAATTGTTGTATAGGAACTTTTCTCCTGGTATATCAACTAATTCAGTTTCTTCTAGAGCTAAACGCCTTAGATTAGGAGAATAATATGTTTTAGCGTCATCTCCAAATAATAAACGACCTTCCTCATAGTGTATTCCAGAGGACATCATGAGTAGGTTTTGTATACTAATAGCTTCAAATCCTTTATTTGTCAATTCGGGTATATAATTAGTGATAGGTTCTTCAACACTCTTAATAAATCCGTCCTCTATTGCTTTACCAATCAGAAATGACACAAAAGATTTTGCAACAGAAAAAGACGTATTTATAGACTCTCTGTTATAATCGTTGAAATATTTTTCATATATTATATGATCATCCTTCATAATAATAAATGAAGTTGTATCCGTTTCGGTAAAGAACTGTTCAGCTTCTCCAATCGTATATTTTTCTTGATTATAGTTATAGCTAATATCCTTTAACACATCATCAATCAATTCTTCTTTCAAATCATAGTCGAAGGCGAAACTATTATTATCCCCTTTCTCAATTTCTCTGTATGCAAACTTTTGATGATCGTAAAAATCCGATTCACCCCAGAGGACATTCCTACTAACATAGATGAATGATTTATAATCCGGTAATATGAACAGATACGCTAATAAAACTAGAATTAATCCTATTGGGAAGATACTAATTTTTTTCATAAGTCCCCCATCGATTATTATTTTCTAACTCTATATTATCTATAATTAACTTTGGTGACCTATATAACGAATGTTTATTACAAACATGTTCTGAAGACATAGCTAACCTTGTCGTAATTCATTTTCTCCTCATAAAACTGGTGTGCATTTGTTCTTTGTAAACCTGAAGACAAAGCAACACTTTCATAATTATTTTCTTTGGCCCAATTATGAACAAAAGTAAGTAGCTTCTCTCCATACCCCTTTGAACGCCTTTTCGCATCGGTTACTAAATCACAAACCCAAACAAATCTACCATAGTACAGTGTAATCATAGGTTTGAAACCAATTACTGCAACTAATTCCCCTCTATCAAATAAAGCGAACATTTTATAGCTATCCTTTTCTCTTGCTTCCAAGACTAATTCGAGATATGATTCTTCATCAAGATGAGTTCGTAGCTGTTTTATAACCGTGAATGCTTCTAAAATTTCGTTTTGTGAATTTAATTCTTTAATGGCTATAGTCATTATTATTCCCTTCTTCATCTTTAGTAGTGTTTATCGAAAGTAAAAAGTGAGTTGTCCTTCACGGTCTCCTTACCCCATATCCCCAACATAAGTGGCAATAATGTCACCTTCTCTCTCATATTTTAATAGAATTGGTATCATTGCTTTCGGGTAAAAATCAGAATTAGATAATTCTTTCATCGGTATCCACTCAATCCCTATTTGATCAGGGTCAGGTTCGATATTTTCACCTATTTTATCTAGATCAGAAGGAACTGTGCAGGAAAAAAGATGAACCACTACGTGCGTTTCACTATCCCATTGAGCGTGTTCATGGTTTTTTCCGATATACTCACTTACAAATAGAAGCTCGTTTACTTCGACCTTTACCCCTATCTCTTCTCTACATTCCCTAATTACTGCTTCTTTTAGAGTCTCGCCTGGTTCCTGACCACCACCAGGGAGTATGTTCATAAACTTGTTATAATCATATTTTTTTAAAGTTAATAGTTTTCCTTCATGGATGATAATCGCTTGAACAGAGCTTCTTATTTTCAACTGTAACTCACTCCATATTCCTATCAAAATTAAACTAATATTTTTAAAAGCGGATCCCTATAGCTTTGTTGACTAACATTACCGCTTAACTTTGTAGTGCACCGACACAGAACCTGCACCAACAGGCTTTACCTGAATCAGATCTAATTTAGTTATTTCATGTACAGATTGTAATTCATCGCAATCAAATAGTGATGGTGTTCTTCTTCCGGCCACTACTAATGGAGGATACACAATACTAATTTCATCTATTAAACCCTGCCTTAAAAAAGCTCCGTTGATTGCTCCTCCACCACTTAAGCCAAGTGTTCTAAATCCCTTTTCATATAATTTTTGAAGTGCTATAGTTAGGTCAATATGGTCACCCTTGCCTGCAATAATATAGGGTATTTCTTTCGCTTCTAGCTGTTCAAAATAAGCAGGAGGAGCATCTTCTCTCGTTATAACGATGAGACCATCTGTTTGATACCAATTAATTCGCCCTCTCCCGTCAAAAACGATGTAAGCTTTTGATTTTTTAGGTTGATAAACTGATTTTTCTAAATCAATCCAGTGATTCCCATACACCATCAATGTTTCACTTCCAGATAATAATGCATCACATTCTAAGTCATCATATAACCGATGGCTGATGTCATGTGCATCTCCATCAATTCCTTCTTTTGTCCATTCTGATACATTATGGTTTGGGGCAGTTGAGAGTTTTCCATCTATTGAAGAGAAAACATTGAGTATTACTTTCGGTCTATTCATTTCTCTCACCTCTATTCTTTGACTCATACACAATAGTAACATAATATTCTAAAAATAAAATCCATTTTAGTTGCTGTAAATATCGGTGATAGACTAATAGAACAGAATAAATTCAATAGTTATAAAAAGAGATACCAATGTTTAGAATTAGTATCTCTTACTTTTGACTATTGATTTTTATAACGGGTACTTGTTTCTCTGTTTAATCAATGCACAATATTTAAAACCATCTCCGGATAATAGGCGAAAAACAGCTTTCCTATCTTCAACACTAGGCTGATTTAACTATTATTTTTCTAACAACTCCTGAATCCATCTGCTCAACGTTCTTTTGTCAACAAATGGCGCTAGACGAGTAATCGTTTCTGGATTAACATTAGCAATTTTTCTGTCTTCCACAAGGCGATTTAAATACTCCCTTCCAAGAAAAGGTGCTAAAGAAGTGAGAAGGTGTGAATCTAACTGCCCTTCCATCGTCCGGTCAACTATACTAATTAACTTTTCGCGGCTGCAGAAAGGAGCAAGGTTAACGATCGTTTTCATCTCAACCTCATCACTAATTGCCTGCTCCATTAACTTATCCACGGCTTCCCTTCCAATAAACGGTGCCAATCTTGAAACAGCCTTTAAATCCATTCCATCTTTATTTGCTTGGTCAATTAATCTCCTTAACACATCTTTACTGAGAAATGGAGCCATTTTCTGAACAAATCGCATGTCAAATTCATCTTCTATCGTTCTGTCTACAACCAATTTATCTAACAATTCTGTTTCGACAAATGGTGCTAAACGTACAAGCAAATCCGTATTTAATAACCGTTTATCCAGTTTTGATGTAACTTCAGTCAATTCACTCGATTTTAAGAGAGGGGCAGCATTGACTAATCCTTCCATATCCGCTTCTCCTGTATTAATCATAGAAGAAACGTCCTCATGTCGGCTTTCAGAAAAACCTTTCATGACGTGCCCAAAGTTCTTAATATATACCGAACTATCTTCATCTGCTCCCCCATTCATTAACTCATCGATAGATACCCCAAAAGTTTGCCCAATAGTCATTAATGTTCCTATATCAGGTAATGAATCACCTCGTTCCCATTTCGACACGGCCTGATGACTAACATTCAATTTATCCGCCATCTCCATTTGTGTCCAATCTCGTTCCTTCCTCAGCTTCGAAATATAGCTTCCAACCTTACTTGTATCTAACATCTTAATTTCCTCCTAAAATTGTTTCAGCGCGCACTGTTACTGAAAGCGTAGCATATAGATCACAAGATGCCTATCTACAGTTAGTTGAGTAGAAAATTCTACTACCAGTAGAATTTAACAAGTTAGAATTCGGTCTTACGGCTTGTAGGTTAACATAGTGCAAAACAATACATCTAAATCACGGAAAAAACATAGCAGAATTAAGCTGTTTTTACCGTTCAGTTACTATCAGATTGGAGATTTAATTATCAGGAAGAATAGTTGACGTTTTACATTATAAATTAAATCTTTGTTTGATCATTTCTGCTACAACTTCCGCACTTATGTTGGTATTATCTATTTTTATATAGTTCTTAAATTTAATTTCATCTTCGAATGAATTCAATCTATATTTTTCCATGGATTGGATTAAATCCTTTTCTGACCACTTAATATTCCTCTTGGAAGGTTTATGTGAAAGTCGATTCAAACTTTTATTTCGTCCAAGTCTTTCTTCTAAATCAGCTTCAAGCTCTACATAATAAACTGTGCCACCTCTTGATTCAAACAGCCGAGACACTTTATTAACGTATTCCCAATCGGCTTTTAAATCAAAAGCCCAAACATATGTAAAAATTACACCGTATAAATTACTTTTGGATACCTCTTCAAAGATCTCCTGTCGAAACAGATTAACGAGCCTCTTTCCTTCTTTTGTACCGTAATCGAAAAATTGACTAACTAAATCGATTGTCATGTGATTATGAAACAGCTTCAACTTTGTTATTTTGGCTAACTCCTGTCCAACAGTCATTTTACCAACTGCTTGAGGTCCAAAAATAAGTACCAATTTCATCTTTTACTACCTCTTTCCTATAAAATTGATAAAGTCAGCTAATCTATTCGTTTATAATGGTATGATAAATCTTATCTACTATAATAGAAGGTGGTAGTGTTCCATCCACAATGAAATCTGAACTGGGTTTAATAGACTGGATCATTTCGAAATAGCCTCTTCTGCCTCTTGATATGTAGTGCTCCATTTCATTCAAAATACTTTCTTTTGAACGATTATTATAATCTCGAATTATTCTACGCGCCATGGCAATATCCAAAGGCGTATCAATATAAACAGCCAAATCTATTAAACTTTTTATCTTAGCGTGTTTATAGGCAAACGGATAGTCTAATATTATGTATTCTAATGGGGAATCTATCAACTCTTTTAAATCTACAAAGAACTCATCCAAATTCCATTCATCATAGGCAGCTCCTTTGTTAACCCATTCAATAATATCAATAGGTCCCTCCACATCATAATCATCAAAGAATAGTACTTTTGAATTGGTTAACTTTTTATTTAATCGTTTCGTAATGGTTGTTTTTCCTCCACCAGACACTCCGGAAATGGAAATAACAAATGGATAGTTTCTTTTGTTCAACGTAATTCCCCTCCTATTTAACATCTGTCTCCACTAGAATAGTTCGAATTAAACTTAATTTTCAAAAATATATATTTAAAAATAAAGATCATCAATAAGATGACCTTACTATTTCTTTTACTTGTATAGTTACGTACATAACGCCTATTTTCTTATGCCACTCGATATGAAAACTCCGTACTGAAACGTAGTAGACCGTTTAGTACTAAAGGAAGAGTCTAACGATTCCTAACATAACCATAGGAACATTGGTTTGGAGGCATAGCACTCCTTACTACCCAAACAATTACCTGTAGTAGGATTCCCCCCAGTATCACAATCAGCCATTTACGAAACTTTAACTGTCTAAATTCCCTCCATTTTCGAGCTAAGAGATCCCGGAATAAGATGACTAATACTATAAAAAGCCCTATTCTTAACAGGGTATCAAGTAGCGCGCGCTGGTACCAATCTACACCACTACTCCATGTCATCCAGCCTATTAGAAGGACAAGTGGTATAGACAGTAAGGAGAATAATTCCTTAAACCCAAATCGTTCTTTCATATAGATGTCTCCCATTAATTAAAATTGAAAAATAAGTTTTAATTATAGCAGGGCAGATGGAAAAATCACAACAAATCTAACTCTATTCTATTAAGGAGCATAAAAGAAAACTATCACCAGTAATGAAGTCTAAAATCATCATAAAAAGGGCTATGTATCAAGGGTAAATCTATTGCCCAAAAGAATAATCTTTCTTGTTACAAACTATTTTAATCCCTTTTATGCTCCCACTTTTAGAACCATTTATACAAAATTCTATGCTATTTTTTCATCCATTCTGCTACTGAAAGAACGTTTGAGCAAATAAAAAAGCAAGAAACAACTAAATTAGTATAATAAGGACTACGATCAATATAGCTACAAAGGCAATACTAAAAATAGCTTTTTCTTTCGTTGTAACACCTATCTTATTTTCAGCAAAACGTAAAAAGCTAATAAGTAATATAGAACCCATCACGGCCAAAGCCTGTCCAAGCGTATCTTGAATAATCGTGATGTATCTTACTATAGCTAACACGGTAAGTAATAAACCTAAATAGCCGATTATTAAATAAAAATACTTTTTCTTTCCTTCATTATTCATATCATATCCTCCTAGAAGTCTAGTAATTAACATTCCTTTTCGTTTTATTGAGAATTGGATTAAATTGCAAACTAATCTCGCAAAGTTATTTACTGCATATACATGAAACAACACCAAACTTATCTAGTATCTCTAATTTCTTCCAATAATTCTATAACACGATTATTTTGTTTTTCAATGGTTTTTAGCCTTTTTTCCATGATACTGGAAGAAAAAAATATAATTAGTACAATAGCAATTCCTATTATTAATTCCAACCCTATTCCCCCCGTTACAACATCGGCATCATTTCATTACATATAGTGCTTACTACTTATACGATTTACATCTATAAAAGTTACATACTTATTCTACAACATTTCTTCTCGAGGGAATGAGCTTGGTTACGATAAGAAGTAGAATAAAAGAAGGAAGTCTTTCCATAATAGAAGACTTCCCCCTTTTGTCATGACTTTTGATCTCCCATAATTTCCTTCATAAAACGATGCTTCGCTAGAAGATAATAGGCAATCTGTAATACAAAATAAAAAACCGCAACAATGTAAACCCGTAATCAAACAACGCATACAAAAATGAAGCACCTCTTGCTAAGATAGAAATATCAATTGAAGGAGGTGCTTTTCTATGCCACATGAAGAACTAATCATCGTGCCCGTAACACTCCATCCTGAAAAAGAAGAACCTATGTTAGCGACCCCGCCAGTTTCCTCGGCAACTCCTGTTTTTATGATGAAATCAGGCGGCTTTGAACTTTCCTTCTTTAACGGTGTGGATGAGCATATCATTCAAACCGTCATAAGGGAGTTGAGAAATGAATGAGGCAAGATTATACAGACGTCAAGAACATTTATATTGTTTGTGGAAAGACGGATATGAGAAAGGGAATTGACGGACTAGCTACACTAGTTCAAGATAACTTCGAGCTAGATCCCTATGGCGATTCCATCTTCTTATTTTCCGGTTGGAGCAAAGACCGTTATAAATGTTTATATTTTGATGGGGATGGATTCGCCATGCTTTATAAACGTTTAGATAATGGTAAACTTCAGTGGCCTAAAAACGAAAATGAAGTTCGCAATTTATCGCAACAAGAACTTCGTTGGCTCTTGGAAGGGTTAGCTATTCAACAACCAAAAGCAATACAAAAATCTCCAAAAGGTGTTTTTTAACTATTCATTTTTCGTTCGATAGCGTATACTATAGCTATCTTAACAGAACGAAAGGTGGTGAAATTGCATGGTTCAATCTTCTCCTGATCAGAACGATAAATTAATTAAACTTTTAGAGGAACAATTAAAACAATCGAATCGACAGATCGAAGCTTTGACCGAGCAAGTTCGCCACTTAACGAAGCTACTATATGGTTCGAAAACGGAGCAATCGAAATACAATCTACCCGATGGGCAAACGTCGTTATTCGATGATGAGGATGATGACGATTCTTTTAACTATTCTGAGCACACAGAAGAACAAAGCGAACAGAAGATTGCATATACTGTTGAACGTAAAGCAAAAAATAGAAAACGCAATGATTTTCTGGCAGATGACCTCGAAACAGAAGTCATTCATCATCACCCAGAAGATACGACATGCGATTGTTGCCAGCAAGCAATGACAGAAATGGGCAGCACCGTTGTCCGAGAAGAAGCGATGTTTATTCCAGCAACGATGAAGAAAATACAGCATGTAGAACATGCTTATGAATGCAAGAATTGTAAGGGACATTCCTTTCAGAACGCACAAATAAAAAGAGGCCAAGCACCACAGGCTCCTATTCAACGTAGTCTGACAAGTCCTAGCATTCTAGCGAAAGTAATCTATGATAAATTTATCCAGTATCTTCCGCTTTACCGTCAGGTAAAAGAATGGGAGCGTTGTGGCCTACATACGAACGATAAGAATTTGTCTAACTGGGTTATACGAACAGCTCAGGATTGGTTACTTCCCGTGTACCAACGGATGAAGGAAATGATGATGAACAAATCTATTTTACACGTGGATGAAACCTACGGAAAAATTATTCATCGTTCCGACGGGAAACCAGGAAATTCCAATGCCTATAATTGGGTGTACCGTAGCGCTCCTAGCCAAGGCCCCGTTATCATTCTCTTTCAAAGTGCGTTGTCACGTGCGAGATCCGTTCTCCAAGGATTTGTAGAGAACTTTACAGGGACCATTATCTGTGACGGCTATTCTGCATACGATAAACTCCCAGGCGTAACCTTCGCAAATTGTTGGGCACACGTTCGCCGATATTGGTTGAAAGTGAACAGTAAAAACGGGCAGATTGGAGTGAAATTTTGCGACGAGCTTTATCGCCTAGAAAGGGATTTTAAAAAATTATCCCCGAGTAAGCGAAGAAAAAGACGTCAAAAGCTTTCGAAACCAATCGTAGAAGAATTCCTGAAATGGATTGAGGAATCCCCTTTTTACGGCAATAACGCACTTGGAAAAGCAGCCGAATATACACTGAAATTGACAGATGGGCTTCGTGCCTTTCTCTATGATGGTCGCATTGAAATGGATAATAATCCAGCAGAAAATGCGATACGCCCTAGTGTGATCGGTCGAAAAAATTGGATGTTTTCCGTCAGCGAAGCTGGTGCCGAGGCCAATGCGATTTGTTTGAGTATGGCAGAAACAGCGAAAGCTAACGGTGTGGATTTCTATCAATATTTGGTGAAATTACTAACAGAACTACCAAATCTGGATATCCATCGAACGCCAGAAACTTTAAATAAGTACATGCCTTGGGCGAAGGCGATTCAAGCAACATGTGCAAAAAAATAAAATAACCGTAAATCTGTTTAAAACATCTCAGATTCACGGTTATTTGGCGTTTCTGTTTTTAATTTTAGTTGCTTCTATTATAAAATTTCTTAGTTCGGGCTTACGCAACAATCATAAAATTCACCGTAAATAATGGGTTATCAACGATTCCCCCTGCATCTTTCGCAAAAATAGCAACATAACTAAAGGCAATACCCAAGCCTAACAACGGTGCTAAAAAGAATAGCAAACGCAACTCTTTTGCTAAAACCTTTCGTATTTCTTTTTTCGTCATACCAATTTTATATAACTTATGGAATGTCATTCGCTCTTGATCTATGGATGAAAAGATATTCAAATATAACACCATAAACGAAGAAACGAAAAATAGGGCACCAAGAAAGCTAGACATAAAAAATAGAATGCCCCCAGCTTTTCTATTGGAATTATAGACCTCTATTTTAGCTTGTGGCTCCAATAACACTTCCTCCGTGCTGTAATCTAACCGAGATAGTAATGGATCTTGTCCTTCTATTCCATTTTGTTTCTTTAATTGTTCCTTCCATGTCACATATGCATCACCAGATTTTTCCCAGTTAGATAGGTTTAATGCATGAATCGTTGATTTGTACACTTCAAGTTCTTGAGCAATCCGAGCAAAATCATCGGGATGCACAATGATAAATTTAACCTCATATAAGTTAAGTTGATCAAACACTGGCTCTATAATGGATTGCTTTTCCGTTAACTTGATTTCTTTTAGAGCAATCGTATTTTTTCCTTCCCCCTTCTCATGGTCTACATATGGGTCATGATACTCGGGGTTTATGTTATCTAATCGAATCATTTCTCCTGGAGATACTTCCACCTGCTTCGAATACATTTGATTAAACTGTTCAGCAGATAGAAAACTATACCGATTGAAATAATCTCCTAGAGAACTTTGTTCAAAGTAGTCTAGCACATCTAAAGTTACATGCTCCTTAATCTCATGATTATCTGTATTAAATAGTTGGTTTAATTCATCATCCGAGATGGCGTTCTTCATAGCTGTCTCTGCAAAAGATACATCATAAATACGTTGTTCCTCAGCCAATTGCTCTGCAGAAGCGTAGAAATGTAGTAACATAGAGGTGTAAAAAATCGTAACCATGGTCATCGTAATCAATAGTAATGAAATCCCTTTTACCTGCTTGAACTTATATTCCACATTTGCTAAAAATAACATCCGATTATAATAAACGGATTTTCTCGATCTCGCGAGCTGTATCAAAAAACTCCCAAAATGGGATATAGTGAAAAACAGACCGCTAAGTAAACTAATTAATCCAACAAGAAGTACTAAACCATCATTTATATCGTAATCAGAATTTGAGAAAAAATAATATTGAAAAATGATAGAACCAATCACTAATAGTAGCCCGACACCACCAAGCAAAGGGCTACGAACTTTATTCTTCTCTGTTACACGATCCTCTTTAAAGATTGTTAAAACTTCTTTTCTTCTAATATCTAAGATAGATTTAGCTACACCAATTGAAAAAACAATTAAAAAGACCCCTACCGTTGTAGCAAACATTGTTATATGTAGTTCAAAAGCAATTGATTCCATTTCTAAAACATGCATCAATAGCAGAAAGAACAAACGGGAAAAGATACTACCTGATAACAGCCCTACTGCTAGTGATAATAGAGCAATGGCGCTATTCTCCAGTAAGAGGACTTTACTAATATCCTTATCCGACATCCCTACCATCATAAAGAGTCCAAATTCCTTTTTCCTCCGCTTAATAAAAACCGAATGGGCATAATGGATAAAAAACACCGTAAAGACCATTAATGCAACTGATGGAATCATTAAGATAGTAGATAGAGATTCTCCATCCATTTCATTCGCATTCCGAATGCCTTCATTAAAGTACACCGTAGAAAACATAAAGAAAACCATTACTACAAAGCTATTGCACAGAAAATAGAAGAGATATTTTCTGTAGTTAACCTTCGCCATTTTCCAAACGAGTTCATTGAACGTCATGGCTTTTTCCTCCTAAAACTGCAAGGTTGTCCATAATTTGATCCAAAAACTGTTTCCTGCTCCCCTTTTTATTTATCTGGGAATGAATACGCCCATCTTTAATAAAAATGACTTTTTGGCAATAACTAGCTGCAAACACATCATGTGTGACAATTAATATCGTTGTTTGCAATGTAGTAATGATTTCTTCAAAGCATTCCAAAATGGCAGTAGATGATTTTGAATCTAGGTTTCCTGTCGGTTCATCGGCTAATATAATATCTGGTTCATTCACCAAAGCCCGTGTAACGGCTGCACGCTGTTGTTGTCCACCAGATACATGATATGGATATTTGTTTTGTAAATGGCGGATACCGAATAACTCCATTAATTCGTCTGCTTTTTGTTCCATCTGGCTAGCAGATTTCTTTTCTAATACCATTGGTAAATAGATATTTTCTTTTATGGTTAAGCTATCCAGTAAATTAAATTCCTGAAACACAAATCCTAGCGTCTTCCTTCTAAATAAAGCAAGCTGCTCCTTCTCCATGGTGCTTAATTCATCTCCTGCAATACGAACAGAACCTGCAGAGGGCTTATCTATCCCGCTTAAAATATTCAACAAAGTGGTCTTCCCACTTCCAGATGGCCCCATAATCGCAACAAACTCACCCTTTTGGATTGATAGATTAATTCCATCCAGTGCTGTTGTTGCTCCTTCTTGTTGATGATCTCCATAAATTTTCATTAATCGTTCCGTACGTACAATTTCCATTTCATCGCCTCCTCTCTGTATACTGTAATAAACGACCAATAATACAGCCATCGGTTACACTAAAAATACCTTACATTTTTGTAAGGTACTGAATTGTGACAGTTGTCCCTTTCTCGACCTCTGATTGAATCGTTAGGCTATGTCCTAATTTCTCGCTAATTCTTCTAGCTAAATAAAGTCCAATACCCGATGCATTTCGTTCCGTTCGGCCGTTTTCTCCTGTGAAAAATGGTTCAAAAATCCGGTCTATGTCGTAAGAAGGGATGCCGATGCCTTGATCGATTATCGAAACCAAACACTTGTCTTCGACTATCTCCATCGAAATCTTGATTTGTTTTCCTTTCCCACCAGAATATTTAATCGCATTGGATAGAAATTGATCGATCAATATTTTATTCCACTTTTTATCTGTTAGGACGTATAACGAATCAGAGGAACACTCCATAACAGGATAGACGTGATGGTAGATGAATTCACTTTTCCGTTCATTAATGGCCTCCCGAAACGAGGCAACAAGATCAACCGCACGAACCTCTAGGTCATTTTCAAAACGTTGCATTCGAATCATCGTGAGACCTTGCTCTATCCTCATTTGCAATCTATTATTTTCTTGCTTTAATCTCGTGATATACTCCTCTTCTTTCCCTCGTTCATCAGTATGACGCTCCATGATGAGTT
This sequence comes from Ornithinibacillus sp. FSL M8-0202, assembly GCF_037975285.1. Lineage (GTDB taxonomy): Bacteria > Bacillota > Bacilli > Bacillales > Amphibacillaceae > Ornithinibacillus > Ornithinibacillus massiliensis. Next base: position 3,848,519 of record NZ_CP150248.1, read on the forward strand.
CCATCACAGAAACAGGTGTTTTCAAATGATGAATCCAATGCGATAAGAACGCCATATCTTCCTTATGCTGTTCCACTAATGTGCTATGTATTGCCTTTGCTTGACGATTGTTTTTATCAATTAGTTGCTTCACACGTGTTTGTTCCATTGTCATTGGATGAATTTCTGCATATTCATCCTCCAATAAGAGCCTAATACGTTTATGGAACTGATAATACTTCGCTCCATCCAAGCACATAAATACAACTAGAAAAAAGACCCCAATACCGAATGGATAAAAGAATTCCTTCTCCATCGGATCACTTAAATAATGAAATAAAATGATCGTTACGATACTTAACAAATAAGAAATGAGCAGTAATATTCGATCTTTGACATAATCTCGCAGAATAGATTTACTCATCACTATCACCTATTATTGGGTACTCAAGCATATAACCTACCCCGCGTTTACTTTTAATCATCGTATCTGGTAATCCAACTGCCACTAACTTCTGCTTGATTCTCGACATATTAACCGTTAATGTATTATCATCAACAAAGGTAATATCATCCCAGACTTCTTCAATTAATTCCTCTCTCGTCAAAAATTTCCCATGATAATCCATCAATTTTTTTAGGAGTTTATATTCATTTTTACTTAACTCTTCATGAATACCTTTATGGCTCATCGTAAGTTTCTGACTATCAATACATAAACCTTCCACACAACAAATACTAGTATCGGAATGTGCATACTCACCATACACTCTACGGATGGTAGCTTTTACTTTGGATATTAATTTGTCAAACGTGAAAGGCTTTGTAATGTAGTCATCTGCTCCAAATTCTATAGCCATGATTTGATCCTCATCATCACTTTTGGCCGAAATCATAATGATAGGTACATTAGAATGTTTACGCAAACTGTGACATAAAAAATATCCATCAAAATATGGTAAATGAATATCTAAAAGAACAAGGTCGGGTTTATACTCTAAAAAATCTTTGGTTACGTTTTTAAAATCCGTTTGTATCATCACTTCATAGTTATGTTCCTCAAGTGATTCTTTCATCAATGATCGTAATTCATAATCATCTTCTACTATGAACACTTTGTACACAATTTTCCCTCTCCCTTAGCGACTAGATTAATACGAAGGGTATTCTACTAGCTAACTAGCTATCTCTCTTTCTTTCTAACTACTTCAAAACTTACAGTTACAACTATATCATTTGGTTACAGCGATGCAAAACCCTTTCTTCATGAAAAAAAGACCATCAATCGATGATCCTTAGTTTCATTTCCTTAGCTTTTTCAATGAGCTGGTAGTATTATGATTCTCCTATTGTCCCTTATAAACCTCTAAAACATGCTCAGAGGTTACAACTATTTTACTATTAGTTGCGGTTACTATTTCCAAGGGGTATGTAGCGGATAATTTATCAGAAAATATCCATTCCCTACCAGGCTGATTTAGTATTATAAATATTCCCTTTGATCTATCTCCCATAAAGTTAAGGGATGTTGTTGATAAAGGAGCATTATCTCGTTCATGAATACCAATAGTCATTAGTTTTTCCCCAGCACTTATAGCATCCTCCATGGTAAGTCCAATTTCACTAATATTTACTATTCCTTCTTCAATGGAAAAAGGCTCCTCACCCTTTTTGGATATGGAATGTCTTGAAATGAACTCCACAATGTTACCTGCAGGATCATAAAAATATAAAGCATGAGCTGGTAGGTTAGAAAAAAATGCTTCGTCTTCTTCGTCCCTAGTATTCAATTCTACTCTTTCTTTAACCCATGATTTCGATTCAACAAACTTATTAGCTAGAATGTTAAAAGCAAAATGATAATATGGATTGCCTTTTACACTTTCAGAAGTAAACTCCAGTTGGCTTGTACCAACTCTAATACAAAAACTATACTCATCCTCCCTAACTAAAGGAAACCCGAACATATCGACATAGAAGGCTCTCATTTCTTTTATATGACGTGTTTGGAGTGTCAATGATTTGATTTCCACTATATAATACACCTCTTTTCTCGTAACTCTTTGGGAATTAGTATAGTTTATATGAATCAATTTCATAATTGCTCTTTTTAAAAATTCACAGACCTACAGAATTTCTAAAATATACTTTTAAAAAACAATAATCACGCGGCTTGTTGCTGCTGAATTAATTGTGCATTCATACGATCTGCCGCTAACTTTGAAGCGTTATAAACAAGCGTAACTATGTCAAAATGACCTTTTGCACGCTTTCCAGTACGATATCGAACATTGTTTAGTTGAAAGAATTCTTTAAGATAAGCATTAACTCTTTCGACCGCAGTGCGACGTTTAAAAATATTTTTCCATGCCATCGATCCACGAGCTGGTGCCGAATATTTTCTAAGATCTGTCGTTATTTTCATTTTAAAAACCTTTTGACAGATGCCTTCGTTAGCCAATGGACAGTCACTACATTCTTTTGGTCTTGTATATTTTAAGGTTTCATATTTGGCATCAAAACTGTCGTAACGATAAGAATGCTCTCTGAAACAAGTAGGGGCAAAATGTTTATCAAAACCGATTGGTTCTCTTTCATTTCGCTTGTTGTATGCGATGATTGAGCGTTGTCCCATGCGGTGTACCTGTTCGTAGATGGGTTCATAATCATAGCCAGCGTCCATGGTTTGATAACACAAGGAAGAAAGAGATAAATTTTCATGGATTCCTTTCAGTAAAGGAATCGCTGCTTTACTATCATGTAAGTTTCCGGAAGAAAAAGCAGTCTGAAGAATATACTGACTCGACGTACCAACGGCTAAATTACCTTTATAGCCAAACCAAAAAACATTCTTACCTTCTGAATTCTTTTTCACACCCCACTTCGGGTCTACAGGCATTTCAGAGCGTAATTCATCTAAAGGTGCGTCTAATTGAGCTTCAATTTTCTTTTCATAAAGAGGCAGACTAGCTTCCTTTTCAGCTTGTTCTTTTAGCCATTGGTCACGCTCTTCTTTGGATTTGCGACCACGTTTTTTCGGCTCTGGTTTTGACTTTTCTTCTTTTGATGGTGCTTGATCACGAGCTTCAAAATGAGTGGCATCAATAGCGACTGTATCATCTGTAATAAAACCTTCTTCAATTGCTTGGAGGACAACTTTTTCAAATACATCCTCCAAAATATTGGACTCCACTAATTTCGTTAGGAGTCGAGAATAAGAGGATTCAGAAGGTACCCTATCTGAAACTAGGAACCCGCAATTTAGTTTAAAGGTAATATCATCCTTGAGGCGTTGAATAAGATCCTTTACCATCGGAATACGCTCAATATATCTAACGAAAATAGAGATAATCATGGCGGCATAGTTTAGTTCTTCCGGTGCGCCAAGTCGTGATTTTTTCGTTACTACATGATAGATTTTATCCAAGTCTATCGCTGCAATAATGGCATCATATTTTTGGGTAGGCTCCATGTCATATAATTCCTGGATGCCAAATAAACTTGGTTGTCGTATAATGGTCATAAGAAGCACTCCTTCAGTCTTTTTATGGTTGTATAGTCAACTACCATTATACAAGATTTGGGGAGGTGCTTCTTTTTTCAACTCTCAAAACCGTTGGGAGACATGGACTAAGAATTATGAAATTCATTCATATAGATGAATTTTTAAAATACTATTTTTATATTGGAACATATAAGTAAAAGTTATAGCAAAATAGTAGGTTTATAAGTATAACTCTAACGGATAGAATTAAATGAACATAGGCGTTTCGTTACTTTACCATTTTCCTTATGTTTGCATAGCAACATTTTTACAAACCTAAACTTAAAATAAACTGTTCACCAATCGGACCAATTTTTCTCCTACCCGTATCCTTAAATCCTACTTTTGCGTATAATTTCTGAGCGGGAAAATTTTTATGATTAACCGCTAATACAATTTCATCGCAGCTAGGAAATTCACTTTTAACAAAATCACGTAGAAGGAGCATTGCTTGTTTAGCATATCCTTTCCCTTGCTCAGCATAATTAACAGACAGTGTCGTTAATAACATAGCATTGGGATTATTTGAATACTCCTTTACCCGATCTGTGGAGTGTAAAAGAAAGAAACCAACTGGCTTATTTCCTCTTAGAAAGACAACGCGATGCTGCCCTTCCGTCATTTCCTTATATTTAGATGGTAGTGCTGTAAATTGTGCTTGTTCTTCAGGAAGTTCAAAAGAATCCAATTCCTTCATATGCTCATTCGAAAAATGCTCCAACTTAACTTCATCTATTGATTGCATAAATAGAATTCCTCCTCATCATATTTAGATTAACATGTTTGCGTCCATCTACTACCAACAATTATACCCTAGTGAAAACAGCTACTAACAAATTATACAAAGAATGAAGAATAATAACAGACCATAGTGAATTACTCTTTTTAAACACAAACCAATAAATAATCCCCATTACAGTAACATATAATATAGAACCTAGAATATTAGGGAATGCGAACAAATCTTTATAAACCCAAATAGGAAAATGAATCGATACAAAGAGTAAAGCTGTAATAACATTCGCTACCCAAAATCTAAAGGAATCCATAAGTTTTCTTAATCTAAATCCTCTAAAGACAATTTCCTCGGTTATTCCAACTAATAGAATAGTATTAAGCCATTGGTAATCATTTTTTTGTTATAATAATAGTAACTTATATTGTGAAGGGACTGAACTATGCGCAGATATCAATATTCCAAACCTCATAACAAAACATTACAAATTGGAGGCTAAAATATTGATTACCGAACTACAAACAGAAAGATTAAAGCTAAAAAAAATGGACGTATCTGATTCTTCTAGTCTATTTAAAATCTGGTCTGATCCAGATGTAGCGAAGTTTATGAACATTAATAGTTTCAATGATGAAAGTCAAGCGATAGAAATGATTGAAATGCTTGACATGTTATACGAAGAAAGTAAAGCTATTCGTTACTCCATTTTTCATTTAGAGTCCAACCAAATTATAGGTTCTTGTGGTTACAACTCCTTAGACTTTGAAAATTTAAAAGCAGAGATTGGTTATGAAATTAGTAAAGAATATTGGGGTAACGGATTTGCTTCAGAAGCTGTCCTTACACTAGTAAATTATGCGTTTCATAATCTTAATTTCAATAGGGTTGAAGCAAAAATTGAACCTGATAACAAAAATTCAATTAAGCTTGTTGAAAGGTTGAATTTTCAATTTGAAGGTACTCTAAGAAAATCGGAAAGATCAAAAGACACGTTTATTGATCTAAATATGTATTCAAAATTAGTAACTGATTAGTAAGTTCAAAGCCTATATAAAAAAATATAGGCTTTTTATTAACTTAAGGCTTCCAACAATTGAAGTGCATCTTATCAGTGATCGGCTTTTACTCATACACTTCCCTGTCATCACTTTTATTAAGTTCGTTAATAAAAAATCTACTAGTACCATTTAACGAAAGAAAAACGCTATATTACTAAGATTGATATGTATAAATAGAGGAAGATGTAATTAGACTTTCAACACCGTTTGGATGGTATGGCATTAATTTATTTGCTGTGTTGTAATCAACCCATTTTATCTCTAGGATTTCATCTGTATACTTAATTTCACATTCTCCCGCTATTACATCTGCTTTGAATGTAAAAAATAACACGTGGTGATCCTTTTCTTTAAAAAACGCTTCATTAATTGCTACTACACTTCCTACCTTAACAGTTAACCCTGTCTCTTCCTCTACTTCACGAATAACTGCCTGTTCTAAAGTTTCACCTTTTTCTACTGCTCCCCCTGGTAACGACCAACCTTGACCAGCATTATTAACCATAACTATTTGCTCTTTATCCTTGTTACAAATCAAAGCATAAACAACGTCAATCCTTTGCATATTGCCCCTCCATACATTATTATCTTATTACTTAACTTATCTATTCTATTTATTAAAAAACACTTACTCTTACTAAACTATCATCTTTTAGTTTCATAATCTAGACGAATTTCATGAAAATTCGCATATTCAACTAAAAAAGACTTTTTGCGTTTAGCAAAAAGCCTCCTTTTTCTATAGAATTTAACAGCGAACTGCTAATAAGCCATTAAACTCCTCGTAACTCACTATGTTTAGTCGCTTTAATATACCTACTAAATATAAAACGAACCAAAGGACCCATAATAATAATTTGTAGAGGTAAAGCCATAATCAAGTTACTGCCGAAAATGACTGCATAATCTTTTACAACTGAACTAGAAGTAAAACCATTATGAATATAAGCTGTCACTAAACCGTAAATCGACATAAAAAAAGCCATCCCAATTACCATACATATTGAAATTGCCAGTACTGTATAGATTTTCTTTTTGGTATTTGCAGTTATTTTTAAAGCAATTTTTTTAGCATTAGGTCCTACTATTAACATATCTAGAATTAATGCAATGACAAATCCAATTAGAAAATCGGATACCCCTTCCATAATTGTCATTTTACCCATCATACCATTTAAATAATAATTATAAACCGTCATCAGTAAAACCATCCCAAAACACATCATTAGTCCAAATTGTAGACTTTCTTTCTTAGTTGTCGGCAATTATATCATCCTCTCTTTTTTATACCTTTGTATTATAGTGATAATATAAACACTTTCGTAAGTGAACACTTTGTGAACGTTTATGATAATAGAGGTTGCAGATCAATTTTGTTTGAGTTAACTTAGACAAGTTTTTTAATATACAAGTCTCTATAATGGAACTACCTTCAATCAAACTATAATCCACCTTTAATAACAGCCTAAATTCACCGTAATAAAGCGATAAAAATCATACCAAAAATTTGACAAAAATTTTTATTTATGCTATAATTTACATTAATTAAAATTTTGTATATAATAAGGTTCTCCTGGCCAGGGGAATCTTATTTTTTTTAGGAGGAAACGGTTTGAAACAGAATGAGTCCAGTTTAACTTCCTTAGTATCAGCATTTGGTCGAGCTTATCACAGTAAAAATGACACACCAATCATTTTTGATGATTTTATGGTAAGCAATTTAATTTCCGAAGATGAGTTTGCAGCTATTAGCCAGAATATGATTAACGGTATAACATTTTTTAACAAGGATATCGGGGAAAGATTTAAAGAAAATCCGGATGAGATTTTAAAATGGATTACCCAAGTACAGCTCTCCCCAACACCTATAGCACGCTCAGCCTATTGTGAGAGTGTATTACTTAATGAAATTAATTTAGGCGCCAAACAGTATGTGATACTCGGGGCTGGTTTAGACACTTTCTGCTTTCGACATCCAGAATTAGAAGACAAATTAGATATATTTGAAATTGATTATCCTGCTACACAAGAATTTAAAAAGAAGAAGCTAGCAGAAGCTAATTTCTCTATACCAAACAATCTGCATTTTGTTCCTATGGATTTTACTAATAAGCTTTCTCACCGTGATTTAATTGATGTAGGGTTTGATAACAAGAAGACCTTCTTTAGCCTATTGGGTGTATCTTATTATTTGACGAAAGAGGAGATTGCGAGTTTGATAGGTGAATTATTCGCTAATGTCCCAACAGGTAGCTCTATTGTTTTTGATTATGCAGATGAAAATCTCTTTAAAGTAAAAGGAAAATCGAATCGTGTTGAAAACATGGTTAAGATGGCTTCTGCAAGCGGAGAACCAATGAAATCGAGTTTCACGTACAGTGAGATGGAGAAAATGTTAGAACAATCAGGTTTACTAATTTATGAACATGTAACACCAACTAAAATAAATGAGGTTTATTTCAAAAATAGAACAGATTATTTGTCCGCATTCGAGACCATACATTATATCCACGCTGTTAAGAAATAATCTGGCTAATAATTCAAGAGTCTCTCAATGAGTAACACATTGAGAGATTCTATTTGTAATCTTCATTTATTGTCTATAGCAATGTTTACAGCTTCAGTGGCATGAATTACGGTTGTATCAAACAACGGAACATCTGAATCTTCAGGTTTAACTAGTAATCCAATTTCGGTACAACCTAAGATTATTCCTTCTGCACCATTTTTAACTAAATTATGAATTACATCCTTGTAATAATCCTTTGATGTTTTACTAATTTTTTCTAAACATAACTCTTCTTGAACTACCCCCACTTAACCTCCTTTCAGGATGTTTGAAGTGGGGGATTCTTGGGAACAGAGCGTACTTGTTAGTGATCTTTCTTAACTAACAGCGGTTTCTCTTCTTTACCAAGCTATCCCCGTAGTCCCTACGGTTTTATAGGTTGTTTAAGCCGAAGCTACGATTCGTAATCCTTCAGCTAGAATATTTTTACTCGCATTGACATCTCGATCATGATGCATGTGACAAGCTGGACAAGTCCATTCCCTTACCCCAAGCGACTTCTTGCCAGTGTGATGTCCACAAGTAGAACATCGTTGACTGGATGGAAAGCCTCTACTTATTTTCACCAGGGTTTTACCATACCAATCCGCTTTGTACTGTAATTTTGTCACAAAACTGGACCATGATACGTCAGCGATAGATTTTGCTAGTTTATGATTGCGCAACATTCCTTTCGTGTTCAAGTCTTCGATACAGATGACATCGTGGTTTTTGATGATGGCTGTACTGAACTTATTCAGGAAGTCGGCACGTTGATTCATCACTTTTTCATACAATCTTGCAACGTTGCGTTTTTGTTTTTGATAGTTTTTGGCATCAAGTAAGTCGATTCCGTTGTTTTTCGCATGCAGCGCACGTCTGGATAGTTTGCGTTGTTCTCGTTTTAACTTCTTTTCCATGTTGGCGGTGAACCGATGATTATCCACCTTTTGTCCATCAGAAAATATCGCAAAGTCCGTGATGCCTAAGTCGATTCCGATAGCGGATTCTGTTTTTGCTAATGGTTGTACGTCTGTTTCTACCAGAATAGAGATGAAATATTTTCCGCTTGGATTACGTCTAATGGTAACATTGATGATACGACCATGTACTTCACGGCTTTTGGCAAAGCGAACAAAACCAAGTTTCGGCAGTTTTATTTTGTTGTCTACAATGGAGATATTTCCGTTGATCTGCTTCGTTGTGTAGGATTGAACCGGATGCTTTTTGGACTTAAATCGCGGGGCTTTATTTTGCTTTTGGAAGAATCTGGAGAAGGCATCAGAGAGGTTTCGGAGGGAAGTTTGGACTGCGATGCTGTCTACTTCTTTTAACCAGCTTAATTCCTTTTTCAATTGAGGTAATTGAGCAGAACAAGCGTTATACGTCAGTCCTTTTCCTGTTTGTTTGTAAGTGTCGTTCCATTTTTCTAAAAAATGGTTGAAGACAAAACGAGAACAGCCGATGGTTTTCGCAATCTGTCTTTTCTGTTCATTTGTTGGATAGATACGGAATTTGTAGGCTTTTTTGACGAGCATTGCTTTCACCTCTTTCTGTATCAGATACCTTATTATACCATATGTTGCATGGTGGATAGGTCATTTCAGGGAAGAATGGAAGCACATGAATAGTCGGACAAGAGATGGCGATTCATCTCCCACCTACTCATTTCCCATTCCTTGAGGTGGGAGTCTTCTCGCCTATTGATGATAAATAATACTATTCACCTGTAACCTTTCTTCCTTATTTGGAACAACTACATTGATTCCTTGTGACTCGAGTCGAGACTTATAAAAATCTTGTTCCATCGTATATTTAGTCCCCAGTAATCCAATTGTTTTTATGTTAGCCTTTAAAATTTGGGTTGCCGTGGCGTCAGCGATATGTAAAACAGGTATTTCGATCTTTTCTTCTATTGAATCAATAACTTTGTGCATCGTATTCGTACAGATTACTATAAAATCTGCACCGGCTTTTTCTAACGATAATGCAACTTCACCTAAAGCTTGACCAGCCTTCTCCCAATCACCTTCCGCTTGATACTGTTCAATTTCGTTAAAATCAACACTATACAAGAGACATTTCGCTGAATGTAAACCACCTAATTTTTTTCACTTCTTCGTTTATGATGCGGTAATATTCTAAGGAGGATTCCCAGCTCATTCCCCCTATAAATAAGTCCAATCGTTTTCATTACGATCTCTCCCTACGTTAGTAACTATATTTGACGCGTATAGTTACGATAAAATTAATATGAAACGAATCCACTTTGTTAGTCTGTATATACTTAGCTATTTAGTTTATGATACCATAATATGGTTATTGTAATTGAAAAAATCAAGAGCTCCACCATTTAACATCATTTATGATTTTTATTGGTAAATTGTAAAGATCTATCTTAAGCCTTCTATAAAAAAGGATTCTACTTAACTGGTTGAAAAAATAAGTAGAATCCTTAATGTAAATTATTATAGGAACTAACTATCTGAATCTTGAACAAAACCTAACTCATTACCATCTAAATCACTTATAGTAAATTTTTTAGTCCCATAAGGGGTTGAAAACAGTTCTTCTACTACATTTACTTTATCTTTTACATCATTCCATAATACCTCTACATCTGTAACATTAAAATTAAAACGTCCATGTGATGGGTAATTTTTATCTTCCATGATGGCAAAAGTTGCTCCACTATCAGCCTCAAAATGGGCATAGTTAGGTTTTTCAGGTGGCCATGTTGCTGCAACCTTTAATCCTAATTTTGTTTGATACCAATCTATTGCTAAAGCTAAATCTTTCACATTAACTCGTACATGTGATAATTTGGTCTTCATCTTTCCTCCCCCTTCCTTTTAATCATACCAGGCAGATTGAGGTCTATTTGCTGGGTAACCGTTTTTTTCTCGATACTTTTTTCTTTCATGTGTAAAATCAAACCATTGCTTTTTACTAGTTGGATGATTCGCATAGTATACGACACATCGAATTTGGTCCTCCACACAACCATCTGTCCATACACCTAACTGTTGTTCTAATTCATCAAATAATTGTGCACCTTGTTTGTCTTTTATTTCGTTTAATGAATAGATGTTTAATTGATAAACCAATTTTTCAGCTAATTTATAACCAATAGATGGTACAGTTTGAAATTCAGCTAAACCTTTAATAATTCTCGCCCTATCAATTGAAGCATTTAATAGACTAGCTATTCTTTCCGTGTAAAGTGTACGTATTTCAGTTAATTTCACTTTAGCTTTCCTAAGCATTACTCTTTCTTCTAGTGTTAGTGGTAATTTAGGATTAGAACTCAAATGGTCTCCTCCTTATTCATTATCCGTTATACATCAAGAATCTTTATCAAATCTTTCAGTCTAGTTAGAAGCAATCACTACTTCAGAATGAAAAGATAATCCATTCAATTCTTCTAGTATTTTTTGTGCAGCTATACTATATTGTGTTATTGGTTTTCCTTCATACATTGGCACCTTACTGTATACTTTTCTAATGCTAATTGGATATCCACTTCCCGTATTGGAGTCATGAATTGTAATGCGATCTGGTTCAAAGAGTAGCGTATTGATTAAGTCCTTGGCTTTACTAGAAGAAGAAGCTTTTAACATCGACACAACATCTGCATCTGTTAAACGCGCAAATTCACTCTTATTCATTGGCTCTACAGTCCAGTGAAGCTTAATAGACTCAGCTAATATTCTATCTACAGCGACCATGTATGGCGATAGAAACAGTTTATGATCTGACAAGATAAGCTCTAATAGGTAGTGCCCTGTTTCTAAATCCGTATCGATTCCTTTAAGAGTACATGTCATTCTGTCTAATAAATCTTTAGGGAGCATTTCCACCATACCAGCCATATATGTATCTCTTAAAAAACTATCCAAATGATCAATTCCAAGTATATTATCCTTTCCTGTGATAGGTGATGGTTCATTTAGAATTTTAATGATTACATTCGGATCAATATTATGGGCCTTCAACATAGAAGATATTTCCTCTTCTTTTATATACTGTTCTGTTAATTCATGGTGATTAAATCCAAGCGTTTTTTCTACTGCGTGAGAGAAAGGTAGATGTCCGATATCATGTAACAAGGCGGCCACGCGTAATTCTATATCATCTGGAAAAAAGAAAGAAGTTAATTTCCAAACACCTATAGAATGTTCAAATCGACTATGTACAACAGGTGAAACGAGTGCTCCGGCACCGAAATGTGCTAATTGCTTCAGCCTTCTGAGCGGTTTGCTTTTAATTAATTGTATTTCGAGATCAGTTGGTTTGATTGGTGGATAAAGTGCTTCTAAGATTAGTTTCGTTTCACTCATAAATTATGTAATTCCTTCCCTTTTGACTTTTCTTAGTTCGATTGTGCAACCATTCGGTAGAGAAACAAAAAAACGATAATATTCCTTATATGAATGGACTAATAATATGCTAATTGATGGATGATTTATCAATCTGAATGTTTCAGAAGTGCATCCAGTGATATAGGGAATTTTTGGTAAGTTAATTCTTTAACTGCATTAGCAAGTATTCTAATTTCATACTGTGCATCCTCTGGTAGTCTCAATTTCAAGAAATGAGCAACACCCTGTAATGAGCCTGTCCAATAATATCTCACAAACATCGAATAGGCTGCAAGGAATAGTCGAGCTTGTTCCGGTGCAATTCCAGCTTCCATTGCCTCTTCGTATAGACGCTCACCTTCTGCAACATGTTCTTCTAATTTCTTCGTAAAAGCACTACCTACGGATGGTTGTAATGCTTCACCTGATCCTTGTTTAGAATTGGCAGGCTTTGTTCTCCATTCATCATCATGTGGAATATAAAATGTTGGTTCTTCTGTAATATATCGGCGTGATGATTCGTTCCAAGCAACAAAAGGATCTTGGAAGCCTGAGCCGATGATATGCTTCCAATGTTGCCTTGCAACATACAGTGGAACATATACCTCAAATTGTAGCGAAGTGTGCCTAAATGGACTGGTATGTCCCTCCCGTGCTAGAAAATCTATCAGTCTTTCATCTTTTTCATCTAGCATTTCTTTTTTCTTGTTGTATGACACTCGAGCTGAATTAATAACAGATAAGTCCGAACCCATATGGTCCTGTAAAATGACATACCCACCATTTAATATATCTATTTTTGTCATAGCATCCCGCCTCTCCATTTTGCTATCTAAATTTTACCAAAATTATATGCTATTTAAAACTAATCACATTTTAATTTTGGAAAGCTATTCCTTTAACATCTGTATTATAGATTATAATCACCTAAAAAAATAACCCCGATTGAAAATTCCAATGGGGTCTCTTTTTCCTATATCCTAATGTTCGTGCGTTAAAGGTAAGTGATTCTGTTGACATAATGGCGAATCTACATGTGGATGTTCCTCGTTCTCTAGCTGTACCGTGACGTGGTTTATTCCTTTATGCTCTAATTCATGTTCAACCGCTCTTATAATCTCTTGGCTTTGGAGAACAGATAGATTTCCATCTACAACCGCGTGGCATGAAAGAACATGCTGCCCACTTGTAATACTCCATACATGTAAGTCATGAATCCTTTGAACACCTGTTACACTCTCAATCGTCTTTATAATGCTCTCGATATCGCAGCTCTTTGGAGTTCCTTCCATTAGGACATGTACAGCATCTTTAGTCACTCTAAAACCACTAATTAGTACAAGGATCGCAACTAGTACACTAGCTAGTGGGTCCGCCCATCCCCATCCAAAGAACATCATACATAATGCGGCTGTTACTGCTCCTACAGATCCAAGTAAATCACCTAAAACATGTAGAAAAGCGGCACGCATATTTAAATTTTCTTTCGTATCACTACGCATTAATAACCAGGCAACCATTATATTAACGAGGAGACCTATAAAAGCGATAATGAACATGCCGGTAGATGCAACCTCAGGTGGTTCTGAGAATCGATGATATGCTTCATAAAATATATAGAGAGATATTACTATGAGGGTAACCCCATTAAATACTGCTGCTAATATTTCAAACCTTTTATAACCGTATGTTTTATTATAATTTGCTGCTTTCTCCCCTAATCTAAAGGCTAGTAGTCCTACACCAAGAGAAATGGCATCACTCAACATATGCCCAGCATCAGAAAGAAGTGCAAGACTATTAGTGAAGATTCCCCCAACTGCTTCTACCACCATATATGTCGTAATAATAATAAAGCTTAACATTAACATTTTTTTATTTGTAGTGTGTGTATGGTTATGATCGTGTCCCATTATATCCCACCTTCCAATATTGAAATATGAGCATTTATTCATATAACGATGAAAAGGAACTACTTAGTTATGACAAGCATGATCAATCATTTGTTTCAGCATATTCATGACATGTTCATCATCTTGAGAATAATACAACGTTGTACCCTCCCGGCGATATTTTACTAAACGTAAATTTTTCAAGAAGCGTAATTGATGTGAAACCGTTGATTGCCTTAACTGTAAGGTTTCCGCTATTCCATTTACTGAGTATTCGTGATGAATTAATAGATTTAGTATCCGGATTCTCGTTGGGTCACCCAATGCCTTAAACGTTTGTGAAACCACGAATAACGTCTCCTCATCCAAATCCTTATTATTAACCGCTGTCTGATTTTCATTATGTTCCATAACATCCTCTCCTTTCTAGGCTTAAGTTAAATTTATTAATATGTATATATTAGTATATGTTCATATTATAAAACAAGAAATGGATCATGGTCAATAATTTATAAATACCGTATAAATCGTGGGACAAGGCAATATAAATTAACAAAGGAAGGAAAAGGAGTCGTATGATGGCATTCATATGGTTATCAGGAGTAATTGCCTCTGCATTGGGTATTAGTGCTGGGGGTGGACTAGCATGGTTCATGAAGCGTATCCATGGTAGTGTTAGCTTTTTATATTCTCTCTGCGGCGGATTAATAATTGGCCTATTATTTATTGAAATGATCCCTAAAAGTATCCAACTTGGCGGTTGGGTTATATTTGCTCTTGGGACTGCAACTGGAGTTATTCTGTATCTATGTATTCATCGTGTCATAAACATGATAACCCTTGTAACAAATACTCAACGAAAAGTTCTCTTACTCCGTACTGGAGTTTTATTAACCATTAGTATTGCAATGCATAATTTCCCAGTTGGGCTGGCGCTTGGAGCAGCTATCGGTACGGAAATTGGCAAACCCATGTTATTAACCATCCTGTTACACAATATTCCTGAAGGAGTGATCATTTTTACTCCACTATTTTTAGCTGGGTACGGCTTCTTCACTTGGTTGGTAATCACAGCCGTGCTTACCGTCCCAGTAGCAATAGGGTCGTTACTTGGGTTATTTATTACTGCTGAGGTCCCTTTTTTATTTGCTTTTATGATTAACCTTGCCATCTCTATGATTTTCATAGTCGCAGTAAAAGAAATGGTTTGGGAAGCAATGAAAAAATCTTCTATATGGTATGGTTTACTAGTTAGTCTATTTGGTATCACATTGGTCTATATGTATTTTACTTTTATTAACTAATATCTTAGGTTCATTTTAATCAACAATTAAACCTTCTTGAAATACTGTCGGTACATTGTACGAGACTAAACTGCAGTATTCCCTACAGTTGAACTTTTCTGTACAATAATACCCTTTTACACAGTAAAACTCCTCCACCACAAAGGAAGAGGAGTTTTATTTTGGATTATTACTCCATAAGGGAGATTTCATGATGATGCAGAATTAGTTTCTCTAGCTTTTAATCTCTCTTGATCTTTTCTTTCCAATTCTTCTTGGGATTGACGCTTATCTTTAATAAAGAGAGCAATCAACAATCCGACTAATGAAAGTGCTGCTACAACAATGAACGCTACATTGGCACCATAAATGTCTGGATTGACAATTTCCCTACTTGCTGCACTCTCCTCTGATGTCGTCATGACTGTAACGAGAATTGCTGTACCTACAGAAGCTGCTATTTGTCTCATCGTATTATCCATTGCAGCCCCGTGTGGAATTAATCGTTTAGGTAATTGATTTAATCCAGCGGTTGCAATCGGCATCATTACCATCGACAGTCCGAACATTCGGATACTGTATAGAATGGTTATAAAAGCTAATGAAGTCGATGTATCTAATCTAGTAAACGGGATTGACGATACGGTAATGATTATTAATCCAATTATTACTAGTTTTTTAGCACCGAATTTATCAAAGATTCTACCTGTAATTGGTGACATCAATCCAGTAATTAATGCTCCAGGTAACAGAGCTAAACCAGCTTCAAAGGCTGTAAACTCACGCATATTTTGCATATATAGTGGTATTAATGTCTCCACGCCAATTAATCCCATAAAAGCGATCATGCCTATCGCAACGGCCAGCGGGAAAATGGAATAAGTAAACACTCTGAATTCGAGCATTGGATGCTTTAGCTTTAATTGTCTTAGAATGAATCCGAATAATGCTAACACACCAACTGCAAGTGATAGGATAGTCATCATAGCTAACCAGCCATTATTTCCTGCTGAAGTAAATCCATATAGTAATCCACCAAATCCAAATGAAGATAAGAAGATTGAAAGTATATCGAATTTTGGTTTCTGTAACTCGGTTACATTTTTCAATGCAAAGCAAGCTATGACAATATCAATTACTGCAATTGGCAGAATAATAAAGAATAACAATCTCCACGAGTAATGTTCTGTCACATACCCAGACAAAGCAGGACCGATCGCTGGAGCAAACGAGATTACCAGTCCAATTAGTCCCATTGCAGCACCACGTCTATGTACAGGGAAAATCATTAAAAATACCGTCTGCATCAATGGTAACATAACCCCAGCGCCAGCAGATTGGATGACACGGCCGATTAATAATGTGGAAAAGTTAGGCGCGATACCTGCAACTAGTGTCCCAACTGCAAATATACTCATCGCTGTAATAAACAATTGCCTCGTCGTAAAACGTTCTAATAAAAACGCACTAACTGGAATCATAATCCCATTAACCAACATGAACACAGTAGTTAGCCATTGTCCAGTATTCGCTGTAATTCCCATTTCTTCCATTATTGGTGGGATAGCGGTTATCATTAGCGTTTGATTCAAAATGGCAATAAACGAACCTGCTAATAACAATGGTACTATCATTTTTCTGTTTACTTCTACATTCTGCATAAATACCCTCTCTTCCACCTATCTTAATGTCTGTAATCATATACTTTATACAGGATACATGAATCCATTCTATTAATCTATAAGTTTGCTTACTGCCAATAGCTTACTTTGGCAAGTCTTGGAATGCTTGATTTAACAATAAACTTCCTAATTTCAATGACGATAAATATTAACGCCTATTATCTCGTTCTATCCCTAGCATACATTATTACATGTATGGCACTAATAAAGAATAGGAGGGAATCACGATGATCTGTTTACCAGGCTACCGTTATTGTGGGCCAGGATGTAGTGGTCCAGGTGCACCTACCAATCAGCTTGACTACTTCTGCCTGCAGCATGATCAATGCTACCAGAGAGGTCTACCAAGAAGACTTTGTGATGAACAATTTTTACGACAACTTGCACCATATATGACTAGACGAGATAAATTAGGTAGAGATGCGCGATTGATGTATCGGGTTATTTCGTTTAAATTGGGTTTCTAAACAAACAAAAACACTAACTTAGCCCATCAAGACTAAATAAGACAATCACAAATCCATTCGATTGTCTTATTTTCTATTATTTATTTTTTTATAGATGGCTAACTTAGTAGCGGGTTTAATGGACTAGTGATATCGCCTATTTGAATGGGGACACCAAAGCTCCCGTGATAATCTGACCCACCCGTCATAACTAAGTTGTACGATTTTGCTAGTACCTCCACTTTTCTGTGATCTTGTTCTGTATGATCGATATGGTTCCGTTCAATACCACCTAGTCCGACCTCTACTAGCTCAGGAACCAAATCATAGGAATCTAGTTGTCCAGGATGTGCAACAACTGCCAATCCACCATCTTTTACAATTGCCTTCACTGCAGCGAATACATTGACATACTCAATATCTTCAGCAATAAGATTTTTAAATAGCTTTTGATATAGTTCTTTATACGTTGTTGAGGAATAAGGGTCTTTTATTAAATAATCCATCACATGTTGTTTATAAATTGCCTGACTTGGTAACGCTTTTTCCTTTATAATATCCGACTCTATTTCATAAGCAAGTTTTCTTAATTGTTGGATTTGCCATAGCGATAACGCATTTCTTCTTTCCAATAAAGGGTTACAAACGTTACGGATATGAGATGCATCAGGTCTATAATGGTAACCGAGTATATGAACCTTACGATTTCTTTTATAATCAAAGGCGGATATTTCAATTCCAGGGATGGTCGTAATATTATATGCTCGCCCAACTTGACGGATTATATCTTGTCCGTCAACTGTGTCATGATCTACAATACTAATGTGGGTTACACCATTTTGCTTAGCCTTCGTCATAATTGCTTCTATGGAATCAGCCCCATCAGAATAATGACTATGTACATGGAGGTCAGCTTTCATTACGAACACCTGCTTTTATGATAGTTGGTTTCTTACTCATGTTAAAAATTTGATCACAGAGATTATCCATGAATTCAATATCGTGAAAAATTCCTACTAATGTCGTCCCACTCGCTTTTAATTTCACGATAACTTCTCTAACCTTTTCTTTCGATTGATAGTCTAAGCTAGCAGTTGGTTCATCTAACAACAATAGTCTCGGTTTTTTAACTGTTGCCATTGCTATGTTTAATCGTAACTTCTCACCACCAGAAAATGTATTCGGAAATGTGTCCCATAGACTCGGGTCCAGCTCGAAATGTTCGAGTGCTGCCTCCGCTTGGCGCTTTGCACGGAAATCAGATTCCCCCATTTCCAAAACTGCTTGTTCTACTAATTGTCTGCACGTTCTTCTTGGCATGACATTTAAAAATTGAGAAACATAGCCAATCTCATGTTTTCGTAAATAAATTACTTGCCTTTCTGTTGCTTTCGTTAAATCAAGTCGTCCAAATCGCTCAGACTCAAATAATATATTCCCTTGATTAGAAATGTATGTACGATAAATGCTTTTTAATATGGTAGATTTACCACTACCACTTTTTCCAACAATGCCAATAAACTGCCCCTTCTCTAGTTGAAAGCTAATCCCATTTATAGCTTGCCTTGTCGTTCCGAGATAATGATTAATAAAATTCTTTCCCAGATTATGAACTTCTAACATGGCCATGACCTTCCCTCCTATCATCCTATCTATAATTGGTTGTTGTGATGACTTGACCATTTACCATCGTCATCGTTAACATCGGATAACCATCTTCCATTCGTTCAATGATAAGTAAATCTGCCTTTTTACCAGGGTGAATCGAACCTATCTCCCGGTCCATATGAACAGCCTTAGCAGGATTAATCGTAACCATGTTAAACATATCGTGTAGCTTGTTATTATGTTTTTCGTGTAATTCAAAAATAGCATGTAGTAATGCAGATGGATAATAATCACTGCAAAGAATGTCGGCAAACTGATGCTGGATCGCTTCAATAGCAGAAAGATTTCCCGAATGAGATCCACCTAGCAATACATTAGGAGCACCAACTAATGTTCGTAACCCTAATTCTTTTGCTTTCTTAGCCACTTCCAAGGTAATAGGGAATTCACTTATAGTCGTCCCGAAGGATTGTACTAATTCTAGCTTATCTATATGGTCATCATCATGGGAAGCAATGGCAATCCCTTTGTCTATTGCTATCCTTGCTATTTCTGATATTTCACGTAAACTTAAAGACGCTCTGCTTTTTCGTTCTGCAATAATAACATCTACCTCATCATCGGATACGTTACGATAGCCTTTAAGCGTATGGCGGAAGACTTCTAAATCACGATATTGGCCTTGACCAGGTGTATGATCCATAAAGGATAAAAGATGAACCTTGCCTTGTTTTATATTCTGGATTAAACTTTCCACACCATCGATATTATCTATCTCAAATCTAGCATGCAGACGCTGACGAATTAAATGGGGCTGACTTGCTGTTCGATCAATAGCATCCACCAGTCGCTGGACATTTTCAGGATAGCGCATTGGTTTATGGGAGAAGATATCTTCTAGGTAAAATGATAACGAATGAAAAATGGTAGTAATTCCATGACTGATTAAGTTCTTCTCCGCTTCTCTAAGACTCATATTTACGTCCATAATACTTGTAGGTCTTGGCGAGACAATCGTCTCAATGTAATCAGAATGGATGTCTATAAAACCAGGGGAAATATAGCCTCCCTTTGCATCGATAAACTGCTTATCTGAACCATACTCCATATCGCTCTCTAAAATAATATCCTGAATGCGATCACCTTTAATCACGACAGCATGCCCTTCTATAATTCCTGTTTCCATGACAATTTTTCCGTTATGGATAATAATCAAAGTACGTACCTCCTATAACAACGAATAAACTAATTGTTGCGTATATTTATCAGTCGGATCCTCTAAAATTTGATCTGTTAATCCTTGCTCCACAATCTCACCATTTAACATGACAATGGTACGGTCGGCCAGCATTCGAATGACAGCTAAATCATGTGATACAACAATCATACTAATCCCAAATTCACGTTGTATCCGTTTAATTAGGTCTAATACATCTGCCTGTACAGAAAGATCTAATCCAGTTGTTACTTCATCTAAAAATAAAACAGGTGGGTTATTCGAGAGAGCCTTTGCAATTTGAACTCGCTGCTGCATACCACCCGAAAAATTCCGCGGCTCCTCCTTCATTCGAAAGACAGGAATTTGCACAATGTCAAGCAGTCGTTTTCCGATTTCTTCCATATTACCAACATGGCGATTTCCAGCAGCAATTAATTTTTCTGCGATATTGCCGATAGAAGAAAAATTCATTTTTAACCCATGTACAGGATTTTGATAGACCATTCCATATTTGTAATTTCGAATATATCGCTTCTTTTGCGATGACAATTCAAATAAGTTTTCTCCGAGAAATTCCTCATCATCGAGATACACTTCCCCACTAGTTACTTCTGAGTCAAAATAAAGACATTTCATTAAGCTAGATTTTCCACTTCCGCTTTCCCCAACTACACCAAGTATTTCACCAGCAAATAAATCAAGTGAGATATTCCGACAAGCATAAACCGTTCCACATACTTCACAATAATTATTGGTTAAAGCTCTATTATCTGGGTTTTTACAGCTATTACACCCCGGTCCAAATTGCTGATTTAAATTTCGAACAGATAATAAGGCTTGTTCATCCTTCACTAGTCCCCACCTCTTCTCTTTCCTTTTTATTCAATTGTTCTATACAGAAACTAGTATCATTACATTGAAACACCCGCTCACCTGTATGGTGATCAATTAACTCATCCAGAAATACACCACTTGTTCCGCATAGATGACATGACTTATCTGTAAAGTCTTCTGTTCTGAAAGGGTGGTCATCAAATGCTAAGGAAACGACATCGGTATAAGGTGGAATTGCATAGATTTTCTTTTCTCTCCCCGCTCCAAATAGAATAAGTGCCTCGGATTGATTTAGCTTTTCATTATCGAAACGTGGAATCGGACTAGGTGCCATTACGTAGCGACCATTCACATAGACAGGGTGATCTGCTCCGGTGGACGTTGTACCATGCTTCATGATTTGCTCAAATAGCATAAGCCAGGCACCACTATATTCTTCTTCTGAATGGAGTAGTTTCGTTATCGTATTTTTTGCTTCATATGCCCGAAGTGGTTCCGGTTCAGGCACTTGTAGCACAAGGATTTGATCACTCGTTAGCGGAATTTCAGGAATTCGATGTCTTGATTGAATTAATGTTGCCTCCCTTGTTTGCTCGGTTATCACTACACCTGTCGTTTCATGGACAAGCTTCTTAATATTAACCGCATTCACCGATTCATCTGCACCTTGGTCAATGACTTTTATTACATCCCTCTTCCCGATAACGGATAATGTAATCTGGAGACCACCCGTACCCCAGCCGCGAGCTATCGGCATCTCCCTTGATGCAAACGGTACTTGATATCCAGGTATCGCTACAGCTTTCAGAATGCTACGGCGTATTTCTTTTTTAGATCCTTCATCCAAAAAAGCAAAATGAGGGCTAGTCTTCATGTTTTTGTCCTCCTTGTTTCACGGTTCTCACACTATCAAGTTTGGATTGGAATGTGACATAATGCGGTAGTTTCAAATGAGATATAAATCCAGTCGACTCTACGGAATCAATATGTAATAAAACAAATTCCTCGTCATGGGTTGGAAAATCAGCTTCCGGATGCTCCAAGCATTGATCGAGAATGCTCATAGCTATTGCTTTCGTTTCATTCTGACCAAAACAAATCCCATAGCCAATCTCAAATTCTAGTTCTTCCCTTTGCTGCATATTCTTCTTAACAGGAACAAAGGACTCCACTTCTGTTAGTTTCACTTCACCAATGTAATAATTTTCCTCCTCGTTTCCTATTTCTGTAGCTGGTGCAATATAGATCGGTGCCATCCCAACGCGAACCTCTCCGACTGTTGGATGGACCTGTCCATAGCCCCGTAACGATGCATAGCCCAATGACGTAACGGTACCTGTTTGACCGCGGGTTAACGTTTGTAATCGTTGACTTCGAGTGGCAGGAAATTGTAGACTTTTTTTCGTAATATCGTCAGGTGGTTCATTATTTTCCACATAACTCGTAAACAATCCCTCTTTACGTAAATACTCCACTACTTTAGGAAAATAGATTAACTCATTATGAGGATGTTCCTTGGATAGCTCCGCTTCATAAGCCGCTAACCATTGCTTCATTTCTTCTTTTGTCTCATTTAATAACGTATAATCTAGCAAACGGTGGCTATAATCATTTGTGGCCCCTAATATCTGGCCCCCCGGAATATCCTTAAAGCTAGCAGAAATCCTGCGTTCGACAAACATACTCTCTGATTCTACTGTTTCACTATAGTATAGTCTTGGTAATGTAGAGCGGTGGGCTCGAAGTAGAAATACAGCCTCCTCCATACTCCCTTCAGCTTGTTTAATGGCTAGTGCTGCTAACGTTGGTTCATATAGACTAGCTTCCGACATCACCTGATCAATTAATGACCGCATTGTAGTTAGGATGGTATGTATCTCTAATACCTCTTGTCCCTTTAATCGCTCATACCGTAATCGTTTCAACGATGCTTCAATTGCATCAGTTCCACCTTTTACTGCTACATAGCCCATTCCTAAGCACCTCCTAGCGGTTCGATAGTAGTTGTACGTGGTATACAAACAACCTGTAAGCTTGCATCCGTGACAATCATATCTATACCTAACGGATACTCTTTCACT
Organism: Ornithinibacillus sp. FSL M8-0202; assembly: GCF_037975285.1. Taxonomy (GTDB): domain Bacteria; phylum Bacillota; class Bacilli; order Bacillales; family Amphibacillaceae; genus Ornithinibacillus; species Ornithinibacillus massiliensis. The sequence goes on from NZ_CP150248.1 coordinate 3,871,790, forward strand.
AGCTCATTTCGTTTAGCGAGGATTCCGTTCGATAGATTTACCTGAATAGTAGTTTGCTGGTTAATACCTGGTCCGCTTAAACGCAAACTCCTTCCTGTTTTAATCGATTCACACTCCAGTATCCATGTTGCCGAATATTGTGGATCGATTAGATTACCTATCTTACATTTTTCCATTGCCTGTACAATGGTACTGTCATCTGTACCTTGTAAAACAATCACAAAATCAGCTTCTTCCATCGGTACGATTTTGGCAGATGTGTAATCCATAATTTGTTTTTGAAGCTCATTCTGCTGGTCATTAGTCAAGATATGAAAGCCGATTTCTGCATCAAATAGAGTTAGCATTGTTAACATAGTTGCTTGGTGACATGTCCTACTAGAGAGGTTAATAGAAGTCTCGTTTAATTTCGAAATTTCACCAGGTCGCGACATACTATGAAGTAAATTACGGAATACAGCTTGTGTGTCATGTACAATATTCATCATCATTACAAAACTCCTTTATATAGATGAGGCTGACTATACTTGCATCGTATCAAACTGGACTTTAGTCGCTAGTAGTTCAGCTTGTTTTTTAATTTTTGATTCTAAGAGCGCTTTTTCCTCTTTTAATAAGGGCTCTTCCCATTCTATGGTCTCTTTCAGATTCGCTTTATAAGCTGCATCGATGATGGCTAAGTGTTTTGCCAGCTCCTCTTTCATCCCAGTTACAATCCCGATCCCAATATGACCTTTTATTTCCATTTTCGCTTCGGTTATGACTACCTCGCCAAGATAGAATAGCGAACTTTTAGCGGTTTCTCTCATTTTTATCATCGTCAGTCCATATCTAGGAGAAATTACTTCCCGATATGGATATTGCAGCATAATTGTTTCTGCTAATTCTTTTGCTAATTCTGGTCTCCCTTGAATTAGTATTTCGGTTCTTCTTCGTCGATTCATTTAGCCCTCTCCTTTCTTCTACGTCCATGGTAACTTGTTGCCAAGTTACCATGTGTTAAGAAATGTTGAAGTATTTGTAAATTCAATTAACAAAAGAAATATAAAAAACTAGCACATCTGCTAGAAAATAAGCGAATGTGCTAGTTTTTATCATGCGATGGGGAGATTTTTTAAATTCCCTATCTACGAATGTAAAATCACATACTTAATGATATATGTTGTTCATGGGTCGGTTGTGATATCATATTTAAATTGATCACTACGATATAGTATTTTCGTATATTCTAAAATGCTATCGGAGTCTTGGTCTACACAATCCGTCTCTAGAATAATCAGTGGAACCATACTATTACAAGATAATAAATGTTGTTCCTTTAGAGTGGGAAACGTAATACTAAGATAGGTTTTTCTACTAGAAAATCGTTCCGTCCCTTGTTGACGATAGTAGTCAAACATAGAATGAATCGTTGGACCATCTTGTTTGATCGTTGGAAAACGATGCTCACTTACATAGGAATAATGGATAGCCATTGGGACGCCGTTTATGATACGTAACCTTCCAATTTGATAAACTGTATCCGTTTCTTTGGCTTGTAAAATATCATATATTTTCGATTCGAAAAGAATTTTTTTACATGATATCGTAACGGTCTTTAAATCATGACCCATCGCTTTCATTTTTTCCGTAAAACTCGTTTTTCCTGTAAGCGAAAGTTGGATAGGTATGGATTTGTCTTTTAAATACCTCCCTTTCCCTTGTACAGAATAAATATAAGAGCGCTCTTCTAATTTAATCAAGGCATTTCTAACCGTTATTCTAGGTACATCATATTTTTCAGCAAGCTCATTCTCAGAAGGTAACTTAGACCCCGGTAGGAGCTTCTTTTCTATAATTTGTTGGATTAAGTCATCGATAATTACAGCTTCTTTATGGATACCCATCGCAACCGATTCCCCTCTTTCCATTATGTGTAACGCATTTGTGCTTTTAGCTTATAACATATTATAAGCGTATTGCATTAACTAATGGTAATAACAAATTTAATTTTGTTAAGATTTTCAAAAAAAATTTACATTAGCTCAAGAATAGTCCTACATACTTTCGCTACACTAAGTAGTAAGAAGTCCCAAACATAGGAGGTTCTATCGTGGCTAATCTAAGATTATTAGATTTCAGCTTTCAAAATTTAACACATAAACATATGACCTTTCAGGAAGTTTTCCAGCATATCGTTCGATTTATGAAAAAAGATCCAACCGGTAGATATCGTTTAATATTTGGTACCGATTCCCAAATACACCCAACCTACACTCGATTTATAACTGGAATTGTTATTCATTGTGAATCAAAGGGTGCATGGGCATGTATTCGAAAAGTTGTCGTACCAAGAAAAATGACCAATCTACATGAACGAATTTCCTATGAAACAACCTTGACAGAGGAAGTCGTATCCATGTTCACGGAAGATAAAAAAGATCAATTGATTAATATTGTCTTACCCAATATATATAAAGGATCTTCCTTTACGATTGAAGGGCATATTGACATAGGCGCCAATAGTCAAAATAAAACAAGAATGTTTGTAAATGAAATGGTTGGACGGATGGAATCTTTAGGGATAGAACCAAAGATTAAGCCTGAATCCTTTGTAGCGAGTTCCTATGCTAATCGATTTACTAAATAGCACGTCTCTCGCCTAGATGTATTTACTTCCTTCGCGTATGCTTAATTTTGCTAAATCATTTTCCTGGATAAACATTCTTACAGATATAGGGTTGGTTTTGGAATATTCTCGTAAAGCCCAGCCAATTGCCTTCTGTATAAAAAACTCTGTACTTGAAGCATTCATTTTTATGTACGTATATAGCAATTCTTCATTTGTCCTATCCTTATACTTCAGCTGAAATAAGATAGCAGTTCTTCTAAGCCACATATTTTCATGATGAGCCCATTCTGTTATTCTTTCTGGGATCACCTCTGGAGATTCCAGTGCTATTTTGCCAATTGGCTTTTGTGCCAACATATCTACTGTATCCCACCAGGATTTTGTTGTAAGCAGCTTCTCCAATAATTCAAGATGCTCTTTTCCCAGCTTAGGAAGCATCGTTTCGATATAATCCAATGCAATATTCTGATACTCTCTTTCCTTCTGTTCCCATAAAGCTTGTACAAATTTTACATTAAACGGTTCTTTCGTTATACCGGTTTGTTTAAAAAATCGATTGGATATATTTCTTCTTTCCGGGGTTTTAATACCGAGGAAAGGAAAACGATTCTTCATGTACTTTTCCATTTGATAAGCGTTCTCATGATTACGATTTCGTTCAAGTTCAGTGATTAACCGCTCTAGCAATCTTAATCTCCCCCTCATTAAAATAGTAAGGTCTAATAAGACGTAAGCCTACATTAGACCTTACCCAAACTAAGATCCGGTAAACAGTTGTACCCAAGCACCTTGGTAATACCCCACACCAATGGAATCAAAATTCGGATTTAAGATGTTATCTCGGTGTCCTGGCGAATTCATCCATGCATTCATTACTGCTTGTGGGGAATCTTGGCCTTTCGCAATATTTTCACCTGCAGTTCGATACATAACACCAAATGTTTTCAACATATCAAATGGCGAGCCATAATTTGGGCTTGTGTGGGAGATATAGTTGGAATTAATCATATCTTCAGCTTTTTTTCTGACACAGCTTTAATATCTGCACGGTGTTTCAACGGAGATAATCCAGCTTTAGCTCTTTCCTGATTTACTAGTTGGACCACCTGCTCCTCAAAAGTAGCAGGACTTGGTGCAGTAGCCCTTAGTCGAATGACAGATCCAATTTGCATGTTGGTTGGTACGACATCTGGATTTAACCGCATTAGTTCTCTATAATCCAACCCATACCTTTTGGCTATAAACCAAAAGGTATCTCCCTTAGAGACTTTCTAAAAATCAAATGGAGCCTCTTTAAACATTTTAACCTCAGCACTGACTCCTATAGGAAATGTAATCAAAATCGCAAGAACCAAGGGAATGGTTCGCTTTAACATAATAAAGTCACCTCAAGTACGTAATTTAACAATCCCCTGCTTCTATTTTCCTCTACACCTGCTTCTTAATGCCTGGTTATTCTTGGTACATTCTATCTTAGAAAAACATGGTTAAACCAATCAGGATTATCATTATATCCGCACAAATATGAATCATCCATGAAGCCCAAATCGTTTGATTTCGTTCATTCACCTTATGAAATATAAATCCAATCGTCCATAGTCCTATAAAACAAAGTGCTATAATCAGCGGACTAAACCATAGCATAATCATCGGAATATGATAACTAGCAAAAAGTAACGGACTATAGATGTAGCCAACTTTTTTCGGTAAATTAAAAAAGATAAATCCTCTAAAAAAATATTCCTCTAAAAATGAATTTGCGAAAGTAATATAAATACCAACTATAATATAAGTCGTTGTTGTAATTCCTAATCTCTCTGTTAAATCATTTTTAATGGTATGAAGATCAATAAGTGGTGAAAATAAAAGATAAGCAAGTAATACAATTCCAGCAGAGGAAAAGCCAAGAATTACAATTCGCTTCCATTCTCTGACTGATATCTTTTCCATGCGCACTGGATTTTTAAACTGATAATTCTTAAACAGCCAAGCAAAAGACCCTACTGTTAGAAAAAATAACAGTATTTTTAATCCCGATTTAATTAGATAATTCATCTCGAATCCATGCTCAATGAATGCAAGCAGGATACATGTAAATAAAGTACTGCCAATTAAGTAGTAATGTTTTTTCTCCATAAGTTCCCCTAATTTTATAAATTTTGCACGTTTCTTCTCGATTATGACATATTAAGGAAGAAATGGTCAAAGTAAAAAAACAGGATAATTATGTTAAAAAATAATGAATTAAAAAAGATTTTCGGGGTAACATACATTTTGTAAGGTGAAATAACAATGATTATTTCACAAAAACATGATAGGAGGGTCAGAAAAAATGGCGAAAAACAATAAGAATCGCAATAACAACAACAATAACAACAATGATAATGTTGAATTTGCGAATGAGTTTCTAAATGATAATTTAGATAACAACAACAATAACAATCGCAATAACAACAACCGCAACAATAACAACAACAATAATAACAATAACAACAATCGTTAGTAGTCTTCAAGGCAAAAACCTGTATTTTTCAATACAGGTTTTGGTTTCGACTTTATGATAAGAGCTTTATTACACTTTTTACTTGAAGCTCTTCTAATCTTTTCACAACGTTCTCCCGATTATAATTCCAGGTAGCTTGTTCTAAAGGAACCGTAACTGGTACGTCACAACGAATTTCAGCCAGACTTCTGGATAAATGAAGCATATCTAAATTAGATCGTATCTTGGTTTGTACTCCCTTTGGAAGCTGGTCAATATTCTCGAGCAATTGATCAATAGACTCATTTTCTTGAAGAAGCTTTAAGGCAGTCTTTTCACCAATACCTTTTACTCCAGGATAATTATCAGATGTGTCCCCCATCAATCCTTTTAAATCAATAATTTGACGTGGTGCAAGACCCTTCTTCTCCAAGAAATTCTCCTCATTAAATACTTCATAATTTCCTTGCCCTTTTCTCATAATCGCAACACTTATGCCAGGCTCTACTAATTGTAAAATATCTTGATCACCAGTTAGAATCAATACTTGATGTTCGTTAGAAAACTGCTTCGCAAGTGTGCCGATACAATCATCTGCCTCAAAATTTTCAATCCCAATATTTGGCATATCAAATGCAGCAACAACTTCCTTCACTAAATCAAATTGTGGAATAAGCTCTTCTGGTGGTTCAGAGCGATTCCCTTTATAATCCTCATACATCGAAGTTCGGAAGGTCTTACTACCCATATCCCAACAGCAAATAACATGTGTCGGTTGAAACGTATTGACGGCATCTAATAAATATCTAACAAATTGATAGACACCATTGGTAGGAACCCCGTTTTCATTTTTCATAAAGTTTCCTCGAATAGATGTTGCAAAAAAACCTCTAAATAGCAAGGCCATTCCATCTACTAATAATATATTTTGCTGCATGGTTTACACGTCCTTTAATTTATACTTTCTAGTAGTACAGCTAAATGCTCTTCTTTACTGGTTAAAAGATTGATATCAATCACATCATCTAGAATTGCCATGCTACTTTGAACATATTGGTTAATTTCACTATTAATTTCTTCTGTTATCGTAGTAACAATCGTCTGCCATTGCTTCCCATATGCCTCTTTCATGATTTCTTCTGTTTGCATTAAATAGCTTTGAATTTCTGGTTGCAAAATCTCATAGATGGATTCCTTCATTTTTTCTTTTTCATTCTTTTCAAAGAAAGACTTTGTACTTTTGAACAGAGCATAGGATTTTTGAAATGCACTTAAGTTCATGTCTTGAAGCGGCTGAGTGAATTCTGGCGTATCTAAATTAACTGTATCGAAAGCTGGTAAGCCAAAATTCTCATCTAGCTTTGTTAGCGTATGCTTGAAATTGTCAATCAAATCTATTTGCTGTTCCTTCATAAAAGCCTCCATACGAAGTGAAACAGCTCTTGCTTCCTGTAATGTTTCATATCCGGCGTAGTCTAGCAAATCAATCGTGTTTTTTTGTAATTGATGTACTGCCTTACGACCAGATTCTGTCACTGTAGTAGGGTTAAACTTATCCTTAAACATATCATGAAAACGAATTCCAATTCGTTCCATAACATAATGCAGTTGTTTGGCTATTTTTTGATTGATTCTTTCCTGATAGACCATTCCATCAACAGTAAGAACTTCCTTAGAGAGCATTTCCTGTTTATCGAGTAGTTCCTGTTTATATTTTTCCTTTTCTTGTTTGTTTAAATTTGCCTTTTGTTTGAAATGGTGTAGTAGCTGTCTTGTTCTATGCAACTCATGTATGCTAGATTTGATTGCTAAATGAGATAATTCATTCTCAAGGAAATGATAGAAATCCTCTTCGAACATACGGAGTTGCCTATTTATTGGAGCTTTAACTAATTTTTCTTCCAGTGATTTTTTACTAGAGACTGGATATAGTCTTGGATTACGAATACCTAATTTCGTTAACTGCTCCTTCACATAATTGGTGACAAGCTGTAATTCTGTTTGATCAGATGCTAAGTCTGCTGCATTGATGATGAAGAACATTTTGTCTAATTGGAATGACTCTTTAACACGCCCAAGCTGCATGACAAAATCTTTGTCTGCCTTCGTAATAGCATGGTTATAATACGTGACATAGAGAATCGCATCCGCTGTTTTAATATAATCAAAAGCTACATTCGTATGTCTAGCATTCACCGAGTCAGCACCAGGTGTATCTACTAATGTAATACCTTTTTGGGTTATCGAACAATCATAATATAAATCAATTGTCTCTACAAAACATGCTTTCGATTCATCTGTTGCATACGCTGCAAATTCATCTAACTGAATGGTTATAGTCTTGCCAATTATATCTTTATGTGCGTCATATCCTTTAATAAATGCTTGTAAATAGCTCTGATACATCTGACTTAAGTCTTCATGATATTGAATCTGATGTTGTTTAATCCATCCCACATAAGTGCATATATCCGCTGTTGTTGGCGGTGAAAAATGCTTTAGAATATTTGCTAAATCCATAGAAAGGGTATGTTCACTCTTTAATTGAATAACTACCGATCCATGCTGATATTCGTCTGTAACCGGGGTAATCCGATTAATGACCGCAGTAGTAGGATTTGGTGATGAAGGTAATACGCCTTCTCCAATCAATGCATTAGCAAACGAAGATTTACCGGCACTAAACGCGCCAAATAATGCAATCGTCATGTCACGATTTTCCAATCGCTCTTTTCTTATCTTTAATTCTCTTGTAATGGACTCAAATCCGGGTAATTCTTCTACTAATTGAGCCGTTTTATCAATTGCTTGAATTACCTTTTGTACATGTGGAACGTCATCTTCATCTGTTATAACGGAAGGTCTTACTTCCTCTCGTTGCGGTTCTGTATGAGAAGCAAGCGCTGATACAGTTTCTCCTTTTAAAAATACGGTGCTTTCTAATTGTTTATTTAACATAGATTCCGTTTCATTGGAATACTCAGGAGAATGCAACTGATTTTCAATTCGAGTTAATTGTTTATGATATGCTTCCTTCCATGACGCAAGCTCTTCATGAACTTTCATTAGCTCTTTGTGTTCTCGTAATTGTTCTTCATATTGGGCAATGGTCTGATGCCCGTCATTTTCCATCACCGTAATAATTCTACGTAGAAGCTTACGACTAGCATTGCGGTATTTTGTTTTTATTGAATGGCCAAGATCATTTGCGTAATTCAATACATAATCGCCATTGACGGTTGCCCCTTTCTTTACATGGGCATATAAGTCATCGGGACTAATGTTTACTGTCAATTGTTGCAGATCTGTATTTAGATCTTGGTTTACAACCGCATATGTTTTTAGTAGTGCTGTGAATTTTTCACGTAATTTCCATTCAATACTAGCCTTCATGCTTTCTGTTACAGCAGTAAGAAACTCCGTTAACCTTCTCTCTCTTTCTTCCTCTGTCTTTTTCTTGGCACCAAGAAAACCAACCTTAAAGTCCTTTTGTTGGGATTCTAGAAAATGTAATGCTTTGTCACGTACGGTTGCAGGCATGAGATAAGCATTTTTTAATGTTTGATCCAAAGCTTCGATAAAATCCTTTTCTAAATTTATCGGCTTTTGTTTAATCGTTTCAATTGAGCTTTGTAGATTCTCAACTTGATAGATAAAATCCTTATCTGTCCCACCCTTACTAGAAAGCTCGGCAACAGACTCCTCTAATTTCTCTTTTAAAAACTGCTTATGTGCTTCAATAATAGTTCGTACGGAAGAATCAATGCGTTGAACGCTTTCCTCTAAAAATAATTCGTTTACTTTTGCTTTAATTTGATCAAATTGATTTATTGCCATCTCTTTCTTGAACAGGGAAGAGAAATATACTTCTTGTGGTGATAAGCCCCATTGGTCAAACGTTTGTTTGACACTATTCTCAAAGGATGCAAAAGTTAGTTCTTGTTCATTATGCTTATCAATCTGATTGATAATAATATAGAAAGGAATATTCATAGCTTGAATAGTCTTCAAGAACATTAAATTCACTTCAGATTGTACGTGATTATAATCCATCACATAAAACAACACGTCAACGAGATGCAAAGAGGATTCCGTAATAATTCGGTCAGTATCATCTGCCGCATCAATTCCTGGCGTATCAATAATGGAACAATTTTCTGGGATGATTGGCTGACTAGAACTAATCTCTATTCTTTCGATGGAATCTTTATCTTTACAATACTCCTTAATCATATCTAAGTCATACGGCTCTTCGTATTCAATCGGTGCTTCTTGATGGAAGAAAACACGTGCTACCCCACTTCCAGAAGAAAGCTTCACTATATTAGCACTAGTCGGAATGGGACTTTTTGGTAATAATTCAGTTCCAATAAGCGCATTAATCATAGAGGATTTACCGGCGGAAAAATGACCAGCAAAACTAATGATAAATTCATTCTTTTGTTTTTTCTTGTAAAGATCGACTATTTTATCGGCATTAACCTGATCACCATGTTCCCTCATCACATGATAGATGCCTAGTAAATTATCATAATTCAATACAGATGTATGTTGTTGAGTAGCCTTCACGAAACTAAACCCCTTTATTTCTTCTTGTATCCTTATTATAGCTTAATCTCGTATCGGATTACTACACCTTTGGAGACCTTTTATCATAACACATATTTATTGTTATGTAGATAGTGACAATGAATCTATATGATTAGGAGAAACAATTAAACGTTATAAAGCAGAACAGAAAACGGGACAAAAGAATTGATCGTAAAGGAAAAACCGAGTGATACACAAAGATCCCGCTCCGGAAATATACTTGAGGTTGCTTCTAGCACAGGGGCGACATCTGCTCGAAAAACCATCGCAGTGTCTTCTTTACACTTTATCACAGTATAAGTCCGACATCTGCTCGAGAGAATCTCGCAGTGTCTTCTTTACCGCCAGGCGGCTGGTGGGCCTCCTCGTGCTACTTCTTTAGGGGTCTCAACCTTGACCTATCCTCCCCCGCTTTCGTCTACGTATATTTCTGGAGCTAGTATCGTGTATCATTCGGTTTTACATTTAGTTCTTTTCGTTATATCTAAGCCTCCACTTACCCCTGAATAAGCTCATTGGTAATATGTCGAAGTAAGTCCCCTCTACTGACTACTCCAACGACTTTCTTTGAGGAATCAATGACTGGGATTTTTTTGAATCGATAATGTGAAAACATACGAAGTGCATCATCTATGTCATGGTTTGGTCTTAGTGTTTTGATATCCCTCGTCTTCATCAAACTGGATACTGGCTTTGTTAACGCGTATTGTAGTTTATCGGTTAGTTTTTCCTGCTCATTTACCATAACAACTGCAAACATATCAAAAATCGTTCTGCTATTCGGCTTCAAATAGCGAATGACATCGCCATCGCTTATAACACCAACTAGAACATTATCCTCATTTACAACCGGTACCCCACCAATTTTATGCGAAACGAATAGTTTTAATAGGGCCTTCAAAGTAGTATCTTCTTTTACACTGATAACGTCCGATATCATGAACTCTTTTATTAACATTTTGTCACCATCTTACGTTAGAATTTAGAATATAGTTCATGCACGATTAGTCCATCTATCCAATATTATTACCTTAAATAACAAGATTAACACGAAATGGGAAACTATTATCAGTTTACATAATAATAATATTGTTAATTAAGGTGATATAGCATTGCCTATTATAGGATATGTCAATACAGTCATTTTGTTAGGCAAACACCTAAAAAAATGACCCAAATAAGCCTAAGCTTATCTGAGTCATCTAACCTATTTATACTGGGTAAACACCGTGTTTTCTTTCTGTAAAAACTACATTTTTTGCTTCGTATATACGGAAGCGTTTCATTAATTCTTCTCTTAAATTATTCGGCTCAATAATCGCATCAATTACCATTTCACTGGCTAGTCGATAAATATCAATATCATCTCGATATTCATCTTGTTTCTGTTTAATGAATGCAGCTCTTTCTTCTTCTGGTAACGCTGCTATTTTATTGGCATATACGGCATTTACAGCAGCCTCTGGACCCATAACTGCAATTTGAGCAGTCGGCAGCGCAATACAGCAATCCGGTTCAAATGCAGGGCCAGCCATCGCATATAAACCTGCACCATAGGCTTTACGCACAATTACCGAAATTTTAGGTACAGTCGCTTCACTCATTGCCGCTAGCATTTTTGCCCCGTGACGGATAATCCCTGCACGTTCCACTTTCGTACCAATCATAAATCCTGGGACATCCATCAGGAATAACAACGGAATATTAAATGCATCACAAAGCTGGATGAACTTGGCTGCTTTATCAGCAGAATCAGGGAACAGTACTCCCCCCTTCATTTTGGGTTGATTCGCAATAATTCCTACCGATTTTCCATTGATTCTGGATAGCCCTGTAATTAATTCTGGTGCAAATTTCTTTTTAATTTCACAGAAGCTATCTTCATCAATAATTCGATTAATAAGATCATGCATGTTAAATGGTGCATTTTGATTCTCGGGAATAATCTCTTCAATTTTTTTTTCAAATTGTTTGGTAGCAATCGGTTCATATGCTTCTGGTTTATATCTAAAATTCTTAGGGAAGTATGTCAAATACTTTCGTACATACGTTATAGCATCTGGTTCTGTTTTTACTAGGACATCACCAACTCCAGATACGGAACAATGCATCTTTGCTCCGCCCATTTCTTCTAAAGTTACCTTCTCACCAATAACCTTTTCTGCCATTCTTGGTGAGCCTAGATACATAGAAGCATTACCGTCCACCATGACAACGATGTCACAGAATGCAGGGATATAGGCGCCTCCTGCTGCAGATGGACCGAATAATAAACAAACCTGTGGAACACGACCAGATAACTTTATCTGGTTATGAAATATTCTTCCCGCCCCTCTTCGACCAGGAAACATTTCGATTTGATCCGTTATTCTTGCACCTGCAGAATCCACCAAATAAATAATTGGTAATTCCAGCGTTAATGCTGTCTCTTGAATGCGTAGTATTTTCTCTACGGTGCGCTTACCCCAGGAACCGGCTTTCACTGTTGAATCATTTGCCATAACGCACACATCTTGCCCATTAATCTTCCCTATTCCGGTGACAACACCGTCTGATGGTAAACCATCATCCATACAATTAGCAAAAAATGCATCTTCTATATCTATTCCCTCATCTAATAGTAATTCCAAGCGATTACGAACAAATAACTTTCCTTTTTCTTCGTTTTGCTTGTGGTATTTTTCATTTCCACCTTTTTCAATCTGTTGAACTCTGTTACGTAGCTCTTCCAAATATGACATGTTCAGGCCTCCCATTGGTTAGTTTCCTTGGTATACTGGAGATCGTTTTTCTCGGAAAGCTTCCAAACCTTCCAGTCTATCGTTAGTTGGAATCGTTTCTTTATAGCATAGGTGTTCTATCTCTAATGCGGTAGCAAGATTCACCTGACTTCCTTGATTGATAGCTATTTTTGCTTGTCGCAATGCTATTGGCCCATTTTTAGCAATATCTAGTGCCATTTGTATTGCTGCATCATGAAGTTCCTCATTCGAAACTACCTGTTCTACCAGACCAATGGAAAATGCCTCTTGGGCAGTGATTGGTTTCGCTGTATAAATTAATTGCTTTGCCCGACCAATGCCTATTAATCTAGGAAGTCGCTGTGTACCACCTGCTCCTGGTATGATGGCTAGGGATGTTTCTGTTAATCCTAACTTCACATAATCCGCTGCAATCCGAATATCACAGCAAAGGGCAAGCTCTAACCCACCACCAAATGCGATACCGTTTAACGCAGCGATTACGGGAACCTTCATGGCTTCTACTTCTGAAACCGTCTTCCCAATATATCGAACCGCCGCAATTACTTGATCATCCGTCATGCCCCGACGCTCCTTCAAATCCGCTCCTGCACAAAAGGCTTTTACACCGGAACCAGTCAATACGGCACAGTAAATGTTAGGGTCATGATTTACCTTTTGTATAACTTGATTTAATTCATCTAGTAAAGCTTTAGACATAGCATTTGCTGCCTGGGGCCGATTTAATGTGATGACCGCCACGTGACTGTTTACGATTTCTAATTCTACTAGTGTCATAGAATCCTCCCAAATACTATTCTTTTAGTCTATTTTGATAATAGCTAACGTATCCCCTTCATTAACAAAATCGCCTTCCGCTACCTTAATTTCCGTGATGGTACCAGCCTCTTCAGCAGCTATAGGGATTTCCATTTTCATCGATTCTAAAATGACAATATCCTGATCCTCTTCTACTGTATCGCCCACAGATACTAAAACCTTCCATACATTACCTGCCATCATTGCTTTTATTTCTTCCATGTTTCTTCCTCCTTGTATAATGAACTAGTTTCGTTTAACTGGACTGAAATACGTTTCTATAAATTTTGTTGTCGTCTTACCAGATTGAAAGGCATCATGTCGTGCAATATCTAATAGTATTGGGACATTCGTCTTAATGCCTTCTATCGTTGTTTTTGCTAATGTATCAATCAATAATTCTATTGCTTCCTTTCGATTTGCCCCTTTGACAATCAACTTACTAATCATAGGGTCATAAAAAGGGGTGACCTGATAATTACTTGTCGCAGCACTCTCTATACGAATATTTTCCCCCATCGGGATATCAAAGGTTGAAATATAACCAGGTGATGGGAAAAATGTCTTTGGGTCCTCGGCATAAATTCTTGCTTCAATTGCATGCCCATTTATTTCTAAATCGTCTTGTGAGATGGAGAGCTTTTGACCGTTAGCAATATGAATCTGTTGCTCTACGATATCGATTCCAGTGATTTCTTCAGTGACCGGGTGCTCCACTTGAATTCTCGTGTTCATCTCTAGAAAATAAAAATGTTCCTTCTCATCCACTAAAAATTCAATGGTACCTGCATTGGTATATCCAATGGCTTTAGCAGCCTCAATCGCAGCATTTCCCATTTTCCTTCTTGTAGTTTCGGAAAGAAAAGGAGATGGGGCCTCTTCTATTACCTTTTGATTACGGCGTTGTATCGAACATTCTCGCTCAAATAGATGAATAACATTGTCAAACTTATCAGCAAGTACTTGTATTTCAATATGTCTAGCATCATCAATCTTCTTTTCCAGGAACATGGCCCCATCGCCAAAGAAGCTTTTTGCACGTTTAGCATTATTATCAAATGCTTTACGTAGCTCCTCATCACTGTTTACAACTTGCATCCCAATGCCCCCGCCACCTGCTGATGCCTTTAACATAATGGGATAACCAATTTGCTTTGCCAATTCTACTGCTTCCTCAGGAGATTCTATTGCTTCCTCTGTTCCAGGGACGATAGGAACATTAGCCTGCTTCATTACCTTCCTTGCTTCAATCTTACTGCCCATCATATCCATGACCTTGCTTGAAGGACCGATAAATGTAATCCCGGCTTCCTCACATTTCTCTGCGAATCTACCATTTTCACTTAAAAAACCATAGCCTGGATGGATGGCATCTGCCCCAGATTGCGTTGCGATAGAAAGGATTTTATCCACATGTAAATAACTTTCATTGACTCGTGATGGGCCAATTAAATAGCTCTCATCTGCCATCTTTACAAACGGCGCATGTTCATCTGCCTCCGAATAAACTGCAACGGTCTCAATCCCCATCTTTTTACAGGTGCGAATAACTCTAGCCGCAATTTCACCACGATTAGCAATTAATACTTTAGAAATCATCTTTTCACTCCTATCCACATCGTATTTCTCCTTAGCTAGCATCCTAGTTGTCTAGCAATAACAAGTCTTTGAACCTCCGATGTACCTTCGCCAATTTCTAGCAGCTTAGCATCACGCAAGTATCGTTCTACCTCATATTCACGCATGTAACCATATCCGCCGTGGATTTGAATTGCTTGGTTCGCAGCACGGAAGGCGGTTTCTGTTGCGAATAACTTTGCATAGGCAGATTCTTTCGTAAATGGTTGATTATTATCTTTTAACCATGCGGCTTTGTAGACCATGTTTCTAGCCAGTTCTACTTCCATTGCGATATCGGCAAGTTTAAATTGGATAGCTTGAAAGTTCGAGATAGATTTTCCAAATTGTTTACGTTCTTTTGCATATTGTAATGCTTTTTCGAGTGAGGCTTGTGCTATTCCCAACCCTAATGCGGCAATGGAAATTCTTCCACCATCTAGCGTATATAAAAATTGGCTAAACCCTTTTTGTGGATCACCTAATAGGTTGGCTCTTGGAACTCGAACATTATCTAACACAATTTCTGCCGTATCTGATCCACGAACGCCCATCTTATCGTAATTACTAGTTATTTTTACCCCTTCTGTATCGGTAGGGACGATAATAGCGGAGATAATATTTTTACCTTTTTCGTTTTTTCCTGTAACTGCTGTTACAATTAAAGTCTTGGCATAACTTGCATTCGTAATGAAGCACTTTTCACCATTAATTATAAAATCATCACCATCAACTACTGCAGTTGTCTTCGTTCCACCAGCATCTGAACCAGCATTGGGTTCCGTTAATCCAAATGATCCTAAAGCCTTTCCTTCTGCTAATGGCTTTAAATACTCCTGTTTCTGTTCCTCCGTACCAAAGTAATAGATTGGACTAGCACCTAAAGAGACTGCTGCAGCATAACTTAAACCAGTACTTCCACAGACACGACCAATTTCTTCTACAGCAATTGCGTAGGATAAGGTATCCCCACCAGAACCACCGTACTCTTCTGGAAACGGAATTCCAAGTAAACCAAGCTCGCCCATCTGTTCAAAAATATCTACTGGGAATTTAGCTTCTGTATCAATTTCTATTGTTCTCGGTTTAATCACTTCCTCGGCAAAATCACGTACCATTTTCCGAATCATCGATTGTTCTTTTGTTAAAGTAAAATCCATAAGTTTCCCTCCTGTTATCGTATAAGACCGACTGGTTGGTCGGTATTCAACTGAAAAATATAGCTTTCTCTCAAGCTATGCTGGAAGTAGCCAAATTAGTTAACCGCTTACATTTTGTTGGTTTATAATCGATCGCATAATTAATTCCACATAGATATCGCCAATCTCGTCAATTGATTTTTCACCAGACTGCTTATACCATTTATAGGTCCAGTTAACCATGCCAAGAATGGCCATACCTGTAATTTCTTCTGATAAGTCTTTTCGAAATTCGCTAGCTTCTTTTCCTTCTCGAATCGTATCAATGATAATGTTCTTAAATTGATCCCGCTTCTTCTTGATCAATTCCTCATAATTCGCTTTTAAGTATACATTTTCTTGATAAAACACTGATATATGCGGCTTATACAAGTCAAAGACTTGAACAAAGCTTTTAATAATTTGTTGCAGTTTCTTCGTTGGAGAGTCGTAGGTGTTCTTGGCTATGTATGCTTTTTCGAGCACATAAGTGATAAAAGTATCGTGGATAACAAATAACAATTCATCCTTCGATGAAAAGTGATGATAGAATCCCCCTTTGGAGGTCCCAATACTATCAACAATTTCATTAACTGTCACACCATGAAAGCCCTTTTTCTCAAATAAATGTAACGCTGCATCGACAATTTTATCTCTTAAATTCGTTACAAGCCCTCCTCTCTCTTTTCCATTTTAGCTTATCATAATTTTCGAAATATAGAAAGTTAAAAATAATCAACGTAATTCAATCGTTCCGTAGTGAAACAAGGATGTCTTTCTTTTAAACTGGGTAAAACCTAACTCTTGAAACCTTTTGCTTTTCCAATGATCTTTTAATACCACTCTCTCTTTTGCTACTCTTTTTGCTTCTTCTATAATCTCGGCTGTTATGTCTGATGTAATAGCTTGTTTTCTTATGGCATTGATGCCGTTCGATTCTTCAATTCCTTCTTGGAACATTGGATCAAAATATACAATATCAAACGAATTCGCTTCTGCATGTTGAAGGTAATATAAATGATCCTCATGGACTACGTGGATACGTTTCATTGCTTCGTCTATATCTAAATGACCAGTTATATGTGAAGCTAGGCCCTCTTTTACTAGTAAATAGAGTAGTTCGTTTCCTTCAATACCTGTGACCCTACCTGTAGGTCCAACTACGAGACTTGCCATAATACTGTCTGATGCTAGTCCAAGTGTACAGTCAAGAAAGGACATCCCTTTTTTTAATTTTGCTGTTTCGATTAGTGGCTCGGTTTCCCCTTTTAGAACCCGTTTTGCTCGGATCATTGCTAAATTCGGATGAAATAACATTCGTGTATCACTGTTTTTTGGTGCAATAACTAATTGCTCCTTTCCTACAATAAGCACGTCATCTTGATAGTTCATCTTCATTTTTTCAATCGATACACCTTGTCTTTCCTTAAATGGTATATGATAAGTTTGTGCTAGCTTCATTGCTTTTCGAATTAATGGGCTTGTTGCTTTTCCTGCAGTCGTGATAATCATAGCTTCTCCTTGTAAAGTTGTCTGTCTTCTTTATTTCCATCTTACCTTAATTCCGCTCTTAACTGAATACATTAGTAGAGCTTTCTTAAGGATTTACACTGATATACTCAAGATAAAAAGACAGACTGCGAATATACAGTCTGCCTCCATTTTATTAATCCATTGTCGGATCAAATGGTTTTTCGTAATTGGCTTCTCTCCATGCTTTCAGAACTTCACCTTGATTATCAGAATCAATGACAAAGGAGCCATTACTATATCGATCACTATTTGGTAACTCTAATGGGAAAATTTGATGTGTTTCCCCTTTTGATGTAGTAAAGGAAATCGTATCTTGCTCATAGGTTGCAAAGAATCCTACAATTCGATGTGGTTTATTCTTAAGCTCTCTCAACATGAGTAGACCACGTTTAGCTCTACTTGATTTTTCGAATTCCCGAAGCTTCATTCGTTTGCATGCGCCTCGCTGTGTAATAACGACAAGTGATGGTTCTGATAAGTCATCAAAGACTTGCCCACCAACTACAGATTCTCCGTCTTTTAGCTGAATCGCTTTAACACCTGCTGCACGCTGGCCTACAACTGGAACTTCTGATTCATGATACCAAAGTCCATAGCCTTTGTCAGACGTAATAAATACGTCAGAGTAACCTTTCGTTCGGCACACACTTACCACTTCATCATCTTTTTTCAAATTAAGTGCAACTAACGCTTTTGAATAACGCTGTGCTTCATATATTTTTAATTCACTTCGCTTAATCATACCATTTTTCGTGAAGAATATGAGATATTCTTCCTCTTTAAATTCTCTAATAGGTAACGCATGGACAATATATTCATCTTTATCTATTGGAACAATATTCGAGACGTGCTGACCGATATCCTTCCAACGAATATCTGGTAGCTCATGTACTGGAATATAAAGATACTTTCCTTTGTTCGTGAATAATAGAAGCTTATCGGTTGTATTTGCTTCGATCAATCCTACTAAATGGTCGTCTTCCTTGATAGCGAAATCTTCTCCATTAGATGCGGCATAGGAACGAATGCTTGTACGCTTAATATAGCCTTCTTCTGTAACCGAAATAAGGACATCCTCACTTGCTACCGTCACTTCAATGTCGATCTTTAATTCTTCAATTTTCTCTTCGATGACTGTTCTACGACGATCGGAGAATTGCTTTTTCATTTGTTTCAAGTCCATCTTAATCGTTTCTAATAATTTCGCTTCACTTGATAAAATAGACTCGTATTCAGCAATTTTCTGTTTTAGTACCTCTGACTCTTCCTGTAGCTGTGTTACATCCGTATTGGTTAAACGGTAAAGCTGTAACATTACAATTGCTTCGGCTTGTTTTTCTGTAAAGCCATATAAATCCATGATTCTTTTCTTCGCATCCTGCTTATCTTTTGATGCACGAATCGTTGCAACTAGTTCATCTAAGATGGAAATTGCTTTGATTAAACCATCCACAATATGAGAACGATCCTTCGCATGCTTCAAATCGAATTTAGTTGATCTTGTAACAACTTCCTTCTGATGGGTAATATAAGCATCTAGCATATCGGTTAAAGATAATAGCTTCGGTGTTCTGTCTAAAATGGCTACCATATTAAAATGGTATGTAACCTGTAAATCGGTATTTTTATAGAGGAAATTCAAGACCCCTTCACTATTCACATCTTTTTTCAACTCAATCACAATACGTAGACCAGTACGGTCTGTTTCATCTCGAACTTCTGCAATTCCTTCTACTTTTCGATCATAACGTAGCTCATCTATTTTCTTAACTAGATTTGCTTTATTAACCTCGAATGGAATTTCATCAATTACAATTTGCTCGCGATTTCCACGAATCGGTTCAACAGATGCTTTTCCTCGGACAACTATTTTCCCTTTACCTGTTTCATACGCTTTCTTAATTTCATCGACACCTTGTATGATTCCGCCAGTTGGAAAATCCGGGCCTTTAATAATCTTCATTAACTCATCAATCGTAGCATTTGGCTTATCGATACGCTTGATAACTCCATCGATTACTTCTCCAAGGTTATGTGGTGGAATATCTGTTGCATAACCAGCTGAGATACCGGTTGAACCATTTACTAAAAGGTTAGGAAACTTTGCTGGTAATACAACAGGTTCATGATCGGTATCATCAAAGTTAGGCATAAGGTCTACAGTTTCCTTGTTCATATCACGAAGAAGTTCAGAAGCAATACTAGAAAGTCTTGCCTCTGTATAACGCATAGCAGCAGGTGGGTCACCATCCATACTACCGTTATTTCCATGCATTTCAATTAGTACATTCCGCATTTTCCAATCTTGACTTAAACGCACCATTGCATCATAAACCGAGGAATCACCATGTGGATGGTAATTCCCAATTACAGTCCCAACTGTCTTAGCGGACTTACGAAAATGTTTATCATGGGTATTTTTCTCACGAAACATGGCATACAGAATTCTTCGTTGAACAGGCTTTAACCCGTCTCTTGCATCTGGTATGGCACGGTCTTGAATAATATATTTACTATATCTACCAAAACGATCACCGATTACTTCTTCTAATGGAAGATCGAGAAATTTTTCTGACTGTGACAAGTCATTTCCCCCTTCTTGTTACATTTGGTCTTTATTATTCTTGGTGAATTTTATCATTTTCTAAAATATTTGGATCATCATCTAAACCGAATTCCACATTGGATTCAATCCATTTTCTTCTTGGTTCAACTTTATCACCCATTAATGTCGTCACACGACGCTCTGCTCGGGCAATATCCTCAATGGTTACACGGATTAATGTCCGTGTATCTGGATTCATAGTTGTTTCCCATAATTGGTCGGCATTCATTTCTCCAAGCCCTTTATAGCGTTGAATAATATAGCCATTTTTAAACTTATTGATTGCCTCTCGCATCTCATCATCGTCCCATGCGTAGATGATCTGCTCTTTCTTACCAGATCCTTTCGATACTTTATATAAAGGTGGTAAAGCAATATATATTTTACCTGCTTCAATTAATGGTCTCATATAGCGGTAAAAGAAAGTCAATAACAATACTTGAATATGGGCACCGTCCGTATCTGCATCTGTCATGATAATGATTTTATCGTAATTGGTATCTTCCAGATTAAATTCAGGCCCAATTCCAGCTCCAATAGTATGAATAATAGTTGAAATTTCCTCGTTTTTAAATACGTCCTGGAGCTTCGCCTTTTCTGTATTGATTACTTTACCTCGTAGTGGAAGAACCGCTTGGAACTTACGATCTCTTCCTTGCTTTGCTGAGCCACCCGCAGAATCACCCTCTACTAAGTATAATTCATTTTTATCCGGGTTCCTCGATTGAGCAGGAGTAAGTTTCCCACTTAAGATGGTTTCCTTACGGCGTTTTTTCTTACCAGATCTTGCATCATCACGGGCCTTCCTAGCCGCTTCCCGTGCTTCTTTTGCTTTTATAGCCTTTTTCACTAATAGTCCTGAAACATCTTGATTTTCCTCTAAAAAGAAATTCAGCTTTTCAGATACGACTGCATCAACTGCTGAGCGAGCTTCTGAAGTACCGAGCTTACCCTTCGTTTGGCCTTCGAATTGTAATTTTTCTTCGGGAATTCTAACTGATACGAGTGCCGTTAATCCTTCCCGAATATCCGTTCCTTCTAGATTCTTATCTTTTTCTTTTAAGGCACTGGTTCTTCTTGCATAGTCATTGAAACTTCTCGTAATAGCGGCCTTTGCTCCCGATTCATGGGTACCACCATCTTTTGTTCGAACATGGTTAACGAAGGATAACATATTTTCTGAAAAACCGTCATTAAATTGAAAAGCAAACTCTACTTCAATTTCTTGTTGCTCTCCTTCAAAAAATACTACTTCATGTAGTGGATCCTTATCTTCATTTAAATATTTTACGAAAGACTTTAATCCATCGGGATATTCATATACGTCATTTTCTTCTGTCCGTTCATCCGATACCTCAATACGTAAGCCCTTTAATAAAAATGCAGCTTCACGTAATCGTTCAGAAATGGTGTCATAGCTGAAAACGGTAGTAGAGAAAATGGATGCATCTGGCTTAAAGTGTATAGTGGAACCAGTTTTTTTTGTCTTTCCAATCTTCTTGCTAGTTCCAACGGGAGTTCCACCATTTTCAAAGCGCTGAAAATAGACTTCTCCATCCCGGTGAGAAGTTACTTCTAACCATTCTGACAAGGCATTTACTACAGAAGCTCCAACTCCATGCAATCCACCACTTGTCTTGTATCCACCTTGGCCAAACTTTCCGCCAGCGTGTAATACGGTAAATATAACCTCCATAGTCGATTTACCAGTACTATGCTTACCAGTAGGGATTCCCCTACCGCTATCCTCTACTGAAATACTATTATCTTTATGTATGGTTACTTTAATATTATTTCCATATCCTGCTAATGCTTCATCAACTGCGTTATCAACAATTTCAAATACTAGATGATGTAATCCTCGATGGTCGGTGCTACCAATATACATCCCTGGTCGTTTCCGAACTGCTTCAAGACCTTCCAGTACTTGAATGGAATCATCAGAATAATGTAAAGGTTTCTTGTCCAATTCCGTTAGCTCCCTTCACCAATAGTTCATTGTCATATTTTATATAGTAGAACAGGTGTTTGTTTTTGTAAAGGTCAATTACCAACACAATATTAATAAGTATACTACAACATATTTTAAAATGTATAGAAGTTCTATAATGATAGCTATTTTATCATGTTTTTTCACTATATCTTATCCACTAAATAGCATAGTCAAGGTCATTCTTGTCTATAAGTGCATTTGATCTGGTATTAGCGGTCAGCATAAAAAAACCGAACTATTGGCAATCCTTATAGAAGAATTGCCAATAGTTCGGATTAAGCTATGTTAACTTCTTGATGCTCCGTATCTTTACTTTTTAACTAATACAGCATGTGCAACTTTTATACATAGATCCATGATTACAGTAAACCCTTTTTCGGTTAAATAATCATATGCTTCTTCATTGGTAATTCCTTGCTGAGCCCAGAAAACCTTACAATCCGTTTCTTGAGCTTCCTTCGCTATTTCAGGCAAAAATTCTGGTCTTCTAAATATATTAATAATATCAATTGGTTCCTTTATATCTAATAAGGAATCATAGGATTTTTCCCCTAATACTTCGTCAACTGTAGGGTTAACAGGAATAATGCGGTACCCTACTTCTTGCATTATTTTTGCAATCTGATAGGATGTTCTTTCGGGATTATCAGATAATCCAACTACCGCAATCGTTTTAGCTGATTCTAATATTTCGCGTATAACATCATTACTAGGATTCTGCATATTTGGTAACTCCTTTCATTTCGATTATACTTATTATTAGTTTATCATGTAAGTAAAAACATCTTTTGTGTTAAGATTTTATTTATCTTTCATAATTTAGTACCTAATATTAATAGTTCATGATAAACTATATATATAATTTTAAAGAAGAAAGTAGGAAGTTAAATGGAATATGTTCTATTTGCAATAATTGCGTATCTTTTAGGTTCCATTCCATCAGCACTTATTGTAGGTAAACTTGGCTATAAAATTGACATTCGCGAACATGGTAGTGGAAACCTTGGCGGAACGAATACATTTCGTGTACTAGGAGTAAAAGCTGGGATTATTGTTACAGCAGCAGACATTTTAAAAGGTACTCTAGCTACTCTCATTCCTTTATTTTTTGATGCGGATGTATATAGGCTAGCGATTGGGATCTTTGCTGTAATAGGTCACACTTACCCGCTTTTTGCTCGTTTTAAAGGTGGTAAAGCTGTCGCAACATCAGGTGGGATTATATTAGGTGTCAATCCAATTCTATTTGGTGTGATGGTGTTGACATTTCTAGTGACATTAAAAATCTCAAAATATGTTTCACTTTCTTCTATGATTACTGGTCTAGTATCCTTTATTGTTTCTATTTTCTTTGGGGATATTGGTCTAATGATTGTAATTGCTGTATTGACTCTATTTGTTATTTATCGACATTTAGCAAATATAAAACGAATTATAAATAAAACCGAGCCTAAAATTAAGTGGATGTAAAAGCGGTATAATTGAAATCGAATGAATACTTGTCTTATACTTTGGACAGAGACAAGTCTTGCACTAGAAAGGGAAATAGTCATGAATTCAAACAACATACCGCGTAAAACATTACCTACAAAAGAAGAAAGACATAAACTATTTGGAACTGTAAAACCTGGCCCGAAGCACAAGCCAGTTGAAAAAGAAAAAATGGCTGATTTACAAAATATACAAAAAGACTTTTTATTTGAGCTTGATGAAGTTGGTATTACGAATGTGAAATACCCTATTATAATCGACAGTGCTACTGCACCACATTCACAAACAAGTGTTGCATCATTTACCTTTACATCCAGTATCCAACAATCAAGTAAAGGTACGAATATGAGTCGGTTTATGGAGCAATTAGCTGCCTATAGTGTAAATGGATTTCATGCTGATTTTTCCATGTTAAAGGAATTCACGAAAGAGCTTGCTGAACGATTAGGTCAAAAAGATGCGAAGATAACGATACAATTTCCTTGGTTTTATGAACGCAAAGGACCTAGTACCGGTATAGCGGGGTTAAATCATGCCGACTTAACGATGGAGGTTTCCTACAATCAGGATAGTGGATATCTCATGAATGTTGGCATGTCTGTCCTGATTACAACACTTTGTCCTTGTTCAAAAGAAATTAGTGAATACAGTGCCCATAACCAACGTGGAAATGTAAGGATGGAGGTATCACTCTCCGATGATTTCACTGATTTAGAAGAGGATTGGAAGCTTGCTTTATTAGAGGCTGCTGAAAGTAATGCAAGTGCTAGATTACACCCTATATTGAAGCGACCAGATGAAAAAATGGTAACCGAGGAAGCGTATGAAAATCCCCGATTTGTTGAGGACATGGCGAGATTAGTAGCTGCTGATTTATACGAATTACCTTATGTGACAGGATTTAAGGTATCCTGTCAAAATGAAGAATCGATCCATATGCATGATGCCATTGCAACTATACGCTTCAATAAATAATATTAACTCCTTTTAAAGAAGGTTCGTATATGAAATATCTATTTATAGGCCTTATTAAGTTTTATCGTAGTGCCATTAGTCCCTTTACACCATCTACTTGTCGGTTTTATCCAAGCTGTTCCGAATATGGACTTGAGGCAATACGGAAGCATGGGGCAATAAAAGGCGGATACTTAACAATTAAACGAATAAGTAAATGCCATCCGTTTCATCCTGGTGGAGTGGACTATGTACCAGAAAAAAAGCAAAAGAAAAAGGGGCTGGGACATAACTAGCCAAGAATAATAAAAAAATGGTTCCGATCATCGTTTTTGGATGATTGGAACCATTTTCATTAGGCTATTGTCATTTTTTTTAAGTTAACTCGCTTTAGAGGCGGTGTACTTCCTTAGATTCACCGCCATTAACGCAAATCCTAATTCATTTTCTACTTTGGATTTGCCCCTCACTGACATTCGAGTGAAGCGCAAATTAGCCTTCAAAAATCCGAAGACTGGCTCTACGTCAATTTTACGTTTCCCATAGATTTCACCAGTTTCTTGATTCGAAAGCTGCTCTCTTATGTATTCTTTTTGCTGTTCCCATTTCTCGTTGTAGAAAACTTTTCGATTGTTTCCATCCTTTGCTTTTGTACACAAGGAACGTAATGGACAACCAGTACAGTCTTCACATTCATAAACTTTGAACGTACGTGTAAAACCGTATTTGTCAGTTCGGGTGGAAGTGTATCGGAATGGTAGTGTTTTATTATTTGGACAAGTAAATGAATCCTCTTCTTCGCTATATTGCCAATTGGCTATGTTGAAAGGATCATTCTTAACTTTCTTTTTCTTCTCCGTTCGATATTGATTAAAGGTAACGAGCGGCGTGCGTTCTCGTTGATTCATGACATCCTCATAATTTTGTTCACTACCATAACCTGCATCAGCGACAATATATTTTGGCAACTTGAAAAAGCTTTTCTCAATCGTATCTAGAAAAGGAATGAACGTGCGTGTATCTGTTGGATTTGGAAAGACATCATAGGCGAGGGCATACTGTCCTTCTGTCGCAAGTTGCACATTATAACCTGCCTTCAGTTGCCCATTCTTCATATAATCATCTTTCATACGCATAAACGTGGCATCGTGATCTGTCTTCGAATAACTATTTCGTTCTCCAAAGATTTCCATGTCATTTTGATAGTTTTGTTTTCGCTCCAGGTAATCCTTAAAATGCTTACGATATTGCTTAGGTACCTTACGTTCAGAGCGAAGCTGTTTACGTAGGCTTACCTCTTCGGTTGATTCAATCTTCTTATCAAATTCTTCTACCTTTTCATCTAACTTTGTAGAAAGTTCATCGGAACTTTCCCGTTCTATCTCTGGAATAATTTCTTTTTTTAATAACTCATCATACATTTGGTTAGACTTTTCCACCAAATTAGCACTATATTTTTCCACCGATTTTCGCCAAACGAAGGTAAACTTATTGGCATTCGCTTCAATTTTCGTTCCGTCGATAAATATTGCTTCTTCTTCAATTAATTTTTCTTGAACCAATTGACAGCGAAATTGTACGAAGCATTGACGTAGTAATTCTTTTACTTCTGGATGAACACGGAAACGATTGATGGTACGATAACTCGGTTCATAACCTTGGGCAAGCCACATCATACGGATACTGTCTGTAAGTAAGCTCTCTATCTTCCTGCCAGAAAAAACAGATTGCGTGTAAGCACAAAGAATAATTTTCATCATCATTCGAGGGTGATATGCTGGATAACCAGTCTCACGTAAAAAGAAATCAAATGCTTCGGCTGGAATACTCTCCACCACATCATTAACAGCGTAAGCAACATCATTTTCTTGTAATTTCATTTCTAAATCTATCGGCAAAACAACTTGATTCATGGTATAATGTTTGAACATAGGGATACCTCCTGATAGGTTATTGTGTGGTTACTTTAATTTTATCAGAGGGTGTCCTTTTTGTTTACTAAAAAGAGTAAGAATATTAAAAAAGACGTAGCACTTACCATTTTAAATGGTTAGCGCTACGTCTTTAATTATTTACTGGGGTTTTGTCCCAGCCTCTTTTTATAAATCAAATTTGGTTATATGATCCCATTTACCCTCTTGGATTAATACCTCTTTTTGCCTTTGACCAAATAGGTCGAAGTGAGGGTATCTTTCATCAAGGTGGATATATTTAGGATTGAGATGATATTGGTTGCCCCACTCTATTAACTTCTCAACGTCTTTGCACCCTACTTTCGTTACACTTGTACAACCTGGAAAACGATCATCTAACCAATAATGGGTTAAAATAGCAATTTCGCCATTTTCCACTTTTCGTTTCCATTCTATTAATTCTTCTCTATTCAAACCAAACGCCATCACTGTTCCCCTTCTATACTCTGCATATAACGCTCATGCCATTTAGGAAAAGCTTTTTTTAAAGAAATGGGTCTAAAGTTATCCTTTTTCACGATAACGTGTTTTGTCGTTCCCGTTACCCTTATTTCCCCTTCTTCATCAATAATTTGGTAGCCATACACCGTTCTTAGTCCATCATATTTTTCAATCCATGTCTCTACAAATACGTTATCACCGTAACGAACAGGTTTTTTAAAAGAAACTTGTGCATCCAAGACAGGAGAAACTACATTATTTTTTTCCATTTCTACATAGCTTAGTCCTAAGTGCTCGATAAATTTGGTCCGTCCAATTTCGAACCAAACTAGGTAATTAGCATGGTACACTACTCCCATTTGATCGGTTTCTTGATATCTTACTTCGATTGGTATTTTTACTTTATTCAATTGAAGTCCTCCCTTATTATGTATGTTTAGTTTAGCATATACATTGGTTGAAACATAAATAAAGAGGCTTCACAAGATCCTAATTCCTAAAGGGAAAACCGAACTACTATACCATTCTGTTCGATTTCATAATAGTTCGGTTTAATATATTAACTAAATTATAGATTAGTGGCATATCCGTAATCCATATCATTGAGAAGATAGAATAAGGACAGCTATAGTTATCAGGCTTTTAACCAAACGACTTCACAAATATCCTCATGGCTAACGATCATGCGCTTCATCTTGAATTTCAGAGCGGAAGCCCTCAATTGCTTCTTCTCGACGTTTATTTTTTTCGATGATGTTCTGCTTTTCCTCACCTGAAGCACAATTGCATGGTTTCATGCGCTTCCTCGATGTTTTGAATCGTGTTTTGAACCATATCTTGTAGTTTCTCTACATTATCACTGCGATCATCCGGCTTTGGTGTTTGATGTTTTTCCGTCATATTCTTTCCTCCTTGTAATATTCGATTGCCATAGGCAATGTTATTGTTTGATTTTCTACTATAACTATTCAAGAAAACAATAAGCACAACATGAAAAAACTCCACCCTATGTAACAAATTCGCTACACATAGTGGAGGTCTGAAGTACTTGATACAAATAACTATGCTTCTTTTCGTTTTGATAATAAATCTCTAGCTCTCTTTTCTAGGTTTTGCTCTATTCGGTCCAAGATTTCTTTATCATCTAGTATTTGCTGTCTATTCGCTTGAACCAATTCTTCAAATGAACGTCGTTTTTTTAAAGAAATGGTAATCACTCCCTTTTTAATAGAAGTATTACCATTTCTGTTGGTTTATATAATAATTTTTAGAAAAATATAATCCTTTAGTTTAAGGAATTCATCATTTCCACCATAAAATCATATGTCATTGGACCGACTTTACGCGGCACTTGTATAACACCATCCGTACCAATAAAATAGGACGTTGGAATCGTGTAGGCCATATAATTATCTGTCGTATCGTTATTCTTGTCAATTGCTACTGGAAAGGTGTAGCCATATTCATCAATAAAATCGCGAACAGCAGACTCATTACGTTCTGAACCGGTAGCATTAATAGCTATAATCGTAATATCATCTCCATATTCTTCGTACAAACGCTGCATTTCAGGCATTTCCTCTTTACAAGGTGGACACCACGTAGCCCAGAAGTTAATTAGTACCTTTTTGCCCTTTAAATCTGAGAGTTTTACGACATCACCATTTAATAACGGTAATTCAAATTCTGGTGCCTGATCTCCCACATTTAAGCCGTTAGCACCAGGAGATACGATCATTTCACCTTCAACTGACGTGTCACCTGTTACATCGACTAAATTAGGACCAGATGTTTTTTTATTAGTTAAATCCAATACGTTAATGACTAACGCAATACCTAGTGCTAGTAAGATTGTAATACCTACAAACTTTTTTATCATTAGTTAAACTCCCAACGTTATGTATTCCATCTCTGTTATCTATGCTTATAGTATACAATCTTAGCTAAAATAATAAAGAAATAAACCTATCTGTCAAAGAGATTTCACAAATACAACAATCTCATACGGAATTATTTGACATATAAAAGATTTTTTCCATGTAAAAACGAGCCCCAAAAGGAGCTCGTTTACTTGATTATTACGCTAGTTTATTACGTAATACCATTTGTAGGATACCACCATGACGGTAGTAGTCAATTTCAACTTCACTATCGAAGCGTACTACAGCTTTGAATTCAGTTGTTTTACCATTTTCATCTGTAGCAGTAACCTTTACAAGGTCATGAGGCTTAACATCTTCACCAATTTCTAAATTGAATGTTTCTTTACCTGTTAGACCTAATTTTTCAGCATTTTGACCTTTTTCAAATTCTAGTGGAAGTACTCCCATCATAACTAGGTTAGAACGGTGAATACGCTCAAAGCTTTCCGCAATAACCATCTTAATACCTAAAAGGTTAGTACCTTTCGCTGCCCAGTCACGAGAAGATCCCATACCATAATCTTTGCCGGCTAAAATAACTAACCCAGTACCTTCTTCTTGATACTTCATCGCTGCATCATAGATTGGCATGATTTCGCCTGTTGGCCAGTAGGTTGTATAACCACCTTCAGTACCTGGCGCAATTTGGTTACGAATACGGATATTCGCAAATGTACCACGCATCATGACTTCATGATTACCACGACGGGAACCATAAGAGTTGAAGTTTCTTGGTGAAACTCCTTTTTCTTGTAAGTAAAGTCCTGCAGGCATATCTTTTGCAATTGCTCCAGCAGGTGAAATATGGTCAGTCGTTACCGAGTCACCAAATTTACCAATAACACGTAGGTTGTTTAATGGTTTTACAGTACCTGCATTTTTCGATAACCCTTCAAAGAATGGAGGGTTTTGAATGTAAGTAGAATCTTCATCCCACTCGAATAATGGTTCATCAGTTGTATTGATTTCGTTCCACTTCTCGTTAGAGTTGAATACATTCTCATACTCTTTACGGAAGATTTCTGGATTAACAACACGATTAACCTCGTTCTTAATTTCTTCCATGGATGGCCAAATATCATTTAAATAAATTGGTTCGCCATCTGCATCTGTACCGATAGCATCTTTAGCTAAGTCGACATCTACTGTACCAGCAAGTGCATAAGCAACTACTAATGGTGGTGAAGCTAGGTAGTTTGCTTTCACTAATGGATGGATACGACCTTCAAAGTTACGGTTACCAGATAATACAGATGCAACCGTTAAGTCATTGCTTGCAATTGCTTCTTCAATTTCAGGTAAAAGTGGTCCTGAGTTACCGATACATGTTGTACAACCATACCCAACTAGGCTAAATCCTAATTTATCTAGGTAAGGCATTAAACCAGCATCTTCTAAGTAACGCGTTACAACTTTTGAACCTGGAGCTAGAGAAGTTTTTACATAAGCCGGTACTTCTAACCCTTTTTCAACGGCTTTCTTAGCAAGTAAACCAGCACCTAACATAACATATGGGTTGGATGTATTGGTACAAGAAGTGATTGCTGCGATTGCAATAGAACCGGTTTTCATCACGGTTTCTTTACCATTAGAAAGCTTAATGGTTACTTCTTTATCAAACTCTGATTTATCTAGTCCAAAGCCTTGGTTACCTTGTGGTGCCGTAATTGCCTTATTGAATTCTTCTTTCATTTTAGAAAGAGGAATCAAGTCTTGTGGACGTTTAGGACCAGAAAGGTTTGGTTCTAATTCTGATAAGTTAATTTCAACAACCTCAGTGTATTCAGGATCTTTTACTTCAGGTGAGTACCATAGGTCATTTTCTTTACAATATTTTTCAACTAATTTAATATGCTCTTCACTACGTCCAGTTAAGCGTAGGTAGTTAAGTGCTTCTTCATCCACTGGGAAGAATCCACAAGTAGCACCATATTCTGGAGCCATGTTAGAAATAGTAGCACGGTCTGCAAGCGGCATATCTTTTAGACCTGGTCCAAAGTATTCTACAAATTTACCAACTACATTACGCTCACGTAGTACTTGTGTAACTTTAAGCGCTAAGTCTGTAGCGGTAGTTCCTTGTGGGAAGCTGCCAGTAAATTTAACACCAATTACTTCTGGTTGTGGGAAGTATGATGGTTGGCCAAGCATACCTGCTTCTGCTTCAATACCACCTACACCCCAGCCTAGTACACCTAGTCCGTTAATCATAGTAGTATGTGAGTCAGTCCCTACTAATGTATCAGGAAATGCATCATACTCACCATTTCCATTTTCCACTTCATGAACTACATTGGCAATGTACTCTAAGTTTACTTGGTGAACAATACCTGTTGCTGGTGGTACAGCACGATAGTTATCAAATGCTTTTTGAGCCCAATGTAAGAACTCATAGCGCTCACCATTACGTTTGAATTCTAAATCCATATTGGCTTGTAGTGCACTTGGAGAACCATATTGGTCGACTTGAACAGAGTGGTCAATTACTAAATCAACCGGTACCTCTGGATTAATTTGTTCAGGCTTTCCACCTAAATCTACCATCGCTTTACGTAGAGAAGCTAAGTCAACTACTGCAGGTACTCCTGTGAAATCTTGTAGGATAACACGTGAAGGTTTAAAAGGGACATCTACCCCTTTACCATCTTTTGTTCCCCATTTTACTAATCCTTTTACATGATCATCATTAATTACACGGCCATCATATTGACGTACGAGAGATTCTAGAAGAACACGAATAGAAAATGGTAATCTATCAATTTTGCCTAAGCCAGATTCTTCTAGTGCTTTCAGCTGATAGTAGTTATAAGACTTACCATTAAGTTCGAATTTCTTCTTTGCATTGAAGATACTATTCTCCCCCATTTTCATAAACCCCTTTCAACACGGAATTCTCTAGATTTGGAACAGCTACTAAGAAAACATCATTTCAATTACACATAAGCGCTTCCAAAGTCTATTAGTTTTCTTACATACTCATCTTAAATGAAAATCGAGTATAAAACAATTGTTTCATACTCGATTTACTATACAAAAATCTTATTCAAGGTGATAAGCATTACTTATACACAAGTTCGAATTAATTTCCTACTTAATTATATCAATAGCAGTAATAATGAGTCCTATTTTGGGAAAATAATCCGAAATGTACTGCCTTTAATTTCATTTTGTAAGATTTCTAACTTCGCATTATGTCTTTCCAGTAATTGCTTTGTAATCATTAATCCTAGTCCAGTACCTTGCTGTTTAGTAGTAAAAAATGGTTCGCCTAGCTTATGGATAACCTCTTCATCTATGCCTGGACCCTCATCGACTATGTCAATCGTAATCTCATCAGCCATATCCTTTAGAATTACCGTAATCTTGCCAGCTTCCTCCATTGCCTCAATAGCATTCTTAATAATATTGATTAGTACTTGTTTTATCTGGGATTTATCACAATAGATAAATTGTTCATCCCCGATGATCTCTATTAATATATTTTTTAGATTAGCTTGGGGTTTAAGTAATTCCATTACATCTTTGATCATCTGTAAGATAGATTCTTGCTTCTTATTATCCGTAAGCGGTTTGGAAATAAACAACAGCTCCGATGTAATAGTTTCCATCTTTTCAATCTCATCGATCATAATCTTATAATAGACATCTTTGCGATTTACCCCAGCCTGTAGTAATTGAAGAAAGCCTTTAATCGATGTTAGCGGATTTCGAATTTCATGTGCAATACCAGCTGCTAGTTGACCGGCAATAGACATTTTTTCTGAGCGAATCATCATTTCCTCGGTTTCTTTTTTTTCTGTAATATCTCTTGTCGTGCAAATATAGAGATGCTCTCCAGTAGTTGGGTCAGTGATTTTTCCAACTTTCACTTCACACCATATGTATTTTTGATCATAATTAACGATATGTACATTAAAGGTTTGATTTGTAAACGTTTCTTGATTAAAATCCTTCTTTATGTATGCAACATCTTCAGGAAGTATAAAATTCTGATAAGATTTACCTACTAATTCTCTAGGTTTTAAACCGAGTATATGCTCAATCGATTTTGAAAAGTATAGACCTATACCTCTACTATCCCATAAAGAAAAAAACTCATTACTATTTTGCTCTATCCATTCTGTGATAAATTCCGGTAACATATGAATACTATCCGATTCTGATAATACGCTTTCAAAAGGGCTGATTACCACTGCTGAATTTTGCTCTATACTGTCCTTATTTGTTTCTTTCTCCATTGGATCCGCCCCTTTACTACAAATTCTTACAATCTAACAAGCTTACTATACTATATGTTGATATATATCCAAATATGAAAGTTGTTTAAAAAGTAAACTATAATTATAATAATATTAGCATAGATAATTATTAAAAGTAATAAGTTTATCAGAATTTTAGCGCTTAGTAGTGAAAATTACATAACTGTTACCTATAATTCAACTAAATTTTGATACGATAGTAAAGTAAAATGAAGGAAAAAGGTGGATATTATGTCATATATTATAGTGTTTTGGGGATTTTTTATGATTGGATTTATGGCAATCGGTGGATACTTTATGTTCCGCAAATTCTTAAAACAGCTTCCAAAAGAAGATGGAAAATCTATGATGGATTGGGAGCTTCATTTTATAGAGAAGTCAAAGCATATGTGGAATCAGGAAGAGAAAGATCTACTTGAGGAATTGGTCTCCCCTGTCCCTGAATTATTCCGAGATGTAGCTAGGCAAAAAATTGCTAGTAAAATAGGGCAAGTGGCCCTTGAACAAGGGATGAATAAAATTAATCAGGATGTTATCATCGAAGGATATATCCTTGCAACACCAAAGCGAGATCATAAATTCTTACGAAAAAAATTAAAAGAAAAACAAATAGACGTATCCCCTTATGAACATCTATTTAAGCGATCTAAAGAGGATTATAGAGCGAACTGGCAAGCTAATTATAAGAAAAGCCAATAAGTATAGTGTGAAGTGCCAGAGAATTAGATGTTGATGAACAATACGTTCGAATAAGTAAGGTGCCCTCAAGAAGATGAAGGCACCTTTAATTCTTTTTCTAATTGTTTATACTTATATAACATCGCTAGTCTCCAGCTACCAAGCATGCCAAAAGCCAATAAGAAAAACATACCGCTAGTTTCTCCTAACGTGATTGTTCCTCCTAATGCAATCTTTAACACTAATCTAACTATCAGTAAGCCAACTAAAATAAATATGAAGGCTTTGGAAGGAATCAAATATATTCTATCATTTCGAATTTCAAAGTTAGAGGTTTTAATGAGAAAAATCGAGAAAACAACCCCAACCGTAAGGGCCTCTACTACTTGAATCCACTTTATCTGAAATTCTGGGAAAAGAAACATCAATGCCCCTGTACTCATAAACAAAGGTGGTAAAATGATTCTTTTTACAGAAGCGGGCTTCCTGGATGCTTTTAAGCGAACAACTATCATGACAGAAGCCATTATAAATGCTACAACAGTACTTGCTATTATCCAAAACATAGTAACACTCTTTCCCGGTGTATAGATTAGCTTGTAATATGTGATAATACGCGATTTACCGTCTCCAACACACGGTGTTCATCGAATGGTTTTACGATAAAGTCTTTTGCCCCTAATTCTATCGCTTCTACAACCACTTTCTGATGCCCCATCGCTGAGCAAACAAGGATAGAAGCATTCGAATCAATCTTCATTATTTCTTTGATAGCTTCGATACCATTCATGATCGGCATGGTAATATCCATAATAACTAAATCTGGTTTTTCCTTTAAGTAAAGCGATATTGCTTCCTTCCCATTCTCTGCTTCCCCTACAACATCATGGTTATCCTTGGTTAGAATCGATTGAAGAGTCGTGCGCATAAATTTAGCATCATCAACTACCAATATTCTTGCCATTTAACAAATCCCCCAATTATATAAAATCAAACTTCTGCTTGTGTATCATTTGCTATATTTATAATAATTGTTACGGTTACACCTACTACTGTTAAATACACTCCCAAGTCAAACAACATTGCTGTCGCTAGTTCCACTTCGCCGAATACTGGAAATTCAAAGTAACCAAATGTATGTGATAAAAATGGAACATCAAATAAGAATGAACCTACACCTGTTAAGAATGCAACTAACAACCCGACTGAAATCAGCGCTCGAAAGTTAATTGGCAATATTTTGTTTACAAAATCAATACCATATGCCATGTATAGTAATACTACAGCTGCTGCTGTAACTAGGCCGCCAATAAATCCACCACCTGGAGAGTTATGACCTGCAAAAAACAAATATACAGAAAACCCTAGCAGTAAAAAGGCAATAAGTGCAGTTGCAGTTTGCAAAATTAGATTATTGGGTTTGCTCAAAAATAACACTTCCTTATGTAGAATCTATAGGTATTATAATAATATAGTTTACCGTTAAAATCCATTGAAACCTATCCACCCAGCTAAGAAAGCCGTAAGCTTCGTCATCCAATCGAAAAATAGAGCAATACCTAAAGCGATCATAATGTACCCACCGACTTTAACTAACTTATGGCTATTCCGTTTAATCCAACCTAATTTTCCGATAAAGAAGGAAAGGACAAGGAATGGGATTGAAAAACCTAAAATATACGCAATCATCATCACCATCCCCTTACTAGGATCGTTAGCAGTTAATGTAAATACAACTCCTAGAATTGGGCCTGTACAAGGTGTCCATCCTAATGAAAAGGCAAACCCAATTAAGACAGAACCTAAAAATCCTGGCGGACGGTTTTTAAAGGTTATTTTCCTATCCTTCATTAAAAACTTGAAATTTAAGAAACCAACAATTATCAGCCCAAAAAAGATGATTAATAATGCTCCCGCTTGTCTTATTATATCCTGATAAACCAAAAGAAATTTAGCTATAGAGGAAGTGACAAATCCAAAAATAATAAAAATACTAGAAAATCCAATTAAAAAGCATATCGTATGAAGAATACTATTACGATTTAACATTTTATGGTCATCTTTTATTTCACTAACACTCATTCCTGTTATGTATGATAAAAATGCCGGGTAAAGTGGCAATACACATGGAGAAATAAAAGAGAGAAATCCAGCACCAAATGCAAGAAAAATATTTATTTCAGACATACTTAGCCTCCTAGTTTACTTCTGCCATTCATTATATCAGATGGTTGACCAATTTATGCATCAGGAATTTGACAATTAGGTGGATATCCTATTGGCAAAACTCTTAAATGGTTTCCTATCATATGAAAAAACCCCTACTAGGCATAGTACGGGGTATCTTTGTGCAATGTATACATGATTTTGTAACATGATTGCAGTATGCTATTTATCCATTTGATTATTCATTGCACGCATCATTTGATTGATTTTCTTCTGTGAAGGCTTTTGGCCCATTTGCATCATTAACGTGCGTAGCATTTGCTCATTAATAGGTGGATTCTTTTTCAAATAGCTCATCATATACTTTCTAGCAATAAAAAATCCAAGAGCAACACCAGCAATTAAAGCTGCTATAGCAATTAATACGACCCAAATTACGTCCATCTATCCGTTTCCTCCTTCGTGTTGTCTCTTATACAGTATAGTAAAACAGTCCTAAGAATACAATACTTGATCATTATTATACGCTGTAATTGTCTTTGCAGGCGATATCCAACCATAATTTTCATATTCGCTATTTATAATGAATAAATATGGATGAAACCGTCTCAAAGTAGGAAATAATAATGCTTCAGCATCCTGTAATGTTTCACAACGAAATTTTATATGTTTTTCTTCAATCTGTAAAGTAATAAATTCCCGTTTATTACCAAGCTCTAGCATTTCGCAACTATTAATTTTTCCAAGTGTGTTTTTAGGCTGTCTCCATAATTGTGAAGTTAAAGCATCCTTAGGGAAGTTCTCCGTAATATAATGAAATTGCATATGTAAATCATTTCTGAATTGATTCAAATGATACTCTTTGATAAAACGATATAAAATATCACTCTTATAGTAATAGTGTTTAGCAAATTCTTCTTTTATCCAATATACCGTATACTCTTTCATTTGCTATAGCCCCTCCCCTTTTTCATCTATTATACGTTTTCTAGTAAAAATAGAATGTCAAACGGTGAAATATATTATCACTAGTTTTGTCGAATGAGTTAATAGATAAAAAATGGGTTGGAACTACTTTTATGTTATTTTGAAATAGCCCCGAATGTTGTTTCAGTCGGGGCTATTCTGCTTTTGGCTCTCTATTACCTAGAAAGAACATCGATGAACTCACTGAAGCCTCTCCTTCAGTTTGAGCCTATGCAATTCCTAAGCTTGTATCATGCACTGATTTAAATTAGATACGCATCATACCATCTAGTACGATTCCATTACGTAACGATATCTTTTACATGCTTTAATACATTTTCAACGGTAAATCCGTATTCTTCGATTAACTTTTCTCCATTTGCGGATGCACCAAAGGTAGAAATGCCAATAACTTTCCCTTCTTGCCCAATATAACGTTCCCAGCCATGTGGAGAACCCATTTCAATTGCAATTCGTTTGGTAACCGATTTAGGAAGAACCTTTTCTTTATAATTCTCTTCTTGGCGTTCAAAACGATCCCATGACGCAAGGCTAACCACTCGTACATCTATATTGTCTTCACGAAGTACTTTTTGTGCTTCCACTGCTAATTGAACTTCGGAACCGGAAGCAATTAAGATCGCATCAGGGATTTCTTTATTGGCATCACGCAAAACATATCCACCACGTTTTACACCTTCATATGCATGTTCCTTTGTACCTTCTAATGTCGGTACGTTCTGTCGTGTTAATACGAGAAGGGTCGGTTGATCTGTCGATTCTACCGCAAGTCTCCAGGCAGCATTCGTTTCATTTCCATCTGCCGGTCGAATTACGGAAAGGTTCGGCATGCTTCGGAACGCTGATAAATGTTCAATTGGTTCATGTGTTGGACCGTCCTCACCAACAGCAATCGAGTCATGTGTAAATACGTATGTAACAGGTGTATTCATAATAGCGGATAAGCGTATTGCTGGACGTAAGTAATCACTAAAAACAAAGAACGTACCGCCATACACCTTCAACCCGCCGTGAAGTGCCATACCATTCAGTGCAGCACCCATTGCATGTTCCCGAACTCCGAACCATATATTTCTGCCACTATAATTCTCTCTAGTAAAGTCCTCTTCTCCGGTAATGGTGGTTTTATTAGAGCCAGCTAAGTCAGCACTACCACCAAGAAAATACGGAATCGCTTTAGCAATACCATTTAATACCTCGCCTGAAGAAGCTCTTGTCGCAAGAGACTTTCCTACCTCATATACTGGAAGGTTATCAGCCCACCCTTGCGGTAATTCACCAGTAATGGCCATCTCTAGTTCCTTAGCCTCTTGTGGATATTTATCACGGTAAGTGGCCAAAAGCATATTCCATTCTGCTTCTAGTTTCTCACCTTTTATTTGTACCTTCTCTTTAAAATCAGCATATACCTCTTCTGGAACATGGAATTCTTTATGCTGCCACTGATAGAATTCTTTTGTTAACAATACCTCATCCTTCCCTAATGGAGCACCATGTGAAGCAGAAGAAGCTGATTTATTAGGAGATCCATAGCCAATAACGGTTTTCACTTCAATTAGCGTAGGTTGTTTGATATTTTCTCTCGCGTCTTTTAATGCCATCCGAATCGCTTCTACATCATTTCCGTCCTCAACCCGAATTACCTGCCAACCATAGGCTTTAAACCGTTCTTCCGTATTATCCGAGAAAGAACGGTTTAATTCTCCATCTAGCGAAATATCATTAGAATCGTATAATACAATCAATTTACCGAGCCTTAGATGGCCAGCAAGGGAAGCCGCTTCATGCGAAATTCCTTCCATTAAATCACCATCACCAACTAAGCAATAGGTGTAATGGTCTATAATGCTCATATCACTCTTATTATACTTAGCAGCCAAATACGCCTCAGCCATTGCCATCCCAACAGACATTGCAATACCTTGGCCTAAAGGACCTGTAGTTGCTTCTACACCATCGGTATGATGAACTTCTGGATGACCCGGTGTCCTAGAGCCCCACTGGCGAAACTCCTTTAAGTCCTCTATTGTTACGTCATACCCCGATAAATGTAATAAGCTGTACAATAGCATGGATCCATGTCCAGCAGATAACACAAACCGATCGCGGTTAAACCATTGAGAATTATTAGGATTGTGATTCATTATATCTGTCCACAACGTATATGCCATTGGAGAAGCACCCATCGGTAATCCAGGATGTCCTGAATTAGCTTTTTCTATGGCATCAATGGATAGGGTGCGAATTGCATTAATGGACATTTGCTCTATATTGGTAGACATACGTCATACTCCTTTCGGTCAAAAAGAATAGTAATACTTATTTCTGTAAATTGTAGATAGTTAACAAGTACTAGTATTCCTTATTACGAAATTACTATGTCTAATGTTTTTGGTTTCTTTCCTGCATGTCTCGTAACTTTTTAGGAGTCACGTCATTTCCCGCTGGGTCGATTACC
Organism: Ornithinibacillus sp. FSL M8-0202; assembly: GCF_037975285.1. Classification (GTDB taxonomy): domain Bacteria; phylum Bacillota; class Bacilli; order Bacillales; family Amphibacillaceae; genus Ornithinibacillus; species Ornithinibacillus massiliensis. Next base: position 3,911,288 of record NZ_CP150248.1, read on the forward strand.
GTCATGGTCTTCAATTGATTCTTAAAAGAGTTGCGGACATTCCCTAAATACTCTTCTCGTAGTTTTTTTCTCTCCCTTTCTTCATCCTTTGTCAGTCCTTCTGCAGTCTTTGCCTTTTTAGCCAGTGCATTAATACGATCTAATTTTTCTTTTGAAATCATCTCATAGCCTCCTAGAATAACTCTATCTTATTTAGCATTATTAATAGTAAAAAGCAAGAACACGACATGTTCTTGCTTTTTAATATTACCTGTTCAACTTATCTGAATCAATTATTTGATATTCTTGGTACCTTCTATGAACAGTTGCCTTTGAGATAGAATATCCCAATCCAGTTAACGTCTTTGCAATTTCACTGAAGGTAAGACCATTATTTCGCAATCGAATGATTTCCTCGATTGGTACTTCCTTTCTCTCTCTACCTGGAGCTAAATGCTGATTTGCCAGATTCTTAGCTGGATTATAACCATTCTCTATTGCTTTTTTCATACCTCGCTTTATTTTTACATTGTGAATTTTACGTTGGTATTCCTCCACTATTCCGACAATCTGTAATACCATGGAATCTGATTCGGATAATTCAAGCTTTCCATCGTGTATCGCAGTGTAGATGGAAATATTCAACTTCGCTAATTGATGAAACAATGCTACTTTTGTATTTCCCCGACCTAATCTTGTTTCATCTTGAATAAGGAGAGCATCTGCTTGTCCACGTTCAAACGCTTCAAGCATTTCAAATACGCCATCACGTTCTACTTCATATCCACTCGCTTGCTCCTCTATACATTTTACAACATGGAATTGATACCGATTAGCCAATTGGTATAATTCTTCCTTTTGTCTAGCTAAAGATGTTTCCTGAACTTTTTTATCTGTACTTACTCTGCAGTATATAATAACATTCAATTTATTAACTCCTATTATGCACTAATTAATGATAAGTATAAGAAACCTAATGTTACAGCAAAAGCAACAATATAAAATAAATCTGTCTTGTTTACTTTACCAAACATTTTCCATCATCCCTTCTCCATTATATCACAAGAACCTTTGTTCGTATTTTTATTATAACAGAACATACGATCTTGTCAACGACTTTTTCGAACGAATGTTTGCATTCTATGCTATACGATGGTAAACTAGCATTAATAAATAATATGTGCGAGGTGTTTAATAGATGACAAAATTATCAACTAGACAACAAGCTATACTGGAATACATAAAAGAACAAGTCAGATTAAAAGGTTATCCACCATCTGTTAGAGAAATTGCTGAAGCAGTGGGCCTTGCCTCAAGCTCAACTGTTCACGGGCACCTCTCTAGATTAGAAAGCAAAGGTTTTATTCGCCGGGACCCTACTAAACCTCGAGCAATAGAAATACTAGATTTGGATGAAGAAAGTAATATCCCGAGGGAAGAAGCTCGCTATGCACCCGTTATTGGTAAAGTAACGGCAGGTATACCTATTACTGCTGTCGAAAATATTGAAGAATTTGTGCCAGTCCCTAGCTCAACTGCAGGTCCGGATGAAAATCTATTTGTCCTAGTAATTGATGGTGAAAGTATGATTGAGGCCGGTATTTTAGACGGTGATATGGTAATAGTGAAACAACAGAGTACGGCCCAAAATGGAGATATTGTTGTAGCAATGACGGAAGATGATGAAGCAACCGTAAAGCGATTCTTTAAAGAAAAAGATTATATTCGCTTACAGCCTGAAAACGCAACAATGGAGCCATTAATCTATAAGAATGTATCGATTCTTGGTAAAGTAGTTGGACTTTATCGTCATATTCATTAACGATATATCGAAATAAACAAACTAACACGCATTTGCCCATCTCTTGGCAAATGCGTTTATAATAATCGCAGAGCTAATATAATTTCTATCAAAAAACCGGTGAGCAAGGAGGATTCTCCTATACTCACCGGTTTTTTTCTATTAGTAGTTAGTTAAATATTGATCTCTTTCCCATGGATGTACGCTTGTTCTAAACATATCCCATTCAATCTCTTTCGCTTCGATATAATGTTCAAATAGATGCTCGCCTAGTGCTTCTACAATAACTTCATCATTTTTAAGTTCTTGTAATGCATCAATTAGTGATGATGGTAAATCTTTAATTCCAACTTCATCACGCTCTTCTTTTGTCATAACATAAATGTTACGATCAACTGCAGGTGGTGGTGTCATATTGTTACGGATTCCATCAAGTCCCGCTGCTAATAAAACAGATAATGCCATATATGGATTAGCTGCTGGGTCAACACTTCTTGCCTCAACACGTGTACTTAAACCACGAGAGTTTGGAATACGCATTAGACAGCTTCTGTTTGCTGCAGACCATGCTACATAGCTTGGTGCCTCATAGCCAGGTACTAAACGCTTATAGGAGTTAACTGTTGGATTAGTTACTGCTGTAAATCCAGTCGCATGCTTCACAATACCTGCAATAAATTGATAAGCAGTTTCACTTAATTCTAAATCTCCACTTGGATTGTAGAATGCATTTTCTCCACCTTTAAATAGAGACATGTTCGTATGCATTCCAGAACCGTTTACTCCAAATAATGGCTTAGGCATAAACGTTGCATGAAGATTATGTTTTCTAGCAATTGTCTTAACAACTAGCTTAAACGTTTGAATATCATCCGCATGTTTTAATGCATCAGAGTATTTAAAGTCAATTTCATGTTGTCCAGGAGCAACCTCATGGTGAGATGCTTCAATCTCAAAGCCCATTTCTTCTAATTCCAATACGATATCACGACGGCAATTTTCCCCTAAATCAGTCGGTGCTAAATCAAAATATCCACCATGGTCGTTTAATTCTAAAGAAGGATCTCCCTTTTCATCTAATTTAAATAGGAAAAATTCTGGTTCAGTTCCAATATTAAAGGCATCAAAGCCAAGCTCTTCCATTTTCTTTAAATTACGTTTTAAGTTATAACGTGGGCACCCTTCAAATGGTGTACCATCAGGACGATAAATATCACAAATAAAACGGGCAACTTTTCCTTTTTCTGACGTCCAAGGGAATACGACAAATGTATCTAAATCTGGATATAAATACATGTCAGATTCTTCAATACGTACAAATCCTTCGATAGATGAGCCATCAAACATCATTTTGTTATCAAGCGCTTTTTCTAATTGACTTAATGGGATTTCCACATTTTTAATTGTTCCTAACATGTCTGTAAATTGAAGTCGAATAAATTTAACGTTTTCTTCTTTGATTTTTCTTTCAATCTCTTCTCTCGAGTAACCCATAAATTTCTCTCCTCCTAAATTATAATCAGTATATTTAATAGGAATTCACTTCCCCTATACCTACCTATTCACAAAAAATCTAGCAAGTTCCCCTTGTCGTAGATTAGCTTTACCATATCGATTCGCTTCGGTAATTTCTTGTCTTAAAATCGTTCGAAGCTGCTTATCTGTTAGAACAGATTTCTTCTCTTCTGGTAATGCCTTTTCCTTTTCTTCTGTTTTCTCTACATCAGAATCTTCATCAATTAGTAATAATTTAATCCCTGCAAGGTTTAGACCTTTATCTAGATAATTCTTAATTTCTAGTAGACGATCTACATCATTGAATGAGAATAGTCGCTGATTCCCTTTTGTTCGCTCAGGATGAATTAAATCATTTTCTTCATAGTAGCGAATTTGCCTTGCGGTTAACTCGGTAAGCTTCATTACAATACCGATTCCAAACAAAGGCATGGAGCGTCGATCCTTATCATTCATGATTATGACCTCCCTTATCTACAAAATTATTATATTAAATGTCAGTTATTCTGTCAACCGAATGTTAGGAAACTTAACATAAACAATGTGTGTTAAGTTCAATCCGTTATTTCTTATCTAAAATAGCTTGTACAGCTTCCATTAACGCAATCTTTACATGTGCATACGTAAGTCCACCCTGTACAAAGGCCGTATAAGGTTTTCGAATCGGGCCATCTGCTGACAATTCTATACTTGAGCCTTGAATAAATGTTCCAGCAGCCATAATGACATCATCCTCATATCCTGGCATTTCACTAGGGTATGGCGTTACAAATGAGTTGACAGGGGAGTTTTGCTGGATTGCTTGGCAAAAGGCTATCATTTGTTCTGCTGTTTCAAATGTTACAGACTGAATTAAATCGGTTCTTTTTTCTTGGTAATGTGGCGTTGTCATAAATCCTAGCAGTTCTAATAGTCTGGAAGTAAAGACCGCTCCCTTTAATGCCTCTCCTACCACATGCGGAGCTAAAAAGAAGCCTTGATACATTTCCTGCAGTAAATGGAAAGTAGCCCCTAATTCCTTCCCGAGACCTGGAGCAGTTAAACGATATGCGCATAATGTCACTAAGTCTTCTTTTCCTACAATATATCCGCCAGCTCGTACAATTCCACCACCTGGATTCTTAATTAATGAACCTGCCATGATGTCTGCTCCAACATGTAGAGGTTCTTTCTCTTCTACAAATTCCCCATAACAATTATCCACAAACACGATTAGATCATCCCGAATCTCCTTGACAAAGCGTACCATTTCTTCTATCTCTTCTATCGTAAAAGAAGGGCGATCGGCGTAGCCCTTAGAGCGTTGGATAGCAACCACTTTCGTACGATCATGGATTACTTCTTTTATTCTAGGGAAATTGATCTGACCTTCTTCTGTTAATGGTACTTCGTTGTATGTAATCTGGAAATCCTTTAATGATCCTGTCTTCTCCCCTGTAATGCCAATCACAGATTCCAATGTATCATAGGGCTTACCAGTAATATAGACTAATTCATCACCTGGTCTAAGTAACCCATATAACACCGTTGTAATGGCATGTGTTCCCGATACCAATTGTGGTCTAACGATTGCAGACTCTCCACCAAATACATCGGCATAGACTGATTCTAACGTGTCTCGTCCAATATCGTCATAACCATAGCCACTGGTAGAATTAAAGTGGCTATCACTAACTTTATTCCTTCTAAAAGCATCCAATACTCGTTTTTGATTTATTTCTACTGTTTTATTAATCTCTCGATGTATTTCTGCGATATCTTTTTCTGCTTGTTCTACGAATTTCTCTAACATGTTACGTATTTTTCTCCTTTACTATTCCATTAAGTGGATGCTCTGCACGAATAAATCCACTTAAGCTATATGATTCTGTTTCCTCATCAAAGTTTTTCTCCAAAAGAATTGTCTCATGCTCAAAGCGATTTAGCAAATCACCCTTATCCGCTTCTACTAAAACACGATAAGAATCCCATTCATTCGTTAATACTTCTTCTATCTTTTTTACTAATCGATGTAAATCCCTGCTCTCTAGTGCACTAAGGACAATATAAGGGCGATTTTTTGGAATGAAATCATCTTTTAGTAAGTCCTTCTTATTATAAACAGTCAGCATTGGTATCGTACTACATTCTAACTCATCCAATAATTTGAGCACGGTTTCTTGGTGTTGCTCATTATCCGGATGTGAACTATCGACAACATGGAGAATAAAGTCTGCTTCACTGACCTCCTCCAAGGTGGAGCGAAAGGCTGCGATTAACGTCGTTGGAAGCTGTTGAATAAAACCTACCGTATCGGTTAATAGCACATTCAAACCAGACGGTAATTGCAGCTTTCGAGTAAGTGGGTCTAGTGTTGCAAATAATTTATCTTCTTCTAAAGAATCGCTGTTCGTCAACCGGTTAAAAAGGGTTGACTTTCCAGCATTGGTATACCCGACAATGGCAATTTGAAACACTTCATTTTGTTTTCTACGTTTCCGATATTGATCACGCTGTTTCACAACTTGCTTCAAACGCCTTTTAATGTCATCAATACGCCTTCTAATATGTCTTTGGTCTGTCTCTAACTTAGTTTCACCCGGTCCTCGTGTACCGATACCGGCTCCCAAGCGAGATAATTGGACACCTTGACCACGTAATCTCGGTAATAAGTATTCCAGTTGTGCCAATTCGACTTGAAGCTTACCTTCTTTTGTTTTTGCTCTTGCTGCAAAAATATCTAATATTAGCTGGCTTCTGTCAATTACTCTTCTATCAAAGTAATCACTTAAATTCCGTGACTGCCCTGCAGATAATTCGTCATTTGAAATTACCAGATCAACATCTAGTTCATCTATCCTTTGCTTTATTTCCTCCATTTTACCTTCACCAATATAAAAAGCAGGATGAATTCGTTCCCTATTTTGCGTAATAACATCTACTACGTGACCACCTGCTGTATCGACAAGTGATACTAGTTCTTCTAGAGAAGACGCAAAATAATCATCCTGCAGCTGCGGCTTTTTTACAGCGATAACTACCACTTTTTCTTCGGGCATTGTGCTCATACTCTCCTTAAACTCCTATTATGATTCGTTTTCTCTTGTAAATGACACTTCTTACCAAATCGATTGAATGTCTTCTAGCTTTAAATCATTGCCTGTTAATAAAATAAGTTCATCTGGCGAAATGTTATCTTTGTATAATAATCGTACAGCTTGCATACGAATGGCGTGTTCCACTACATTACGGATAAAACGAGCATTGGAAAAGTTACGATTAGGATCGTTTTTTTGTTTATAGAGGAAATTTCTTAACTTCCATTCCGCATCCTTAGATAATTGATATTCTCTTTCCGATGCCATTTGTCTTGTTATATCCATCAATTGATCCACATCATAGTCAGGAAACTCAAGAATAAATGGAAAGCGCGACTTTAGCCCCGGATTTAATGTAAGAAATCGTTCCATTTCATCAGGGTATCCGGCTAGGATGAGGACAAAATCATTCCCATTATCTTCCATATGCTTTACAAGTGTGTCAATCGCTTCCTTACCAAAATCTCTTTCACCACCACGGGCCAATGAGTACGCTTCATCGATGAACAGTACTCCTCCAATCGCTTTTTGAATAAGAGCACGGGTCTTTTGAGCTGTTTGACCAATATATTCCCCAACTAAATCCGCTCTCTCCGCTTCAATAAAATGACCCTTTGACAGTAAATTCATATCAAAATATATGTTAGCTAATTTTCTCGCGACTGTTGTTTTACCAGTACCTGGATTCCCCTTAAAAAGCATATGCAACACTTGCTTCGTATTGGAAAGCCCCATTTGACTTCGTTTTTCATTTATGATGATCGTGGCATAAATTTCTTTTATTTTACGTTTTAAATCCGTTAATCCAACAAATGACGAAAGTTCTTGATCAATATGAGCAAAAGGGTCTTTGCCTACATATTCCTCATGATTATTGTTATCTATCTTAGTAACTTTATTATCTTGTAAAACAATATTAATTTTACCATTTTTGTGATGAATCTTTTGCGTAGCCAACTTTATCACTCCTTAGTCATGTTATTATACGTCTAGAAGGATAAAGTTGTGACAAATGCCTATAAGCCCCTAAACCATAGAGCAGAATAAAGGTCTGTCCTAGACGATACAACAAATGAGAAAGTTGCAATGTCAAGGACAGACCTATTGTGCTCCACACTTTATTTGAAGGATACACCCTGTTTATTCTTTATCAAGATTGACATTTTTAGCTGGTGCAAAAGTGGAAATAGCATGTTTAAAAATCAGCTGCTGCTTTCCTTCTGATTCTAACAATACAGTAAAATTATCAAACGCTTTGACGATTCCTCTTAACTGAAAACCATTTGTTAAAAATACAGTAACGGAAATATGCTCTTTTCTTAATTGATTTAAATATTGGTCTTGAATGTTTACTGATTGCGCCACCTAAGTTTCCTCCTCTTTTCTGTCTATACTATTATATTTCTACTTAACTTTTAAGAAATCCTGCTAAATCATGTAAAATCTCATTAACTTTTTCACTTACGGTTAATGGTGTAACTTGATACCAATGAACATCCATTTTGTTTTTAAACCATGTATATTGTCGTTTAGCATACCTTCTTGAATTACGCTTTAGTAATTCAACGGAGCTCTCTAATGACGTCTCTCCTTTAAGATACGGAATTAATTCTTTATACCCAATCGCCTTCATCGATGAAGCATTCTCATATCCGCAATTGATTAGTTGTTGAACCTCTTCTAACAATCCCGCACGAATCATCTCATCTATCCGCAGATTAATTCGTTCATATAACAAGGAACGCTCCATTTCTAAGCCGATTAACATCGAATCATAGGGCATTTCTTCTTGTTGTTGTGATTGATATTCCGTCATCGTTAATCCCGTTTTCTCATATACTTCTAATGCCCGAATAACTCTTCGATAATTATTAGGATGTATTTTTTCTGCTTGTGTTGGATCAACTTGTTTTAATCGATCATACAATGGCTCTATTCCATATTGGTTCATTTCGGCTTCAAGTGATTTCGTTAAAGCATCATCTCGCTTTTCTTTAGAAAAGTGGTAATCATATAGCACGGATTGTATGTAAAGACCACTTCCACCAACGATAATAGGAATGTGGTTTCGATCTGATATTTCCTTTATGTATTTTTGAACATAGTATTGAAAATCCGCAACCGAAAAGCTCTCGTGAGGATCTTTTATATCAATCATATGGTGCGGAATCCCTTGCATTTCCTCTTTCTTAATCTTTGCTGTACCAATATCCATGCCTCTATATACTTGCATGGAATCACCACTAATAATTTCTCCATTAAACTTTTTGGCAACTTCAATGCTTAAGTTTGTTTTCCCTACAGCAGTAGGACCAACAATAGCTATAACCTTTTGTTTCATTCATCTTCCCCTAATAATTCATTCTATTATTTATATGCACGATATGCAGATAGCATCCAAACATATTTTTCATAGCTTCCTAGAAGCGTAATTAATAAGTCCTTTGTAGGCTCGTCATTTCTTTCGTCTGCAAGCTTAAATCCGACTTCTTTAATCTCTGCAATGAGTTGTTTGTAATCGTCATGTAGTTGATCGAGTATTTCATCTTCTTTATCATCTGCGCTTGCTTCTACTAACGTCGCTTCTTTTAAGTATTTTGACATTGTTGCTAATGGTTTACCATCAATCATTAATATTCTCTCCGCTACTTCATCAAGGTCTTCTGCGAATTTGGCATACATTTCTTCAAACAATGCATGTAGTTGAAAAAAATGCCTTCCTTGAACAAACCAGTGATAACGATGTAGTTTTACATACATAACAAATTGATTCGATAGTAATTGATTTAAAAAATTTATCAGCTTTTGATTTTCCATCTGCACTCCACCTCTTTTGCTACTAAAAAAAGCAGTACCCTTCTAAAACTGGACATATCATCCCTTATTCTTAGGCTTTTATTACTAGCATTATCGAAGTGCAGATGAAATATACCTATTACATCACACGTTTAAACATTTTTTCTAACTCATACGTAGAAAAATGAATGATGATTGGCCGACCATGTGGGCATGTAAATGGATCAGTCGTTTTTCTTAAATCTTCCAGCAAGCGAAACATGTCATCATGGTTTAAGTGATGATTCGCTTTGATGGAACGTTTGCATGACATTAAAATGGCCGCTTCTTCCCGTATCGACTCTATATTAATTCGTTCATCATCCATAATTTGCTCTATCATTTCGCGAATGACCTCTTCTTCAAATCCCTTTGGAAACCAGTTTGGATAGGATCGAATAATATACGTTTGATTACCAAAATCTTCGAAGAATAGTCCAACATTTTCTAATTCATCTCGGTAATGTTCAATAAAGATAGACTCCTGCTTTGAAAACTCGAATGTTAATGGAATTAGCAGTTCTTGAACCTCATTGGTTGTGTTTCCTAACTTTTTCTTAAAGAATTCATATTTAATTCTCTCCTGTGCAGCATGCTGGTCAATCATATAAAATCCATTCTCATTTTGAGCAAGAATATAGGTGCCATGTAGCTGGCCAATTGGATACATGGTTGGAACTCGCTCTTCAGAAGGAATGACTTCTTCTTGTACTACAGGAGTCGGTGTAGTTACTTCTTCCGGTTCAGAATCAAATCGTTCTTCTTTTTCTTGATTATGATGGTGCTTCCCATCCTGTTCTACCATACTTTCTTGTTTTACTTCTGGTTGGTACGCTGGATAATTATCCAATTTACTCGTAGGTTCTATCGTTTCCTTTAAAAGGATAGCAGACCGATCAAAATCCATTGTATGTTGAATCGATGGTCTAGGCTTTTCCACCGGTTTTTGTTCAATCTCTGGAATTAGTCTAGTTTGTCTAAATGTATCTTGTATCAGCTGCTCAACTAGTGTAAACAATTCTTTATCTTTACTAAAACGAGCCTCTAATTTCGTTGGATGGACATTAACATCAACTAAATAAGGATCCATTTCGATTGCTAGAACTGCAATCGGCGACCGCCCAATAGGTAGCAGCGTATGGTATCCACGAATTATCGCTTGATTCAACGGTATACTTTTAATATAACGACCATTTAATAGAATAGAAATGTAATTTCGTGATGCACGAGTGATTTCTGGCTTAGCGATAAACCCACTAATCTTGAAATCTAAAGTCTCCCCTTTAATAGGTAACATCTTCCTCGCGACACCCATTCCATATATTTGCGCGATTACTTGTAGTAAATCTCCAGTACCAGGCGTTTTAAATAAAGATTTCCCGTTATGTGTTGCCTCAAACCGAACTTCTGGATGGGATAATGCTAGCCTATTTAATAGATCTGTAATATGACCAAGCTCCGTGTGAATAGTCTTCATATATTTTAAACGGGCAGGTGTATTATAGAATAGGTCTGACACGGTTATCTCCGTACCTTTTCTAGCATCACTTTTCCCCCGCTCCGTTACGATGCCACCTTCAAGGGATAAGTACGTTCCAGCAGCATCCCCTTGAGAAGTTCTAATCGTTAATCTACTTACAGACGCGATACTCGCTAACGCCTCCCCACGAAATCCAAGCGTATGAACATGGAATAAGTCGGATTCATTTCTTATTTTACTCGTTGCATGGCGAAGAAAAGCTCGTTCCACATCCTCTTCAACCATCCCTTCACCATCGTCTGTAATTTTAATTTGCTCTAAGCCTGCTTCATGTAATTCTATTTTTATCCAGGTACTACCAGCATCAATACTATTTTCAACTAATTCTTTGACAACAGAGGCCGGTCTTTCCACAACCTCTCCTGCTGCTATTTTATTCGCTAGTGAATCTGGCATTTGAAATATTTTCATTAGAAAGAACCCTTTCTATTCATTACTACTTTGATATCATGTTTTGTTTCACTAATTTTTGCAAGCGATGTAATTCGTTCATGGCCTCTAACGGAGTCATATCAAATAAATCGATTTGATTTATTGCCTCTACTAGTTTCCTATCTTCCTGAGAAGGTGTAATCTTCTCCTTCACTGGTTTTTCTTCCTCCTCGAATAAGGAAAGCTGATTGGACTCTTGGATATTCTCCTTCACCTCATGACTTTCTAATTGCTCTAAAATAACACTCGCTCGTCCGATTAATTTATCAGGTAGGTTTGCAAGTTTAGCTACATGAATTCCATAGCTTTTGTCTGCTGCCCCTTCTTTTATTTGGTGTAAAAAGACGACATTTCCCTCATATTCTTCCGCACGTACATGAATATTTCGTAATCTAGCTAGATTTTCTTCTAGTGCCGTTAGTTCATGATAATGCGTAGAAAATAAAGTCTTAGCATGAATATGATCATGTATATATTCAACAATAGCTTGGGCAAGGGCCATACCATCATACGTACTAGTGCCTCGTCCAATCTCATCTAACAGGATTAGACTCCGCTCTGTTGCATGCTCAATGGCATGATTCGCCTCCAACATTTCGACCATGAAAGTACTTTGTCCGGATACAAGATCATCGGCAGCACCAATCCGAGTAAAGATTTGGTCAAAAATCATCAACTCCGCTTCATCACATGGTACGAAACAACCAATTTGCCCCATAATAGCGATTAATGCTAGCTGTCTCATATACGTGCTTTTACCAGACATATTCGGACCGGTGATTAATAGAATACTCTTCTCATCATCTAACACGATGTCATTCGGGACAAATGTTCCATCGTTCATCACCTGTTCAATTACAGGATGTCTACCATTTTTCACTTGAAGCTTATTTTCCGAAAACGTAGGACGATGATAATTATTAGCTTCACTGACAGTAGCAAAAGCTTGTAAAACATCAATTTTACTTACAACATCTGCCAAAAATTGAATTCTAGGAATTTGCGCTTTAATTTGCTCCCGTATTTCTGTAAATAATGTGTATTCTAATTCAACACTTTTTTCTTCTGCTTCTAAAATCAGCTGCTCTTTTTCTTTTAATTCAGGGGTAATAAATCGCTCTGCATTCGTTAACGTTTGCTTTCGCTCATATTTCCCTTCAGGTAACAGGTGTAAGTTAGCCTTCGTCACTTCAATATAATAACCAAACACCCGATTATACCCAATCTTTAATGATTTAATATTGGTTTCTTGCTTTTCCTTTTGCTCAAGTTCTGCAATCCATTTCTTTCCGTTTCTAGATGCGTCACGATAAGTGTCAAGCTGCTCGTTGTAACCATCCTTAATAATGGATCCTTCTTTAATGGAAATAGGTGGATCTTCCATAATACTTTGTTCTAGCAAATGAACTAAGTCCTCTGGATATTCTAGCAGTGTTGCTAAACTACTAATTTCTTTATTATCAATAGTCGAAAGTAGTCCTTTTATCTCTGGAATCCGTTTTAACGATTTTTTTAATTGTATAAGATCTCTTGCATTCACATTACCAAATGCAATCCTTCCAGCTAATCGCTCTAAATCATAGACAGATTTCAAACTATCTCGTAGTGCATCTCTCTCCATGAATGACTGATAAAATCCTTCCACCGCTTCTAACCGTTTCTCTATTTGTATGCGATCTAGTAGTGGACGTTCTAGCCATTTTTTTAACATACGCGAACCCATTGCAGTGACTGTCTTATCTAACACCCACAATAGACTACCGTGTCTTCCTTTGCGAAGTATTGTTTCTGTCAGCTCTAGGTTTCGTTTCGAAAACATATCCAGAGAAAGGAAGTGATCAAGCTCTAGTACTTCTGCCTGCTTTAAATGATCTAGTGACCTTTTTTGTGTATGTTGGACGTAATTTAATATCCTACTAAAAGCTTTCACTAATCTTTCATCATTTAGATTCTCACAAATGTCACGATACTCACCATTGAATGTAACCTCATCTTGATAGGATAATGTTACGTGTAACCGATCTGTTAATTGCTTTTGTAATTCCTCAGGGAGTTCAGAAGAGATAACAATCTCTTTAATCGGTTGATTATAAAACTCATGAATGACACGATCAAAATCAGAAGCAATCTGGGCAATGCGGCTCTCACCAGTGGAAAGATCACAATATACAATCACAAATGATCCATCATGAAAATGGGATAAACTGGCGATATAATTATTGTTCCGTTCATTTAACATAGCACTTTCCATTACAGTACCTGGTGTAATCAGTTGTACTACTTCACGCTTCACCACACCTTTGGCGGTCTTAGGATCCTCCACCTGCTCACAAATGGCTACTTTATACCCTTTTTCTACAAGATTCTTTATATAGTTTTCCGCTGCATGGTATGGTATACCACACATTGGAATAGGATCTTCTTTTCCTCCATCACGTTTCGTTAACGTAATTTCTAATTCTCTAGATGCCTGAATCGCATCATCAAAAAACATTTCGTAAAAATCGCCTAAGCGGAAAAATAGAAATGCATCTTTATATTCTGCTTTTATCTTTAAATATTGTTCCATCATCGGTGTATATTTTGCCATTACAAAATCCTCCAAAAGCCTACATATTATTCTATTATTATAGCATAAAATGAAAAGAAGGACTTATAGCTCAATTTACCAAAAAAAAACTTACGAGGAACATCCCCGTAAGTTGATTAATCTTTACTTCTACTAGTTGAACTACTTTCTAGAAAGTCTGGATTTAAATCACTCAATTCATCCTCGGTTAGTGCGTAATCCCAGCTTTCCTCTTCATCTTGATGTTTGTGAGCTTTAGGTTTTACTTTAACAAATACTTTTGTTTCGCCTAGCACTTGAACCAAAAATTCTCTTTCAATGTCTACAAGAATTTTATTTCCTTGGTTTGAAATTCTGCACTCCAAGCAATTAGGTTGTTGTAATACTTTACAAATCACATCATAATCATCGTTAATGCAATTCTCATCTAAAACACCTAGAGGGATATAGTCACAGTATGTTACTCGCTCTGTAACTACCTCTGTTTTTGTATTATCGTTATAAGAATACCAAATATTAATCTCATAGCTTCCGTTAACTTCAATGGTATCCTCTGATTTTTTCTTTGCATTATATAGATGATTTATTACCCAGCATCCAAGGATACTTGTAGGTCTATGTGATGGCGAAACGGAATGAGTTGCCTGTGTGAATTTTTTACCCTTACCGATAACCGCTTTTGTAATTATTTCTCGGTAGTCTTTATCTAGAAAACTCATAATGACGTAAACCTCCTCTTTTTTCATAGTCATTTTATGCAAGACAAATACCTAAAGTGCATAATGAATGAAGAAAGAGTAAAAAGGAATTTCGCAAAATGGGCAATAACCGTTTCACAGCAGGGCTTTTAAGGTTAATGGGAAAGCAAAAGAGCCTTTATAGCAGTCTCTTTAATTCTCACTTATTCCTAATTTATGTAAATGGTCACTATTATGATTTTTCAACTACTAACACGTTTAATCATGATTTCCTTATAGTACGATTTTACAAAGTCTTCGTAAAGTGAAAAAGTGGCTGAGAATAAAACTAAAAGAATTAAAACTAAATCCTCTTGTATCCCAGCCACTTCCGCTATTCTTTTCTATTTACATGCTTACTTCTTTAAGAGCGACCGCTTAATGGTCACAACCTACACTATTTTTTTCTCCTGTAGCTGTTTTCCCTGATAGTGGATCTCCACCAGTTGATTCAATTACTTTATTCGTTACTTCGCGTGCGATCGTTTTAGACACGAGCTGCAATACGTCATTGACAACGATTTGAGTTTCTTTAAATTCCTGTACAATTGGAATTTCGTCAATTTCTGCTTGTAGACGATCTATCTCTTCCTCTATACGTTTTAGCGCCTCTCTTTTTTCATAGGCTTGGAAGTTAACTGCTTGCTTCTGTAACGTCTTAATTTTTTGGATCAATTTTTGAACTTTTTTATTTTCATTGATCTTTGCTTCCACTTGCTTAAACCGATCAATTTCTTCTGTATTAGCAAGCATATCGGCTAATTTTTTTGCTTCTTCTAATATTTGTGTACGAGTATATTCAGCCATTTATTTCACCTCTACTGTATTTTCAACCATTACACCGTTCAATGACCATGTCTTTGCTTCGGTTATTTTTACCTCTACAATTTTACCAATTGCAGATTTTGGTCCTTTGAAGTTAACTAGTTTGTTCTTCTCTGTATATCCAGCCAGAACGTCAGGATCTTTTTTACTTTCGCCTTCAACTAGTACTTTGACAACTTTATTCTCATACGACTTCATGGAATCCGCAGATTGCTTGTTGACAAGTTCATTTAAACGATAAAGACGTTTCTTCTTTACTTCTTCTGGCACATCATCTTTCTTCTTAGCTGCAGGTGTACCTTCACGAGGAGAGTAGATAAACGTATACGCAGCCTCGAACCCAACTTCTTCTACAAGTGACATCGTTTCCTCAAATTGTTCTTCCGTTTCATTCGGGAATCCTACTATAATATCAGTTGTTAATGTTACATTCGGAATAGCTTCACGGATTTTGCGAACTAACTCAAGATAATCTTCACGTGTATATTTACGATTCATTCGTTTTAAAACTTCATTACTACCAGATTGTACTGGTAGGTGAATGTGGTCAAGTAAGTTTCCACCTTTTGCTAGAACTTCAATCAGATGATCATCAAAGTCTCTAGGATGGGATGTTGTAAAACGAACACGTGGGATATCAATTTTATGGATATCATCCATTAAATCACCGAAACGATACTCGATATCCTCAAAATCCTTACCATAAGCATTAACATTCTGGCCAAGCAACGTAATCTCTTGATAACCTTGAGCAGCTAATTGACGGATTTCCTGTATAATATCTTCTGGTCTACGGCTTCTTTCCTTACCTCTTGTCATTGGAACGATACAGTAAGTACAGAACTTGTCACAGCCATACATAATATTTACCCATGCTTTAATCTTCCCATTTCGGACCTTTGGAAGGTTTTCAATAATGTCCCCTTCTTTGGACCACACTTCGACCACTTGGGCCTTTCCAAACATTGCTTCTTTTAATAAATGTGGTAAACGATGGATATTATGTGTACCGAATACTAAGTCAATATGCTGATGTTTCTTCATGATACGATCAACGACAGACTCTTCTTGAGACATACACCCACAAACACCTAGGATTAGATCCGGCTTCTCAACCTTTAGTGGCTTTAAGTGTCCGATTTCTCCAAACACCTTATTCTCCGCGTTTTCGCGTATAGCACAGGTATTGAGTAAGATAAGATCTGCTTCACTTGTTTCTGTAGTGGACTCATATCCCATTTCTGTGAGAATACCTGCCATGACTTCCGTATCATGTTCATTCATTTGACAACCATATGTACGGATGAGAAACTTCTTCCCTTTTCCGATTTCCTGCATATCTTCTGGAATACTAAAGTCATAATGAAATTGTACTTCTTCTCTACGACGCTTTCTAGCTTTCTTTAAATCAGGTGGTTGATAACTAGTTTGAAAATATTTGGCAATTAAATCATCACTAGACATTTTCTTTAAACGTTCCATATTATCTTGCTCTGAATTAAATTCAGTAGATTGAACTGGATTTATTTGCGCTTGTTCTAGTCGTTGTTTTTCATTCATCAGACGATCTCCTTTCTAATGGTCAGGAAAAAATATGTATCATTACTCATTATTACAGTATAAAGCCTTTCCAAGAATTTAACAATAATTGTGAGAAAACGACACAATTAAATTTAATCTATTCTTCACTTGTAATAGTGGCGGCTGGTGCTTAATATAAACCGGATAAAGGTACCGACTAGCAACTTTCTTACAACGAGATAAAATACTTGGACAATATAATGCTTCAAGCAAAAATAAAAGTGCTACGCATATTAGCGTAACACTATGTATTCAGTAGGCTATCTTGGTTCAACAATTAATTTAATTGCTGTTCTTTCCTCGTTGTCGATCATAATGTCTGTAAAGGCAGGAATACAAATTAAATCCACTCCACTAGGGGCCACAAATCCTCTAGCGATTGCAACTGCTTTGACGGCCTGGTTAAGTGCTCCAGCGCCTATAGCTTGAATTTCTGCTGTGCCACGTTCGCGTAATACATTCGCAAGTGCTCCCGCTACTGAATTTGGGTTTGATTTAGCTGAGACCTTTAATATTTCCAATACTAGTACCTCCTTCATTTCCTATTATAGTTCCTACTGCTACTATATTCTCTTAACCGTTAGCTTATAACCTCATTATGCATCAACAATTCGAAAAATTCAAATACCCCTACTACTTGAAGTCCTATGAAAAGAAAGGATGATCTTCATTAATCATGATTCTCTCAATTTTAGTTGCTTTTCCATTTTCCTCATTAATAGATACTAATACCCCATTTAATTGATTGCGCCCATTGGTATCTGGTTCAAATCGAACAGGTAAACTGGTTAAAAATCGTTTCAGTACCGCCTCCCGTTCAACTCCTAGAATTCCATCATAAGGTCCAGTCATCCCTACATCTGTAATATATGCCGTACCACCTGGTAAAATGCGATTATCTGCTGTTTGTGTATGTGTATGCGTACCAACTACTGCACTTACACGGCCATCTACATACCAACCCATCGCTTGTTTTTCACTTGTAGCTTCAGCATGAAAGTCTAAAAAGATTAGATTAGTTCTTTTTTTAGCTTCCGCAATTAATTCATCTGCTTTTGTAAATGGATCGTCTATTGCAGGTAAAAATGTACGCCCTTGTAAATTCATAACTGCAATTTCAATTCCATTTATGTTAATAAAGGTTAACCCTTTTCCTGGGGTTCCTTCTGGAAAATTAGCAGGTCTAATTAAATTCTTCGCATCATCTATAAATTCAAAGATGTCCTTCTTATCCCAAGTATGGTTCCCCATTGTAATCACTTGTGCACCAAGTCCCATAAATTGTTTATAAATTTTCTCGGTAATTCCCTTACCTGAAGCAGCGTTTTCTCCATTTATAATGATGGCATGCGGTTTATATTTGTCTTTTAATCTAGGTAAATATTCTTGTACCATATCTCTTCCAGGAGATCCAAAAACATCTCCAATAAATAAAATCTTCATCGTAATAATCATCCTTATCATTTCAATATGTTATTAGTTTTTCATATCCTTTAGCTAATGTCAAAGTAATCCAATGAAAAAAGGACATATAAAAAGTGGGGGCTATTATCCCCCACTTACTTCATTACCGGTTATTTAGCATATTCTACTGCTCTCGTTTCACGAATTACAGTCACTTTAATATGACCTGGATAATCAAGCTCACTTTCAATACGTTTACGAATATCTCTTGCAATACGTGCAGAATCTATATCATCTATTTCATCCGGCTTCACCATGATTCGAATCTCTCTTCCGGCTTGGATGGCAAATGATTTTTCAACACCTGCGAACGACTCAGAAATTTCTTCTAACTTCTCTAGACGTTTAATATAATTTTCCAATGTTTCACTTCTAGCACCTGGTCGTGCAGCAGATAAAGCATCAGCAGCTGCTACTAGTACTGAAATGATAGAAGTAGGTTCTTCATCACCATGGTGAGAGGCAATCGCATTGATTACAACTTCGTGTTCTTTGTATTTCGTTGCAAGCTCTTTACCAATTTCAACGTGGCTTCCTTCCACTTCATGATCAATTGCTTTCCCGATATCATGAAGTAATCCAGCTCTTCTTGCCAATCTTACATCTTCACCTAATTCAGCAGCAAGTAAACCTGATAAATATGCAACTTCTGTTGAATGTTTCAATACGTTTTGACCATAGCTTGTACGATATTTTAGGCGACCGAGAATTTTAATTAGATCAGGATGTAGACCATGTACACCAACCTCAAATGTTGTTTCTTCCCCAACTTCTCGTATATACTCATCCACTTCACGACGAGCTTTATCCACCATTTCTTCAATTCTCGCTGGGTGAATTCTACCGTCCTGTACGAGTTTTTCTAAAGCTATACGAGCAGTTTCTCTACGAATCGGGTCAAAACCAGATAGAATGACTGCTTCTGGTGTATCATCAATGATTAAATCGATTCCTGTTAACGTTTCTAATGTACGAATGTTTCGACCTTCACGACCAATAATACGACCTTTCATTTCATCATTAGGAAGATTCACAACAGATACAGTAGTCTCAGCAACGTGGTCTGCAGCACAGCGTTGTAAAGCTAAAGATAAGATGCTTTTTGCTTTCTTATCTGCTTCTTCTTTGGCACGATTCTCAGATTCTTTAACCATAATTGCTGATTCATGTGCTAATTCCTTTTCAAGTCGCTCTAAAATGATGCTTCTTGCCTGATCAGTAGTATATCCAGAAATGCGCTCAAGCTCCGTTTGCTGCTCATGTAACATTGCTTCCACTTTGCTTTCCATTTCTTCAATTTGTTGTTGTTTTTCTGTAAGCGATTGTTCACGTTTTTCAAGCATCAACTCACGCTTATCCAATGTTTCACTTTTTCTATCCAGATTTTCTTCTCTTTGCATCAGGCGATTTTCTTGCTTTTGTACTTCAGAACGACGTTCACGTAATTCTTGCTCTGTCTGCTGACGAAGTTTATGATTCTCATCCTTCGCCTCAAGAAGCGCCTCTTTTTTAGCGGCATCTGCATTTCGATGTGCTTCTTCAACTATTTGCTTTGCTAAATTCTCCGCACTGGAAATTTTAGCTTCTGCTATAGATTTACGAATCAGATAACCAACAAACAAACCGACTATAAGGAATAATAAGGCAAGCAAAATGGAGATGAGTAGATTTAAATCTTCCACGTTTTCACCTCCTCTTGCTATAAAATTGTTTCGGTTCATTCATTTAAATTGTCGGCATGTACCATATTCAATGAATAATTTAAAATCGTATAATAAAAATATAAAATTATACAATTTAATTTTATCTGTCCCGAAAAATAATGTCAAGGAATCGACAAAAATAAAGTGAATATATTTTCCAATAATTAGTATACAAAAAAAGGTCTATTCACCCAACATATACGCATTAAAGAATAGCATATATGGTAAAGGTGAAAGACCCTTTTACAATTTCAGTCAACAAATTGCTTAAACATCAAGTGTTTCTTGTTCTGGCTCGCCTTCTTCTCGTTCCACTTCACCATCTAGTTGATAGTGATCACGAATAGCCTGATGAATTTCATCCATAATATCTTGATTTTCTTTTAAGAATACTTTAGCATTCTCTCTACCTTGCCCTAACCTTTCACCTTGGTAAGCATACCAAGCCCCACTTTTCTGAACAACATCTAAATCGGAACCGATATCAAGTATTTCACCTTCTATAG
Organism: Ornithinibacillus sp. FSL M8-0202; assembly: GCF_037975285.1. Lineage (GTDB taxonomy): Bacteria > Bacillota > Bacilli > Bacillales > Amphibacillaceae > Ornithinibacillus > Ornithinibacillus massiliensis. The sequence continues at coordinate 3,931,852 of NZ_CP150248.1, forward strand.
AAATACCCTCACCATACATAATATCGACTTCTGCTGTTTTAAATGGTGGTGCTACTTTGTTTTTAACAACTTTTATTTTCGCTCTATTACCAATCATATCATTACCTTGTTTCAATGTTTCCGCACGACGTACTTCTAATCTAACAGATGAATAGAATTTCAAGGCACGTCCACCAGGAGTAGTTTCTGGATTACCAAACATAACACCGATTTTCTCACGGACTTGGTTAATGAAAATGGCAGTGGTTTTCGACTTATTGATCGCACCAGAAAGTTTTCTTAAAGCTTGTGACATCAGTCTAGCTTGTAGTCCCATATGGGAATCTCCCATTTCTCCCTCAATTTCTGCTTTCGGAACTAATGCAGCTACTGAGTCCACTACTAGAATATCTACTGCTCCACTACGCACTAATGCTTCCGCTATTTCTAATGCTTGCTCACCTGTATCCGGTTGAGATAGTAATAATTCATCTATATTAACACCTAGTGCTCTTGCATATGTTGGATCAAGTGCATGCTCCGCATCAATAAATGCAGCTTGTCCACCTTCTTTTTGTGCCTCGGCAATCGCATGTAAAGCGACGGTTGTCTTACCAGAAGATTCTGGTCCATATATTTCAATAATTCTTCCTTTCGGATATCCACCTATACCTAGTGCGATATCCAATGCTAGAGAGCCACTAGAGGTGGTCGCTAGTTTCTGACCCGCTTGTTCTCCTAATTTCATGACGGAACCTTTACCGAACTGCTTTTCTATTTGCTTTAAAGCCATGTCTAAGGCCTGTTTTCTATCACTCAACGAAACTACCTCCTTAAATTAACTATTTCTATCATACATTGTTTTTATCATTTTGCCAAGCAAAAAAACGAATAAATGTTCCCCTTTTTTTATAAGGTATTTTCCTTTTAAAAATCGATTACAGGCATTTCCATAGACCTATAATCGATTTTTATTGAAATATTAATCGAGTAAATTCTGTTTTAATAGATTAAATATAAGTTCAAAACCTTTCATAACAGCACGATGGCGTATACCAGCTCTATCCCCTATCAATTCAAATTTCTCGACAAGGTGAACTTTATCTTGCACAAACACAGAAACATAAACTGTCCCCACTGGTTTCCCTTCGACAGCATTTGGACCAGCAATTCCGGTAAAACTAATGCCAATACTAGAATGTAGCTTTTGAGCTACATTTTTAGACATTTCCAATGCACATTCTCTACTAACCGTCCCATAAGATGTAAGAATTTCCTCCGAAACCCCTAATACATCTCGCTTTACTGATTCGTCATAGCAAACAATCGAACCTTTGCAGACTTCAGAGGCACCAGGTACGGAGATGATTTTCTCGATAAACTTCCCACCGGTTAGACTTTCTGCTGAGGCAAGGGTTAGTTTTAGCTCTTTTAAATGATTGATAATAGATTGTTCAATCGTTTCATCATTCATTCCGACATAGAATGGATGAACCTTAGCTAATACGTTTGCCTTTGTTTCTTCTAACATAGCGATAGCTTCATCTTCACTGGCTGCTTTAGCTGTTAATCGTAGTACAATGCCATTACTTTGTGCTAATGGTGCAATGGTTGGGTTTTGTTGCTGCTCCATTATCTCTTTTAGTTCATGTTCAAGTTTCGATTCTCCAATTCCAATAAATCTTAGAACATACGATTTAATGATTTCCGTTAGATTCAATTCTTTTCTTAAAATGGGTAAGACCTCATCTACCATAATCGCTTTCATCTCACGAGGAACACCTGGCAAGAAAATCCAAATCGTATCATTGTAGTGAACGAGCATACCTGGTGCCATTCCAACTGGATTATGAAAAACTAGAGAATCCTTAAATACCCTTGCTTGTTTACGATTATTTGGGGTCATTTGACTATTCTGTTTAGCAAAAACAGCCTCTATTTTCTCCATGGAAGCAGGATGTTCTACCATTGTTAAACCGCTCATTAATTGAAATGCTTCTCGGGTTAAATCATCATCTGTAGGACCAAGCCCTCCCGTAACAATAACCACATCAGATCGGTCGTTAGCCAAAGCAAACGTATCTTTAACTCTGGTCAAATTATCTCCGACAACACCATGATAATAGACGTTTATCCCTTGGAGAGCGAGTTTTTCCGAAATCCATTGTGCATTTGTATTAGCTATTTGGCCTAACAAAAGTTCTGTACCAACAGCAATAATTTCTGCTTTAATCTGCTTCATTATTTAGAATCCCTCATAACATGAATATTTTTGGCAAAATAGTCGTAACCAGAAAGTACGGTAAAGAATAATGCCACATAAAGCATGATTGTAGCAAATGGAAAACCAACAAAAGAGAATGGGAAATTATGTAATAAAAGTGCTGCTATAGCAATCATTTGCGTAGCGGTTTTTAATTTTCCCATTTTCCCTGCCGCGAGAACAATCCCTTCACCAGCAGCAACTAATCGAAGTCCTGTTACAGCGAACTCTCTACTAATAATAATAATCACTACCCATGCAGGTGCTGCTCCAATTTCAACTAATAAGATTAAAGCGGCAGAAACTAATAATTTATCTGCCAAAGGATCTAGAAATTTCCCTAAATTGGTAACTAGATTATGCTTTCTAGCATAATGACCATCAATCCAGTCCGTTGCAGAAGCAATAATAAAAAGTAAAGCAGCGATAAAATGGGATACTGGTAAAGTATTATCACCAATAGACCATTCTCCCCAATTTAAAGGAAGGCTCATTAATAGAATAAAAATAGGTATTAATAAAATTCTGGATAGGGTAATTCGATTTGGTATATTCATCTTTCATACTCCTTCATAATAAAGGGATAAAGAGGCTGGGACAAAACTAAAACAAAGGTAATAAAAAACGAACAATCACCACATTAGCCCCGGAAATATACGGAGACTCCTGTGGGAGGAAAGGCATCGGTGAGACTCCGGAAGAGCTTTAGCTCTGAGGAGGCTTACCAGCCGCCCACGGAACGCGTAGTATATTTCCGGGGCGGGTTTGATGCGCTAACTTTTATGTTCGGTTTATCCTATGTTCGAAATAGTTTTGTCCCATCCTCTTTTATCCTATTCATTTGATTCAACTACGTTTAACCATAAACGTTGATGGTCTGCTCCTCTTAATGTTGGATCAACAGGATATTCTAACTCAACACCATTTATTTTAACAGTTAAACCTGGTGTATTACCAATATTCAGTAAGATACGTGTTTCACCAGTTAGGTCTAATTCAACCGGTTCATTAGCTGTTACAATTGCTCCATAGAATTTTTGACCATTTGCATTATCTACATCAAGCCATACATCTTGAGTAGCAATAAACTCTAGATTTAATTCCTCACCAACATTGGTCAATTCAAGCTCAGATTGTGGTCTTGGTACTTGCCCTTCTTCAGTAACAACTATGCTAAGCTCTTGATCTTCTACATTTTCTTCTGTATCATCACCGGCATCAGTAGGATCTTCGGTAGACTCTTCATCTGTTTCGTTTTCACCATTCTCATCTACATTACCGGTATTCGGATTACTATTTTCGGATCGGTAAAACTCACCTTCATTTTGTTCGATTGGCGTCTCTTCATCTTTTGCATCATTCTTCGTTGTAAACCACCAAGCTAAAAAGAGAATACCAATGATTAATATAACAACAGTTAAAGTAGGAATAAATGAGAAGATAGCACTACTTTTCGTTGGCATATTATCCTTTCTCGACCGTTGAATCCTTGTATATTGCGTGGTAGTATCCTCCTCTGGCGAAGGGATATCTTCCTTATATTCCTCCATCAGTTCATTGGGATCTAGTCCAACCGCAATTGCATATTCCTTAATAAATGCCTTCGCATAAAACTTTCCTGGTAAAACAGAGAAATTTTCTTCTTCTATTGCAACAAGATATCTTTTCTGTATTTTTGTCGTATCTTGAAGCTCTTCAAATGAAATGTCATTTGCAATTCTTGCTTCTTTTAATCTCGCACCTATTCCCATATTAACACCATCCATTTAATAATCGAACATTGAAAAACCATTATCCTGATTAAATTGCGTATTTTCCACTACTTCATATGTAATTTCCTCGTCCTCATCACTTCGTAGTTCTATAATGTAATCAAAATCTTCAATATTATACTCTGTAGATTGTACAAATATATCCGGATGCTCCACTACTTTAATTGCTGGAAGCTGCATTATTTCACGAATTAATTGCCAATGCTTTTCACTTGCCTTTCGATGTGAAACAATACCATCAATAATAAAAATATTATCACTACTATATTCTCCAGCTATTAATTCATTACGTACTGTTTGTTTAATCAGCGTACTGGATACGAATAACCATCGTTTATTTGCACATACACTAGCAGCAACTATGGACTCCGTTTTCCCAACTCGAGGCATTCCTCTAATCCCAATTAATTTATGACCATCTTGTTTATATAATTCAGCCATAAAATCAACTAGGATTCCAAGTTCATCACGAACAAAGCGAACCGTCTTACGGTCATCTGCATCCCGATGTATGTATTTGCCATGTCTCACTGCTAAACGATCACGTAATTTTGATTTACGTAGCTTGGTCACTTGAATCGTGTCCATCGTTTGTAAGATTAGTCGTAAACGTGTAATCTGTTCGTTATTATCAGCAAGCAGCAACATACCTCTTCGACCGTTTTCGACACCGTTAATGGTTACAATAAAAATCGAAAGCATCCCTAGCAAAGAAGATATCTCCCCTAATAAACCAGGGCGATTAATTTGAATTTCATATTCTAAATACCATTCTGTTTTTGCCACTCAAAACTCTCCATTTCCCAAATTAACCCCAAAGTACCTATACCTTTATAATATATGATTTTGACTATTGTTTAAAGCTATTAATTCAAATTATCCTTAAAGATTTATATTTTTGAATATAAAAGAGGCCGGGACAAAAGAATTTATCTTAAAGAAAAACCGAATGATGAACAAGGACCCCGCTCCGGAAATATACTTCGCTTTCCGCGGGCGGCTGGTGAGCCTCCTCGTGCTACGCACTACGGGGTCTCACCTATGCCTATCCTCCCGCTGGAGTCTACGTATATTTCCGGAGCTAGTATCGTGTATCATTCGGTTTAACATTTAATTCTTTTCGTTTTGTCCTAACCTCTTTTATAGCAGTTGTTCGATTATTGATTAGCTTGATTTTGGACTAATTTTACCATGGAATTGGCGATTGCTTGCTGCTCTTCTTTGGAAGCTGCATTCCATAGTTCACGAAGCACCGCTTCCTCACTATTTTTTGCATCAACACTTTTGGCAAGATAATCTCCAACCTCATAAGCCACTTGTGAAATGGTGTCTTGAGACATCCCTTGTGACTGAGCTTGTTCTAATCTATTAGCTAAAAATTGCTTCCATGAGTCAAAGTTGTCAAGTACAGACATGTTCATTCCTCCTTCTCATAATACATCATGCATAGTATTTGATTTTTTTTATTGATTATGCATGATTTACTAGGAAGAAAGAAAATATTTAGTCCCATCCACCACTAATACGCAATATTTCTCCGTGTATATATGCACCTTGTTGACTTAGCAAAAAAGTAACCGCATTGGCTACATCTTCAGGCTTCCCTGGACGATTAAGAGGAATTTCTTCCATTAATTGCGCCTTTTCTTCCTGTGATAATGGATTCATCTTTGTATCGATAAACCCCGGACTAATTGCATTGACTGTAATTCCACTTGGTCCAACTTCCTTTGCTAAGGCCTTTACGAATGCATTTTGCGCTCCTTTAGCAGTCGAATAAACCACTTCATAACTTGCGCCAATTTCCCCCCAAATAGAGGAAATCATAATGATCTTCCCAGATTTTCTTCTTATCATATCAGGTAGGATACTTTTCACTATAGCTAATGGCGCTTTTACATGAATGGATAACATGTCATCCATCACTTTTTCCGGCGTATCTTGTAATAGGCCGTAATATGCGATTCCACTTGAGAAAACTACTGCATCAATTGGATAAGCAATGTTTCCAATTAAACGGTTAATGCCTTGTTCATTCGTCAAATCAGCTTGAATACAGTCTACCAACTGATGATCTGGAAGCTCTTTTTTCAACTGATCGAGTGAGTGATAATTTTGATGATAATGAAGGATGAGAGAATAACCTTCTTGCCCTAATTGAAGCGCTATTTGACTCCCAATCTCTCCACTTGCTCCAATAATTAATACGTTCCCCATTTCTTCTCCTTACTCTGCTACAATTTTGCAAACACCTAATCGCTCTTCTGTAATCCATTGTTTTAAAAATTCATTTGCATCCTCCACGGATAAGCTTTGTATCATAGGAATTAATTCAAAGTAATCCACACCAACAGTATGATAATGAATGTACTTACTTGCAATATTTTCAAGTGAATTCATAGAACGTAATAATTGACCAATTTTCTTTCGCTTCATTCGTTCGAAGTCATCCTCACGTATTTCATGTGTTGTAGTCGAAAGTAACAATTCTTTCAGCTTCGAAACAAATTGGTCTGGGTTATCTGAGTTGCCACCAAGAATAGAATAACCAAAGTTTTTTTCTAAATTCGTTTCAAAATAAAAGCTCGAATCGATGATTTTTTCTTGATATAGTTCTTCATAGAACTGCCCGCTCTTCGAAAAATAATACGTTAGTATCATATCCTGTAGAAGGTCTTTCTTAACAAATCCTTCCCCTCTAAGTTCTTCTGTTGATTCTTTAATACCAACCGTACACTTAGCGACTGAAACCGGCATTACGATGTTGTTTTCCTTTTTAGCCACTTCAATAGGTTCTTTCGGATAATCGCGTTGAATCTCTTCCAGTTTATCAAAACTCTTTGAACGTTGATTATCTTCAATCAACTGCATCATTTCATCTGGATCAAATTTACCCGCAATAAAAAATGTCATGTTTTCCGGATGATAAAACGTGTTATAACATGTATATAAGTCATCCTTCGTAATTTCATTTATGGATTCGACTGTACCTGCAATATCGATATTAACAGGAGTTTCTTGAAATAAGCTTTTCAATGTTCCCATAAACGATTGCCAATCAGGCTGATCGTCATACATTTTGATTTCCTGTCCGATAATCCCCTTTTCTTTTTCAACTGATTCTTCAGAGAAATAAGGGTCTTGTACAAAGTCCAGTAATATTTTCACATTTTCTTCCACATTTGCTGTTGCGGAAAATAAGTAAGCCGTTTTAGTAAACGATGTATAGGCATTTGCGGATGCCCCATTTTTTCCAAAATCAGCAAAGACATCCCGGTCCTTCTTCTCAAACAATTTGTGCTCCAAAAAGTGGGCAATGCCATCTGGAACCGTAATTTGCTCGCTTTCGCCAATTGGTATAAATGTCCGATCAATGGATCCATAATTGGTCGAGAATATCGCGTAGGTTTTAGACATTTGTGGCCTTGGTAATAAAAATACGGATAATCCATTATCTAACTTGCGGTGATATAATGTTTCCTCAATATGCGTATACTGTTTCTTATCCATTATTTGATCCCCCTTCACTAGTGAGTAAGTAGACGGTATCTTCTACAACATGCTTACCTACTTCCACAACATCCTCCACGTTTACTGCTTTAATCTTTTCGATGAGTTGATCCGGCTGTAAGATAGTACCTGCGATTACCTGCTGATACAGCATTTCTATTATTCCTTGGGGATGATCTAATGTTTCTAATAATTGATTGATAATTAAATCCTTTGTTTCTTTCAGTTCATCTTCTGTAATATCGCCATTTTTCATAGCTGTCATTTGCTTTTCTATAATATCTCTTGCTTTTTCATAATCCTGAGGAGCGATCCCACTGAATACTAACAATAAGCCTTTATGACTCTCTAATCTTGACGATGCATAATACGCCAGACTATTCTTCTCCCGGACATTTATAAACAATTTAGAGCTTGGAAAAGCACCTAATATGCCATTAAAAACTTGAAGGGCAGGATACTTTTCATCCTGAAAACGAATATTTGTACGATAACCAATATGAAGCTTTGCTTGTTGTACATGTTGTTTATCTATTACTTCCTTTGGATCTTTTGAAGTGTTTTTCGGTTCTTCTTCTACTACCTTATTGGCAGTACCTTCAATTTTTCTTTCAAAATTTGCTCCGATAAGCTCTTGGATTTTATCTTCCTTCACATCCCCAAGCACATAGATATCAATTTGGTCTTCTTTTAATAGCTTCACATAGTATTGATATAAATCAGTTGCTGATATATCATCTAAATCTTCTTCGTAACCACTAACATGTAATTGATATGCTTCCCCTTCACACATTTCATCAATCAATCTCATATTGGCATATTTCATTTTATCATCAATAACCGACTTTATTTTTTGTCTGAGGGTTTCTTTTTCCCGATTGATAATATCTTCATGAAAGGAATCATTCCTAACATTCGGATGAAAGATGACTTCATTAAGCAGCCTAATCGCCTCTTCTATAATATTCGACTCATTCGGGATGAATTTTTCATTGGCAACTTCTAATCGAAAACTGAGGATATGATGATTACCTTTTTTCCCACCATCAATAGACAATACAGCCCCGTAAAGATTATCTAATGCGATTTGCAATTCCTTTCGGCTTGGATATTCTTTAGGACCTTGCTGCAACACATAGGATAACAATGCCCTTTTCGTAATGGTTTCACGATTTAATGGAGCCTTAAATTTTATAACGATGTTTACCGTTTTGAATTTACCATTTGGTATCAAATGTAAATTTAAACCATTCAGATTCTTCACATCTTCTTGAATCATAACCATATCTCTTCCTCCAATTTTATACATTCAAAACAAGCTAATCTTTAGTTTGTACCTTTTTTCATAATCAATGAATGTTTTATTAATAACCATAGTTTACCATTTATAAAGGAAACAACCAAAAAAAACTGACCTGAGTTTATAGCTTCAAGTCAGTTTTAATATAGATTATCTACTTCCCTTAATGTAAGGAACTCCACTTGCTTTCGGTGCTTCAGCACGACCGATAAATCCTGCTAAGGCAAGAATAGTCAACACATATGGAGCGATTAATAAGTAAATTTGTGGAATATCTCCAAGTACAGGAATTCCAGAACTTACGATACTCAAGCTTTGTGCAAAACCAAAGAATAGCGCAGCTCCCATAGCTCCTAGTGGATGCCACTTTCCAAAGATAACCGCTGCAAGTGCCATAAACCCTTGTCCGACAATCGTAGAATGGGAGAAATTAGAAACAATCGTTAGTGCAAATACAGATCCCCCTAAACCACCTAGCGCTCCAGATATAATAACTGCAGTATAGCGCATTCTAGATACATTTATACCATTCGTATCTGCCGCCATTGGGTGCTCACCCACCGCACGTAAACGTAATCCAAAGGTAGTTTTATACAGTACATACCATGCTATAAAGGCAAAGATAATGGCGATATAAGAAGTTATATAAACCCCGTCAAAAAAGATAGGACCGATAATTGGAATTTTTGACAAGAATGGTATTGTAGTGGAATTAAATGGTTCTGCTACCATATCGGTTTGACCCTTTCCATACCAAATCTTTGTCAGATAAATACCTAATCCAAGTGCCAACATATTGATTGCAACACCACTAACAGTCTGATCCGCATAAAATGACACAGATGCAACGGCATGGATTATAGAGAAAATAGCCCCTGCAATCATAGCGGCAATTAAAGAAATCCACGGTGTCCACGCGCCAAATACATCAGCAAATGTAAGATTGAAGACAATTCCAGTAAACGCACCGATGACCATTAAACCTTCAAGCCCAATATTGACGACACCGGAACGTTCACTAAAAACTCCTCCCAATGCAGTAAAAATAAGGGGAGCAGAAAAGAATAGTACAGTAGGTATTATGGAATCTAATATATGAAGCATTTATTTCCCCTCCTTTTTAACACGCTGTAATGCCCAACGAATGATATAACTAGAAGCGACAAAGAAAATAATGATAGCGATGATGATATCCACTAGTTCTGTCGGTACACCAGCACTAGGCATTTCTCCAGCACCCTCTTTTAACACTCCAAAAAGAATGGCTGCTAAAACTACGCCTATAGGATTGTTTGCACCTAGTAAGGCAACCGCAATTCCATCGAAACCAAGGTTCGTAAATCCTGAAATAACGGATACATTACCATACGTTCCTAATCCTTCCATCACACCAGCTAATCCAGCAAACGCTCCTGAGATAACCATGGACAGAATAATATTTTTATTAACGTTCATACCTGCATATTTGGATGCATGTTTATTAAAACCAACAGCTTTTAATTCATAACCAAGTGTAGTACGTTCAATGATAAACCACATAATGATAGCTGCAAATAATGCTATTAGGAATCCATAGTGCATACGCGAGTAAAATGTTAAGCTTTGCAACCATTCGGACCCTAAGGAGGCTGTGGATGCTATTCTATCTGTTGTTGTACTATTTTCAGTTAAAACAGAGCGAACAATTTCATTTGAAACAAACATAGCAATGTAATTCATCATAATCGTTACAATTACTTCATGTACACCGATTTTCGCTTTTAATAGACCAGGTATAAATCCCCATAGCCCACCAGCTATCGCTCCTGCTAGAACAGCTAATGGTAAATGAATAATCATTGGCGCATCAATGGCTAAACCAACCCAAACCGCAGCTAACCAGCCAACGATAACTTGTCCTTCTGCACCAATATTAAACAATCCAGTACGGAACGCAAATGCAATAGCAAGCCCTGTTAAGATTAAAGGAGTTATTCTTCTAATGGTCTCACCAATTGTAAACGCGTCATAAAAGGCACCATTCCAAAGTGCTTTATAACCATCTATCGGGTTGTGTCCCGAAGCAATCATAATAATTGCTCCAACAATTAACCCTAGAAATACAGATAATATCGGAACAATTATACCAAATAGTTTTTTATTTGATGTCACTTGAATCACCTGCCCCATTTATTGTACTACCTGCCATTAACAGGCCTAATTCCTGTTCATTTGTCTCTTCAGGCTTTAGATTAGCGACAATTTTCCCATCAAACATTACCGCAATTCGATCACTAACATTCATGATCTCGTCTAATTCAAAGGAAACTAGTAAAATTGCTTTTCCTTTATCACGTTCTTCTATTAACTTATTATGAATAAATTCGATTGCTCCAACATCTAATCCACGTGTTGGTTGAGCCGCAATTAATAAATCAGGAGAGCGGTCAATCTCTCGGCCAATTATCGCCTTTTGCTGATTTCCACCTGATAATGCACGGGCAGGAGTGTATTCACTCGGGGTACGTACATCATACTCATCAATAATTTCTTTTGCCTTCTTGTATATCGCTTTATAATTTAAAACGGAGACTTTTGAATAAGGCTTTTGATAATATGTTTGCAGTACAATATTAGCGCCAATTGGATAATCTAAGACTAAACCATATTTATGTCTATCTTGTGGGATATGCCCTAACCCACTTTTCGTAACATTCCTAGGGCTAAGATTCGTAATGTTTTTTTCTTTTAATTGAATTTTTCCAGAACGAGACTTTCGCAGTCCTGTAATTGCTTCAATTAATTCTGTCTGACCATTACCATCCACACCAGCAATTCCAACAATTTCACCGGCACGTACTTCTAAATCCAGGCCTTTTACTAAATCTACTTTTCTCACATCATGAACATATAAATCCTTAATATGAAGAACGACCTCTTTTGGATTAGCTGGTTGCTTCTCTGTCTTAAAGTTAACTTCTCTCCCAACCATTAGCGATGCAAGTTCATCTGGGTTAGTATCCTTGACCTCTACTGTACCGATACCCTTCCCTTTTCGAATTACTGTACAACGATCACATACTTCCATGATTTCTTTTAATTTATGGGTAATCAGTATAATAGATTTCCCTTCTTTAACTAAGGAACGCATAATTTCGATTAGTTCTTTTATCTCTTGAGGAGTTAACACTGCAGTTGGTTCATCAAAAATCAGCACCTCTGCACCACGATATAACGTTTTTAAAATTTCCACACGTTGCTGCATCCCAACAGAGATATCACTAATCTTTGCGGAAGGATCTACCTTTAATCCATAACGATCTGATATTTCTTGTATTTCTCTTTCCGCTTTCTTTAAATTAATGCTACCTAATTTTCCTTTAGGTTCACTACCAAGGATGATATTTTGTGTAACAGTAAATGGTTCAACTAGCATAAAGTGCTGATGTACCATCCCAATACCTAAATTATTGGCGATATTTGGGTTTGTTATTTTGACTGTTTCACCCTTCACTCGAATTTCTCCAGCTTCTGGCTGATATAACCCAAATAAAACGTTCATTAAAGTAGATTTCCCTGCACCATTTTCACCTAATAATGCATGAATTTCACCTTTTTTTAATTGGACTGTAATGTTATCATTAGCTACTATCCCTGGAAATTCTTTTCGGATATTTAACATTTCAATCACATATTCCACTAATGTCACCCCTCTAAAATCTCTATTCTATTGCTATTATTTTTTATAAAATATGATTTTATTGTAGAAAAAATAGGACATCTACCTTTCTGGTAAATCTTCCATCAAATCACTCATTCTGAGAACTTAAAACTTCAGGCTACTAATCAGAAACTAGTAACCATAGTAACCATTCTTCAGCAAAGTGTTCGTTTTTCTTATGCAATTGAAAAGGTTGCTAAACTTTCCTATGCGAATAAAATCACCAAATGAAAAAGATGCTTCGCATCTTCTTCATTTGAGGATCTTAGGTTTGTATAAAGATTGAGGTGCCCAAAAGGACTCTATTACCCAAGAGGGATTTGGTCCTTCCAGACAGCCTCAGGTGTTTCTTAAAGATTTTCTTCAAATGCTTTTAATTCATCACGAGTTGCTGGAACTGTTACTTCCCCGTTAAGGATTTTATCTTTCCATTCGTTAACTGTATTAATAATATCTTCAGTCATCGCGTCAGAGTTAGTAGTAGCAAAGCCAATACCATCTTCTTCGATACCAAATTCTAATTGCTCTCCACCAGGAAACTCACCATTTAGAGACATCGTAGAAACGGATTCTACAGCAATATCTACACGTTTAATCATAGATGTTAATGTTACGTTTTGATCGCCAACTTGTCCTTCTTCATGCTGGTCACGGTCTACACCGATTACCCAAATTTCACGATCTGGATTATTTTGTTTAATATCTTTTGCTTGGTTAAACACACCATTTCCTGTTCCACCAGAAGCATGATAAATTACATCGACATCATTGTCATACATGTTCGCAGCGATTAGCTTACCTTTTGCAGGATCACCGAAGCTCTCTGCATATTGCACTTCTACTTCAATATCAGGGTTTACAGATTTAGCACCTGCAATAAAACCAGCTTCGAATTTATTAATTAGTGGAGAATCTAGTCCTCCAACAAAACCTAATTTATTCGTTTTTGTTTTAAGCGCTGCTGCAACACCTACTAAGAATGAACCTTGGTGTTCTTTAAATGTAAGACTAGCAACGTTTGGAAGATCAACTACTTCGTCTACCATACCGAAGTGAACATCTTTATTTTGTTCAGCGATTGTTGTTAAATCTTCTTTCAGTTCAAAACCAATTCCATAAATTAAGTCGTAGTCGTTACGGATAAGACGAGTTAAATTAGGAACATACTCTTCTTTTGCATTGGATTGTTCATAAGCATAACCTTCTCCTTCCGTTAAACCATTTTGTTCACCGAAAGATACTAAACCTTCCCATGCTGATTGGTTGAATGATTTATCATCTACGCCACCTAAATCAGTAACCATTCCGACTTTAAAATCTCCTGCATCTTCTGTTCCTTCTTTACTATCCGTATCTCCATTTGCTTCATTACTGTTGTTGCTATTGTCGCTACTGTTGTCATTGTCTCCACCACAAGCAGCTAATACTAATCCTAAACCAAGGATAAGCACTAATAGAAAACTTAATTTCTTCATAGAAAATACCCCCATTATCATTTTTAAATTAAGTATTTGTACGTTTACTACCAAGCCTTTATTCCTATATTCCGAACATCACCCCCTAAAAGTGATAGACATATTAAATCCGCTTCCTTAAAACGTGAAAACTAAATACATCAGACCGAAAATAATTTAAAGAATACAGAATTGGCTTATCATTTTCTGTATAATGCATTTGCTTTAGTAGTAAAAGTGATTGATCAAACTCACAATGTAATATATTATAAATTTTTTCATGATAGCTAACTGGCTCTATATAAGTAATGGCATAGCTTATTCGTTTTCCAGAATGTTCTTCCATAAGCTTAAACAATGAATCATCTTTGTGTGCTGCTTCAGTAGGAAATAATTCCTCTGGCACCTTATCTATACAAAACACTACTGGCTTTCCATCGGCAGTTCGAATTCTTTCCATTTTTACTAGTTTAGTAAGTTCATATGGTTTAAATTTAATTCTCTCTTCCTCTGTAGGCTCAATGAGTTCAGTAGAATAATATTGAGAACCCGGTTTCTTACCTGCGTGCTCAATCATGGACGTAACACTACTAAGCTGCTCGATGCCAGAAGATACGATTGGCTTTTGATTGACAAAAGTGCCTACTCCATGTCTTCTCGTCACAATATTATCCTCTTCTAATATTCGCAGTGCCTCGCGCAATGTTGCTCTTGAAACACCAAGCGATCTAGATAATTCAAATTCGGATGGTAATTTTTGATTTTCTTTATAATGTCCCGCTTGAATATCGTGTTTAATTTTATCAATTACTTGTAAGTATAAATGCCTAGAATCTGATTTTATGGACATAAGGTCCCCCCTAGTATTTGCTCAAAAACAGTAAGGTGTTTAAATTCCGACAAATACTGACAACTCATACCTTGAATAATATATCATTATTTTAAAAACAAATAAATAGTTTTAACTAAAATTACGAAGAATATTTGATTTAGTACATACTAATGGCCTATTCACTATCCTGAAGCGATTTCAATGTATCGAAAACTCATAATAATGGTGCAATTATCTTCCAAAAAAAGAGGCTGAGACAAAACGATTTCGAACATAGGATAAACCGAACATGAAAGTTAGCGCATCAAACCCGCCCCGGAAATATACTTGCGGTTCGTGGGCGGCTGGTGAGCCTCCTCAGAGCTAAAGCTCTTCCGGGGTCTCAGGCAGTGCCCTTTCCTCCCACAGGAGTCTCCGCATATTTCCAGGGCTAATGTGCTGATTGTTCGTATTTTATTACCTTTGTTTTCGTTTTGTCCCAGCCTCATAAATTTACTCAAATAGGAGGGATATTATGAAGTTTTTTCTTCTGTTTGCGCTACAAGGACTGCTCTTGGTTTACTTCCCTCATATGGTCCAACAATTCCTCTTGCTTCCATAGCATCAATTAGCCTTGCTGCTCTCGTATAGCCAATTCTAAAACGTCTTTGTAGCATCGATACACTAGCACTCTGCATTTCTGTAACGAGTTGTACTGCTTCATCAAATAGTTCATCATCCACTTCTTCTACTACATCATTCGTATCCTCTGGAATCATCTCTTCTTGATAACTAGCTTTTTGTTGTTCAATACAGTGGTCAACGATTCGTTCCACCTCATCGTCTGAAAGAAATGCTCCTTGAACACGAATAGGCTTTGAGGATCCAACTGGAAGGAACAGCATATCACCGCGCCCTAAAAGCTTTTCTGCACCACCAGAATCAAGAATAGTACGAGAATCCGTTGAAGAAGATACACTAAATGCAATACGTGACGGTATATTAGCCTTAATAACCCCAGTAATAACATCTACTGATGGCCGTTGTGTTGCGATGATTAAATGAATACCTGCAGCCCGAGCCATCTGAGCAAGCCTCGTAATAGAATCCTCTACATCACTGGAGGCAACCATCATCAGATCTGCTAACTCATCGACAATAACGACGATATACGGGAGGTTCGGCTGTTGTTCCGTCTCATCAACTGTTCGATTATATTTCCGAACATATTCATTATAGCCTTCAATATTTCTCGTACCTGTATCTGAAAATAGTTCATAACGTCTTTCCATTTCAGAAACCACTTTCTTCAATGCTCTTGATGCCTTCTTTGGATCAGTAACAACAGGAGCTAATAAATGTGGGATACCATTATAAACATTTAATTCCACTTTTTTCGGATCAATCATCATCATTTTCACTTCATGTGGTTTAGCACGCATTAATATCGTCGTAATAATCCCATTTACACAGACACTTTTACCACTACCAGTAGCACCAGCTATTAATAAGTGTGGCATTTTATTTAGTTCAGCTAAAACTGCATCTCCAGAAATATCTTTCCCTAATCCCACTAATAGTTTGGAGGCTTGGTTTGTTGTAATCGTATCTAGCACCTCGCGTAAAGAGACCATTGCAATTTCTTGATTTGGAACTTCAATCCCTACCGCAGACTTTCCTGGAATGGGAGCTTCAATTCGGATATCCTTTGCTGCCAGTGCTAATGCCAAATCGTCATGTAGACTAACGATTTTACTCACCTTTACCCCTGCCTCTGGATATACTTCATACTTCGTTACAGCAGGACCAACATTAACTTTTGTCACTCTAGCCTTTACACCAAAACTATGAAAGGTTCTCTCTAGCTTCCTAACAACGGATTGAATTTGTGCCTTATCATGATATTGCGAATTCTGAGCAGGTTCTGTTAATAAACTTGGCGAGGGTAAAATGTATTCCGGATTTTCCGCTTCTGTCATTGGCATGACTTCCACATCGTCATCCGCCTCATCTTCTATTTCCATATCCTTACTATCTCGTTGATTTTCCTTCGAATTAGCTGCTTGTTCAACCTGCTGCTCATCAAAAGCATAGGTAACGGTAGGATAAGCCTCCTCTTTCGTCTCGATAATTGGTTCCGTTGGGACATAGTCCTCTTCTATTAGCTCGTCTACCTTATCATCTGATTTTCCTGCTTTACTATTTTTCAATTTATCTAGTAATTTCTTCATGTTAGATTTGCTTTGTGAAACTAGTTTTGCAACAAAATCTCCCAATGAAAATTCTGTGAGAAAGATGATACCAATTAATATCGAAAAGATAGCTACGATTTTTGCTCCTACAGATGAAAATAAATAATAGCAAAATGCAAAAAGTATTGCCCCAATCATCCCGCCACCAACTTGACCAGTTGAGGCATTACCCGCTACATAATCAAAAAAGGTTGTCCATGTCACTTTTAAGATAGATGTATTACTGGATGAAGCAAGTAAATTCTCATAGGATTGAATATGTGTGTATAACAAAGTTCCTAGTAAAATAATATAGATTCCAATCCATTTCCTGTTCCAAAAATTAGGATAACGTCTCTTAATCATAATATATAGGCCAATACCTAATAAAAATAAAGATGCAGTAAAATACCATACTCCTAAAAAGAATCGAAAAATATGCTCTAAGCCACTTGGAATAGCACCACCACTAATCGCAGTAGCACCACTACCGAATATTGCTAAGAATACAAATAAAAGTCCAAGTAATTCAAACTGAACTTGTTTCTTTAATGTGCTTTTTTTCCTCTTTCTCCCTTTTTTCTTTACCATATACTCACCTCTTACAACTCGCTGCTGATATGAAAACAAACCCCTGCCGTGTTAGGCAAGGGTATTTATCATGCTGATTAACTATAGTATATCATAGACAACCTAATTAAACGATTCTCTTTTATGATAGAATCGTACCTGGTGTAAATTTTTGATTTAAATAATCTTGTGGATCAGTGGACAACAGTTGCACAATCTGGTATTCACCTTGATCATTCTTTTCTACAAAACATGTTTTCCCTTCATATGTAATACATTGTCTATTGCTGTATACATTTTCAGGTGTTGGGAATATCTCTGATTCTGAAAGAGGCGTATATAGAATCATTGAATAACCTCCTGTTCCTGATTCCCTTTTGTTTGATGGATAAGCTCCGTTACTTTTTGCATTGCTTCTTTCACACCACCAACTTCATCAATTAAGCCATATTCCACTGCATCTGTACCGACCACATTTGTTCCAATATCACGTGTTAAATTACCTTTAGCAAACATCAGATCTTTGAATTTCTCTTCTTTAATATTGGAATGATGAACGACAAAGTTAATTACTCTTTCCTGCATTTTATCTAAGTATTCAAATGTTTGGGGAACTCCAATAACAAGTCCTGTAAGACGAACGGGATGGATAGTCATTGTTGCAGTTGGCACAATAAAAGAATAATTAGTCGAAACAGCAATTGGTACACCTATAGAATGGCCACCACCTAATACAATCGAAACGGTTGGTTTAGATAATGACGCAATCATTTCAGATAAAGCAAGGCCTGCTTCAACATCACCACCTACTGTATTTAATAAAATAATGACACCCTCAATTTTAGGATTTTGTTCAATCGCAATTAATTGTGGTAGTAAATGTTCATATTTCGTTGTTTTATTTTGTGGTGGTAGCTGTATGTGACCTTCGATTTGACCGATAATGGATAACACATGGATATTTGAATCTGGTGCTTGTGGGACATTCGTTTGACCTAGCGCCTGAATTTTTTGTACTAAGGAAGATGGGTTAGATTGTTCTTCTTGTCCCTCTTTCTTTTCTGTGTCTTTTTCCATGAATAAACACTCCTTTCCAAAATTCACTATAAACATAGTATGGGCGTTTCCCTTCAAATACATTCCTACAGAAAGAGAGGCTAAGACAAAAGAATTTATCCTAAAGGAAAAACCGAATGATGAGCAAATACCCCGCTCCGGAAATATACTTCGCTTTCACTTCCAGTACAGGGGCGACATCTGCTCGACAAGACCATCGCAGTGTCTACCTTGCCGCCGGGCGGCTGCCTTAGCCTCCTCGTGCTTCGCACTGCGGGGTCTCACCTATGCCGAAGCTGCTGAAAAACTCAAGGATTTTAAGTGATAATAAAATAAAAAAACAAAAAAGGGATACTTTTTATGTGTTTTGCCATAAAAAGTATCCCTTTTTTGCTCATATTCCTCTTATTTTTGGTCTATGAGCTTCATGATTCGTTTTAGATTTGTTACAAATATCGTGGTGGCTCCTTGGATTTCCATACCAAAGAGACCTGAGTCGGTGGCTCTATCGTACCCATGTCGATTCTTTAATTCGCTATTTTTAGCCTCAATCATATAACGGTCTCGAGCTAATTCTTTAAACAATTCGGTCTCTTGAAATGCCTTCTGCTCTTGATGCTCCGTCGATTTTATGCTCACCGTAAGTGTTTTTGATTTGGCACCTTCTTTGTAACAACCCTCTCGCAATGGACAAACCTTACATTTTTCGATATCAAATTGATACTGATATTCAGCGTTCCTGTCTTTTCTGTTCTTAACATATTTTTTTGTCGCTAAATGCCCAGCAGGACAAACATACATATCCGCATCTTTATTGAACTCAAAACCCGTGTCTTTTCGTTCGTTTGTCAACATTGGGTTAAGTTTGGAAACCAGTTGAAAATCTTTTTCTTTAGCTAAGATTAAGTTATCTTTCCCTGAATAAGCTGTATCACCAATGACCGTCTCAACTGTCAGACCTGCTTTTTCACTTTTTTCTACCAGATTTCTTAAATACTTTCCATCACTTTTGTCGCCAGATGTGACCTCTGCCGCCACGATTAAACGTTCTTCTGATATAGCGAGGTGTGTTTTGTAACCAAAGAAACTCGTGTCTTCTGATTTATGACCAGTTCGCGCATCGCGATCGGCGGAGTATTCCGTTGTCTCTTGGCAATCTTCCACTAACTCTTTCAAGTAGTTCAATTTTTTTTGCACGTCTGGAATGTTACGGACATCTTCCTTCTCTACGACTTCAATCAACTTCTCGCAATAAGCCATAGACACTTTTACATCATGCTTATCAGTTGGCTTTTCTGGGTATTTTTCTTTGAGACTTTCATCGAATTCATAAGTTGCTTTCCTAACAGCCTTCGCATGTTCATTTAGATATTGCGCGGCTGACCTCGAACGATGACGAGAATGGGAGTGTGTAGAGTCCACGATTAACGTGGCTTTCACGTCAATCAAATCATGTTCGACAGCGAGTTCGATTGTTTTTTGAATCAGTAAATCTAATAGATTGATATTTTTTAAACGTAACTTACGAAATTGAGTTAAAGAACTAGGATCAATTACAGGATCCTCGGGTGCCATATCTAAAAAGTATTTGAAAGACATATCATATTTAGAGCGTTTCACAACATCTCGATCAGATAATTTATACATCCGTTTCAACAAAAGGTATTTAAACATTCGGACAGGGCAGATTGCATTCCTTCCATTCGTTAAACAATAGTTATCCTCTAATTCCTTGTAAATAAATGAAAAATCAATTAACTCATTGATTCGGCGTAACTCATTGTCTTTTTCTATAATCAAATCATAAAGATTAGAATACGGACTTAATGGAAGGCTTTCTTGTTTTTCTAACATACAATCACCCACTATTTTTATTATGACACTAATTATAAAGTAAAATCGCCAACAAAACATTTTTGTTGGCGATTTTCAGAGACTTTTTCAGCAGCCTCCCTATGCCTATCCTCCCGCAGGAGTCTACGTATATTTCCGTAGCTAGTATCGTGTATCATTCGGTTTTACATTTAATTCTTTCGTTATGTCCCAACCTCTTTTAGGTATATTTTTATAACTCGCTCCCAGAAGCGCACATTTTCCATTTAGCCAATCTATTTAATGAAGATTTTCTAATAATGACTTTACTCTACTTTCTTCTTCTGCTGTTAGTGGCACTAGTGGCAGGCGAACACCGCCTGGTTGTATGCCTTTCGTTTTAAGTGCAGCTTTTACTGGTGTTGGTGATGGTGCTTCAAATAATCCATTCATCACTGGTAGGAGCTTGCGATGGATTTTTGCTGCTTTTTTTGTGTCACCTTGTTCGAATGCCTGAATCATTTCTTGCATTTCATTACCAATTACGTGCGATGCAACAGAGACTATACCATCTCCCCCAATGGAAAGCACCGGTAAAGTTAAACCGTCATCCCCGCTATATAAGGTAAAATCATCACTCGTATTTTCAATAATTTCAGCAGCTTGATCTAAGTCCCCACTTGCCTCCTTAACGGAAACGATATTGTCGATTTTACTTAATGCAATAATCGTTTCTGCAGACATTTTCACCACAGAGCGCCCTGGGATATTATATAACATAATTGGTAGCGTCGTTTCTTCCGCTATAACTTTAAAATGCGTGTAAAGTCCTTGTTGATTTGGTTTATTATAATAAGGAGCCACTAACATGACGGCATCGACACCGCATTTTTCCGCTTCTTTTGTTAGCTCTATGGAACTTTGTGTGTTGTTCCCACCTGTTCCAGCTATGACAGGGATACGCTTATCAACAATTTTCACGACATGTGAGAATAGCTCTAATTTTTCTTTCTTTGTGAGTGTTGGGGATTCTCCCGTTGTTCCTGCAACTACTAAGCCTTCTGTTCCATTGTCTATTAAATAATTTACTAATTTTGTTGTTTCGTCATAATTGATTTCCCCATCTTGATTAAAAGGGGTAACCATTGCCGTTAAAATCTTACCAAAATTCATATATACTCACCTTTCTATAATAAAGTCATGTAAAATTGTCGGCCCTTTTGCTAATTCGAATTCCTCATGTAATGCATTTACTGCTTTATAGACATCTTTGCTAGGAATTAACACCCAAATCGTTGTATGACTATCTGCGGATTGTAATATTTGTACTCCTTGATCGGTTAAAGCTTGCACGATTCTAGAGGCAACACCCGGAACACCGTTCATTCCAGCACCAACTACTGAAACCTTGGTACAATCCTCTATGACAGTTGGATTAAAGCCTTTTTCTTGTAGCTTATGAATAGCCTTTTTACTTTGTAAATCTGGAACAGTATACACGACACCAGTAGGAGAAATGTTGATAAAATCAATTGATATCCCCGCATCTGCCATTACCTTAAACACTTCCGATTGTAGTCTATAAGCTTCCTTCTCTTTTGTTTGAACTTTAATCTGGGTAATATGAGCTAAATGGGCGATTCCAGTAACTAATCGATCTGATACATCGACTGCCTTATTTTTACTCGTTATATTGGTTACCAATGTTCCTCCGTCCTCCTCATAAGTGGAACGAACTAACATTGGGATTTTTTCTCTCATAGCAATTTCTACTGCTCTCGGATGAATAACTTTAGCACCTTGATAAGCTAAATTACAAATTTCCTGGTATGTTACCACATCAAGAGCACGGGCATTTTTAACTACTCGTGGATCGGCTGTCATAATGCCATTAACATCTGTAAATATTTCTATTCGTTCTGCATGTAAAGCTACACCTAAAGCAGCAGCTGTTGTATCGCTCCCCCCACGTCCTAATGTTGTGAGTTCGCCAATTTCATTCTTACCTTGAAACCCTGCAACAACTACTACATCATGTGTCTTTAACTCATTATAAATACGAATTGGATTCACTTCTTTTATTTTCGCTTGATTATAATCTGAATTCGTCATGATGCCTGCTTGCGCCCCGGTCAGCGCAATTGCTTTAATCGATTTTCTTCTTAGCTCATTCGATAAAACAACCGAAGAAATAATCTCACCACAAGCCATTAGCATATCCAGCTCACGATCTGAGATGGCATGATCTGGATACTGAACTAAATTTAATAATGAATCCGTAGCATAGGCCTCTGGACTTCTTCCCATTGCAGATACGACTACTACAAGCTTATTATCATTCAGTAGTGCATGTTCTATATGATGAATAACATGTTGTCTAGTGCGTTCATTTTGTACAGAAGTTCCACCAAATTTCTGAACTAATATCTGCACGTTTCAAACACCTCTACCTAACTATTTTAATAAGAACCCCTTTTCAATCATACGTTCAGCAATTTGAACGGTATTCCATGCAGCTCCTTTAAGCAGATTATCTGATACAATCCATAAGTGGAATCCTTTATCATCATCTAAGTCCTTCCTTACACGACCAACAAATACTTCCTTTTCTCCAGCAGCGCTTTGGGGTGTTGGATAGACTTGGTTAGTTGGATCGTCCTGTAAAACAATCCCCTCCGCATTTTCTAATACCTTCCAAAGATCCTCTGTTCGTAACCCTGCTTTCTCTACCTCAATATAAACACTTTCAGCATGAGAGGTGAAAAATGATAGACGAACACAAGTTGCTGTGACTTTCAGTTCAGGGGCATGCAATATTTTTCTCGTTTCATTAATCATCTTCATCTCTTCAAATGTATAACCATTATCCTGGAATACATCGATTTGTGGTAGTGCATTAAAGGCAATAGGGTAATGGTTACGACCTGCTTTTACTGGTAAGATTTCTGGTGTAACCTCTTCATTATTCAAAAATCCCTCTGTTTGTCTTCTTAGTTCATCTACAGCCTGATTTCCTGCTCCAGAAACAGCTTGGTAGGTAGATACGATAACTTTCGTCAAACCAAAAGCTTCTTTTAATGGCTTTAATGCTGCTACCATTTGGATTGTCGAACAATTCGGATTGGCAATAATACCTTGATGCAATGCCAAATCCTCCTCATTTACTTCTGGTACAACTAGTGGTACTTTCTCATCCATCCGATAGGCACTTGTGTTATCGACTACTACAGCACCGCGTTTCACTGCTTCTGGTGCAAACTGCTTAGACACTGATCCACCAGCTGAAAATAAAGCAATATCTATATCGTTAAAACTTTCGTTCGTTGTTTCTTCTACCGTATATTCTTGCTCTTTGAACATAATCTTTGTTCCTTGAGAACGCTTTGAGGAGAGAAGCTTTAGTTCATTAATTGGAAAATTTCTTTCCTCTAGTAATTTCACTATGTTTTGACCAACAGCCCCTGTTGCTCCAACTACTGCTACATTATAAGTTTCTTTTGTCATGATGATGACCCCTTCCCCCAGAAGAATAAAAATTATTAAATACTATCTGAATCTTAACTATATATTCTATCACAATTTATTTCGAAAATGGTACTAATATCGGTTGTAATTGCTTACCTTCCAAAGCTAACGAAACTGTATCAGATAATAATTCCATGTTAGCAACTAGTGAATTAGGCTTCTTGTACGGATCGTCTTGGCCATAGGGAACAAAATAAATATGTTTACTTGCCATTAAACGCATTAAATTAACACCATTTAGACCTAAAGCATCATTCGTAGATATTCCTAGCACGACTGGAGATCCGTTTCTTATAGTCGCCTTAGCGGCCATAAGTGGTGGAGAATCGGTCTGCGCATTGGCAAACTTACTCATAGAATTACCGGTTAAAGGAGCAATTACCATACAATCAAGTGGATTTTGTGGACCAAGTGGCTCCGCTTCTGGCATCGTAGAAATTACTTTCTTTCCTGTAATGGATTCGATTCGTTCAATATGATCCTTCGCTTTACCAAATTTCGTATCAACATTCATTACCGTATAAGTAACAACTGGAACAACCTCCGCGTCTAATTCCATTAGTTGTTCCATTGGACCAAATACTGCCTCATATGTGCAATGTGAACCTGTCACACCAAATCCAATTCTTTTCCCTTTTAAATCCATCATAATAACTCCTTTTCCTTTGTTAATATTTGAATGATGACATCTGCTAGTATTTTACCAGCAGTCTTAGGGGCTACTATACTAGGCAAACTTCTTGCTAGAATTGCCTCAATACCTCGTTGCTTTGCATAATCAAAATCTGTACCACCAGGCTTTGAAGCTAAGTCTATAATGATTGCGCTTGCTGGCAAATTTTGAATGGCATCCTTATTAATTACCTTAGCTGGTATCGTATTAATCAAAAGATCACATTCATTCGTATAAGAAGGTAATTTATTTAAGGCGATTGGGGTTAGACCCATTTCTGTAATTCTCGCTAAATCTGTTGAATTCCTAGTTGCTACTGAAACTTTTGCACCAAGCGCTGCAAATTTATTGGCAACCGTATTTCCTACCCTGCCAAAGCCAGCAACAATTACTTTAGATGAATGAATGGTATAGTCCGTATTCTCTATAGCCATCATGATTGCACCTTCAGCTGTTGGAATTGAATTGTAAATTGCTACATCATCCCGGTCCAGTAGAGGAATTAATGTTTTATCGGAATTATCAACTAATTCCGATAAATGATTGGTAGTTATTCCGGTAAAAATAACCGCACTCTCTTTCAGTCGATCAAGCCAATCCTTTGTAATATAAATATCTTGATCAGAAAAGACCGTCTCTACCTTGCCCTCTTCATCTGCACCGGTAATAGGTAATATAATAATATCTATATTTTCAACATCTAACTCATTAAAATCTTTTTGATTTAATCCTGTAAATCCTTGTTCTAATTTGTCGTAGCCTACTAGAACTAACTCTATATTTTCAATAGCCTGCAGTTGTCTAATTAGCTCTAAATATCTAGCATCTCCACCTATAACAGCTATGATTTGTTTCATTACCTAGAACACCCTCCAACCTCAAAATAAAAAGTCATCGATAATAGCCAATATCTCCATATCAAGTTAAAGCATTTTCTTTATAGCTTATGATTTTATAGGCGGATAGTGAATGCTAGTTATGAAAAGGGACAAAAAATAGAGTAGGCGCATGAATCACTCATGCGCCTCTCGCAGTTCCGTACGTGCGGGTCATCGCATACGGCTCCTCCATGATTATTCCCTTTGGGAATGATGTTCATTGTAAATATCAACCAGAGAAACAAGACCAATTTCCACAAACTTTTTGTTTGGAATTGCTGTGTGTACTGGGGTTGATAAGGAACTTCTCCAATTGTACATTCGCAATTGTGGTAGTTCGCCTTTCCAGTTTCTTCTCCTCAGCTCTCTGTGGAGTTTCCTAATCTTTCTCCAACTTCTAAGTTGAACCATCCTTAGCCTTCTTCGAATCCATGAATCCAGTTCTTGGAATAAGGATTTGACATGTCCATGCCCAAAATAGTTTCCCCAACCTCGGAGATAGGTGTTCAGCCTTTTCCTAACTAAATCTTCAAGATTGACCGTTTGATTCTTCCTAGTAATTTCCTTTACCTTCGTTTTGAATTTCTTTAACGATTTAGATGATGGTTTCATCCATCTTCCTCTAGTGAATTCGTGTCCTAGAAATACAAATGGCTCTTCCAGATTGTTGACTATCTTCGTCTTTTCAGGGTGTACTATTAGACCTAATTCTGTCTCCAAGAATCGGATTACTGATTTTAATACTCTTTCAGCGCCTTTTCTTGATTTACAACATATTACGAAGTCATCGGCATATCTTGTAATTCGATGTCCTCTTTTTGTCATGACTTCATCAAGAGAATGAAGGTAGATATTGGCGAGAAGAGGGCTAATAACCCCACCTTGCGGGGTGCCCTTCTCATTCAAGTAAAAGCTTCCATCTTCCATAATTCCAGCTTCGAGGAAACTTTGGATTAAATTTAGAACACTGCCATCCACAATTTCTTCCCTTACCGCCTCTATCAGCCTATCTTGCGGTATGGTATCAAAGTATGATTTCAAATCAGCATCAATTACATATATGTAACCGTCGGTTAAGTCTTTCTGGATTTTTTCCAGTGCCATATGGGCACTACGTTTAGGTCTAAATCCAAAACTGCAATCCAAGAACTTTGCCTCGAAAATTGGTTCTATCACACGTCGCACAGATGCTTGGACAACTCGGTCTCGTACTGTTGGAATTCCTAAAGGTCTTTGAGAACCATCTGCCTTTGGAATGTAGACTCGTTTTACAGGCCTTGGTTTGTATGTCCTACTTAATAATTCCTGTTGAAGGATTTGTACATTATCCTCCACACCATATTCGAAGGCTCTAATATCCACGCCATCTATTCCCGCAGAACCTCGATTCCGTTTTACCTCCAGGAATGCTTCCTCCATATTAGGATATGCCCATATTTTATCCATAAGGCTATACCATTTCCTCTGGTGATTCCTAAATCCCTCACGAAAGTTACCTTTTCCTTCTTGCTCGTTCATGATTCGTATTCCTTCCCTTTGGTATCCACGATTTTCTAGTCATTTAAGACAATGTTCGTTTCACCCATAAGTTACTCCGCCCCAGACGGTCTACCCTTCTGTTCGACCTCAGTTCTTCGGCTACCTACCTCACTGACTTCTGTCTGGCTCATGACAGCTTCCTAAGTTGGTTGACTTTTCTTCCATGGGCAGACGGGCTTCGCACCAATTCTCCACCTTTTGGGTGAAAGATTGCTTCTGTAACTCTGTACAGAATCTCTCGCCTTTGCGACCTTTCTGGCGAGATTAATCACTACTATCCCCTGCTCTGACTTCTTACCACCCATAATCCCAGCTTGTCCCTCACGGACTTGTCTGGGGGTTACCACCAAGTGGAGACGATAAGACCTCCTTGGGTCACGTCACCGAACTTTCCTCTGAACCCAGTCCTCATAACTTATAGAATCCTGTTGTGGGATTGGACACTCCCTTCTTTTGCAGGGTTATCCGATTCTATCAGCCAACATGGTTATTGTCGCCTGTTCCAGAGTTTGCCTTCAAGCCCTCCGCACATTCCCTCACGAGCATGCACTGCCTGTCAGCTATACACTTCCGCCACTACGGCGTGTTTGGGACTTTCACCCTTAAGTTCGGAGCGCTGCCAAGCGCACAAAAGGCTAGTATCTCTGTTGATACTAGCCGTCATAACACTATTCTGCTTCAATCATAATCATATCCTCGCCAATCTTTTTTATCGAATTCCAATGAATTTTAGCTACTTCGCCTTCTTTCTTTAGACCGAACCATTTATAGTTAGGCAAAATGAACGAATGAATTTTCCCCGTATGTTCATCGATTTCCAAGTCTGTCTGCCCTAATATTCCTAATCGTTTACCGTTAGAAATATTCACTATTTCCTTATTACTTATATCATTATAGCGCACGGATTCAGCCCCCCAATTCCTCCCGTTTTTATATGTATATGCTAAAAAAACTAGCCCTATGTTATATTCTAATAATGCATATAACAGGATGGTAAGGGAGTTAGCTAAACAGGGATATCGACCAACAAAAGACTACCGTGCAATCTACCTATTAGTGGCCATGGACTGCTATCCAGCCCACAACAGTAGAACCATTGTTTCAGTAGATGTGGAGAAAATACAGTAATGACTTATAAGGAAAAAGAGGCTTGAGACAAAGCTATTTCTAACATAGGGATAAACCGAACATGAAAGTTAGCGTATCAGACCCGCCCCGGAAATATACTTGCTGTTGCTTCCAGTATAAGTGTGACATCTGCTCGAAAGGACCTCGCAGTGTCCTCTAAACCGCCAGGCGGCTGGTGAGGCTGTTCGAGCTTTCTTTCACTTCTAACTATTCCTCTAAAAAGAAAAATAGTGGGTAACGTCACCCGTCGATGACCTTACCCACTAATCTTAGTATGTTTTAAAACTTGTACACAAATGAATTTAAATTGGTTAACCAATTTTCGGAGCAATGAGTGCAGTAGATGGTGCTTTACTACCAAAGGTCAACTCGATAACCTGTTTAATCGACTCATGACTAACCGCGTCAATCTCCTGAATCATTTCATCCAATGTTCGATGGCGGTTTAGCAACAACTCATTCTTCCCATTTCTGCTCATCCGACTATTAGTGCTTTCAAGACTCAACATTAAGCTTCCCTTTAATTGCTCTTTGCTATTTCTTAATTCCTTATCTGTTAAACCTTTTTCCATTAAGTTTTCAACCGTTTGTTCAATCGTATCTTTTAACAATGGTAATTGTTCTTTCCCAGTTCCTGCATAAATAGTAAGTAACCCATGATCTAAAAACGATGAGTGATAAGAAAATACAGAGTATGCAAGCCCACGTTTTTCTCTTACCTCCTGGAATAGTCTGGAGCTCATACTTCCTCCAAGAACATTGTTAAGAATAATAAGACTATACACATCTTCTGAATCAACCGGTAAGCCATTATAACCAATACATAAATGAGCTTGTTCTGTATCTTTATGCCTTTCAATCGTATCACTTAAGAAGGTTGGTTTAGTTACCATAGAACGTGTCGCATTGGAGCTATAGTTTCCGAAGTAACTTTCAACTGTAGAAATAAACTCTACATCGACGTTACCTGCTACGGAAATAACGACATTTTCTGGTGTATAATGACTAGATATGTACTCCCTTAATGTATCTGGAGTAAAGGTTTTCAAGTGTTCTTCGGTTCCAAGTATTGGATAGCCTAATGGATGTCGACCATACGATGCTCTAGCCAGTAAATCATGCACTATATCATCCGGGGTATCCTCATACATTTTGATTTCTTCATAAACAACTTTCTTCTCGCGTTCCATTTCGTCTGAATCAAACGATGAATTAAAGAACATATCTGCTAAAATTTCTAAAGCATGCTCCTTATGTGTATCCAATACTTTAGCATAAAAACATGTATATTCTTTTGATGTAAAAGCATTCACTTGACCACCTATGGAGTCAAAAGCTTCCGCTATGTCTGTTGCTGTACGTGTCTTTGTCCCTTTAAAGAACATATGCTCCAGAAAATGCGATATTCCATTATTTATTTCATTTTCATTCCTTGAACCAGTTAACACCCACACACCAATCGTCACTGATCTTACGGAAGGTATTTTTTCTAGTACAATTCGTAGTCCATTTTTGCTAGTATGTTTTTCTATCAAGTTCGTTCCTCCTGTAACCAAGCTATCGTGTTTCTGATAATAATTTATCGATTGAACCTATTTTGTAATCCCTCGCCTTAATCTCTGTAATTAAGGAAGGTAATCCCTTCGCAACAGAGGCTGTTGGATGCATTAAAATCGTTGCACCAGGATGTAGTTTTCCAATTACACGATTCATCATAACATCTACTGTTGGATTCTTCCAATCAATCGTATCCACACTCCAAAGGATTGTATTCATATGTAATTCATCAGCAACTTTTACTACCTCGTCTGAATAGCTACCACTTGGTGGGGCAAACCATTTTGAATCTTCGCCTGTAATAGCATGGAGTACTTCATTTGTATCTTTGATTTGCTTTTCTATTTCAGCTCTCCCTAATCTTGCCATATCAGGATGGTTATAGGCATGATTACCAATAGTATGCCCTTGTTCCTTAATCATTTTCACGTATTCTACATTCTCTTTAGCCCATTTTCCTTCTATGAAAAAGGTCGCTTTAACCTTTTGTTCCTTTAAGGTGTTTAATATGTCCGGAATGTACTCTGTTCCCCATGAAACATTTATTAGGAAAGATACCATCTGCTTATCAGGATGTCCACGGTATATTGGGGCTGGCCCTAAATCGTTTAACGAAACCTTTGGTGGTATTGGTTGATAAACTAGTAAATCTTCATTAAATTCTCCAGCTTTTTTCATTCGTTCATATGATGCAGCAATATCCACTTGGCGACCATTTCTTCCTGGTATTTTCTTCCACACTCTATCTATGTAGGCATCTTCCGGTTCCTCATTATATCGCTCACTTTTCTCCTCAATTTCTTGATATAGTGGATCTTGTCCTTTTACTATTTCCACTGGAGAGAAAGTGGCCTGACTTTCCACTTGAAACGGATTATGATCTATATTAAACGATACCATTACGATTATGACAAAAACAATGACATGTATATGTTTTCGATAGTTATACATTAACCTCACTCCTCCCTTTCATTTATATGAAGGAGGAGGACAAGATATGAAATCTAGACATGAAAAAAGAAACTGGATTTCCAGCTTCTCTTCTTAGTCTTTATAATGTTGATTTTTCAGCTTTCTCTTTTTGTTCCTTTAATACTGCTTTACGAGAAAGATTTACTCTTCCTTGGTGATCAATTTCTTTTACTTTTACCATAATTTGGTCACCAATTTTCACTACATCTTCCACTTTGTTCGTTCTTTCCTCAGCTAATTCGGAGATGTGTACTAATCCATCTTTACCTTTAAAGATTTCTACAAATGCTCCAAATTTTTCAATGCGTTTCACGGTCCCTAAATAAACTTGACCTATTTCCACTTCTCGAACGATATCTTCTATAATCTGTTTCGCTTTTTCATTCATAGCTGAATCAGTAGAAGAAATAAACACACTACCATCCTGCTCAATATCAATTTTTACACCAGTTTCCTCAATGATTTTATTGATTTGTTTTCCACTTGGTCCAATAACATCACGGATTTTGTCTGGATTAATTGACATCGTTAAAATCTTAGGAGCATATTTTGATAATTCGTTTTTCGGTTCACTTATTGTTTGCATCATCGAATCTAAGATCTGCATACGACCTTTCTTCGCTTGTGTTAATGCTTCCTCTAGAATTTCTTTCGATAAGCCATCGATTTTAATATCCATTTGAAGCGCTGTAACACCTTTTTCCGTTCCAGCAACCTTGAAATCCATATCGCCTAACGCATCTTCCATCCCTTGAATATCGGTTAGGATCGTATAATCATCACCTGATTTAACAAGACCCATTGCAATACCGGCAACTGGGGCTTTAATCGGAACACCAGCATCCATCATTGCCAATGTACTTGCGCAAATACTAGCCTGTGAAGTTGAACCATTGGATTCTAACACTTCAGATACTAAGCGAATCGTATATGGGAAATCTTTTTCAGATGGAACAACTTTTTCAAGTGCCCTCTCACCTAATGCACCATGTCCAATTTCACGACGACCAGGTCCACGCATTGGTCCTGTTTCCCCTACACTGTATTGTGGGAAGTTATAATGATGCATGAATCGTTTAGATTCCTCTAAATCTAACCCGTCTAAGATTTGAACATCTCCTAGAGCTCCTAGCGTACATACACTTAAAGCTTGAGTTTGTCCACGTGTAAATAATCCTGAACCATGTGCACGTGGTAGGACACTAACACGTGATGATAATGGACGAATTTCATCTACTTTACGGCCATCTGGACGAATTTTCTCTTTCGTAATTAAGCGACGTACTTCTTCTTTCACCATTTTATCTAAAATAGCGCTCACTTGTGAGATAACATCCGCTTCTTCTTCTTCGTATCGTGCCAAAATTTCTTTTTTCACTTCACTAATAGCATCTTCTCTAGCATGCTTTTCTTTTACTTGAATAGCAGCAAGCAACTTATCCTTTGCTTCTGATTCAACTTTTTCTAGTAGAGCACTATCATATTCAAATAATACTACTTCTGACTTTTCTGGTTGGATAGCTTGTACAATTTCTTCTTGGAAAGCAACTAAACGTTTTATTTCCTCATGCCCAAACATAATCGCTTCCAGCATGACTTCTTCTGGTACTTCATTTGCACCAGCTTCCACCATATTGATAGCATCCTTTGTACCAGCGACTGTTAATTCAATATCACTTTTTGCCTCTTGTTCAATTGTCGGGTTAATAATGAACTCCCCATCCACGCGTCCAACATGAACCCCTGCAATTGGCTGTTCAAATGGGATATTGGAAATGGAAAGTGCAATAGAAGACCCAATCATCGCAGCGATTTCAGTAGAGCAATCTTGATCTACACTCATTACAGTACTAATTACCTGTACTTCATTACGATATCCATCTGGAAATAGCGGACGAATCGGTCTGTCAATCAATCTTGATGCTAATATTGCTTTCTCACTAGGTCTACCTTCTCTTTTAATAAAACCACCTGGGATTTTACCTACTGCATATAGTCGTTCTTCATAATTAACTGTTAACGGGAAGAATGGTAAATCCTTTGGTTCTTTCGATGCGGTTGCAACGGCGAGTACTGATGAATCACCATATTGCACCATACAAGCACCATTTGCTTGCTTTGCTAATTCTCCGATTTCTACAACGAACGGTTTACCGGCGATTTCTGTGGAGAATACTTGTTTATCTTCTGCCATTATTTATAGTACTCCTTTCATAAAACACTTCTATTCTTATATTTTATACTTAATGAACAGGAATGTAAATTTCGTCTATGTATGAACGTAGAAAAAAAGCAGGATTACTCCTGCTTTTTACATTATCTACGTAAGCCAAGCTTTTTAATTAGTTCACGATAACGTGTAACGTCTTTATTACGTAAGTAGTTTAGTAAGTTACGACGTTTACCAACCATTTTTAAAAGACCACGACGTGAATGATGATCTTTTTTATGAATTCTTAAGTGATCATTTAATGTATTGATTTCTGCAGTTAGTACAGCAATTTGTACTTCTGGAGAACCAGTATCATTCTCATGTACTTTGTATTCATTAATGATTTCATTCTTACGTTCTTTTGTAATAGCCATGTTAGGCCACCTCCTAAATTCATTGATATCCCCTGTCCCCTAGCAAACGTCGGAGTTTCGATTTGCCAAGCGAAGGTTTTAACTGTTATATCTTACAACTTTTTGAGCAAAAAAGCAAGGGATTAATAGAAACAATCCCATCTTTTACTTAAATTTGTTTAGATAAATAGTTTCGGATTAATTGTTCATCTTGTTTCATTTGCTCGATTAATTCTTCTACTTGATTAAATTTTTCCTCATTACGGAAGAACTTATACCACTCAATGACAATTTCTTTACCATATAAATCATCGTGAAAATCTAAAATGTTCACTTCAAGTGATAGGTCCGTACGATTTTCTGTAAAAGTAGGGTTTAGACCAAGACTAGCCATCCCATTCAATCGTGATCCGTTAATCATTACACCTACCGCATAAATCCCCGGCTTCGGAAGTAACGCTTCTTCGGAATAGTCTATATTAGCAGTTGGGAAACCAATTTCTCTTCCACGTTTATCCCCTTCGATTACGGTACCACTCGTTACAAGTGGTCTTCCTAACAGTTCCGTTACCTTCTCTACCTCACCATCAGCTAATAGACTTCTAATCCTTGTAGAACTCACCTTTTCATTATCGATGGAAACTTGGTCAATAACGGTATACCCAAACTTACCACGAGAATACATCTCGATATTATCCATATTCCCTTTACCTTTATGGCCATATGTAAAATCAAATCCAGCAACTACATGTTTAATATGTAATCCGATAATAAAATGATCGATAAATTCTTGTGGTGATAACGATGATAATTGTTTATTAAAAGTCACGATATATAATCGGTCAACCCCAAGGCGCTCTAAAACCTCTTGTTTTTCTTTAAGCGGGGTAATGTACTTTACATCATGGTTATTTTTCAAAACGACAGAAGGATGTGGATAGAACGTAATGACTGCACTTTCCATATGTTCCTCTTCTGCTTTAGATACTGCGTGTTTAATTACTGTTTGGTGACCTTTATGGATACCATCAAAGAACCCTAAAGCAACAACCGTCTCCGGCAATTCATTTGCTTGCATCGAATGGGGATAGGTTAATTCAATTGTTTTCATGTTTTCACCTGCACTTCCGTTATTCGTTAAATACACGAATTGGCTTAATCTCATCTTCCTTTTCAGGATGTATCGTGTAGATTGCCAATAATTCTTCACCATACATTACTTTAAAAGGCTTCGTTTGCAACACTTGGTCTGGTCTTTTGAGTTTCTGACCATTCAATACTTTTCGCTTTACATTATCATCAACATAATACGTATCTAGATGGGTCAACCCTCTAGTAATTGGTAAAAGTAGTTCTTGTCCTTTTCCTACTAAGCATGCATTTTCGATGGTATCAAAATCTACTGTATCATTCTTTTTAATATCACCGGTTTCTTCCCGTACTAGCTGCGACATATGTGCCGGATAGCCAAGTTTTTTTCCTATGTCAACACATAAGGTCCGAATATACGTCCCTTTCGAACATGTCACTTGGAAACGAATGACTTCATCATCAGTTGGAAGATACGTAATCTCATGTATCGTCACCTTTCTTACAGGACGCTCCACCTCTTGATTAGCACGTGCATACTCATATAGCTTCTTCCCTCGAACCTTTACAGCTGAATACATCGGAGGAACTTGTAAGATTTCTCCCTTAAAAGATTGTAACACGTTTTTAATTTCCTGTTTAGAAGGAAATTGTTCTACGCTTACTTTTTCGATTATCTTTCCATGTGCATCTTCCGTTTCCGTTGCCACACCTAACGAAAGCTCTGCCACGTATACTTTTGTAGTATCCGTAAGAAATTGGACGATTTTAGTTGCTTGACCTATACATATTGGTAAGACACCCTCTACCTCTGGGTCAAGTGTTCCTGTATGACCAACTTTTTTTGTTTTAAATAATTTCCTGACTTTCATCACACAATCATGTGACGTGAAACCTTTTGGCTTCCAAAGTGGTAAAATACCATCCATTCCATTATAACCCCCAAAGGTCTATACTTTAAGCTATTTCAAAATTTCCTTATGTAAAAGGGAATGAGACAATGGGGTTATACTAAAATCCAAGCAATTGTATTTGCTTCATTGAAATGCTACTTAAACCTCAGTTGTCCCAAATCTCTACCCTTTTCCTAATAAAAATCTGACCCAAAGGAGCCAGATTTTTATCCGAGACATATTCACTTATTGCTTATTTATATCACGTAATATCGTTTCAATACGATTTCCATATTCAAGTGCTTCATCAAATTCAAAGGTAATTTCTGGTGTTTTTCTTAAACGAATTCGATTCCCAATTTCTGAGCGGATAAATCCTTTCGCCTTTGCAAGGCCAAGTAATGTATCCTGTTTCTTAGCATCATCGCCAAGAACAGAAATATATACCGTTGCTTGTTGCAAGTCACCTGTCACTTCAACATCGGTCACTGTTACAAAACCAACACGGGGATCTTTAATTTTTCTAGTTAAGATTTCACCAAGTTCTTTTTTCATTTGCTCTGCAACTCGATTAGCTCGTAAATTACTCATAGTAATCACCTCTTTACTTAAACACATGTATTCCCGATTGCTTATACGACTTCCATCGTAGTAATCGTTCTTTCCAATTCGGAATACGTATCGATAACTCGAAGTACTTCCTGCATTATTTGCTCACCATGGGTACGCTCATTGGTTATCGTAACAACACCAAGCTTTGTTCGTTGCCATAGATCATGATAATCAAGCTCCGTTACTGCGACATTGAAATCATTCCGCAATTTAGCCATTATCCTTTTGATAACCGAACGCTTATCCTTAAGCGAGTGACCATCATACATCATGCATTCTACTTCAAGATAGAAGATCATTTCCGTTCAATTTCCTCCATGACAAATGCTTCGATGATGTCGCCTTCTTTAATATCGTTATAATTTTTGATCGTTATACCACACTCATAGTTTTGTGCGACTTCTTTCACATCATCTTTAAAGCGTTTCAATGTATCGATTTCACCTTCGAATATAACGACACCATTACGGATTAAACGAATGCCCGCATCACGTGTAAGTTTTCCATCCGTTACATAACCACCGGCAATTGTTCCAACTTTAGAAACTTTGAATGTTTCACGTACTTCTGCTTGCCCGATAACTTTTTCTTCAAATTCAGGATCAAGTAATCCTTTCATTGCGGATTCAATTTCTTCAATAACTTTATAAATAATGCGGTGAAGACGAATATCCACTTTTTCATTCTCAGCAGTGCTCTTAGCATTTGCATCTGGACGAACATTAAAGCCGATTACAATAGCATTAGAAGCAGAGGCTAAAATAATATCTGATTCTGTAATAGCACCTACACCTGTATGGATAATCTTAATTTTAACACCTTCCACTTCAATCTTTTGAAGTGAAGAAGCTAACGCCTCAACAGAGCCTTGAACGTCCGCTTTAATAATGACATTGATTTCTTTCATTTCACCTTGCTTAATTTGCTCGAAAAGATCATCCAAGCTAACCTTATTTGTTTCAGAGCGATTTTCTTGGATTTGTTTTTGTTGACGAGCTTCTCCGATTTGACGGGCAGTTTTTTCGTCATCAAATACAAGGAATTGATCTCCTGCTTGCGGTACATCATTTAATCCAGTAATCTCTACCGGAGTAGACGGACCTGCTTCTTTTACACGTTGACCAAGATCGTTAACCATTGCACGGACACGACCAAATGTATTACCTACAACGATCGGATCACTTACGTGTAATGTTCCATTTTGAACTAATAAAGTTGCTACGGAACCGCGACCTTTATCAAGCTGTGCTTCAATTACGGTACCAGTTGCATTACGATTAGGATTTGCTTTTAGTTCTTCAACTTCTGAAACAAGGATAATCATTTCTAGAAGATCATCGATTCCTTCGCCTTTAAGCGCTGATAGTGGAACGAAAATTGTATCCCCGCCCCAATCTTCAGGAACCAATTCATATTCTGTTAATTCCTGCATAACGCGATCTGGGTTTGCTGCTTCTTTATCCATTTTGTTAACAGCAATAATAATTGGAACTTCCGCTGCCTTAGCATGGTTAATAGCTTCAACTGTTTGTGGCATGACACCATCATCTGCCGCTACTACGATAATCGCGATATCTGTTACTTGCGCACCACGTGAACGCATGCTTGTGAATGCAGCATGTCCTGGTGTATCAAGGAAAGTGATTTTTTTACCATCTTTTTTAATTTGATAAGCACCAATATGCTGTGTAATACCACCAGCTTCACCAGCAGTAACCTTCGTATTACGAATAGAATCAAGTAATGTTGTTTTACCATGGTCAACGTGCCCCATAATCGTTACAACTGCAGGTCTCTCTACTAAAGCTGATTCGTCATCTTCTTCCATATATTTATCTAGGTCTGTATCTTCTAGAATAATTTCTTTTTCTACCTCAACATCATACTCAGCGCAGATTAACTCGATAGCATCGTCATCAAGGTCTTGGTTTTTGGTTGCCATAACACCAAGGAACATTAGCTTCTTAATTATTTCCGAAGCTTCCTTATTTAGCTTATCAGCTAGCTCACTAACTGTAAGTGTTCCAGAATATTTAATTTCTTTTGGTGTTTCCTTAACAGCAGGCTGCTCGACAAACTGCTTATTCTGCTGTTTGTTCTTTTTATTCTTTGGTCCTTTATTCTGCTGTTTATTATGATTAGGTTTTGGTTTGTTATGGTTCATTTGTTTTTTATTATGTTGTTCTTGTTTATTACTATTCGGTTTTGAATTCAAATTAGTTCCTTTTTCTTTCTTCGTATCCTGGTCATTTGACTTCTTCTCAGGACTTGATTGTTTTTCTGAAGGATTACTTTGGTTTTTCGAGAACTTTTGATCTAGTTTCGCTATCGTGTCGCCTTCAATCGTAGACATGTGATTAGAAACTTCAATATTATTCTCTTTTAAAAAGGTTATAACATCCTTGCTTGTAATATTTTGCTGTTTTGCATATTCATATACACGCATTTTACGCATACGTTCACCCCCGAATTTATTTACCCGAGTAGAGATTCTAGTTTATTTGCAAAACCTTCATCTAATATTGCAATAGCTACTCTATGGGATTTTCCGATAGCATTTGATAATGTTTCTCGATCATCGGATACAATCACATATGGAACGCCATATGTGTGACATTTATCTGTCAGTTTTTTACGTGTTTGGGGACCTACATCATTTGCTATAAGTACTAATTTTGCTCTAGTTTTTTGTATGTCTTTAACAATCGTTTCTTCCCCTGTAGAACATTTACCGGCTCGAAATGCTATCCCAATAATATTTAAATAATTACTTTTCATGATTATCACGAACAAATGCTCTTAGTTCTTCATAGATGGATGCATCTATTTGTACATTTAAATGCTTACTAAGTACACCTGTCTTCTCTGCCTTATTAATGACTTCTAGGTCTTTTGTTAAATAAGCTCCTCTACCATTTTTCTTTCCGGTAGCATCTACAAAGACCTCTCCATCTTTATTCCGAACAACACGGATTAACTCTTTTTTAGGCTTCATTTCATTTGTTACTACACATTTACGCTCTGGAGTTTTTCGTTTTGCTACCATACATTTCTCTCCCCTATTCGAATAAATCCTCTTCGACAGCTGCGTAATCTGTATCGCTTTGCTCTGTTAACAGGCCTTCTTCACGAGCTTCTGTTTCACTCTTAATATCAATCTTCCAACCGGTTAGCTTAGCTGCAAGCCTTGCGTTTTGACCGCGTTTTCCAATTGCAAGTGATAACTGATAGTCGGGAACAATGACAGTAGTAGATTTCTCTTCTTCATTGACTAGTACTTCAATGACTTTAGAAGGACTTAGTGCATTAGAAACATACACTACTGGATCTTCTGACCATTCTACTATATCAATTTTTTCCCCTTTTAATTCATTCACAATTGTTTGTACACGTTGCCCTTTTTGGCCAACACAAGAACCAACCGGATCAATCTCCGGATCCTCTGCAAATACTGCAATTTTAGAACGATCTCCCGCTTCTCTAGCTACAGATTTGATTTCAACAATTCCATCATAAATTTCAGGAACTTCCATTTCAAATAAACGTTTCAATAAACCTGGATGTGACCTAGATATAAAGATTTGCGGTCCTTTACTCGTGTTTTCAACTTTTGTTACGAACACTTTAAGGCGATCATGAACCTGGTATTCTTCGGTTGGCATTTGTTCAGACTCAGGTAATTTCGCTTCAATTTTACCTAAATTCACATATACGAATCTAGGGTCAATGCGTTGAATAATACCGGTCATGACATCTTCCTCGCGGTCTGAATACTCACTGAAGATAACCCCTCGTTCAGCCTCACGCACACGTTGTGTAACTACTTGCTTAGCAGCTTGTGCAGCAATTCTACCAAAATCCTTTGGTGTTACTTCAACTTCTATAATATCTTCAATTTCGTAATTAGGATCAATTTTCTTAGCTTCCTCCAACGAAATTTCTTGTTGATTATCCAATACTTCCTCTACAACTGTCTTACGTGAAAACACACGCATCGTACCAGATTTTTCATCTAATTCAACACGAACATTTGTAGCGGATTTAAAATTCTTCTTATAAGCAGATATTAATGCAGCTTCTAGAGCTTCAATTAAGATCTCCTTATCAATACCTTTTTCTTTACCTAAATTTTCAATTGCATCAAACAATTGACTACTCATTTTCCTCTTTCCCCCTTATAATGTAACTGCGAGTCTCGCTTTTGCAATTTTCTCAAATGGTATCTCTACTTGCTGCTTACGTGTTTTCACTTTGTATTCAATAGTAGCAATATTATTTGAGAAATTTACTAGGATACCTTCGTATGCCTTTTCACCATTAATTGGTTCAAATAACTTTACATAAACATTTTTGTTTATACTTTTAGCAAAGTCTTCCACAGTTTTGATGGGGCGTTCCACTCCTGGTGAAGATACCTCTAGGAAATACGCTTCCTGTATAGGATCAACATCATCTAGCTTTTCACTCAATTGCTCGGACACTTCGCCACATTCGGTGATGTCTATTCCGCCTTCTTTATCAATAAAGACTCTTAAAAACCAATTTTTTCCTTCTTTTACATATTCAATATCGACTAACTCTAGATTCTTTTCTTCTAGTATTGGCCTAACTAGTTCTTCTGTTGTTTTGACAACCTGAGAGCTCAAGTCTAACCCTCCTCCTTTTAACTCTAGCTGTACTTACTATATCTTATTATTGACTAACTGCCTATTTTTCATTTAAAAAGATAAACCAATATAAAACCCTTGCCAATAGGCAAGGGAATGTTACACAACGTAGGCAGATTACGAAGAAAGAGTGGGAATGCCCACTCTTTTGTCCGATACTATCGATACTTACTACTAAAATATACCATAAGTAATATGGCTATGCAAGAAAATAACGAAGAAATAGCCCTTACATTTCTTTATTTGGAAAATAAATCAACTAAGGATTCCCTACTATGATTAGTTTCGATTTTTAAATAATTTTGTAAAGCTTTTTGAAGGGAGGCCTTTGTAGTTGCTTTACCACCGAATTCTACATCTAGTTTAATCATATTGCGAACAATCTCTGGACTTAAACCAGTGATAACTAATTTACTTCCCATCATACCTACACCATCTAGCAATTTTAGGAATAATCGAATTGCTTCGTTGTCCATTTCAGCTATGCCAGATAGATCCATAATCAGTGTTTGGATTCTCATTCGACCAACTTCAAATAAGACTTTCTCCTCGATTACATTTGCCCGATTCGTATCAATCGTACCGATCAGTGGAAGAATACTAACGTCTGGCGTTATCGGAATTATTGGTACAGAAAGGTTATTTACTAATTTTTGCTGTTTCTCAATTAACTCATCTTTATACTTGGAATAGCTAATAAAAAAGCTATTCGTGAATGAGTCGACCAGCTCATTATATATACTTGTTTCTGTATAGAAGTTTTCACTACTCTTTACCTTATGACCTGTTAACGTATCAAAATGGTATAAAAACTCCCAAAAAGTTTTTCGGATTGCTCGAATCCACTCCAATTTGAAGCTGAGCGTCATGGCATGCTTAGCCCAAACTATGCCTTCTTTTTTCGCAAACTCTTCTACTTCATTAAGCTTACCATCTACGATTAAAAGTACAAGTTGATGTGCATTATCTAGTAGATTTATATTACCAATTACATGTATCTCATTAATCTTATCTCGTACATTAACAGCAACACTAAGTAACCTTTCTTCAAATGAAGGTCGATTTAAAACTAGAAACTCATGAAGATCTTCACTTTTAATCAAATTAGGCACTAGACACACTTCCTTCTATAATTTGAAATTATTGTATCTGGATACAAACGTTATTTTCAAGCAAAATTATAGGTAAAACTTACTACAGCTAGGGTAGATGACATAGAAAAAAAGAGAGGTAGCACCCCAATGTATATACCACATTAAGTCACCTCTCAAACCTAATTCAAACTATAGTTAGAATAATGAAAGCTGGTTTTTCTCTTCCATGCCTTCTAAACAACCATGATTATCTAAATACTCTAGTATTGTTTTAGAAATTTTACTTCTTTCCCGCAAATCTTCCTTGGATAAGAATTCTCCCTCTTCTCTTGCTTTTACAATGTTGATAGCCGCGTTCGTTCCTAGTCCTTCCACTGCATTGAATGGTGGAATTAACGTATTACCTTCTACAACAAATTCACTAGCCTTCGATTTATATAGATCCACTTTTTGGAACGAAAATCCACGCTCACACATTTCAAGGGCAACTTCTAAAACCGTTAATAAACTCTTCTCTTTAGGTGGAGCATCATTTCCTTTTGCATTAATCCCTTCTATACGTTTGCGAATAGCTTCCGATCCTTTAACCATTGTGTCCAAGTCAAAGTCACTTGCACGAACAGTAAAGTAGGCAGCATAGAAGAAAATTGGATAATGTACTTTGAAATAAGCAATACGTACTGCCATTAAGACATAAGCAGCCGCATGGGCTTTAGGGAACATATATTTAATCTTCTTACAAGATTCAACATACCAATCTGGTACATTATGCTTCTTCATTTCCACAATCCACTCATCCTGCAGGCCTTTCCCTTTACGTACAGATTCCATTATCTTAAAGGCAAGTGATGCTTCCAACCCTTTATGCATTAAATACACCATAATATCATCACGACATCCAATAACCTCTGGTAATCGACATATACCATCGTTTATTAATTCTTGGGCATTCCCCAACCATACATCCGTACCGTGCGATAGTCCGGAAATAATAACTAATTCAGCGAAGGTTTTTGGTTTTGTATCTTCTAACATCTGACGAACAAACTTTGTCCCAAATTCTGGCACACCTAATGTACCTGTCTTACTATTAATTTGTTCTGGCTTAACACCTAACGATTCCGTACTTGAAAATATTTTCATGACCTCTTTGTCATCCGTTGGAATCGTTTTAGGATCTATTCCACTTAAATCCTGAAGCATACGAATGACGGTCGGATCATCGTGTCCTAGTATATCAAGCTTCAACAAATTATCGTGAATCGAATGGAAGTCAAAGTGTGTGGTTTTCCATTCACTCTTCCGATCATCTGCTGGGAATTGAATCGGTGTAAAATCATAGATTTCCATATAGTCAGGCACTACAATGATACCACCAGGATGCTGACCAGTGGTACGTTTCACCCCAGTACAGCCTTTCACTAGCCGATCAACTTCTGCATTTTTAAAGACTAGGCTCTTATCCGATGCATAGCCTTTTACATAACCATACGCAGTCTTTTCCGCGATTGTACCAATCGTACCCGCACGATACACATAATCCTCCCCAAATAATACCTTAGTATAATTATGGGCTTGTGGTTGGTATTCACCAGAGAAGTTTAAATCAATATCGGGTACTTTATCTCCTTTAAAGCCTAGGAATGTTTCAAATGGTATATCCTGTCCATCCTTATTAAGTGATGTTCCACAATTTGGACAAGCTTTATCTGGTAAATCAAATCCACTAGCATACGAACCATCCGTAATAAATTCATTATAATGGCAATCTGGACATACATAATGAGGTGGTAAAGGATTAACCTCTGTAATTTCGGTCATCGTCGCTACAAAAGATGACCCAACAGATCCCCTTGAACCGACCAGATATCCATCATCTAGCGATTTTTTTACTAGTTTATGAGAAATTAAATAAATAACAGCGAACCCATTGCTAATGATACTATCTAACTCTTTCTCTAAACGATCTGTTACGATTTTCGGTATGTCATCACCATAAATAAACTTTGCTCGTGAATAGCATAAGTTTCTAATTTCTTCATCGGCACCTTCTATTTTCGGTGTATATAAGTCATCCTTAACCGGGGAAATCTCTTCTATTTCATCGGCAAGTGCTTGTGTATTTCCAACGACAATTTCTTCTGCCTTCTCTTTTCCTAAGAAGCTAAAACAATCCATCATCTCATTAGTTGTTCGAAACGGCGTATCAGGTAATGTAACACGATTTAAAGGATTACCCGCTTGTGATGCAATTAAAATTTGCCGATACATTTTCTCGTGATCGTCAACATAATGAA
The DNA here is from genome assembly GCF_037975285.1 of Ornithinibacillus sp. FSL M8-0202. GTDB lineage: Bacteria > Bacillota > Bacilli > Bacillales > Amphibacillaceae > Ornithinibacillus > Ornithinibacillus massiliensis. The sequence continues at coordinate 3,975,799 of NZ_CP150248.1, forward strand.
CATTACCACTAGCGATTACTTTTTTATTCATTCGCTCCCCTAGCGCCACTAGCTTGTTAATGATATCCAAAATTTGCGCTTCATTTTGAACAAGTTCTTTCTCTAAAAGATGGGTATAGTTACTTGGTGGCTGTACTTCAATATAATCATAAAATTCAGCGACCTTTTCTGCTTCTTCGGCTGATGTTTGCATCATCGTTTCAAACACTTCACCTTTATCACAAGCAGTACCAACTAAGATTCCCTCACGATGCTTTTGTAAAACAGATCGTGGAATACGTGGTACCCGGTAGAAATAATCAATATGAGCATACGATACTAATTTATATAAATTCTTTAATCCTTCTTGTGTTTTGGCAATTAACGTACAGTGGAAAGGTCTTGAGCGTTGGTACGCATTCCCCTCACCCATATGATCATTCAGTTGATTATGGTTCGTAATCTCTTTGTTTAGAACAGCTTGAACCAACTTCCATAGTAAATAACCCGTAGCTTCCGCATCATAAATAGCGCGGTGATGCTGTGTTAATTCAATGTCTAAATGCTTACATAGCGTATTTAATCGGTGGTTCTTTAATTCCGGAAATAGGAAACGAGCTAACTCTAGCGTATCAATTACTGGATTAGTTACTTTCTCATAACCAATTTTATTATATCCTTGATTTAAAAATCCGATATCAAAGCTTGCATTATGGGCTACAAATACTGCGTCACCACTCCAGTTATAAAAATCTCTTAAAACGTCATTTACCTCTGGCGCATCCTTAACCATATCATCGGTAATTCCCGTCAAATCTATTGTTGTCTGAGATAGCGGGTGATGTGGATTAGCAAACGATTCAAAGCGATCAACTATTTCTCCTTGATGAATTTTTACTGCTGCAAGTTCAATTATCGTATCATATACAGCCGAAAGTCCGGTTGTCTCCACGTCAAAAACAACATAGGTTGCGTTAAATAAATCGACATCACTTTCGTTATAAGCAATCGGAACACCATCATCAACCAAATTTGCCTCTACCCCGTATAGCACTTTAACTCCGTGCTTCTTACCAGCACTATGCGCCTCGGGAAAGCCTTGTACTCCTCCATGGTCAGTAATCGCTATCGCCTTATGCCCCCATTTAGCCGCTTGTTCTACAAGTCTAGCCGGTGAAACGACCGCATCTAGTTGACTCATTGTGGTATGAGCATGAAATTCAACTCGCTTTTGGCCCTCCTCAGCGGTATCCTGGCGTGAAGCAACTTGTACTTCATGCATATCATTAGCCATCATGGCTAATTCGTTAGAGTACATATCTGTTTGAATACTTCCCCTTGCTTTAATCCACATTCCTTTTTTAAGCTGCTCGAACTTCGCTGCATCTTCGTCGTTTCTTGAGAACATTTTAATTTGTAAGGAATCCGTATAATCGGTAGCCTTAGCAATCAATAGGCTTCTTCCAGATCGTAATTTGCGGATTTCAACATCAAATACATAGCCCTGTACAGTAATCCGTTTTTCTTCCTCTTGGATTTCTTGCATCTCTACTACATCATCTTGGATTTTATACCCTATGCCAAATGGCTGATTTTCTTCCACATTTCGATCTTTATCTCGTTTTTCTTTTTCTTGTATCGTTTTTAGAATGAGTTTTTGGTCTTCAAGAGACTTTTGCTCACGAAACTTCTGAATCTCTTCCATTTCCGTTTTGACATCCACTGTTAATGGGTAATAGGAGATTCCAATTTTTTGACAGAAAGCTTTGAAATTCTCATCTAAACGTTTCTTTAAAGCAGTCGCCTCTGCCTCATTTCTAGCAGTTAACATAATCTTATTACCGTTAACTCTTGGTTTTTGATTAAAAACTAAATCTCTGTATGCTGGAGATATATCTGGTGTTAACTGTAAAAATAATTGCCAATAATCACATAGCAATTCTTCACTACAGTGATTATCTCCTGGATAGAGGGTTAATTCTATTGCGGCAAGCTGCTGGAATGCATGCTTTAGTCTTGTTAACAGCTCTTGATAGATCTTGGAAGGGAGAACCTTTTCAATTTCAATATGAAAATGCCATATTTTTTTTATCTTAAAGATTTCTAGTTTGGCTAATGAACTGTCTTGAAAATACTGTTGAACATGCTCCCCAGGCATTTCAATTTGCTGGAGCAATAATTTCATTTTCTCTTTTTTTGATATGTCCATTCTTATATTCCTCCTGCCTCTTAAGCAAATCAGGATATTATGAAACGATGGAAACCCTTGTCATTAAAATGAAGACAAGGGTCCCAGTTACGCTACCTATTCTATTTCTATACTACCTTCTTTAATCAATAGATACAACCATTTAGTAATGGTAATATTTTTTAATTTACTATACCTTTCAAGTTAACGGCAAGTGGTTAAATGTATCAACTACTTACAAGAACAATCGTTGTATATCATTCCAGGTTACAATAATCATCAGTAGCATTAGTAGCGCAAAGCCAACAAAGTGGAATATCCCTTCTTTTTCTGGTGCCATTGGCTTTCCGCGTACTAGTTCAATTCCAACGAATAACAGCCTTCCACCATCAAGTGCTGGTAACGGAACAAGGTTAACAACCCCTAAGTTAATACTTAAAATCGCTGTCAACATTAAGAAATTCATAAAACCAGTTTGTACCACTTGATCTGTTGCATCATATATACCAACTGGTCCAGACAGTACATCAATACCTAGCTGACCTGTTATTAGCATCATGAGGTTCGTTAAGATCATAGAAGTTGTTTCATAGGTTCTTTCTGCACCATACTTAAAGGAACCCCAGAACGTTTTTTCCATTGCCTGGGTAACACCAATCTGGCCAATTGGTTCTCCTTCTCCCTCTATTGGAGCTACTTCTTTCGGAACTACCATTAAGTTAAGTGTCTCACCATCACGTAATACCGTCATTTCGAGTTCTTCACTAGGATTTTCCCGTACAATGGTAGTAAATTCTTCCCAAGTGGATATCGATTGCTCATCTATTTGAATAATCTCGTCATTTGCTTGGAATCCCGCTTCTTCAGCAGGACTACCGGATTGTATTTGGCTTATTCTTGCCTCATCTACCGGAACACCTTGAACAACACCAAGTATAATAAAGATAACGATTGCTAAAAGAAAATTCATCATTGGACCAGCAAACAATTGCATTGCTCGTTGGCCAGGTGTTTTCGATGCAAATTGTCGATCATATGGCGCAATTAACGTTTCTTTTTCGTCCATTACAAATAATGCCTTACGATCTACATCGAAATGTAAAAGCTCATCTTCTTCATCAATTTCATAACCTTGAATGATTAATTCATGGTCTAAATCCACTTTTTCTACTTCAATTACTCTGGCATTGGGGTGCTTCGATTTGTTGTTTACAATTATCTTATTTACTTTACCTTCATCATCAAATTCCAAACCGATATGATGACCTGGCTTTAATTCGATAATTTCTGGATCTTCTCCTGCAACCCGCACATACCCACCAATTGGAAGTAATCGAATTGTGTATAAGGTATCATTTTTCATAAAGGCAAATATTTTCGGTCCAAATCCAATTGCAAACTCACGTGCTAACATACCAGCACGCTTTGCAAAGATCAAATGTCCCAATTCATGGACGAATACTAAAAGCCCAAACATAAATATAAACGCAATTACTGTTGTCAAGCCTAACACCTTCCTTTATTGAAGTAGAAAAAAGTATCTAAACCTCACTTAGTTTCCAGCCATTAATTGTAGGATTAAATGGAGAACAGGAAATACAAATATAGCACTATCAAACCTATCCAATATCCCACCGTGTCCTGGCAAAATTTTCCCTGAATCTTTAATGTCGTAATGACGTTTAAATGCTGACTCAACTAAATCTCCAATTTGACCAAAAACGGAAACCAATATCGAAATAATAATTATCGCCGTTATGCTATATGGAAAGCTATAAATCAGATGAAAGATTACCCCAACTACTACCGCAAGGATAATGCCACCTACAGCTCCTTCGATTGTTTTGTTTGGGCTTATCTCTGGCCATAATTTATGCTTTCCTAACGCCCGTCCTGCAAAATATGCCCCCGTATCCGTAGACCATATTAATAAGAAGGCAAAAAAGATATAGGCTAGTCCATCACTACCATTTCTTGTTTGGAGTAAATAGAAAAACCCCATTCCAACATAAAATACAGCTAATAAGACAAAGCCGACATCATCAAACGTAAATTTGTTTTTTAGTAATACTGTATAAGCAAGTAATACAAAAACAAATACTACGATTATTTGTGCAGTGTTATTAAGGAAAGAAATGGAAAAGTCTACATCCGCTGCCGGGAATAATAGTAACCACAATAATAAAATAGCTAGTATACCCGGAGGCGAAAACCAATTTATTTTATGCATTTTAAGGAGTTCGTACAATCCTACCGTTGCTAATAAATATACGACAATCGTAAATGGCTCATTACCAATTATTAAAAGTGGTATAAATAAGATTAGTGCGATAACTCCTGTCAGAATTCGTTGCTTCATATATGATACATCACCTTAAATACCTCCAAATCGCCTAGACCTATTCTGATAGTCCATAAGTGCTTCGACAAATATTTCTTCATTAAAGTCAGGCCATAATACATCCGTAAACCAAAACTCTGTATAGGCTAATTGCCAAAGGAGGAAGTTACTAAGTCTTTGTTCTCCGCTCGTACGAATTAATAAATCCGGATCTGATAAATGATTAGTATATAAATATTGCGATAATCGTTCCTCGTCTAATTGTTCAAGAGAAAATTTTTCTTCATCAAAATCCTTCATGATTAATTTAATGGCGCTTAATATTTCATCTCTACTTCCATAATTCAATGCAAAGTTTAGTAATAATCCATCATTATTCTTCGTTTTTTCCTTCGCATACCTTACCGCTTCTTTCGTATAATCTGGTAAGGAATCAAAATCACCTATCGTCTCAATACGTACATTATTTTTCATTAGATCAGGTAAGTAAATATGTAAAAATTCCTTAGGTAATCGTAATAAGTATTCTACTTCCTGTTTTGGCCTTCTCCAATTTTCAGTTGAAAAGGCAAATAAAGTTAGAACCTTGATGTTGTATTTAACGGCCGTTTCAACCGTTTTTTTCACGACATCCATCCCTGCTTTATGACCTGCAATTCTTGGTAGGCCCTTTCGTTTTGCCCAGCGCCCGTTTCCGTCCATAATAATCGCTACATGTTCTGGTACGTTGGTTAACTCTTCAGTTTGTATAAATCTTTCTTCATTCTTCGATTTAAAAAAAGGAAGTTTCATTGGCATAGTTCCTCCGAACACTGGTGTTAATGCATTTAGAAATTCTATAATATGTATGTATCATACCTAACAGATATGACTGGACATATTATTACTATATTTTAACATAAAATCGTTCACTCTTTACTATTAAACATCATCAAATGTATAAATCTCATTATACCGTTAATGAAAAGAGAATACAAAAGTGGCTGGGACAAAAGATTTACCATAAAGGAAAAACCGAATGATGAGCAAGGACCACGCTCCGGAAATATACTTGCGGTTGCTTCCAGCACAGGGGCGACATCTGCTCGATAAAACCATCGCAGTGTCTAC